>NZ_JBIUVD010000010.1:0-311967 GCF_044742785.1 Streptomyces sp. NPDC087844 | reverse complement strand
GCCCCTCACCGGGACACGGACCCCGATCCACCGTGACGGCGGGCAGCGGGACGCGACGGAGGCCGCGGAGGCCGCCTGAAGACCAGGGACAGGGCATGTCAGACGCGGTCGGCCACGATGAGCAGGTACTGGAAACTGCCGTTCCTGTACGCGTTAAGGAACGTTTCCTCGATGCCGGTGACCAGATGACCGGCCTGCTGTCGCAGCTCCCAGTAGGGGATCGTGTCGGCGGTGAGGTCCTCCACATGGACGGGTACGAGCCGGTTGCGGGCCATCGCGCGGAAGTACTCCGAGCGCGGGTGGATGTCGCAGATGTAGTGGGCGTTGATGAGCGACACCTCACGGGAGGCCCGCCCGTAGGCGTCGTTGTAGCAGCCGGTGATCGTCACATAACGGCCCCCGCGGCGCAGCAGCCGGGCGTGCTCGGCGAAGAGCAGCTCCAACTCCACGTACATGGTGGACTCGTTGTTCCAGGAAGCTGCGTACGCGCCGGTCTCCAGGCCGGTGTCGAGCATGTTCCGGTGGTGGTAGCGCACCTTGTCGTCGATGCCCCGCTTACGGGCCTGCTCGTTGGCGAAGTCGGCCTGTTTCCGGGAGATCGTCACCCCGTCGGCGTGGCAGCCGTACCGCAGATGCGCCACCACGCTGCCGCCGCCGCGCCCGCAGCCGGCGTCGAAGACACGGTCGGTGGGGGAGAGGTCGCCGAGCCGGGAGGCGAGCAGTTCGGCCTGGGCCTGCTCCAGCCGGTGCAGTTCGGCGGTGATCCGGTCAGCACCCGAGCCGGGGCCCTCGTCGAGTGCGGACCGGTCGACGGCTCCGATGCCGTAGTGATGGTGGTACAGGTCGTCGATCTTCCCCAGTTCGAGGTTGACCGGGTTCTCCTCCGCGTTCCAGTAGTCCGCGACGCGGGTCTGGTACGTGGACTGGCTCGGCACCGATGCTGCGGTGGTCTCGGCGTTGGTGATGGTCAAGTGGGCACTCCTCATGGCGCTGTGACGTCGGGCGGGGACGTTGTGCGGGGACGGTGGAGGTCACCAGTAGTTGGGCAGGTGGTAGCGGTGTGAGTTGGTGGCGTGCCACTCGTGGTTTCCGGACACCCACGCGGCCAGGCCCTCGGCGTAGCGCGCGACGAGGGGTGAGGTGGCGGACAGGGCCGCCGACTCCTCCTCGAACGCCTCCATGATCCTGTTGTGGATCTCGACGGCCCGCAGATAGGCGGCCTTCAGCCCGCACCGCTCGTTGGCGGCGACGACCTGCGGCAGGTTCAGATGGGTGGGGTCGGAGGCCAGTTCCTTGGTGAAGGAGTACAGGTCGTTGACGATCGTGGTGGCGTTGCAGGCGAGCGCGGTGATCCGCTGGATCTCGGACCGGGCGTACAGGGCCGCTGGCAGTTCGTAGCCGTCGACGGCGTCGACGATCGACAGACAGGGCCGGAAGTTGTTGAACTGCCGCATCACCAGGTACTCCCAGACCTGTGGCACGTACCGGATCTCGGACCAGGCGGCCTCCGCGAGATAGCCCATGTGCAGCCGGGCCAGGTCGTGCACGATCCGGTCGGTCTGGCTGGGTGTGGCCAGCTCGCGGTAGTCCCGCAGGGCATGCTGGTACGAGCGCAGCGGCCCGTCGGCCTCCATGCCGCGGCGCCACTCCTCCTCCAGCTCGGGTGTGCCGTGGTACGGATCGAGTGCCGACTGGGCGATGACCAGCCGCCCGCCCAGCCCGCGTGCCGCCCCGCCCCTGCCCTCGACCTCCTCGCAGTAGCAGTCGTCGACGACGTTCTCGGCGAGCAGTAGTTTCCCGGCCACCGTGAGGTGGTCGAGGCTGATCGCGCCGGGGTGCTGGAGCACGACGGCCCGGCCGCACTGGAACCCCGCGAAGTCCCCCGTCCAGCTCTGCGGGAACAGATCCAGCTCACGGGCCCAGGCCTCCAGCCTGCGGTCGATCTCCGCGGCCTTCTCCGGGTCCGCGGGCACGGCGGGCCGGTACCGCAGCCCGGGGACCGCGCCGCCCCGGCGGCCGGTCGTGGCGCCGGCGAGATTCGGCGGACCGGGCAGCCGCAGAGCCGTGTGGGGTACGGGCGGGGCGCTCACTCCGCGGCCCGCCCGACCTGGACGTTCTCCAGGATCCCCGCCGCGTCGGGAACGAGGATCGCCATCGAGTAGTAGGCGGTCACCAGATAGTTCATGATCGCGGTGGTGTCGATGTTCATGAACCTGACGTTGAGGCCCGGCTGGTACTCCTCGGGAATGCCGGTCTGGTAAAGGCCGACCACGCCCTGGTCGGCCTCTCCGGTGCGCAGGGCGATGACACTGCTCGTGTGCTGCGGGCTGATGGGAATCTTGCCGCAGGGCAGGAACGGAACACCGCGCCACGCGGGCACTTCGTGCCCTTCGATGGTGGTGGTGCCAGGCATGAGACCGCGCCCGTTGCACTGCCGGAAGAAGGCGGCGATCACCTTCGGGTGGGCCAGGAACACCCGGGTCTTGCGGCGCATCGACAGCAGTTCGTCGAGGTCGTCGGGGGTCGGCGGGCCGGAGAAGGTGCTGACGCGCTGGGCGTGGTCGACGTTGTGCAGCAGGCCGAACTCGCGGTTGTTGACCAGCTCCCACTCCTGCCGTTCGCGGATCTCCTCGATGGTCAGGCGCAGTTGCTGCTCGGTCTGGTCCATCGGGCTGTTGTAGAGGTCCGCGACGCGGGTGTGGACGCGCAGGACCGTCTGGGTGAGCGACAGCTCGTACTCGCGCGGGGAGAGGTCGTAGTCGACGAAGCCGCCGGGGAGGGTCGGCTCGCCCACGTGCCCCGCCTGCATGGGGACGTCGGCCTCGCCCTTGCGGTTCATGGGCTTGCTCTGCCGCTCGGCGAACGCGGCCAGGTGCGCGGCGAGGGAGGGGGTGCGTTCCACGAACAGTTCGAGGCTGTCCCAGTTGAGTGCCAGCACCACGCCCGCGGTGTCGGCCCGTACCGAGTGGTGCCAGCGCGGATCCTCCTGGCCGATGGCCTCGTCGCCCAGCTGGGCGCCGTCCGTGACGACCCCGGTGACCTCCTCCTCGCCGTACTTGCCGGGGGTGTAGCGGGTGAACCGGCCGTGGACGACGAGATACGCCTCCGTGACGGGCTGCCCGGCGCCGAAGAGGATCTGGCCGGCGCGCACCTCCCGCACGCGGAAACGTGCGGCGATCTCCCGGAGGGCCGCCATGTCGGAGTAGCCGCGCAGGGCGGGCAGTTCCGTGAGTGTCTCGGGGATGACCTTGATGTCGTCGGCGCCGTTGTGGTCGAACTGCACCCGGCCCCGGCCGACGCGGAGCTGCAGTCGCCGGTTGACCCGGTAGGTGCCGCCCTTGACGTCCACCCACGGCAGCATCTTGAGCAGCCACCGCGAGGTGATGGCCTGCATCTGCGGTGCGGACTTGGCGGTGGTGGTGAGCTGGCGCGCGGCCCGGGTGCCGAGACTGGTGAACGGTGCTTCGGCGGCGGGCGAACCGACGGCGCTGTCGGGGGGACTTTCCGGGGCGGTCACATGTCCTCCGGGTACGTGATGCGAACAGGCGAACGGTGGTGGGCGGACGCGGGGCGGCAGGCGAGCGCGGGTTCACGGGGCGGTGGCAGTCGGGGCGGTGGCCGTGGGGCTGTGCGGACGACTGGGCAGTGCGGGCTTGATGTAAAGCCAAACAGCCACGGGTGGCGGCCGGGAACCGCGTGAAAGGGGCGTGTTCGCGCCCCGGACGTGGCGCTCGGTCGCGCGAGGCCCGGGACCGCCGACACCGCGCTCCCACGCCGGTCACGACCCCCGTGCGACCGGCGCAGGGGGCGCACGAGCGGCTTGCGTCGGCCCGGTATGCCCCGCCGTGTCCGCCGGCCCCGGTTCAGGGGCCGGGCCGTCCGGTTCGGGGCGACCCGGCCCGCACGCGGGTATCCGCCCCCTCCGCCCCTCGGTCGTGTGATCGAACGTGGGTCTTGCCCGGACGGGGGAAAGGCGGCACACTGGGACCGAACGAATGGTCGGTAGGGAAGCTGGTATCGATGACCACGACACACTCCGCCGGGACGGCCCTCCCGGAGCAGTTGTTGCAGGAGCACTTCGACGCGACGATCGCGCGGGACCAGCGGATCGAGCCCCGCGACTGGATGCCCGACGGCTATCGAAGGACGCTCGTCCGGCAAATCGCGCAGCACGCGCACTCGGAGATCATCGGAATGCAGCCCGAGGGCGAGTGGATCACCCGCGCCCCGTCGCTGCGCCGCAAGGCCATCCTGTTCGCCAAGGTCCAGGACGAGGCAGGCCACGGGCTGTACCTGTACTCGGCCGCCGAGACCCTGGGCGCCGATCGCGCGGACCTGACCGAGCGGCTGATCGAGGGACGCCAGAAGTACTCGTCGATCTTCAACTACCCGACCCCGACGTTCGCCGACGTCGGCGTGATCGGCTGGTTCGTCGACGGCGCGGCGATCTGCAACCAGGTCCCGCTGTGCAGGAGTTCGTACGGGCCCTACGCGCGCGCGATGGTGCGCATCTGCAAGGAGGAGTCCTTCCACCAGCGGCAGGGCTACGAACTGCTGCTGACCATGATGCGCGGCACCGAGGCCCAGCGGGACATGGTCCAGGACTCCGTGAACCGCTGGTGGTGGCCCTCGCTCATGATGTTCGGCCCGCCCGACGGCGACTCGCCCAACTCCGCGGCCTCGATGGCCTGGAAGATCAAGCGGCACACCAACGACGAGCTGCGTCAGCGGTTCGTCGACATGACCGTCCCGCAGGCCGGGAAGCTCGGCGTGACCCTCCCCGACCCGGAGCTGCGCTGGAACGCGGAGCGCGGCCACCACGGCTTCGGTACCCCGGACTGGGCCGAGCTCAAGCGGGTCATCGGCGGCGACGGACCGTGCAACGCCGAGCGGGTGGAGCGCCGCAGGTCCGCCCACGAGGACGGCGCCTGGGTACGGGAGGCGGCCACGGCCCACGCGGCCAAGCAGGCACGGCGCGCGCGTGCGCGGGAAGGGGCGACGGCATGAGTGACTCCACCCCGGGCGCGACTGCGGAGACCGCCAAGGGCGACTGGCCGCTCTACGAGGTCTTCGTGCGCGGCAAGCGCGGACTGAACCACGTCCACGTGGGCTCCCTGCACGCCGCCGACGACACGATGGCCCTCACCCACGCGCGCGACCTCTACACCCGCCGCAACGAGGGCGTCTCGATCTGGGTGGTGCGCTCCGAGCACATCGCCGCCTCGACCCGCGACGAGAAGGACCCGTTCTTCGCGCCGAGTGCCGACAAGGTCTACCGCCACCCGACCTTCTACGACATCCCCGACGACGTCCCGCACATCTGAGGAGCAGGGCATGAGCGACGACCATGTCTATCTGTCCCTCGCCGAGGGACACGAGGACGACACCCGCTGGGCGTACGGCACCGGCTTCGAGGACCCGCTGCACGGGGTGGACACCACCGTGCTCGAAGGCGTCGCCGCCGACCTGCTGGCCGCGGACTGCGTGGCCCTGGCCGACGACGCCCTGGTGAGCGCCCAGCGGCTCGCCGAGTGGACCACCCGCGCCCCCGAGCTGGAGGAGGAGGTCGCCCTCGCCAACATCGGCCTCGACCTCCTCGGCCAGGCCCGCCTGCTCTACGCACGCGCCGGCCAGGTCGACGGCACCGGACGCGGCGAGGACGCGTACGCCTACTTCCGGGACGCGGACGACTTCAGGAACGTCCGGCTGGCCGAACTGCCGGGCGGGGACTTCGCGTTCTCGGCCGTCCGGCTGCTGGTGCTGTCCAGCTGGCGGCTCGCCCACTTCGCGGAGCTGTCGTCGCACCCCGACCCCGTCCTGGCGGCCGTCGCGGCGAAGGGCGTCAAGGAGCTGACGTACCACCGGCAGTACGCGGCCGAGTGGGTCGTGCGCCTGGGTGACGGCACGGACGAGTCCCACCGCCGTACACGCAGGGCGATGGAGCAGGTCGCCCCGTACTTCGGCGAGTTGTTCACGGCGTACGACGTACGGGACGAGGTGGTCGCCGTCCTGCGGCAGGTCACCGAGGCGGCCGGGCTGCCCATGCCGGTGTACCGGCCGCTGCCCGGCACCGGCAGGGCGGGGGAGCACACCGGGCATCTCGCGCCGCTCCTCGCCGAGTTGCAGAGTGTGGCCCGCGCACACCCGGGGGCGACATGGTGACCGCGGTACAGAACGCGCAGCGCGCCTGGCACATCGCCGAACAGGTGCCGGACCCCGAACTGCCCATGCTCACGCTGGCCGACCTCGGCGTCCTGCGCGGGGTCGAGGTGGCCGGGGACGGCACCGTGGTCGCGCGACTGACACCCACCTACTCGGGCTGCCCCGCGATGGCCGAGATGCGCGCGGACGTGGCGGCACGGCTGCGCGGCGCGGGGTACACGCGCGTGGAGATCCGTACGGTCCTGGACCCGCCGTGGACCAGCGACTGGATCACTCCGGAAGGCCGCCGCAAGCTCATCGAGCACGGGATCGCACCGCCGGGAGCCGCACCCCGGCGCGCCGCCGGTCCGGTGCCCCTCGTGCTGAACCCCATCCGCCGCACGGTGGCCTGCCCGCGCTGCGGCGCGACGGACACCGAGGAGACGTCCCGCTTCTCGGCCACGTCCTGCAAGGCGCTCCACCGCTGCCGCGCCTGCCGCGAACCGTTCGAGTACGTCAAGGAGATCTGATGGAAGGCCTGAGGCAAGAGCGGGCGGGAGACACCACGGACCCGGCGGCCCGGCCCCCGGCACCGGCCGCGGTCGCTGCGCCCTCCGCCCCCGCACCGGCGGTGCCCGCGCGCGTCCGCCGCCGCCCGGCCTTCCACACCCTGCGCGTCGCCGCCGTACAGCCGCTGTGCGAGGACGCGGCCGCCGTGAGCTTCGTGATTCCCGCGGAGCTGGCGGAGGAGTTCGCCTTCGCACCCGGTCAGTCGCTGACGCTGCGGCGCGTGGTCGACGGACGGGACGAGCGGCGTTCGTACTCGATCTGCGCGCCGGCCGGTTCGGCGCCGCGCATCGGGGTGCGTGTGGTGCCGGGCGGTCTGTTCTCGGCCTGGCTCGTGCGCGAGGTGCGCCCCGGCGACACGGTCGAAGTGATGGCCCCCACCGGCACGTTCACGCCCGACCTCGCCACGCCCGGCCACCACGTGCTGGTCGCGGCCGGTTCCGGGGTCACGCCGATGCTCTCCATCGCCGAGTCCGTCCTGGCGGCCCACCCGCGCTCGACGGTCACCCTCTTCTACGGCAACCGCCGCACGGACACGGTGATGTTCGCCGACGAGCTGGCGGATCTGAAGGACCTGTATCCGGCGCGACTCCAGCTCGCCCATGTGCTGTCCCGTGAGCCCCGCGAGGCCGAGGTGCTGTCCGGCCGCCTCGACGCGGAGCGGCTCTCGGCACTGGTCGGCTCGCTGGTCGACGTGGAGTCGGCGGACCACTGGTGGCTGTGCGGGCCGCACGGCATGGTCGTCGACGCCCAGAGGGTCCTGACCGGCCTCGGCGTGCCCGGCGACCGCGTCCACCGGGAGCTGTTCCACGCCGACGACGAGCCCGTACGGGAGGTGCGTCACGAGGAGGCGGCCGTGGAGGGGCCCGTCAGCCAGGTCACCGTCACGCTCGACGGCCGCTCCACCACCTCGGCCCTGGTCAGGGACCGGAGCATCCTGGAAGGCGCCCAGCGGACCCGTCCCGACCTGCCCTTCGCCTGCAAGGGTGGCGTCTGCGGCACCTGCCGTGCTCTGATCACCGACGGCAAGGCCGACATGCGCCGCAACTTCGCTCTGGAGGACGCCGAGGTCGACGCGGGCTATGTACTGACCTGCCAGTCGTACCCGGTCTCCGAAACCCTGACCGTGGACTACGACAGCTGAGGCGGCGACACCTCATAAGTCGGCCTTATGAGGTCATAGATCCAGCCCGGCTACAGACTTAGGATAGCCTTAGTTTAGGCTCCCGGTGAGTACTTCTGATCACCGCTCGAAGGGAACCTGATCATGCCTCGCCCCCTGCGGGTAGCCATAGTCGGAGCCGGCCCCGCCGGGATCTACGCCGCCGACGCGCTGTTGAAGTCCGCAGTGGCCGTCGAGCCCGGTGTCTCCATCGACCTCTTCGAGCGGATGCCGGCCCCCTTCGGCCTGATCCGTTACGGCGTGGCCCCCGACCACCCGCGCATCAAGGGCATCATCACGGCCCTGCACCAGGTGCTCGACAAACCGCAGATCCGTCTCTTCGGCAACGTCGACTACCCGGGCGACATCAACCTCGACGACCTGCGCGCCTTCTACGACGCGGTGATCTTCTCCACCGGGGCGACGGCCGACCGGCACCTCGACATACCCGGCATCGGGCTCGACGGCTCGTACGGCGCGGCGGACTTCGTGTCCTGGTACGACGGGCACCCGGACGTGGAGCGGACCTGGCCGCTGGAGGCCGAGAAGGTCGCCGTCCTCGGCGTCGGCAACGTGGCGCTCGACGTGGCCCGCATCCTCGCCAAGACCGCGGAGGAACTGCTGCCGACGGAGATCCCGCCGAACGTCCACGAAGGGCTCAAGGCCAACAAGGCCCTGGAGGTCCACGTCTTCGGCCGCCGCGGCCCGGCGCAGGCGAAGTTCAGCCCGCTGGAGCTGCGGGAGCTGGACCACTCCCCGAACATCGAGGTCATCGTCGACCCCGAGGACATCGACTACGACGACGGCTCGATCGCGACCCGGCGCGGCAACAAGCAGGCCGACATGGTCGCGAAGACCCTGGAGAACTGGGCGATCCGCGACGTCGGCGACCGGCGGCACAAGCTGTTCCTGCACTTCTTCGAGTCGCCGACCGAGATCCTCGGCGAGGACGGCAAGGTCGTCGGCCTGCGCACCGAGCGCACCGCCCTCGACGGCACCGGCAACGTCAAGGGCACCGGCGAGTTCAAGGTCTGGGACCTCGGCGCGGTCTACCGTGCCGTCGGCTACCTCTCCGACAAGCTGCCCAAGCTGCCCTGGGACGTCGACTCGGGCACCGTTCCCGACAAGGCCGGCCGGGTGATCGAGGAGACCGGCGAGCACCTGACGTCGACGTATGTCACCGGCTGGATCCGGCGCGGCCCGGTGGGCCTCATCGGCCACACCAAGGGCGACGCAAACGAGACGGTCGCCAGCCTGCTCGACGACCACGGGAACGGCCGTCTGCAGACGCCCGCCTCACCGGACCCCGAGGCGGTGGACGCGTTCCTCACCGAGCGGAACGTCCGCTTCACCACGTGGGAGGGCTGGTACCGCCTGGACGCCGCCGAGAAGGCGCTGGGGGAGCCGCAGGGCCGCGAGCGGGTGAAGCTCGTGGAGCGCGAGGACATGCTCGGCGCCAGCGGAGCGTAGGCGCAGGACGTACCGTCGACGGGAGTGGCCCCAGCTGTGACAGCTGGGGCCACTCCCGTTTTCGCGTCCGCTTCCCGTCCGCACGGCTTGCATTGTGAAACCGATCGGTTTACCTTTCCAAGGAAGGGAAACCGATCGGTTTCCATGCCGATGTGCTGAGGTTTTGGAGAGAGTCATGACCGCGATCGAGGGTTCCGTCGTCCTGGTCACCGGTGGCGGCAGGGGAATCGGCAAGGCGCTGGTGGAAGGGCTCTTCGAGCGGGGCGCGAGGAAGGTGTACGCCACCGCCCGCGACCCGCGGACCGTCAAGGACACCCGGGCCGTACCGCTGGCCCTGGAGGTCACCGATCCCGCCTCCGTCGCGGCGGCCGCGGAACGAGCCCAGGACATCACCGTCCTGATCAACAACGCGGGTGTCTCCATGCACACGTCGTTCCTGGACTCGCCGGTCGACGACGTGCGCAAGGACTTCGAGACGAACTTCTACGGGCCGCTGCTCACCGCCCGCGCGTTCGTCCCCGTGATCGAGCGCAACGGCGGCGGCCACCTCCTGAACGTCCACTCCGTGCTGTCGTGGATCGGCCTGGCCGGCTCGTACAGCGCGTCCAAGGCGGCGCTCTGGTCCCAGACCAACTCCCTGCGGCTCGACCTCGCCCCGCGCGGGATCAGCGTCACCGGGCTGCACGTCGGATACGTCGACACCGACATGACCGCGGCGATCGACGCGCCCAAGTCCTCGCCCGTGGACGTGGCGGCGCAGGCGCTCGACGGCATCGAGAGCGGGGCCTTCGAGGTGCTCGCCGACGACCTGACCCGCCAGGTCAAGTCCGGCCTGTCGGCCGACCTTTCCGTCCTGTATCCGCAGCTGGTCGCCTGACCGGCACCCGGTAGACCGATCGGTTTCTACCGACCGTGCGACGGAGGTAGCCTCGCCCCATGGCCACCACCACGGACAAGACATCCACGAGGGACCGGCTGCTCGACGCGGCCACGGAGCTCTTCTACCGCGACGGCGTCTCCCTCGGCGTCGAGGCGCTCTGCCGGGCCGCCGGGGTGTCCAAGCGCTCCATGTACCAGCTCTTCGCGAGCAAGGACGAGGTGCTCGCGGCGAGCCTGGAGCGGCGCGCACCCGAGTACGGGCGCATGCTGCACCTCGGCCCGGAGGACCCCCGGCCGCCCCGGGAGCGGATCCTGTACGTCTTCGAGCAGCTGGAACGGGTGTCGGCGCGGGACGACTACCGGGGATGTCCGTACCTGTCGGCGCTGGTCGAACTCAAGGACCCCGAGCACCCGGCCAGCGTCGTGGCCCTGCGCGTCAAGGGCGCCCTGACCGCGGCCTTCCGCGCGGACGCCGAGCGCGGCGGCGCCCGCGACCCGGAACTCCTCGCCCGCCAACTCACCCTGGTCTTCGACGGAGCGAGCGCGCGGGCGGGTGCGCGGGCGGAAACCCTGACGGGCCTGACGACGACGACAGCCGCGGCGCTGCTGGACGCGGCAGGCATGTAGCGGGCCGGTGGGGGCGGGCCGCGCAGTTCCCCGCGCCCCTGAAAACGGGGCTGCGCCCCAGCTGTCCCGCTCCGCGGGGGCGCGGGACATATAGGGGCGCGGGGAACGGCACAGTTCTCTGTCTTTCAGGGGCGCGGGGAACGGCGCAGTTCTTTGTCTTTCAGGGGCGCGGGGAACGGCGCAGTCTTTCGTCGTCAAGGGCGCGGGGAACGGCGCAACCCTTCACACCGGCGACCCCACAAGCCACTCGTACGCACCCCGAGCCGTGAACTCCCCCTGCCCACCCCGCAAAAGCAGCCCCGCCGCGGCGCATCCGCGGGTAGACCGGAAGTCCATGACGCCCTGCTCGGCGAGCGTCTGCCGGCCCACCTCGTAGTGGTTCGGCTCGCCGTCCACGAGTGTTCCGTCGAGGTCGCTCATGGGATCCAGGATGCCGATGATCAGCTCCGGGCAGTACGGCCGATCGACTCCACGAGCGGCAGCACCCGCTGCGGCACCCGTTCCCGCAGCGCCACCTCCGTCCGCGTACGAACGACCCCGGGCAGACTGATCAGCGCCTGGATCACATCCTCAAGGTGGCCGTTGTCCCGCGCCACGACCCGCGTCAGCAGATCCCCGCCACCGGTGATCGAGAACGCCTCGATGATCTCCGGCACGGCGGCCAGCGCGTCCCCCACGTCGTCGAGATTTCCCTGGGTGACCTCGATGTGCACGAACGCGAGCACCGGGTGGCCCAGGGCGGCGGGGGAGAGCGAAGGGCCCGTACCGGTGATCACACCGTCCCGCTCCAGCCGGTCGAGCCGCGCCTGCAGCGTGCCGCGCGCGACCCCGAGGACACGGGCGTACTCCCGCACGCTGGTGCGCGGCTGTTCCAGGAGCAGCCGGAGGATGCGGGTGTCGAGCTCGTCCACGGCCATGGTCCGTTGGTCTCCCTGCGGTACGGAGTGATCGTTCCCGACTGTACCAATGGACCAGTGGATCAGTGGCCTGTTGAGCCGTTGCCCCTCTCCTGCTTAACGTGGGCGTATCGATGGCGTCGTGCAGCGCCGGACGGCAAGGAAGCCGGACCGGACACACGACGCCATTCACATGCCTGTGAGCCGTGGCCGCAGGGCCACAGGCGCAAGGTGTCGTCGACGCGGGACGGGGGCGGGCAGCCGACGGTGAAGAAGATGTTCATGGCTCCGGATCCGGGCCTGGTACGGCTGCGGATCTCGCTGCGCGCGGTGCTCGGCATCGGTCTCGCGGTGGCCCTGTCGGAGCTCGCCGGGCTCTCCCTGCCCGCCTCGATCACCGGGGGTCTCACCGCGCTCCTCGCGCTGTTCACGGTCGGTGACACGACCGTGCGGGGCCAGGCGGTCACCACCGCCCTGCTGCCCGCCGTCGGCTTCCCCGTACTCGCACTCGCGGCCGTACTGCACACGGTGCCGACCGTCCGCGACGCCGTCTGGCTGGCCGTCGTCCTCGGCGGGGTGTACGCCCGGCGCTGGGGCCCTCGCGGCCACGCGCTCGGCATCTTCGCGTTCATGACCTTCTTCATCACCCAGTTCCTGCACGCGGTCCCGGGCCAGCTTCCCCAGCTGTACGCCGCGATGGCCCTGTCGCTGGCCGCGTCCTCGGCGGTGCGGTTCGGCGCGTGGTGCATCGAACGGCGCACTCCGGCCCCGGTCGCGCCCGTGCCGCCCACCGGCCGCGGTCTCGCCCGGCCGACCACCCGCCAGGCCTTCCAGGCGACGGCCGCCTGCGCGTTCGCGATCGGCGCGGGCCAGGTCCTCTCGCACGAGCGCTGGTACTGGGCCGTCGGGACCGCCTGGTGGATCTTCGTCAACACGTCCTCGCGCGGCGAGACCCTGGTGCGGGGTTTCCGGAGGGTCCTGGGCACCGTCATCGGTATCGCCGTCGGTCTGGTGATCGCGGTTCCGCTGGACGGAGCCGGCGCTCCGACCGCGGGGCTCGTCGCGGTCTGCGTGTTCGGCATCTTCTACGCGGCCGCGGTGTCCTATACGTGGATGATGCTGGCGGTGACGGTGATGGCGGGCCTGCTGTACGGGCTGCTGGGGGTCCTCGATCCGGGGCTGCTCGTGCTGCGTGTGCTGGAGACGGGGGCGGGGGCACTCGGCGCGGCGCTCGCTGTCCTGCTGGTGCTGCCGGTGACCACGCATGCCACCACCGACGCCTGGATCGAGCGCGCGTTGCACTGTGTCCACGCCTGCACTTCCGAGGCCGCCGCCCGCCTGGCCGGGTCCCCGGCCGCCGACCCGGCCCGGTACGTCGCCGAGCTGGAACCGCTGTTGGGCCGGGTGCGGCTCTCGCTGGCCCCGCTGGTCCATCCGCTCGCCCCGCTGCGGGCCCGCAGGACGAGGGCCCGCCAGGTGATCGAGCTGCTGGACCGGTGCGCTCAGGAGGTCCGCGGTCTGGCATCGATCGCCGCGGATCCCGATGCCTCCCACGACGCCAGGCTCGCTGCCGCCTGTTGGCGGGTGCAAGCGGCGGTGGAGGCCCTGACCGGGCCCGCTGCGGCACGCGGTGAGATCGACGTGCCCGTCGCCGAGGCGCACCCTGCCGGTGGTGGGCAGGCTCTGACTCATCTGCATGGTCTGGAGCAGGCGCTGAAGGCACTCGCCGTACCCCTGCGGGGCCGCGTCACCCTCGCCTGACGGCGCCCTGGCCCTGCACGAGTGGCCCAGGTGCGGGCGTCGGCACAGCGACCCGCACGAACCGACGGCGGGCCGTGCCATTCGGGTCCGCCTTCCGTGTGCCACCGTGGACGTCGGTCATGCGGAGGATCACCGCGAGGGCCGCGAGGGCCGCGAGAGAGGCAGGGGCCGCCCGGTGGGCGCGGACTGGACCTGGAATCGCGCCGCCCGTCTCTGACAGCGCCCCTCCGGTGTCCCACCGCACCTACGAGGCGGCAAGGCGGTGGGTCGGCGGGTCGGCGGGTCGGTGGAGCAGCGTCCCGCGTACGTGCGCCATCCGGAGGCAGGCGCCCTGCGCGCGGTGGGACGCCATGGGGTCCGGTCCGGTCCAGCCGTCTGGTCTAGGCCATTCGCTGCTACCGTCGCCCCAAGAACGTGTGAAGCGTGGGGCGATGACGTGGCACCGAGAGGGGACGCAGTGACGGACGGCGGCGGGCGGCAGCGGCGGGCGTACATCGGCTCCTTCACGGCGGCGGGGGGCCTGGGCGTGCTCACCGCCGCCGTGGACGGGGACACCGGCGCGCTGACGCTGCTGAGCGCCGTGAACAGCGTCGCCGACCCCTCGTACCTGGCCCTGTCGCCCGGCGGAGACATGCTCTACGCGGTGAGCGAGACGACACAGGGCGCGGTCGCCGCCTACCGGGTGAAGGGCGACGAGCCGTCCCTGGCCGGCCCGTTGACACGGGTCGGTGGCAGCGGACCCACGCATCTGAGCCTCTTCGACGGTCATGTGCTGACCGCCAACTACGGCTCCGGCAGCGTCAGCGCCCTGCCCGTGCGCCACGACGGAAGCCTCGGCACCGTGTCCGGAGTGCTGAAGCACGAGGGCGCGGGACCGCACACCCAGCGCCAGCAGGGCCCGCACGCCCACCACGTCCAGCCCGATCCGAGCCGCCGGTGGGCGGTGAGCGTCGACCTCGGTACCGACTCGGTCCGGGTGTGCGCGCTGCGCGACGGCACGCTCGCGCTGCACCGGGAGATCGCGCTGCGGCCCGGTTCGGGGCCCCGCCATCTGGCGTTCCACCCGGACGGCGAACGCGCGTACGTCCTCAACGAACTCTCGCCGACCGTCACCGCCTGCCGCTGGGACGCCGTCAAAGGCGCGCTCAAGCCGGTGGCGGAGACCTCCGTGCTGGCCGACCTCCCGGACGGCGACGCCTACCCGTCCGGCATCGTCGTGTCGCCCGACGGCCGCTTCGTGTGGACCGCCACGCGCGGCCAGGACGTCGTCTCCGTGCTCGTGCCCGGCACGCCCGACGAGGGCCTGAAACTGGTCGCCACGGTGTCCTGCGGCGGCATCTGGCCGCGCGCACTGGCTCTGGACCCGACGGGCCGCTTCCTGTACGTGGCCAACGAGCGGTCGGGGCATGTCGCGTGGTTCTCGGTGGACCCCGACACGGGCATCCCGCGGCGCGGCGGGTCGGTCAAGGCACCCGCGGCGTCCTGCGTGGTGCTCGACTGAGAGTTCCGCCCGAGGGGCTGCCGAAGGGCTCCCCGGGAGGTTCGGCAACCCCGAAGGGCCCGGCTCCGGAGACGGAGCGGGCCCTTCGGGGTTGATGCCTGTACGGGACCGCCCGGCCGGCGCGTCAGCGGACCGGCGCGCCCTGCGGCTGCGGCGGCGCGATACCGAGCGCCGACGTGTACTTGGCGAGCGCCAGCTTGCCGATCGCCGGGTACGGGCCCAGCGCCTCGGCGGCGGAACAGCCCGCCTCCTTCGCGGCCTCGTCGAGCAGCCCCGGGTCGAGCTCGGGGCCGATCAGATACGGGGCGAGCGCCAGCTGCTGGGAACCGGAGCCGCGCAGCTGCTCGGCGGTGGCCGCGATCGAGCCCTCCTCGTCCAGCGCTGCCGCCATCACGGGCACGGCGAGTCTCGCGGCGAGCAGCATGCCGGTGATCCCCGCCGCCTGCACGGCCTCCTCCCCGCCCACGGACGCCAGGATGATGCCGTCCGCGGCGGTCGCCACGGTGAACAGCCTGGCCCGGTCGGCGCGCGCCAGGCCCGCCTCGGACAGGCGCACGTGCAGCGCCTCGGCGAGCAGCGGGTGCGGGCCGAGCACATCCGTCAGGTCGGCCGCGACACGGCTGTCCATGACGGCCTGGCGGACGCGGCGCAGCAGCGCGTTGTCCGGGCCGGCGAGCAGCGGTACGACCACGGCGACGGGCCCGTCGGGCTCCACCACGTCCGCACCGGCCGCGCGGGCCTGCTCGAAGCGCTGCGCGCGCTCCTCCGAGGCGTGCGCGAGCACCGACTGGAGGGTGGGGAACTCGGAGTCGTCCCCGTCGAGGTACCCGATCCTGGCGTCGAGGCCGGGCAGCTCGGAGCGCGCGATGCTCACGACCTCCTCGACGAGGCTGCGGGTGGCGGCGCTGGGCGTGCCCGGCACCGCGAGGACGAGCGCGGGCGCGCCCTCGGGAGCCGCCAGCGGTTCCGGCCGGCGGTGCCGACCGGGCTGGCGGGGTCGCGGCATTCGTACTGGCAGGCCGGACGCGGGCCCAGTGGGGGAGCTCATGGCGCCGAATGTTACTGGTTTCCTGGGCTCCCCTGTTCGGGGAGGGTGCAGGTGAGCGGTATCCGTCCGGTTTTGTCTGATGAGTTACGCGCGGAGCGATCTCGCTGGTTATCTGTGGATCACGGAGAGCGATCTTGCGAACGGATGTCCGAGGCACTCGCGGCATCCGAGATGTCCCGAACGACGAACAGCATGCTGTCGTCGCGCGGCAGCGTGAGCCGGTCGTCGGCCAGCTCGATGGCGATGCCGACGGCACCGTCGAGCGGGTCACCCGCGGCCGGCACCTCCCGTACGTACGGGAGTCGCTCCGCCAGTGCGGCCCGCAGCGGTACGAGGAGGGGGTCGCCCATCCTGAACAGCCCGCCCGTGAGCGCGAGGCGCACCTCGCCCGCCCCCTCGGCCCCTCCGGGCGGCACGACCGCCTCCAAGGGGCACACCGCGGCGGCCGTGTCGGCGATGTGCCGGGCCGCGGCGGCCAGGACACCGATCGCGGCCGGGTCGCCGCCGTCGGCGCAGACGGCCACCTCGGGCGCGAAGGACGCCAGGACGGCCGGCCGGTCCGGGCGCGGATAGAGCCGGCCCGGCACCGCCGGTGCGGAGCCGAACACCGCCTCGACGCGGGCCAGGAGCGGCGCAGAGCCGCCGGGCCGCCGGTCGTAGGCGCGCAGGGCCGCGTCGAGGCCGGCCCGGCCGATCCAGGCGCCGCTGCCGCTGTCACCGAGCAGATGGCCCCAGCCGTCCGCCCTGCGCCACTCGCGCAGGTCCGTGCCGATCGCGATCATCCCGGTGCCGGCCGCGACGACCGCGCCCACCCGCTGCCCCAGCGCACCTGTGTACGCCGTGACGGCGTCGGCGACCAGGGCCAGCCGCCGTACGCCGAGTTCGCGGGCCAGCGCCGAGGGCAGCTCGGCGCGCAGCGAGTCACCCAGAGTGGTGAGGCCGGCGGCGCCGACGGTGACGGCCCGGAGCGTGCCGACCCCGGCGTCTGCCATCAACTGCCGGGTCATCGGCAGTAGTTGGCCGAGCAGATGTCCGGCGTCGATGCCGCGCGGTCCGGTGCGCACCGGCTCCCCGGACGTCAGGGGAGCCGTGATCCGACCCCCGTCGACAGCCAGGACGACCCGCAGCCCCGACCCGCCGGAGTCCACCCCCAGGACGCCGGACCCGCTGCCGGACCCGCCGGCCGACCCGCTGTCGGGACCGGTCACGGCAGCCGCCAGTCCACCGGTTCGCCGCCCTGGCGGGTCAGCAGGTCGTTGGCTCGGCTGAAGGGCCGTGAGCCGAAGAAGCCGCGGTCCGCCGACATCGGCGACGGATGCGCGGACTCCACCGAGGGCAGGTCGCCGAGCAGTGGCCGGGCATTGCGGGCGTCGCGTCCCCACAGGATCGACACCAGTGGTCTTCCCCGGGCGGCCAGTGCCCGGATCGCCTGTTCGGTGACCTCTTCCCAGCCCTTGCCGCGGTGTGCGGCCGGCTTGCGCGGGGCCGTGGTGAGCGCCCTGTTGAGCAACAGCACGCCCTGCTGGGTCCAGGGGGTCAGATCGCCGTTCGACGGCGGGGGCAGGCCCAGGTCGGTGCTCAGCTCCCGGTAGATGTTGATGAGGCTGCCGGGCAGCGGCCGCACCTCGGGTGCGACCGAGAACGACAGCCCCACGGCGTGTCCCGGGGTCGGATAGGGGTCCTGGCCGACGATGAGGACCCGGACGTCGTCGAAGGGCTGTTGGAAGGCGCGGAGCACGTTCGGGCCCGCGGGTAGGTAGGTGCGTCCCGCGGCGATCTCCGCCCGCAGGAAGTCCCCCATCTCCGTGATCCGTCCGGCCACCGGTTCGAGGGCCTTGGCCCAGCCGGGTTCGACAATCTCATGCAACGGTCGTGGTGCCACGGCGTCACCCTACTGCCGTACACGGGCCGTCGATCAACCCGAGGCCGCCGCACACCCCGCGGTGACATGTGCGGTGCCACCGACGGGTGTTGACGCCCGGACGGACCACGCCGCCCGCGCGACCGTGACAGACCGGCCGCGTAACGGAGACCGGTCGTGCGGCGTGGAGCGAGCGCACGGCGGAGGCCCGTCGTGGGCGCGGGCTCAATCGATCACCGCGGCCCGTACGCAGAGCACGTCCGGCAGATGGGACGCCAGTTGCTGCCAGGTGTCGCCGTCGTCGGCCGACGCGAACACCTCGCCGTTGCGGTTGCCGAAGTACACGCCCGCCGGGTCCGCGCCGTCCGTGCACAGGGCGTCCCGCAGCACCGTGCCGTAGTGGTCCTCCTGCGGCAGCCCCGCGGTCAGCGGCTCCCAGCTCTTGCCCGCGTCTGCCGTGCGGAAGACACGACATCGGCGGTCCGCCGGCACCCGGTCGGAGTCGGCGGTGATGGGGAACACGTACGCGGTGCCGCCGCTGTGGGGGTGCGCGGCCGCGGCGAAGCCGAACGTGGACGGCAGGCCCTCGCCGATGTCCGTCCAGTGCGCCCCGGCGTCGTCACTGCGGTACACACCCCAGTGGTTCTGCAGATAGAGCCGGTCGGGTGTGGCCGCGTCCTGCGCGACCTTGTGGACGCACTGGCCGAACTCCGGGTTCGGATCCGGCAGGAACACCGCCGAGACCCCGGAGTTGGACGGCGCCCAGCTCTTACCGCCGTCCGCCGTACGGAAGACACCGGCCGTGGACACGGCGACCGTCACCGCCCGCGGGTCACGGGCGTCGGTCAGAATCGTGTGCAGACCCTCACCGCCGCCGCCCGGCACCCACCGCGAGCGGGTGGGGTGCTCCCAGAGCGGGCGGACGAGCTCGAAGGACTCGCCGCGGTCCGTCGAGCGGTACAGCGCGGCGGGCTCCGTGCCCGCGTACACCACGTCCGGCTCGGCCGCCGCCGGGTGCAGCTGCCAGACCCGCTCCAGCGAAGCACCCGTGTCCTGGGGGAACTTGACTGCTGCCTTGGCCGGTTCGGTCCAGGTGAGCCCCAGGTCGTCGGAGTGGAACACCGAAGGGCCCCAGTGCGCGCTGTCGCCTCCCACGAGAAGTCTCGGCACGTCACGACGGGTGTCGATCGCGACGGAGTAGACCGCCTGGGCATTGAAGTACGGGCTGTCGTCGAACTCCCACGCGCCGCCGCGCCGCCTCCCGACGAACAGTCCCTTGCGCGTGCCAACCGTGAGCAGAACCTCGGTCATGCCGATCCACCTCCGGACGTCGTTGTCTCAGATGTCGGCCAGTCTGCACCCCACCACTGACAGTCACCCCCGAACGGGTCATCGGTGCAGGTCAGGGCGGTTCGCGAGAGGCAGCGGCGGAGCACCGGCGATGTGGGGCAGGTCTCGTGAGCAACCGGGCGGCCTCTCCCGTATGGGAGGGGGTCCGGTGTGCGCGTGTGGAGAGGGGCCTCGATGGCGGCTTTGCGTGGTCCGAGGGCGTTGCTGTGGCGTTGGTGGCCCAATCCGCTGCGGCGGCGCAGCGACAGGATCGAGGCCTGGACCTTGCTCACCGCCGGGCTCCTCGCCCTGCTCGCGGGGACACTCGCGGGCCTGTGGGCGACACGGTCGGTCGAACTCGGGCTCGCGCGGGAGCGCGTCGAGTGGCGCCCCGTGACCGCGCTGCTCACCGAACGCGCGCCCGGCACGGCCGCCGGCTCCGAGCAGGTGTGGGCCGAGGTCCGCTGGTCCGTCGCGGACGGCTCCACCCACGAGGGGCAGACCCGGGTCGATCCGGGCAGCGCCGCGGGGACCCGGGTCACGGTGTGGAGCGATCTCCAGGGGCACCTGGTCACCAGGCCCGCCACACAGGCACAGGCGAGCCTGCGGGCGGGACTGATCGGAGTCCTGGTGGGCACGACCGCGGCGCTCGTGCCCCTCGCGGGCGGGCGGCTGGTCACAGGGCGCCTGGAGCGCCGGCGGCTCGACCGGTGGGACACGGAGTGGGAGCGGGTCGGCCCCCAATGGAGGTGGAAAACCGGCTGAGGCGGCCCGGCTGTCACAGGTCAGGCCCTTGTCACAGGTCAGGCCTCTGTCACAGGTCAGGCCCCTGTCACAGATCAGGACCCTGTCCGGTCAGCATGGTGAACACGTCCGATTCCGACGGACGAAACCGGAAAGGTCGCACCATGAAGATCGTAGTGATCGGCGGTACCGGGCTCATCGGGTCGAAGCTGGTGGACAGGCTCCGGACGGACGGCCACGACGTCCTCCCGGCCTCCCCGAACACCGGCGTCGACAGCATCACCGGCGAGGGCCTCGACGAGGCGCTGAAGGGCGCGGCGGTCGTCGTCGATGTGTCCAACTCGCCCTCCTTCGAGGACAGCGCGGTGCTGGAGTTCTTCCGGACCTCCACGGGCAACCTCGTCGCGGCCGAGGCCGCGGCGGGCGTGGGACACCATGTCGCCCTGTCGGTCGTGGGCAGCGACGCGCTGCCCGCCTCGGGCTACCTGCGCGCCAAGGTCGCCCAGGAGGAACTGGTCAAGGGGTCCGGAATCCCGTACTCCATCGTCCGTGCCACGCAGTTCTTCGAGTTCGTGAAGGGCATCGCGGCCGGGTCCACCGAAGGCGACACGGTCAAGCTGCCCTCCTCGCTCCTTCAGCCCCTCGCGTCCGACGACGTGGTCGCGGCGGTCGCCCGGGTCGCCGTGGCGGCTCCGCTGAACGGCACCACCGAGGTGGCGGGCCCCGAGGAGCTGCACCTCGACGAGTTTGTCCGCACGGGCCTCGCGGCCGAGAAGGACCCGCGCGAGGTCGTCACCGACGAGTCCGTCGGCTACTTCGGCGGCCACCCCCAGGGGCGCGAGCTGCTGCCCGGCCCCGACGCCCATGTCGCCGGGACCCGTTTCACGGAGTGGCTCGCCGGGCGGAAGTAGACCGCGCCGAGGCGCCGGAGGCAGGCCGTGCCGAAGGCGCCACGGGCGGGTCCCGTCAGACCGAACGGTGGTACTGGTCCGGTACGTGCACGGCGCCACCGAGTTCGCGGGCCGCGTGCCGGGCCCACGAGGGGTCGCGCAGCAGTTCCCGGCCGAGGAGCACGGCGTCCGCCTCGCCGTTGGCGAGGATCTTCTCGGCCTGCTCGACCTCGGTGATGAGACCGACGGCGGCGACGGCCATGGAGGTCTCGTTCTTGACGCGGGCGGCGAAGGGGACCTGGTAGCCGGGCCCGACCGGGATGCGTACACCGGCCGCGTTGCCGCCCGTGGACACGTCGACAAGGTCGACACCGTGGGCGGTCAGTTCGGCGGCGAGACGGACCGTGTCATCGGCCGTCCAGCCGTTCTCCTCCAGCCAGTCGGTGGCCGAGACACGGAAGAACAGGGGCTTGTCGTCGGGCCACACCTCGCGCACGGCGTCGACGACCTCAAGGGCGAAGCGCACCCGGTTCTCGTACGAGCCGCCGTACGCGTCCGTGCGCCGGTTGGAGTGCGGGGAGAGGAACTCGCCGATCAGGTAGCCGTGCGCGCCATGGATCTCGGCGATCTCGAAGCCGGCGTCCAGCGCCCGCCGTGCGGCGTCGGCGAACTGGCCGACGACCTCGCGGATCCCGTCCACCGTCAGCTCGGTGGGCACGGGGTGGTTCTCGTCGAAGGCGAGCGGGCTCGGGGCGAGCGCCTGCCAGCCGTGCGCGTCGGGTCCGACCGGCGCGCCGCCCGTCCAGGGGCGGTCCGTCGAGGCCTTGCGGCCGGCGTGCGCGAGCTGGATCGCCGGGACCGTGCCCTGCGACACCAGGAAACGAGTGATCCGCCGGAACGCCTCGACCTGGGTGTCGTTCCAGATGCCCAGGTCGTACGGAGAGATCCGGCCCTCGGCGCTGACCGCGGTGGCCTCGACGATGATCAGGCCGGTCCCGCCGGCGGCGCGCGCCCCGTAGTGCTGAAGGTGCCAGTCACCGGGGGCGCCGACCGAGGGGCCCTCCGGCGCGGCCGAGTACTGGCACATCGGCGGCATCCAGACCCGGTTCGGGACGGTCAGCTCGCGCAGGGTGTAGGGCTCGAAGAGCGCGCTCACGGCGGACTCCAATCATGGCGGGGCGGGGTGGTCGACTCATACGATAGACATCGTAGTACGGTGGATGTCAAACTACGATGGTTCTCGTATAATGGGGAACTCCGGGGAGACCTCCGGACCCGACGCACTGGAGCCGCCGTGACGATCGCCGCCCCGACCGGCAGCAGCCGCGACCTGCCGCACCCGCAGCGCGCGGAGATCCGGCTGGAGGCCGTGCTGCACGCGCTCTCCGACCCGCTGCGGCTGCAGGTCGTACGGAAGCTCGCCGTCGACGGCGACGAGCTGACCTGTTCGCACTTCGACCTGCCCGTCACCAAGTCCACGACCACGCACCACTTCCGGGTGCTGCGTGAGGCAGGGGTGATCCGGCAGATCTACCGGGGTACCGCCAAGATGAACGGACTGCGCAGGGGCGACCTAGACGGCCTCTTCCCGGGACTTCTCGACAGCGTTCTCGCCGCTGCCGCCCGCCAGGCCGTCCGGCTCGGGGGCCGCTGAACCGCCCTGCGCGGGAATTCCGGGACCCGTCGCACCGTCGAGGCCCGCCGCACCGACGGGGTCCCTTGCACCGGCTTTCGCCGCGAGGTGGTTGAAGAGCAGGTTCAGTGCGATCGCGGTGAGGCAACCCGCGCTGATACCGCTGTTCATCACCGTCTGGAACCAGTCGGGGAACTTCTCGTACACCGTCGGGACGCCGACCGGCAGCATGCCCACGGCCACCGAGACGGCCACGACCGTCAGGTTGTCGTTGCCCTTGAAGTCCACCTGGGACAGGGTCCGCAACCCGCTCGCGGCGACCGTGCCGAACATGACAAGACCCGCGCCGCCGAGCACCGGAGCCGGTATCGCCGCGACCACCGCGCCCAGCTTGGGCAGCAGGCCGAGCAGGACGAGGATGCCGCCCGCGGCGGCCACGACCCAGCGGCTGCGGACCCGTGTCATGCCGACCAGGCCGACGTTCTGCGCGTACGCCGTGTACGGGAAGGTGTTGAACACGCCGCCCAGGACGGTGGACAGGCCGTCGGCGCGCAGCCCGTCGCCGAGTGTCCGGGGCTCGATCCTGCGGTCCGTCATCTCGCCCACCGCGATGAAGTCACCGGTCGTCTCGGTCATCGTCACCAGCGCCACGACCAGCATCGACGCGATGGCCGACGCCTCGAAGGTGGGGGCGCCGAAGTGGAACGGCGTGCTGATGCCGAGCCAGTGCGCGTCCCCGACCCCGCCGAAGTCCGTGAAGCCGAACGGGACCGCGACCGCGAGACCCACGGCGATGCCGATCAGCACCGCGATCCGGCTCAGGAACGCCGGCGCGAACCGCTGCACGCCGAGCACCACCGCGAGCACGAAGGCGGCCAGTGCCAGGTTTCTCGGCTCACCGAAGTCCGCCGAACCCGCCCCGCCCGCCGCCCAGTTGCCGGCCACCGGCAGCAGTGAGAGCCCGATGATCAGGATCACCGTGCCCGTGACGAGCGGCGGGAAGAACCGCAGCAGCTTCCCGAAGACCGGTGCGAGCAGCATGATCGCGAGACCGGCGACGATCACCGAGCCGTAGATCGCGGGCAGTCCGCCGCCGCCCGTCCCGATCAGCACCATCGGCGACACGGCCGCGAAGGTGCACCCCTGCATGATCGGCAGTCGCACCCCGAACCGCCAGAAGCCGACGCACTGGATGAGCGTCGCGATGCCGCACACCAGCAGGTCCGCGGTGATCAGGTACGCCATGTCCGCCGGCGAGAGTTTCATCGCGCTGCCGACGATCAGCGGGACCGCGACGGCGCCCGCGTACATCGCGAGGACGTGCTGGAGGCCGAACGCGGCGAGTTTGTGTACGGGCGGGATCTCGTCCACGGGGTGCACGGCGTGCACTCGCCGTGCGGGCTCGGGGGCAGGGGTTGCCATGGGCGCGACTCCAGGAAGGGCGGGGGAGGGGGTGTACGTGACCGTACGGGGATTGAACAGTTTGTTGATTTCAGGGGTGTTGCCGGCTGGTGTCCTGCCCGGAGCGGTGGTTCGTGACCTGCGGGTCGTGTGTGGCTGGGCGCGCAGTTCCCCGCGCCCCTACAGGGGCCCGTCGGCCCCGGCGGCCTGCATCAGTGCCTGCCAGTCGGGGAGTTTGACCACACCTCTCCCCAGGGAGGCTCCCAGCGCCGCCTCGGCCCGTTCGATCGCCTGCCAGCCCGACCAGTCGACCGGGCGCAGGCCCTCGGACCGGAGGGCGGCGAGCGGGTCGGCCGGGATCTCGCGGTGTACGAGGGCGGGGGCGTCCTCCAGGAGGGAGGTCACCGTTTCCTTGGCGCAGGGGCGGTTGGTGCCGATGACGCCCGTCGGGCCGCGCTTGATCCAGCCGGCCACGTACTCGCCGGGCGCGACCGAGCCCGCCCGCAGGACACGGCCCGCGAGATGCGGGACGGTGCCGCGGTCCGCGTCGAACGGCAGGCCCTCCAGCGGAACCCCCCGGTAGCCGACCGAGCGCAGGACCAACTGGGCCTCGACGTCCTCGTACCGCCCCGTGCCCGTCACGCCGCCGAGACCGTCCGGGAGGGTCCGTTCGAAGCGGACCGTGCCCACGCGCCCGCCGCGGTCCGCGAGCAGTGCGACCGGCCGCAGGAAGAAGCGGAGCCGGATCCGCCGGGAGCCGACGGCCGGCGGACGCTCGGCCCACCCGCGCAGCACCTCGACGTTGCGTCGCTGCGCGGCGGGCAGGGCCGACGGATCCAGGTACGCCGGATCGAGCGCCAACTCCGCCGGGTCCACGACGACTTCGGTGTCCGGCAGGCCGCCCAGCTCCCGCAGTTCCTTGGTGGTGAAACGGGCCTGTGAGGGTCCGCGCCGGCCCACCATCTGGATCTCCCGCACCTGACTGGCGGACAGTGCGTCGAGCGCCGCCTGGGGCATGTCGGTCGGACTCAGTTCCGCGGCGCCGCGGGCCAGTATCCGGGTCACGTCCACCGCCACGTTCCCCACACCGATGACGACCGCCGCCCGGGCGCCGGCCACGAAACCGTCGGACACGACGTCCGGATGCGCGCTGTACCAGGACACGAAGTCGGTCGCCGACCAGCTGCCCGGCAGCTCCTCGCCCGGCACTCCGAGACGACGGTCGGTGGCGGCGCCCACGCAATAAACGACCGCGTGGTAGAGGTCCCGGAGACGGGTGGCGGGCAGTCCTTCGGGGCCGATCCGCACTCCGCCGAGGAACCGCACCCGCTCGTGCTCCAGGACCGTGCGCAGCGTGCCCTGCAGCGACTTGATCTTCTCGTGGTCGGGCGCCACTCCGTAGCGCACCAGGCCGTACGGGCACGGCAGCCGGTCCAGCACATCGACCCGGACTCCGGGCACCTGGTCCTGCTGGACGAGACCCTGTGCGGCGTACACCCCACTCGGCCCCGAGCCGACGACGGCGACCTGCAGCACGGCACAACCCCTTCCCCGAGGAGAACGAGGAGCTCGCTGGTGCTTCCAGCATCGCACCGCACCGCCCGCCGGGGGAGGGGTGGGAGAGGACCGGGACGAGGCGCTGCGCCGACAGTGTGCCGCGCGGGCCTCGCGCGCGTGCCTGTCCGCGATGAATGTGATCATGCGGTTACGTTGCGTATGTGCTGGAAACATCCTTTCTTAATCTTTCTGATCGTGATGAGCCGGACGGGGCGGTGTCCGTGCGGCGCGCCTGGGAAGTGCGCGAGAACGACACCGCCACGACGTGGTGCGACGTCCGGCTGAGCTTCGCCGACGGCGCCGGTGTCGACCTGCTCGCGGCGGTGTGCGAGGGGTGCGTCTGCATCGAGGACGTACGCGCCCGGCCCGCGCTCTCCCTCGACGACATGGCGGTGCTCGCGGACTGGATCGAGGGGCCGCTCCTGGAGGCGTGCGGGGGCGCGGCCGTGGCGGCGGGCGCCGCGGGTGGTGACGGGAGCCCCGACAAGCGGCACGCACGTCCTGTGCTGCCGCGCGGTGTCGAGAGCCGTCGGCTCGTCGCCGGGGAGTATCTGGCGGCTCAGCGGGCGGGGCGGGATCCGGTGCTCGCGGTGATGGCCGCGACGGGGCACAGTCGGCGGCGGTCGCTCAGGCTGATCGCGGGGGCGCGGGACGCGGGGCTTCTGGCGCCGCGGCATGTCCGGCGCTGACGCCTGCGGCGGGCCGGTCGGTGGGTTGTCGCGCGAGTGCGAGTGCGAAGTGCGGGTGCGGGTGTGTCGTGGCCGGGCGCGCAGTTCCCCGCGCCCCTTGCGGGGCGCCCCTGCGGGGCGGCCCCCGCGGGTCTGTCATGCTGCCGCGTCACATCTCGCGCATCCTGCTGATCTCGGTCGTCTGCTGGGCGATCACGTCGTCGGCCATCTCGCCGATCTGGATGTTGTTGCCCTGGGAGAGGACGTCCGTGGCCATGGTGATCGCCCCGTTGTGATGGGTGATCATCAGTTTCAGGAAGAGCTCGTCGAACGCCTTGCCCTTCGCCACGCGCAGCGTCTTGAGCTGCGCCTCGGTCGCCATGCCCGGCATCACGTCGTGGTGGTGTTCCCCGGACTCCTTGTCGCTCTTCTTGTCGCCGCCGTGGTTCTTGAGCCAGGCCTTCATCGTCTCGACCTCCGGCCCCTGTGAGGCGGCGATCCGCTCGGCGAGCCGTTTCACCGGCGTCGACGAAGCCTGTTCAGGAACGAGTTCGGTCATCTCGATCGCCTGGGCGTGATGCTCGATCATCATCCGGGCGTAGTCGAAGTCCGCGGAGTTGGGGGTGTCGTCGTCGGAGCGCTGCTTCGCCGCGTCCGCGGCGGAGAGCGTCTCGGCGGCCTCGCCCGGTTTGCCCGGTGCGATCACCGAAGGGCCTGTGCCCGGAGCGGACTTGGCGTCGTCGTCGGAGCCCGTGCAGCCGCCGAGGGCGAGAACGGCGGCCGTCACGGACGCCGTGATCAGACGGCGGGACGTACGGCGAGCGAGCACAGTGACCTCCTGTGGCACATGAATCGGCAGACACCTTGTGAGTCTTGTGAGTGCGGACACCTTGTGAGTGTCGATGACCGTCCTAGCATGCTTCCGCGCGCCAATGATCAAAAACATTCATTACGAATACGTTGCCACCTGTTGATCTGTGCATGCTGAAGACGATACTGCGGAGGTACCTGAACCGTTCGACCACGAACGGCTACTAGGGAGGACGCAGTGACCCTGTTGAACAATCACCGAACGCGGCGCAGACGCCTGGGAGTTGCCGCCACCGCGGCCGGTCTGCTGGCCGCGCTGCTCACGGCGGGACCCGCGGTCGCGACCCCCGACCCCGGGGACGCTCCGGTGACTTCGGAGAAGGTCTCCAGGAGTGAGGCGGCCGAGGCCCGAGCGGCGATCGCGAGCGGCGAGATACCCGGGCAGGACGAGATCGTCCACTCGGACAACATCCAGCACCTCGCGAACATCCCCAAGGACGCGTTGCCCGGCACCAACTCGGACCTCGCCTTCCAGGGCAAGTACGCGTTCGCCGGCAACTACGACGGCTTCCGCATCTTCGACATCAGCAACCCGAAGGCCCCGAAGACGGTCTCCCAGGTGCTCTGCCCGGGTTCGCAGAACGACATCACCGTCTCGGGCGACCTGCTCTTCCTGTCCACGGACTCCTCGCGCAGCGACAACTCCTGCAGCAGCACCACGCAGCCCGCGACCGAGAAGTCCTCCTGGGAGGGCATGAAGGTCTTCGACATCAGCGACAAGAAGAACCCGAAGTACGTCGCCGCCGTCGAGACCGCCTGCGGCTCCCACACCCACACGCTGGTGCCGGAGCGCAAGAACGTCTACGTCTACGTGTCCTCGTACTCGCCGAGCGCCACGTTCCCCGACTGCCAGCCGCCGCACGACGGCATCTCGATCATCAAGGTGCCTCGCAAGGCTCCCGAGAAGGCGGCGATCGTCAACTTCCCCGTCCTGTTCCCCGGTGAGGGCGCGGACGGCGGCGGCAACCCGGGCGGGCCCACCAACCCGGGCGTCTCCAAGACCACCGGCTGCCACGACATCACCGTGCTGCCCTCCAAGGACCTCGCCGCGGGCGCCTGCATGGGCGACGGCATCCTGTTCTCCATCAAGGACCCGGAGAACCCGAAGATCATCGACCAGGTCCAGGACAACGTGAACTTCGCGTTCTGGCACTCGGCGAGCTTCAACCAGAAGGCCGACAAAATCGTCTTCACGGACGAACTCGGCGGCGGCGGTGCGGCCACCTGCAACGAGACCGTGGGCCCGAACCGCGGCGCGGACGGCATCTACGACATCGTCGGCAAGGGCGACAAGCGCGAGCTCGTCTTCAAGAGCTACTTCAAGATCCCGCGCCACCAGGCCGACACCGAGAACTGCGTCGCCCACAACGGCTCGCTGATCCCGGTCAAGGGCAAGGACATCATGGTCCAGGCCTGGTACCAGGGCGGCATCTCCGTCTGGGACTTCACGAACTCCTCGAAGCCCAAGGAGATCGCCTTCTTCGAGCGCGGCCCGCTGAGCACCACGACCATGGTCACCGGCGGCTCCTGGTCCGCGTACTACTACAACGGCTACATCTACTCGAACGACATCGCCAAGGGCTTCGACGTTCTGAAGATCAATGACCGTCGTACGGATCCGGCGAAGAAGAACCGGCTGAACGAGCTGAACGTCCAGACGCAGCCGGACTACTTCGACTGACCGGCCGTGTCCGTCTCCTGGTTCGCCACGCCACCGTGACCGCCGCCTTCTTCCAGCTCGCGGCTGCCGGGGGCGAAGAACCGTGAGAGGTCCCCGTGGTACGTCCCGCCGGGCGCTTCGGCGCCCGGCGGGGCACCCCGCTCCCAGTCGAGTCCGTAACGCCGGAACAGCTCGGCCCGCAGCACCGGCACCGGCATCGGGACCCCGGGCACCAGGGCCGCGTACACCGCGCCCATCAGCAGCGCCCGCAGCATGGGGTAGTCGGCGGCGGTGTCCGGCGAGCCGTAGCGGGACATGGTGTCGCTCAGCAGCTCCGCCAGCCGGCGCTGCTCCGGACACTGCTTGAACCCCTCGCCCTGCAGAATGCCCGCCATGTGCTGGCGCATCAGCACCGGGTGGTCCCGGGCGAGGCCCAGAATCGCGTCGATGGCCCGCGCCATCCGCTCCTGACCGTCCTCGGTACGCGGCTCGCGCTCCAGCGCCTCGTCCAGCGTGCGGTGCATCAACCGGTGCACGGCGGACTGAACGAGCAGACGCTTACCGGGGAAGTAGTACGAGACGAGACCCCGGGCGGAGCCCGCGCGGTCCGCGATGTCGCCCAGCGTCGTGGCGTCGTATCCCCGCTCGCCGACGAGCTCCAGCGCCGCCTGCAGAAGCCTCTCGCGGGAACGCCGCCGCAACTCTTCATTGACCGATGCGCTGCGAGGGGACATCCTATGTACTCCTGCGTTGACTGGCTGCCAGCCAACTATACTCAGCGCGTCCGGGCCGGTCCCCTCGGGGATCACTTCCGGGCTGCCGTCCGTCCGGGGCGACGCGGGGGATCGTCCCGGGCGGTCGGGAAGGAAGCAGCGCGCCCCACCTGTGGTGACTGCCAGGTGGCGACCGCCGGAGGGGCGGCCTGCCGTTCGGCGCTGTCGCCGAGCCTTCGTCCGCTGCTTACAGTGGGCTGGAGTGCCGAGGAGGCGTACCCCCATGGATCAAGAGCAGATCCTTGCGAGGATCACGGCGATGGTCGACGACGAACGCGTACTCCGGGACGCCCTCGCGTCCGGGAAGATCGACAGCGCGACCGAACAGGAGCGACTCGGCCAGTTGGAGCGCGATCTCGACCAGTGCTGGGACCTGCTGCGTCAGCGGCGCGCGAAGTCCGAGTTCGGCGAGAACCCGGACGACGCGCGTGTACGACCGTCGTCGCAGGTCGAGGGCTACCGGAACTGAGGGACGGCCCGCGGGATCCGGCCCGGATCAGGCCCGGATCAGGCGGGGGTCAGGTCCAGCACCGGCCGCAGTCCGTTCGGCCGGTCGGTCACCGGCAGATGGTCGACGAAGTACACCCCGCACCCCAGGGCCGCCGCTCCGCCGTCCGCCGACCGGTCGTCACCGACCATCAGGGTGTCGCGCGGATCGGCTCCCAGCGCGTCGCAGGCGGTCGCGAAGAGCCGGGCGTCCGGCTTCTGGACGCCGTGCTCGTACGACAGGACGTAGGCGCCCACGTACGGGTCGAGGCCGTGCTCGCGGAAGACGGGCCGCAGATCCCAGCCGATGTTGCTGACCACGCCGATGGCGACCCCGCGGTCGCGAAGCGTGTGCAGTACGTCGATCGCGTCGCCGTACGGCCGCCAGGCCGCCGGGTCCATGTGCCGGTCGTACAGCGCGTCGTACAGTTCCGGAACGGGCAGCGCCACCTGGCGGCAGGCTCCGGTGTACGCGGCCCGGTGCGCCTCGGCGCTCTCGTCACGGATGCCCCACAGCGTGGTCAGCTCCGGCGGCACCGGCCCCCTGTGCGGAGCCCCGCCGGGCAGCGCACCCGCCGCCTCCAGTTCCTTCGCCGTCCGGAGCAGCTCCTCCCCCGGCAGGGAGGTCCCGGCCTCGGCCAGTACGGTGCGCAACCAGGTCTCGGTGGATTCGATGCGGAAGAGGGTCCCGGAGAAGTCGAACAACACGGCAGCCATGCGGGGGAAGTTACCCGCACCGCGGTCGGGGTATGTCCTTCCGCGTTCCTCCGCCCCTGGTCAGGGAGGTGCCGTTCCATGCCGTAGGGTGGAGACATCGACGCGGGGTGGAGCAGCTCGGTAGCTCGCTGGGCTCATAACCCAGAGGTCGCAGGTTCAAATCCTGTCCCCGCTACTCGTTCATGAGGGCCCGTGCAGCTGATGCTGCCGGGCCCTCAGGCGTCGCGTCGGTGACCGGTCCACCGTCGTGCCCGACGCCTGACGCGTACTCAGGGCCTGCGGCCCCGGAAACTCAGGGCCTGCGGCTCCGGAAGGTGCGGCGCAGGTCGTTCACCCAGGCGTCGGGGTTCTCCCACGGGATGAAGTGACCGCCGTGGTCGTGGGCGTTGACATTGACGTGGTTGAACCAAGCGGCCTGTGGGCCGGTCTCGAACGCCCGGACGCGCTCTTCGGCGGTGTGGATGCCGGGCGGGTTCTCGTACGTGACGAAGGTCAGGCCGACCGGGGCCCGCACGACCGGGGTGCGGTCATGGGCGGGGGCCCACGGGTGGCGGTTGGCGTTGGCGTAGTAACGCATCGACGTGGCGATGGAGTTGTTCACCCAGTAGATCGTGGCGTGGGTGAGCAGGTCGTCCTTGGTGAAGACGGACTCGACGTCACCGCCGTTGTCGCTCCAGGAGTTCCAGCGCTCCAGCAGCCAGGCGAGCAGTCCGGCGGGCGAGTCGCTCAGTCCGTGGGCGAGGGTGGCGCCGTCGAGCATGTGCACGGTGAGGTGGGACGCCGAGCGGTGGTCCAGCTCGATGACGCGGGCCCGGACGTCGGCGGGCTGCTCGTCGGTGAGGGGCCGGTTCCGGGCGAAGTCCCAGGCGCGGGGGCCGGTGAAGAAGTCCAGCGGCAGCCCCGAGCCGATGTGGATGCCGTACAGCTCGTCGGCGTACTTGTGGCCGAGCTGGCTGGAGACGAGCCCGCCGATGTCACAGCCCCCGGCGGCGTACTTGTCGTATCCCAACGTCTCGGTCATCAGGGTGTGCCAGAGGTCGGAGACCTTCCAGAAGTTGACGTCCGCGAAGCCGGTGAGCGGGCCCGGGAAGCCGAAGCCGGGCAGGGACGGCACGATGACGTCGAACGCGTCGGCGGGGTCACCGCCGAACGCGGCCGGGTCGGAGAGCGGGCCGATCACCTTCGACCAGTGCCAGAACGTCCATGGCCAGCCGTGGGTCAGGATCAGCGGGATCGGGCGGGGGCCGCGGCCCGGCTCGCGCATGAAGTGCACCGGGACACCGTCGACGTCCACGCGGTAGTGCTCGTGGACGTTGATGGCGGCCTCGGCCTCGCGCCAGTCGTAGCCGTCCCGCCAGTAGGCGACCAGCTCACGCAGATAGCTGTCCGGGACGCCGTAGGACCAGTCCCCGTTCCCCTCGTCCAGCGGGGGCCGGGTCGACGCGAGACGGGCGCGCAGGTCCTCCAGGGCCTCGTCGGACACGAGGATCGGGGTGGGCTCCAGGGGGAAGGAGCGCGGAGTGGTCATGGCATGGGTCCTTACGGGGCGGAGGAAACCGTGTCGTCGGTCTGCCGGTCTGCCGGTCTGCCGGTCGGGTCGGTCGAGCGGCAGACCGGCACGCTGCCGATTCGCTCCTACTCCGCGGGTGGCAGCGGGCCGAGGACCGGGTTGGTCAGATGCTGATAGATGATCGAAGTGCGGAAGGCGATGATCTCGCGGCGGTTGGTGAACTGATCCAGGAGGAAGGCGTGCAGGTGGTCGATGTCCTGTGCCGTGACATGCACGAGGAAGTCGTCGCTCCCGGTCATCGTGTACACGGAGACCACCTCCGGCAGTTGGGTCACCGACTGCTCGAACGCGGTGACGACGTCCCGGCGCAGGGGGCGTACCTGGGTGAACACCATCGCCTGGACCGACCGGTTGAGGGCCTTGAAGGAGACCTCGGCCCGATAGCCCCGGATGACGCCGCGCCGCCGCAGGAGCCTCGTGCGTTCCAGACAGGTGGAGGGGGCTATGCCGAGTTTCCCGGCGAGGGCGCGATTCGACTGCCGACCGTCGGCCTGCAGTTCGCGCACGATCGCCGAATCAAGTTCGTCCACGGCTTCCTCCACTGTCCGCCTGCCGAATTGGGTTCGGTGCAACTCCCGATGGTCCGCGCATCAGCCTAACTTCGGCGCCATGAGTCGAGCATTCGCACACGAAGAGGTCGTCGTCCGCCGCGGACGTCGCTCCGGCCTGCCGCTGATCGTCGCCATCCACTCCCGCGTACTGGGGCCGGCGGCCGGCGGCTGCCGGATGCGCCGGTACGACACCTGGCAGGACGGACTGACCGACGCGCTGCGCCTGTCGGAGGCGATGACGTACAAGTCGGCGGTCGCCGGTCTGGACTTCGGGGGCGGCAAGAGCGTGATCGCCCTGGACAGGGACACCGAACTCACCCCGGACCTGCGGGAGGCCGCACTGGAGGACCTGGGCGAGCTGGTGGCCTCCTTCGACGGTTCCTACCGCACCGGTCCCGACATCGGCACCGGCCCCGAGGACATGGTGGTCCTGCGGCGGTTCTCGCCGTACGCGTACTGCGCGCCCGAGGAGCACGGTGGCACCGGGGACTCCGGCGGGCCCACCGCCACCGGTGTCCTGGCCGCTCTGCGGGCCGGCGCCCGGCATGTCTACGGCGACGCCTCCTGCACCGGCAGGGTGGTGATCGTCAGCGGGTTCGGGTCGGTCGGCAGCCGGGTCGCCGCCGGTCTGGTCGCAGATGGGGCGCACGTCGTGGTGTCGGACGTGGACCACTTCCGCAAGGAGGCCGCGCTGGCGAGCGGGTACGGCTGGGTCGAACCCGACCGGGCTCTGTCGGCCCCGGCCGACATTCTCGTTCCGGCCGCCGTGGGCGGGGTGTTCGACGAAGCGAGTGTTCCCCGGCTCACCGCGCCGCTGATCGTCGGACCGGCCAACAACCAGCTCGCCGACGAGTCGATCGCCGACGCCCTCGCGGAGCGCGGCATCGTCTGGGTACCGGACTATGTGGCCGGCGCCGGAGGTGTCGCCTACACGCTCAGCAGGGAGTCCGAGGGCTACGGCCACGAGGCCGCCCTGAAGCGGGTGGAGGGCATCGGTGACACCGTCGGGCACCTTCTCGACCTCGCGCGCACGACCGGCGTCACCCCGATGCGGGCCGCCCGGCAGTTGGCCGAGTGCCGCCTCACCGCGGCCGGCTCCCCGGCAGCGACAGCGGTAGAGACAGCGGTAGAGACAGCGGTAGAGACAGCGACTGTCCGGCCTCTCAGCCGATCGTGACGACTCGTGCCCAGGACGGCGGAGTGTCCGGGACGTAGTCGGGGTCTTCTTCCCCCGCCGCGCGGGCGGGGCGCGGGAAGAGACCGAGGACCGTACGGCAGGGCGGTGGCGCGGAGGGCCAGGGGGTCTGGCCGCCGGTGAGGGCGGCGATCACGTCGGGGCGCGGCCTGGACCCCAGTGCCCGGGCGAAACCGGAGCGCAGGTCCGTGCCCCCGCCGCCGACCAGCTCGATGTTCTCCGCGCGGCAGAGCGGCACGGCGACCCCGGCCGCCGCGTCGCAGGAGATCACCGAGACCAGGTCGCGCCGCCCGCCCACCGCCCGAGAGATCGCCGCGACCTCCAGCAGCGCGCTGCCCAGTTCGGCGTCGCTCACCGACCCGGAGGTGTCGATCACGACGCAGACGCCGGGCGGCGTACGGCGCAGGCTCGGCAGCACGACTCCGGGGACACCGGCCGAGCGCCGGGACGGGCGCCGGCAGCTGTGGTTCTCGCCCGTGCCCGGCGCACCGGACGCCCTCCCCAGCAACCGCCGTCACGCATGCGGCGGTCGGCACGCCTCGTCCGCCCATCGGCGCCATCCTCGCGAGGCCTCGCCCGGCCGGCCCTTGATCCCCTCCGCGACCCGGAAGCGGACCGCGTCCTGCTTGTGCTTACTCAGCCTGTGGAGAGGTTGTTCGCGCCGGCGTGGTAACCACGCCGACGAAGATCTGGGCTGTGCCGGATCCCGGACGGGGGCTGTCGACCGTGTCGCGGTGGCAGCCCCCGTCCGGGTCATGGGCGTCGCGCGTGGGCGAAGCCCCGTCGGTGCCAGAGCAGGCCGCCCGAGTGCGCGGACTCGCCGCGCACAGCGGTCACCCGTCCCACGAGGATCGTGTGGTCGCCTCCTTCCAGGACGTCGTGGCGGACACAGTGCAGGGTGAGGGAAGCGTCCCTGATGACGGGCGCCCGGTGGGAATCCGCCGCCAGGGGTACGCCGTCGAAGCGGTGTTCGGCCGGCCGCATGAAGCGTTTGACGAGGTGTTCCTCGCCCGGGCCGAGGAGGTGCACGGCGAAGTCCTCGGCGCCGGTCAGCGCCTCGTGCGTACGGGAGTTGCGGTCGAGGCAGACGAGGAACAGTGGCGGGGCCAACGACAGCGAGCTGACGGCGCTGGCCGTCAGGCCGCGTGGCCTGCCCAGGTCGTCGTAGCAGGTGACGAGGGTGACAGGGGCGGCCAGGGCGGACATCGCGGCGCGGAAGGCCTCGGCGAGGTCCTGAGCCGGCGTCGCGGACGGAGATGTGCCGGACGGAGATGTGCCGGACGGAGACGCGCTGGGCGGGGACTGGGATTCGAGCAGCGTCGAACTCATCGGGCCACCTCCAGAGGCCGGGCCGAGCCCTGCAGCCAGCGGCCCTCGGGGCGGCCGGAGAATCCGTCCCGGATGTCCCAGGCGACCTGGCCGCCCTTCACCGTGGTGGTGAAGCGTCCGGTGAAGGTCCAGCCCTCGTACGCGGACCAGCCGCACAGCGCCTGTACGTCGTGCGCGGAGAACTGCCAGCGGTCGGACGGGTCCAGCAAGGTCAGGTCCGCGTCCGCACCCGCTTCCAGGCGGCCCTTGCCGGGCAGGTCGAAGAGCCGGGCGGGTCCCTCGCCCATGAGCCGGGCCAGGTGTCCGGCCGCCTCGTCCGGGGCGATGTCCCTGGTCCGCAGGCCGGTCCAGACAGCCGTGGCCAGTTCCTGGACGCCGGGGAGGCCGGGCGGCGCGTCGGCCGGCGGACGGTTCTTCTCCTCCACGGTGTGCGGGGCGTGGTCGCTGCCCAGGGTGACGACCTCGCCGCGCAGCAGGGCCTGCCACAGCCGCTTCTGGTCGCGGCACTCGCGGATGGCGGGGGAGAGCCGGGTACGCGGACCACGCCGTGTGGTGTCGTCGTGGGTGAACGAGAGGTGATGGCCCGTCACCTCGTAGGTGAGCGGCAGCCCCTCGGCGGCTGCGGCCGACAGCAGATCGGCCTCCTCCGCCGACGACACATGCAGGATGTGCGTCTTCGTGCCGTACTCGCGGACCAGGCGCACGACATGGGCGACAGCGACGATCCCACCGGATCGCGGCCGGTGCGGCTCGTACCCACCGTACGAGTCCGGGGCGCCCGCACTCGCGTCGAGGAGGTCGAAGACGTGCTGGTCCTCGGCGTGCAGGACGAGCCGGACCCCACCGCGGGCGGCGGCGGCGAAGGCCCGCCGCAACTGCTCGCCGTCGCGGAACACCACCGGGGCCGTGTGGTGACCGGCCATGAACACCTTCGCCGAGCTCGCGATCCGCGGGTCCAACTCGGCCAGCAGCTCGGGATGGTCGGGGTCGGCGCCCATGTGGAAGCGGTAGTCGATCCACGAGGTGCCCTGGATCACCGCGGCCTTGGCGAGCATGCTGGTCTCGTCCAGGGACGGCGGACGGGTGTTGGGCATGTCCATCACGGTCGTCACACCGCCGACGAGGGCGGCCCGGCTGCCGTGCTCCCAGTCCTCCTTGTACTCCAGGCCGGGTGTGCGGAAGTGGACGTGGGAGTCGATCAGGCCCGGCAGCACGTACCGGCCACGGGCGTCGAGGCGGGGGCCCGGTGGCAGCGGCTCGCCCGGCGCGTGCAGGGACGCGACCCGGCCGTCGCGGACGACCACCGTTCCGTCGCGGACCCCGTCGGGGGTGACGAGGCGGCCTCCTTCGACGACCAGATCGGCAGGAAGGTCGGCAGGAAGGCCGGTGGGAGGGGCGGCGGGAAGGTCGGCGGATCGGGGCTTCAACGGTTCCACGTCAGACTCACCAGTTCCTTGCAGAGGTCGTTGGTCGGTCCCATCAGGGCGACAGCACGGGCGTCGCGGCCGTAGCGGTTGATCTCGTTCGAGGCGACATAGCCGGCCGAACCCAGCAGCCGCTCGACGGCGTTGATGACACGCTCGGCGGCCGAGGAGGCGACGAGCTTGGAGTGCAGCGTGGCGATCCCCGGGTCGGCGGCGGTCCGGCGGCCGGCCCGCTCGACGACCGCGCGGGCGGCCTCGACCTCGCCCGCGATGTCCACCAGCCGGTGCCGGAGGGCCTGTTGGGTCAGCAGACCGCGCCGTTCGGCGTGCCGGTGGGCGAGTTCGAGGGCCGCCTCGGCCAGGCCGACGGACACGGCACCGAGCGTGGCGCCGCTGTCCCGGACCCCGGCGATGATCGAGGCGGCGGCGCCGACCGGGCCGAGCCGCGCGGTGTCGGGTACGCGGCAGTCGTGCACGGAGACGAAACCGGTCGCCGAACCGCGCATGCCGGTCAGCCGCAGCGAGGTGTCGGGCTCCAGACCGGGGGCGTCCGCCGGTACGAGGAAGAAGGTCTGGCCGGCGGAGCCGTAGCCGGTGTCCGGGGAGGCGTCCGGCGCGGGCTCCTCGGTCTGGGCCAGCACCAGGTAGATGTCGGCGAGTCCTGCGCTGGTGGTGAAGGACTTGGCGCCGTTCAGGACCCAGGCGCCGTCGGACGTGCGGCGGGCGACGGTGGACAGGTGCTTCTTGTTGGCGCCCGCACCCGTCTCGCTCCAGGCGGAGGCGGCGAGCCAGTCGCCGTGGGCGAGTTGGGGCAGCAGCCGGCGCCGCAGGGCCGGACTGCCGTGTTCGAGGATGCGCCTGCTGACCGCGTAGTGCTGGAACAGCATGATCGAGGCGGAGGCGTTGACCTGCGCCACCTGGGCGACCGCCGAGTTCAGGCCGTGCGCGTCGGCGCCGGTGCCGCCGTACTCGTACGGCAGTGCCAGACCGAGCAGTCCGCTCTCGCGCAGCAGGGCCAGCGCCGGCCGGTCGGGTGCGCCGCTCGCGTCGGCGTCCCGGGCGGCGGCGGCGAGGCGCTCACGCATCGGCGCGGTCAGACCGGTGGAGGGGCCGGTGGGAGGAACGGCGGGCAGATCGCCGGCCGGCGCGGGCAGCGGCAGGCCGGTCTCGGTCGGTGCCGGGGCTTCGGGCACGGTCAGGCTGTCAGCGGAAGCCATGACAACTCCTCGGAGGTGGGGGCGGGCAGGAAGAGGCCGCGGTAGTCGACCTGCTTCTCCGCGACGGAGATCCAGGCGAGCCGGCGGTCGCCGTCGTCGCCCGTGATGCGGGCCGAGGCGCGGACCGTGGCGCCCGGGGTGCGCAGGGCCAGCAGGTCGTTGTCCGGCTGCTCCGAGACACCGGACAGCAGGTGGGGGATCGTGCCCTCCACGGCGGCCCCCGCCGCGAGGCAGGTGGCGCCGGTGAGCGCCACCGTCGGGTGCCAGGAGGGTACGGAGATGGCGCGGACCGCGAGGGCGCCCGGACCGTCGGGGAGCAGCGTGGCCACCTTGGGGAAGGCACCGGTGGTGTCCCAGCCCTGGGCCCGGCAGACCGCGAGACGCAGCCTGGTCATCCGGTCGAACAGCACGAGGTCGTCGGCGAAGAGGTCCTCGACCGTGTGGACGCCGAGCTCGGCGGCGTGCACGAAGAGGTACGGATTGCCCATGGAGACCAGCGAGACGGGGACCGTACGCCCCTCGAAGGGGATACCGGTGACGGGCTCACCGGTGATCAGGAGGTCGTTCACCGGTCGCGGCGGCGAGCAGAGGAAGTGGGCCGTGAAGCGGGTGCCCCCGTCGTCGGTCTCCTCCGCCTCGCACACCACGTTGTCGCCGTTGTTGAGGACGTTGACCCGGACCCGGCAGCCCGCGACGAGGGGCTGGATCATGCCGGTACGGGCCGCCGCCTCGACCGCCGCCAGGATGGAGTGGCCGCAGGATCCGCGCAGGTCGAAGCTGTCGAGACTGTCCGGCATCGACTGGACGAAGCGGTAGTCCAGGTCGAACAGGGGATGCCGGGAGGGCTGGACGAGCGCGTTCTTCAGGATGTCCGCGGCGCCGTGGTCGGCCAGCGCCGTCCGTAACTCGGTGAGCCGGGCGAGCAGTTCGGGTTCCGAGGTGGGCAGAGTGCGCGCGTCCATCACGGCGGTGGGGCAGGGGGTGCCGTGCGCACGGGCGAGGCTGACAGTCACGCCGCCTCCTGGAGAACTCGTACCGGAGTGTGGAGTGTGATCGGGGCCTTGGCCGTGGCGAAGAACTCCTGGCGCCACAGCTGGTGCGACATCAGGGACCACAGGGCCAGGGAGACGGTGTCGCTGGGCCGGGTGGCCTGCTCGTCGAAGAGGGCGTCGACCCGCTCGGGGCGGATGCGGCCGTCGGCGCGCAGGGTGTGGGGGGACAGGACGTCTCGGGCGAGGGTCCACAGCCGCTGGCCGGGCGTGAGCATCGCGGTGACGGGAAGGGTGAAGGGCTGCTTGGGCCGTTCCAGCACACTGCGCGGGATCAGTCCCTGCGCGGCCTGGTAAAGGGCCCGCTTCACCCCCAGGCCCGGTACGAGCCGCTGCTCGTCGGTGAGGGTGGAGGCGAAGCGCACGACGGACGGCTGGGTGAACGGCAGCCGCACCTCCACCGAGCTGGCCATCGACAGGTGGTCGACGCGCCGCAGGTGGTATGCGGGGAGCCGGTAACGCTGCTCCACCGCGCCGATGCGCTGCAGCCGCGTACCGGGGCTGCTGTGCAGGATCCGCCGGATGCCGGGCGGCAGGGCGGGGCCGACGGCGTTCACGGCGAAGGCGTACTCGTCGGTGTACAGGCTCTGGCGCAGGGCCCGCGGGACGGCGGCGAGGTGGTCGAGGTAGCCGTCGATCCAGTTCGAACCGTGGTGCGCGGCGACCGCCTGGGTCATCCGGGAGTAGCCGCTGAACAGTTCGTCGGCCGCGTCGCCGGTGAGGGCGACCTTGAAGCCGGCGTCGCGGACCGCGCGGAAGAGGGAGAAGGTGGAGAGGGTGATGGGGTCGGCGTTGGGCTGCCCCAGGTGGCGTACGACGTCGGTCATGAGGTCCGGGAAGGTGGCCGGATCGACCTCGACCTGGTGGTGGGTGGTGCCGGCGGCACGGGCGACCTCGGCGGCGTAGGCGCGTTCGTCGCTGGGCCAGGTGCCGGTGTAGGCGATGTTGAAGGTGTGCAGGCTGCCGGTGCCGCCGCCGTCCCGCAGTGCCTGGGCGGCGAGCGCGGTGACCAGGCTGGAGTCGAGGCCGCCGGAGGTGACGGCCGCGACGGGGGCGTCCGCGATCAGGAGCCGTGACACCTCCTCGGACAGCAGGGCGCGCAGCTGGTCGCCGGCCTCGGTGAGGGTGCGGTCCTTGTCGGGGCGCAGGCCCTGCTCGTGGGCCATCGGGCGCTGCTTGATCCGCAGTCCGTCCCGGTGGTTGAGGAGGACGGTGGCGGCCGGCGGGAACACCCGCACCCCGCGGAACATGGTCCGATCGCCGAACGGAGTCTTGGAGGTGAGGTAGGCGTCGAGACCTGCCTCGTCCTCCTCCGCCTGCACCCCCGCGAAGCCGAGGAGCGCGGGCAGTTCGGAGGCGAAGTGGAAGCGGCCCGCGGCCCGGTCCCAGTGGTAGTAGAGCGGCTTCATGCCCGAGCCGTCGGTGGCCAGCACCATGCGGGGGGTCTCCCGCAGGTCCATGACCGCCACCGAGTACATGCCGTCCAGGTGCTCGGCGAACCGGTCCCCGTAGGTGACGTACAGCGCGGGCAGGATCGAGCCGTCGCACTGGTCGTCGAAGTGGAAGCCGAGGCCGGCCAGGCGTGTGCGCAGTTCGCGGTGGTTGTAGATCTCACCGTTGAAGACGACGGTGACCCGGCCGAGGTGGTAGGGCTGGGCCCCGCCTTCGGGGTCCATGATCGACAGGCGGTTGTTGCCCAGTGCCCAGTCGGGCCGGTGGGCGACACCCTGGGCGTCGGGACCGCCGTGGTGCATCAGGTCGGCGACGCGGCGCAGTTCGGCCTCGTCGGAATGGACGTTGAAGGTTCCGTATATGCGGCACACGCTGCGTTCACCTGACCTGTGAGGAGTAGCCGGCGGCGGAGTAGAGCGCCGGGTCGAAGGGGCTGGGCCCGCCGCAGGTCACGAAGCGGCGGGCGGTGGGACCGGTGTGCGGGTTGCGGGCGCCGTGCAGCACCCCGGGTGCCGCGTACAGGACGTCACCGGCGCTCACGTCGATCCAGCGGTCGCGCAGATACATCTGGCCGACGCCCTCGAAGGCGATGAACGCCTCGTCGCTGTCGGGGTGGAGATGGACGTTGAAGGTCTCGCCCGGCTGCTGGATGCCGCAGTGCAGGCACAGGCGGCTGCTGCCGTTGCCGGGCCAGAAGACGAAGTTCATGGTGGCCCGGCGTTCGGCGGCGTCGACCTGCCCGGTGCCGCCGAAGCCGCGCAGCTGGGTGGTGTCGTCCCAGAGGGAGGAGTGCAGGACCGGATCGCTCCCGACGGGTGCGTCCGCGAGCGGGGTGCGCCACACGTAGGCGGTCAGGCCCCTGCCGTCCGCCGTGAGGGTGAGCGCGCGGCCGGTGGGGGCGTAGGCGGCGGCTCCGCGCTCGACGGGGAGGGCAAGGTCGCCGACGGCCGCGGTTCCCGTCCCCGAGAAGATCACGGCGGTGTTCTCCTCGGCCGCGCTCTGCTCGGGGGAGTAGGACTCGCCGGCGGCTATCCGGACGACGTGCAGGGTGACATGGGTGGCGCCCGCGGCCGGGCTGACGGGGGTGGCGACCGTGGTGCGGGCGGTGGAGTCGGCGCCGGCGACGGCGTGGAACTCGAACTCCGCCGCGGTGATGATGCGGGCGTCACCGAGGGCGGTGGCCGGAGAGGACGCGGCGGCTGAGGCGGATACGGATGCGGATGCGGATGCGGATGCGGTGGATGGGGGCATGCCGGTGGCTGCTTCCTGTGTACGAAGGCCGGTGCGGTGGCGTCGGCCCGCTGGTGCGGTGGGGGAGTTGGGGGAGTTGGGGGAGGGACGGGGGATGGGAGAGGTGAATGGGTGGGGCCACAGGGGCTGGAGCGGCTGGAGGGGCTGCTGTGGGCCTTTTTCTCTACCTCCCGCAGGTTCGCGCGGCGGGTTCCCGGTCGTGTCCCGCGTCGCTCCCGGCGTACGGAGCGGGCACGGGAACCGGGCGGTCGGCAGGGAAGCGGGGCCGGCAGTGGACAACCGGCGGCCGGCTGCACACGAACGCCGCACGGCGCGCCCCGTGAGCGGGGGCGCGCCGTGCGGCGTGCTTGCTGCTGTGCGTGGAGGTGCCTGTGGAGGCCCGAGCCGGCCCGGGTGGGCCCGAACAGGCCGGGTCAGCAAGCCTCCCTGGCGACCACGGGCTGGGCCCGGTCGGCCCGGTCGGCCCGGTCGGTCGGGTCGGTCGGGTCGTTCGGGTCGGCCCGGTCGGTCGGGTCGTTCGGGTCGGGAACGAGGGGTGCCGGAGCGGCGGCAGTCGGCGGCTCGGCCGCGCGGCGCGCGGGCAGCGGCAGCCGCCCCTCCGCGAGAGCCAGCGCGGCGATGACCACCGCGCCGCCCACCGGCACGTTCCAGGTGACGGACTCGCCGAGGGCCGCCGCGCCGACGATCACGGAGAACACCGGGACCAGGTAGTTGACGCCGGAGGCCGTGGTCGGTCCCGCGTCCGCGATGAGCCGGTTCATCAGGACGAAGGCGATACCGGTGGAGGCGCCGCCGAGGACCAGGAGGGACAGCAGCGGGCCGGCCGTCAGCTCGCCCGGCAGGTCCCAGCCGATGCTGAAGGTGGTGATCAGACCGGTGATGACCATGGCCGAGGTGAGCTGCGCCGCGGTCACGGAGAGCGCCGGGATCTTGTACGGGGAGATGAACCGGCGGAGATAGACGAAGCTGATCGCGTAACTGACCGCCGCCCCGACACACGCGAGCTGGCCGCCGAGGGAACCGAATCCGTCGGTCCGCCACGGTCCCACCACGACGATCAGCCCGACGAAGCCGATCACGAGACCGGTCACCTTGCGGGCCGTGGGCCTCTCCGTGCGGATGGCCAGGGCGGCGAGCCCCAGGGTGACCAGCGGCGTCGCGCCCTGGATGACACCGGCGATGGTCGCGGTGGTGTGCTGCTCGCCCACGGCGAAGAGGGTGAACGGCACGACGTTGCCGAACACCGAGGCGACGGCGATGTGTCCCCAGACGGCGCGGTCGGGCAAGGAGCCCTTGGTCACGGCGAGGATCAGGCCGACGACGAGGGCGCCCACGAGGAGCCGCCCGAAGGCGAGTTGGAGAGGGGCGAAGGCGTCCAGCGACACCTTGATGAAGGCGAAGCTGCACCCCCACAGGGCGGCGAGCAGGCCGAAGCGGGCCCAGTTGACGGGATGCATGTGATGACTCCTGAGAGTTGTCGAACGGACGGGGGGAACGCGGAAGTACGGGTGCCGGCAGCGCGCGTAGCGGTCGGCGCGCGTGACGGTCAGGGCTCGTGATGGTCGGGGCGCGTGACGGTCAGGGCTCGTCGATCTCGAACTGGTCGTACTTCTCCATGAGCGCGACCATCTCGGCCCGGGACGGGGTGTTCCCGTCGGCCAACAGCTCCGCCAGACCCGTGAAGTAGGCCTCGCGGTTCTCCGCGGGCGTGAAGAGGATCAGCATCTCCGCCGGTGCGTCGCTGTCGTTGCGGAAGCCGTGCACGGCGTGCTCGGGCACGTGGAGGAAGTCGCCGGCATGGGCCTTGTGCCAGCCCGTGCCGTCGTGGACGGTCACTTCTCCGGAGATGACGTAGAACGACTCCGAGATACGGGTGTGGTAGTGCGGGGCGGCTCCGGCGGCGCCCGGCAGCATGTGGTGGTGGAAGAGGCCGAGGCGGCCGTCGGTGGTCTCGGCGAGCGCGATGTACCGGGTGGTGGTGGTCTCCCCGATGCGGACCTTGACGGCGTCGCCGAACCTCTTCAGGGTCGAGACCAGCAGCGTCACGACGGGTCCTCCCACATGCTCAGGTACCGCTCGCCGGTGTCCGGCAGGACGGTGACGACGGTCTTGTCCCGGTACTCGGGGCGGCCGGCCACCGACTGCGCGGCGTGCACGGCCGCACCGGAGGACACCCCGACGAACAGGCCCTGCCCGGCGGCGAGTCGTCGAGCGGTGTGCAGCGCGTCCGCGTCGCTGACGGCGATCACCTCGTCGATCAGGGAGACGTCGGTCGTCGGGGCGATGAAACCGCCGTTGAGGCCGGGGATGCGGTGCCGCCCGGCCTGCCCGCCCGACAGCAGCGGGGACCCCTGCGGCTCGACCGCGACGATCCGTACCCCCGAGTCGTGCTCCCGCAGGTGACGGGCGATGCCGGTGAGGGTTCCGCCGGTGCCCACCGCGCAGACGAGGGTGTCGACGCGGCGGCCGGTGGCCGTGAGCGCGGCGGTGATCTCGGGACCGGTGGTGGCGTAGTGGGCCTCGACGTTGTCCGCGTTCTCGTGCTGGCAGGGGAACCAGGAGCCCGGGGTGGACGCGTGGATCTCCTCGGCCTTCTCGATCGCTCCCGGGTAGCCCCGGTCGGCGGGGGTCTGGACGACCTCGGCGCCCAGCGCCGCCAGCAGACGCACCCGCTCGGTCGTCGCGTTGTCGGGCAGCACGATGACGCAGCGGTGACCGCGGGCCGCCGCGAGTGCGGCGAGCGAGATACCGGTGTTGCCCGAGGTGGCCTCGACGATCGTGCCGCCCGGCGCCAGATCGCCGCGCGCCTCGGCGGCCCTGAGCATGTACAGGGCCGCCCGGTCCTTGCTGCTGGACATCGGGTTGGCGGCCTCCAGCTTGGCCAGTATCTCGGCGCCCGGCGCCAGGCCTTCGAGCCTCAGCCGGACCAGCGGGGTGGCGCCCACCAGGTCGTCGATGCCGTCGGCGACGGCCGGCCGTACCAAGGGCGGTCGGGAGGTGTGCGGTGCGAGGGTGCGCATGGTGTGATTCCTTGTCAGATCTGGGCCTGCGGGCGGGGAGACCGAAGGGCGGCGGAGTGGTGGCGCGGGAGGCGGGGGAGCGGCTACCAGGAACCGGCCGAGGCGATACTCGCGATGGTGTCCTCGGACGGGCGGCCCGGCGTGCGCCCGGAAGCGGTGGCGGCCAGCATCCGCGTCCCCTCCGGCACGTCCTTGTTGACCAGGGCCTGCGCGCCGATGATCGCGTCGTCGCCGACGGTCACCGGGCCGAGCACGGTGGCGTTGGTGCCGAGGATGACGTTGCGGCCCACGACCGGATGCCGGCGATCGCCCTGCGGCCTGTTGTTGTCGCTCCACCAGCCGACCGCGCCGAGCGTCACCTGGTGGTAGATCGTCACGTCGTCGCCGACCACGCACGTCTCGCCGATGACCACCGCGGCTCCGTGGTCGATGAACACCCGGCGGCCCAGTGCCGCTCCGGGGTGGATCTCGACGGCGGTCAGCCGGCGGGCCCAGCGGGCCAGCAGACGTGCCGTCATCCGGTGTCCGCCCGTGTGCAGCCGATGTGCGACCCGGTGCGTCCACAGGGCGGTCAGCGCGGGGTGCAGCGCGGCTTCGAGACGGCCGCGGACGGAGGGGTCGCGCTCCACGACGACGCGCAGGTCCTCCCGCATGACCCGGATCAGGCGCAGCGGGCCGGTACCGGGGAGGGACGGAGGGGTGGCCGTCGGTGCGGCGGCCCGGGTGCCGGCCGCGTCGGTCCGCCGGAAGGGCAGGACAGCGGCGGGCTCCTTGTCAGTGGGCTCCTTGTCGGTGGCGCTCATGAGGGCTCCAGTCGGTGAGGGAAGGGCGGCCGTGGACGGGGCCGGGACGGTGTGCGGGGGCACGTTCCGCTCCCGGTGCGGAGGGGGAGCCCGACGGCCGCAGCGGTGGTCGAGGTCCCGAGAAGACCGTGACCCATCCCGTTCCCGCTCTCTTCCCGCCCCGTTCCCCCTGCCCAGCGGTGCGCGGGAGCCGGTCGGCGGCCCGGCCGGGAACGTACGGGGAGGGATCCGGGAACGGGCGGCGGGACACTCCCTGCGAGCGCCACTCCGCGCGGGAACGCGTGGGCACGACCGGAACAGTCGGTCCGGCGCCCTCACGTAGCAAGGAAGCATCCACACATGTACGAACCATCAGTTGACGGGCCGTCAGTTGCCCGGCCGTCAGTTGTCCGGGGCACGCGGGACATGGGCGAGCGCGACAGCCGCCGGATCCCGCCCGCCGTCGAGGAGACGAGGAGCCAGCCATGAGCGCGACGGCCGACCGCTACCCAGAGCCTCACCCCCCGGACAGTGCTCCGCAGCGCCTGCTGCTGCTCTGTCCTTCCACCCGCCTCGTCCGCGAGGCCGTCGCGGCGGGTTTCGCCGTACGGGTGCTCGCGGACGCCTCACTTCCCCCGAACTCCCCGCATTCCCCGCATTCCCCGCATTGTTCGAACCCCCCGGACGACGACGTTCCCCCCGGGATACCGGCGGACCTCGTCGACCTCGTCGACCTCACGGACGAGACCGCGCTGGTCCAGGCGATCGAGGCCTCGGTCCGCGTTTACGGGACGCAGCGGTTGCTGGCCTTCGCGGGCACGGCAGCCCTTCCCGCGGTCGCCAGGACCGCGGCCCGCCTGGGTGTGACCCCCAACCCGGTCGACGCGGCCCGGCTGCTGGGCGAGCCCGCGGCCATGAGGGCCCTGCTCAACGGCAGCAGGCACTCGTACGTGCCCGCCGCACAGGCCCGTACGGCCCAGGAACTGCCCGCCGCGGTCGAGGAGATCGGCGCGCCGGTCACCGTACGCACCCTGCCGCCCGCCGCGGACGCCGCGGCCTTTCGCAGCGAGTCGGCGGGTGAGCGTTCCTATCTCGTGGAGCAGTATCTGGAGGGACCGGAGTACGGCGTCGTGACCCTCACGGTCGACGGCATGCACCTTGTCGTCGGCGTGGTGGCACTGCACGGCGCCTGGCATCCGAGCAGTCATCTCTTCCCGGCACCCCTGGGGGAACGGGACGGGGCGGAGGCCCGCGCGATCGTGACCGAGCTGCTCGACCTCGCCGGATACGAGTTCGGCTACGCCTACACCGTGGTCGTGCTGACGGCCGACGGTCCACGCGTGGTGCGCTCCCGGGCGGACTACCCGGACGAGCCGCTCGCCTCGCTGATCGAGCTCGCGACGGGCTTCCGCGCCGAAGCGGAACTCGTACAGGCGCTGGCCGGGAAACCCGTGAACGTGCCGACGGCCGACCGGTACGCCGCCGTCGCGTCCTACCGGCTGCCCGTGGGGCGGCTGTTGTCGGTGTCGGGCCTCGAACCGGTGTCCGAGCTGCCCGGCGTGCACCGGGTCCACTTCCCGTACGCGTCAGGGGACGACATCCCCGGCCACGGCGGCGGCGCCGAGGGTTACGTGCTGCTGAGCGCGGAGTCCACGCAGGAGGCCGCGGAGACGGTCACCGCGGCGGCACGGCTGCTGCGCGCGGAGGTGAGCCGGCGCCCCGACCACCTCTGAGGTCCGGCACACCGCTGTCGCACACCCCTGTCGTACGCGTCCTTCGTACGCCGCCCGCACGGCCCGAGGCAGGCCGTGCGGGCGGTCGTCGTCGTCGGCGTGCGCGGGCAGTACCGATCAGGTTCCCGGGTGCTTCCCCGCCGCACCCGTGGGGCCGGTAACGGAAGCGGAACGGGCCGGGAGCGCCTGACGCGACCTTTCTCTCTGTCAGCACCGCAGATCGCGACGACAGAAGGCGGACATCATGATTCTCAAGGGCTTCGGAACCTCGGCCGGTCTCTTCGCCTCCGCGGCGGTCACTCTGGCTCTCGCAGCCGGTGTCGCCGCCGGGACGGCCGCCGCGAGCCCCGCCTCGGACGAGGGCCCCAACTTCGTCTCCGGCCTCTCGCTCGCCCGGGACACCGCCTCGGACCGCGGCCCGGCCCCGACACTCGCCTCCGACGAGGGCCCGAACGTCATCACGATCGGCATAGAGGGCGACGAGGGCCCGAATGTCGTGACGGCTGGTGTGGAGGGCGACGAGGGTCCGAATGTCGTGACGGCTGGTGTGGAGGGTGATGAGGGTCCGAATGTCGTGACGGCTGGTGTGGAGGGTGATGAGGGTCCGAATGTCGTGACGGCCGGTGTGGAGGGCGACGAGGGTCCGAATGTCGTGACGGCTGGTGTGGAGGGCGACGAGGGGCCCAACGTCGTGACGGCTGGTGTGGACGGTGACGAGGGGCCCAACCTCCACGCCGCCTGAGCCGCTTGAGGTCCGACCCCGGACGTCGCGTCCACCCCGCCCCATCTGCCGATGCCCGCCGTGACGAACGGCGGGCATCGGCATGCGGCCGTTCATCCGGCATCCGGCCGGTACGTCAGTCCGCTCGGCGGTGACGGCCGGGGATACCCATGGCCCGGAACGCCTCCTCGGCGGCGGCCCCCCGCTCGGCCGCCCCCTCGGCGTCACCCAGTGCCGCCAGGGCCCGGGCGATGCCGTCCAGGGCGTAGGCCTCCTCCACCCGGTGGCCCAGCCGGGCCGCGGACACATGGGCCTGCCGGTGCAGGCCCAGCGCCCGTTCGACGTCGCCGTCCCGGTGGAAGAACCGTCCCGCGGTGTTCCACACGGTGACCTCCCGTACGGGCGCGTCCTCCAGCCCCTTGGTGGCGAGGGCCTCCTCCACCCAGGTCAGCACCTGTTGCCGCCGCCCGAGCCGGCCCTCGGCCTCCGCGGAGAGGACGAGCTGCAGCGCCCGGTCGGCCGGGGCCAGCGCACCGGGGGCACGCTCGCGGGCCGCCGCCAGCGTGCGGGCGGCCGTCGCCGCCTCACCCATGGCCAGCTGGACCTGCGCCAGATCGCTCAGCCCCACGAGTTCCTTCTCCGACGCGCCGAGTTCGCGGGCGAGTTCGATGGACCGGGTCGCCGCGCTCACCGCCTCCTCGAAGCAGCCGCGTTCCATGTAGACGCCGCTGACGTTCGACAGGGACTCCGACTCGGCGCGCTGGGCGCCGAGTTCGCGCTTGAGGGCGATCGACCGCTCCAGCCGGGGCAGTGCCTCGTCGAAGCGGCCGGTGGTGGCGAGCAGCAGGCCCAGTACACCGGTGTCCTTGGCCTGGCCGCGCCGGTCACCCAGTTCCACCGCCAGTTCGTGGGCCTCGACCGCCGCCGCTATGCCGTCCTCGAACCTGCCGCGCTTCCAGCAGGCGACCGCCAGATTGGACAGACTCAGCCGCAGGAGATCGGCCTCGTCCAGGCGGCGGGCCGCGGCGAGCGCGGTGCGGCACAGGGCGAGGAAGTCGTCGAGCCTGCCCCGCAGATCGAGGTGGAAGACGACGTTCGCCGCGAGCAGGGCGACCTCGCGGTCCAGGCCCCGGCGGAAGGCCAGGGCGATCGCCGCGAGCAGACTGTCCTGCTCGCGCTCGCACCAGTCGCGGGCGGCTTCCGGTGTGGACAGCGGTGCCAGTTCCGGCCGGAACGAGGGTGCCGGGCGGGGCATCCGCACCCGGCCGGGGAAGAGCAGGTCGCAGGCGGCGTCCGAGGCAGCGAGCGAGAACTCCAGCAAGCGGCGTACCGCGCCCGCGGCCTCCTCGGAGAACTCGCCGGTGCCACCGGAACTCCGCGTGTGCGACAGCATGAGGGCGAAGCTGCGCACGAGGTCGTGGAACGCGTAGCGGCCCGGCTCGTGCTGCTGGACGAGGTGCATGTCGAGGAGGTACTCCAGGACGTCCTCGGCGTCCCTGACCCCCAGGTCGAGCAGGGCCGCCGCCGTGTAGACGTCGAGATCGGCGCCCGGGTACTGGCCGAGGAGCCGGAAGGATTTGCGGTAGTCGGCGCCCAGACCCTCGTACGACAGCCGCAGGGTGACCTCCACGCTGCGCTCGCCGGCGCTGAGTTCGGCGAGGCGGTGGGTGTCGTCGCGGAGCCGGTCCACGAGGTAGCGCACGGTCCAGCGGGGTCGTTTGCGCAGCCGTGCCGCGGCGATGCGCAGGGCGAGCGGCAGATGTCCCGCCAGGTCGGCCAGGTCGGCGACGGCGGCGGGCTCGGCCTCCGCACGGCGTTCCCCGATGATGCCGACGATCAGGGTGACGCTGTCCGGCGGCGCCATCGTGCCCAGGGACACCGAGTGCGCCGCGTCGAGGTCCACGAGCAGGGCGCGACTGGTGATCAGGACGACCGTGCCGGTGGGCGAGGCGAGGAGCGGCTTCACCTGAGCCTCGTCGACCACGTTGTCAAGGAGCAGGATCATCCGGTGCTTGGTCATGGTGGAGCGCCACAGGTTGATACGGCCCTGCGGGTCGTCGGGGATGCGTTCGCCCGGGATGCCGAGCATGCGCAGCAGGGCCTCGGCCGCGGCGGGCGGGGCGAGGGGCTCCTCGCCCGGGGTGTAGCCGCGCAGGTCGAGATGGAGCTGTGCGTCGGGGTACCGCTCGGCGAGACGGTGTGCGGCGCGCACGGCGAGGGAGGTCTTGCCGCTGCCTCCCATGCCGTCGATGGCGATGATCAGGGGGCCGGAGCCGGTGGCGCCCTCGACGAAGCCCAGGAGCTTGTGCAGTTCCTCCTCGCGGCCGGTGAAGTCCCGCAGATCGTAGGGCAGGGTGGAGCGGCCGCCGGTCACCGCCGGGGCCGCTGTCGGCGAGGGTGCGGCGGCGACGGTCAGCGAGGACTCGTTGCGCAGGATGGCCTGGTGCAGCTCGCGCAGGGCGTCGCCCGGCTGGATGCCGAGTTCCTCGTCGAGCAGGGCGCGGATGTTCCCGTACTCCTCCAGTGCCTCGGCCTGGCGGCCCGAGCGGTACAGGGCCAGCATGAGCTGGCCGCGGAGGGTCTCGCGCAGCGGGTTGCCGCCGATGGCCTCGCGGATCCCGGCGACCAGTTCGGCGCCCTCCCCGGCCTCAAGTCTGAGGTCGAAGAGCTGCTCCACCGCGGTCATGCGCCGTTCCTCCAGCGAGGCGGAGGCCGCGTCGACGACCGCTCCGCCGTTGCCGGACAGCACCGGGCCGCGCCACAGGGCGACGGCTTCGCGCAGCAGCGCCGTCGCCTCCACGGCCAGACCGGCGGCGGCGTGGTCGCGGGCCCGCCGCAGGGCGTCGGTGAACTGCAGCAGGTCCAGTTGCTCGGTTGTGACGGCGGCGCGGTAGCCGGGTCCGTCCGTCGCGATGAGGGTACGTCCGTCGGGGATGCGCTGACGCAGTTCGGCGACGGCCTTGCGCACCTGGTGTGCCGCGGTGGCGGGGGCGTCCTCGTCCCAGACGGCTTCGACGAGCCGGTGCACCGGCAGGACGCGCTGGGGTTCCAGGAGCAGCGTCACCAGGACGCGTTCGCTGACGGGCCCGCCGACGTGGACGCGCTCGTCACCGTCCCAACATTCCAGGGATCCGAGGATGCGAAAGCGTACGGGCGGTGTTTGGCGCATGGCGCGTGCCCTCTCCTCGGTCCGGGGGCGGCCGCCGCCCCACTGCTCGCCTGCGGGGAGGAGCTCGCGGAGGGACCGCGGAGCGCTTCCCGTTCCTCGATCTTCCGCAGGGAACCGCGCTGGGCGGCCATCGTCGTCGTGTACATCCTGGCCCACAATGTGTACCGACCGGTGCGGCTTCCTGTGTCTCGTGTCGGCGACGGGGGGCGCGCTGGTGGATATCGGACAAGTTTTCGTAGGGGTTTAGGCTTTGCGCAGGTCGCCGACTGGTGAACGGGCCGGGCGCAACGGTCCTATCGCAGACGGGTGTTGCCGGCCGGATGCATCTGCCGGGAAGGGCCCCGCCCGGGGCGCGGGAACGGAGCGGCGGGAGGCATCGTTTCTGCGCCGCCCGTGTCGCGGAGCGTAGTTCCCGTACGCTTCCCGGTCCCGCGTCCGCGCCACCGGCCGAGCATCAATCGGTCGTCGTATGCCCATGAGAGGCGCGGGCGCACGCGGCCGGTGGCTGGCGGACAGTGGGAACCGTCGGCCACCGGCCGTGTGCGTCCGTTGTTGTCAAGGGCGCCTCGACAGCGCGGGTTCGGCGTCCGGGGGCACCGGCGCGCGGTCCGCAGTCACCTCGATCGGCGTGTCGGCCAGGAGGCCTCCACGGCCCCAGTGATCCTGCTCGACATCCCGCACGAGCACGGTCACGACGTCTCTCGGGCATCCCGCGATCCGGGCCACGGTCGTGGTCAACTCGTCCACGAGATCGGCTCGTTTCTGTCGGTCGTTGCCCTTCCACCAGTCCACGGTCACCACAGGCACGGTTCTCTCCTTATTCGTCGAAGGGATTGTCGGGAGACTTCCCAGGGGTGATGAGGCCCTCGTCCGCCGGGAACTGGTCGAATCTGCGCGCCAGTTCCGCCATCATCTCGGGGGTCGGTCCGGGCGACGAGTTCAGCAGTTCGCCCAGTTCGCGGAAGTACCGCTCCCGGCCGCCGTCCGGGGTGAACATCACCAGCAGGGTGGCGGGGTCGGCGCCGGGGTTGCCGAACGCGTGGCTGGTGCCGGGCGGCACCATCATGAACGTGCCGGGACCGGCGACGCGCCGCTCCTCGCCCAGGGTGAGCAGGACGTCGCCGCTCGCCACGTAGAACATCTCGGTCAGTTCGTTGTGGAAGTGCAGGGGGGCTCCGGGAGCGCGGGGCGGGAGCCGGTGTTCGGTGAGGCCGAAGCGGCCGGCCGTGTCGTCCCCGGTGACGAGGAAGGAGACGGGGGTGCCGCCGACGACGGTGGTCGGACCGCCTCCGGGCCCGATCACTCGGGGGAGCGTCACCGCTCGTCCCCGTCCCCGGCGTCCGCCCGGGCAACCGCCGTACGGGGTGACAGCGTCCGCAGTGCCACCGCGGCGGCCACCAGGGCGAGGAGGGCGGTCAGCGCGTACGCCCGGCCGAACGCCCCGCCGGCGGGCGCGTCGCCGAGTACGAGGACCAGTACGGCCAGTCCCATGGAGCCGCCCGTGTACTGCGTCGCCGTCAGTACGGCGGACGCGGTGCCCTGCTCGCTGTCCGGCACGTCCTTGGTGCCCGCGATGTACATCCCCGCGAAGGCCATGCCCTGGCCCAGCCCGCTGACCAGCAGGCCCGGCAGTACGGCGGTCCAGTAGTCGGAGCCGCCCGTCCCCAGGCCGAGCAGGGCGAGGCCCGCCGCGCCGACCGCGAAGCCGGTGGCGAGGGTGCGGCGGATGCCCCAGGACCCGGCTAGCCGCCCGGTGACGAGGTTGCCCGCCACCACGCTTGACGCCAGCGGCAGGAAGGCGATACCGGCACCGAGCGGACCGTAGCCCCACACGTCCTGGAGGAATAGCGTGATCAGGAAGAACTCGGCGCCGACGCTCGCCATGTAGAGCGCCGACATCGTGCTCGCACCGGCCAGCGAGCGCACCCGCAGCAGGGCCGGCGGGATGAGCGGCGTGGCGGCCGGGCGCCGGTCGTACGCCGACCAGGCCGTGCCCAGTGCGACGGCCGCGGCGAGGCAGCCGAGGCAGGACGCGGAGGCCCAGCCGTCGACCGCGGCCTGGGTGAGCGCCGCCACCAGGAAGAGCACGGCGCCGGTGAAGAGGGCGGCGCCGGGAAGGTTGAGGTGCCTGACCGAGGCCCTGGTGCGCGCGCCGGCCGGCAGTACCCGCAGCGCGAGGACGACGGTGACCGCGATGAGCGGCACGTTCACGAAGAACACCCACCGCCAGGAGAGCGCCGCGGTCAGCACACCCCCGATCAGCACACCGGCCGCGAGTCCCACCGCGCCGATCGCGCCCCAGACGGCGAGCGCCCGGGAACGGACGGGACCTGCCGGGAACGCGGTACCGATCAGGGCCAGCATGGCCGGGGTCAGGGCGGCGGCGCCGATGCCCTGGGCAGCCCGGGAGGCGACCAGCAGCCACTGGTCCCCGGCCAGTCCGGCCGCGAGCGAGCCGAGACCGAACAGGGCCAGCGCGCCGAGGAAGAGCCGGCGCGGCCCGGTCAGGTCGGCGGCCCGGCCCCCGACCACGAGGAAACTGGCGAAGAAGACGGCGTAGGCCGACACGACCCACTGGAGCCGTTCCGGAGCGAGGCCCAGGCCCGATCCGATGCTGGGCAGCGCCACGTAGATGATCGAGTAGTCGAGTGCCACCAGGAACTGGGCGATGGACAGGGCCAGCAGCGCGGCCACCATACGACCGCTGAACCGGGTGGACGCGGGAGAGGGAGCGGAGGAGAGGGCGGAGGTCTCGGGGGAGGGGCGGGGGGTCTGGGCGGTGGTCATGACAGGGCTCCGGTCGGTTCCGGGCTGGTCCCGGTGAGGGCTCGGGTGGTGACGCGGGTCGTGGCCCGGGTCGTGGCTCGGGCGCTGAGCGGTGTTCCGTGCAGGAGAACGTCGATCACCGCGGGGAAGTCGGCCACGATGTGGTCGGCACCGGCGGCCCGGAGTGCCTCGGCGGTGTCGACGCCGTAGGAGACGGCCACGGTCCGCAGGGCGGCGGCACGGGCCATCGTCATGTCGGTGACGGTGTCGCCCACGTACCAGGACCGCGAGGCCGGTGCCCGGAGGTCGGCCAGGGCCCGCAGCGCCATGTCGGGGTGGGGCTTGCCGCGTTCGACCATGTTGTGGCAGATGACGGTGTCGAACCGGTTGAGGATGCCGGTGGCGTCCAGCAGCGCGTGGGCACTGGCGTAGACCTTGGAGGTGGCGATGCCGAGCGGATGCCCCGCCGACCGCAGCCGGTCCAGCCCTTCGGCCACGCCCGGCAGCAGGAGCTCCGGCCCCCGGCTGAGGACGTCCGTGGTGAAGCGGCGGCGGTAGCGGGCGGCGGCCTCGGCGGTCACCGTGTCGTGTACGCAGGTGCGCAACAGGCCCGCGAGAGAGGCCTCCAGCGGCTTTCCGACCGTGGCCAGCACGTCCGCGTGAGAGGGATCGGCGCCGAGACCGCGCACCACGTCACCGATCAACTCGGCGATGGCGGACGGGGTGTCGGCGAGGGTGCCGTCGATGTCGAAGACGAACGCGGTGGTCATGCTGCGGCCCCCTGCCCGTCCGGCTCGGCGGTGGCGGCGTAGGCGACCGCGAGGTGCCCGGCGAGCCGGGCGGTGCTGATGAGGACCTCGCGGTTGGCGGTGGCGGAACGGCCCTCCGTGGCCCGCGAGACGGCCTTCATCAGGTACGGGGTCGCGGCGGGACCGCGTACCCCGTCGTCCTCGGCGGCGCGCAGCGCTTCCTGGATGACACCCTCCATGAGGTCGCCGTCCAGGGCGTGTTTCTCGTCGATGGGTGCGGTGATCAGGGCACCGCCGGGCAGCCCGGCCGCCCAGTGCGTCCGTACCGCGCGGGCGATGTCGCCCGGGTCGTCGATCCGCTGGGGAACGCGCAGGCCGCTGGAACGGCAGTAGAAGGCGGGGAAGTGGTCGAAACGGTAGCCGATCACCGGAACGCCCACTGTCTCCAGGTACTCCAGGGTCAGCCCCAGGTCCAGGATGCTCTTGGCGCCGGCACAGACGACGGCCACCTTGCTCCGCGTGAACTGCACGAGGTCGGCGGAGACGTCGAAGCTCTCGCCCGCACCGCGGTGGACGCCGCCGATGCCCGCCGTGGAGAAGAACGGGATGCCCGCGAGATCCGCGGCGACGAGCGACGAGGCCACCGTGGTGGCACCCGGGCCGCCACCGGCCAGTACGACACCGACGTCCCTGCTGGACACCTTGGGCACATCGGTACCGACCGCGAAGCGCTCCATGTCGTCGGGGGACATGCCCACGGTGAACCGGCCGCCGTCAAGGCCGACGGTCGCCGGCACGGCACCCGACTCCCGGACCGCCTTCTCGACGGCGAGCGCGGTCTCCACGTTGCCCGGATAGGGCAGTCCGTGCGCGATCACCGTTGATTCCAGGGCGACAACGGGCCGCTTCTCGGCCAGCGCGTCACCTACTTCCTCACTCGTACGCAGCAATGGGTGCACTGGGGGTCTCCTGAACGGTTCGTCGAACGACGGTCGGGGGCGGAGGCGGTGTGCGCGACCCGGGTGGCGCGGGAGCTTCCCGTCCTCCGAGTCACCCGGACTGTCCCGAACCCGGTTCCCGTTCCGTTCCCGCCCCGCGGTCGCCCGGCTCGACTCACCGCAGGGCGCGCTGCTCACCGGCTCGTACCCCGCGGACGACGGATCGGCCTGGCTGGCGTCGTCCAAGGAGCACAACATCCCGCAGCCGCACCGGCTGACCGCCTTCGCGATCGGAATGAGGATCGACGGAGTCAGCCGTGAGCGGCTGGCCGGGGAACTGCTGACCGTCGTCCGGACCCGGAGCGGCCACGCGGCGCACCCCTTCGCCTCCGTCCGGGTCCCGCAGGGGCACACACTGATCGGCGGGGGTTTCCGCGCCAACTGGCGCGATCCGAGGGGCGGTCACACCGAGGGCAACCGCGCCACCGCCTCCTACCCGCGCTCCCAAGGCGCCTGGACCGCGCGTTCCAAGGACCACCGGGTCTCCGGCTCTTGCACCATCGACGCGTACGCGGTCTGCGTGAAGTCCTCTTTCGTGGTCGCCGGTGTCCGGTACACCGTCGACGTCCGGACGGACTTCGCCGAAAGCGAGGGCGGCCCCGTGCCGCACCCCTCCGCCGCCCTGGCGCTGCCCGCGAGCGGACACGTGCTGACCGGTATCGGCGCCGAGGCCCTCCCCGCCGAACCGGGCTCCCTGCTGTGGCGGTTGGGACCCACCGCGGACGGTACGAGCCCAGGTCTCGGGTCGCGGAACGCTCCAGGCCGTGCCGTCACTCGCCGCCGGTTGTCGTCATGTGCCCTTTCGTGCCCTCACGTGCCCTGCCGTGCCCTCATGTGCCGAACAGGCCGGTGACGATGTCCGCGATCCCGTCGAGGAGACCGCCGGAGGGTGTACCGGTCGGCGAGGGTTCGGCCGAGGTGTCCGGTGGAGTGGAGTCGGCCGGAGTCGGAGTCGGTGTCGGCTCCTGGGCCGTGTCGGGGGACGTGCCGGGCTGAACGGCGACCGCCTCGCCCTCGTCCGCGGGCACCACCCCGGCGTTGCTCGCCTTCGAGGACGGGCTCGCCGCGGACGGCTTGTCGGCCGAGGTGTCCCAGCCCTTCTCGTCCGAGGGCGAACCGGCCTCCGCCTCCGCGGCCGTGGTCTCGGACGGCGGCCGGATCGCCGACCCCGCGGCGGTGGACGAGGGGCCGTCGGCGGTCGGTGCACCGGATTCCTGCCGCTCCGGCTGCCGCGCCTCGTCCACGCTCCGGTTCTGGTTGCTGCCGCCGAGCACGCCGGGTATCTGGAGCCAGGGCGCGGTGGAGTTGCCGTCGGCGATCGCGACGCCGAGGGTGGCCGCGCAGCACACGCACCCGGCTGCCACGAGCCAGCCCATCCGGCGCATCCGTCCGGCCCGCCGACCGCTGGGATCGACGAATATCGGTGCACCGCCCGCCGAGTCGGACCCCGCCGAGTCGGACCCCGCCGAGTCGGACCCCGCCGGGTCGGACTCGCTTACCGTGCCGCGGTCCATGACGTCCGTACCGCGCTCCGGGCGTATGTGCCCTTCCTCGCCCGCCTTGCCTGTCATGCAACTGCCCTTTCACCGTGCTGTGGTTCGTGTGCCTTCGGTCTGCGCAAGTGATCCGTTGCCACCGCGGTGGGCGGATTGGTCCGAAGAGGCAAAGTTTCTGCGGGATCAGTCTGCGGGTTCGCTTCGCCAATGACACGCCACTGACACTCCATTGACAGATTTGGCTAACGGTATTAGCTTTTAGCTAACAAGGTTAGCCAACGGGCCGGTCGAGAGATCAGCCATCCGAACTGGGAGATGTCATGACCGAGTACCTCGCTGTCGACGGCGGCACGATCGCTTACGAGGTGGCGGGGTCCGGCCCGCTGATCGTGCTCGCGCACGGCATCGGCGACAGTCGCGCCGCCTACCGCGCGCTGATCCCGCGGTTGGTGGCGGCGGGCCACCGCGTCGCCGCCGTCGACCTGCGCGGCTGCGGCGAATCCAGCACCGACTGGCCCGCCTGGAGCCGCACCGCGATCGCCGGCGACCTGCTCGCCCTGATCCGCCACCTGGGCGGCCCGGCCGTGCTCGTCGGCCACTCGATCTCCGGCGGTGCCGCCACCGTCGCCGCGGCGCGGGAACCCTCGCTGATCACCGCGGTCGTGGAGCTGGCGCCGTTCACCCGCAAGCAGTCGGTCCGCCTCGGCGACCTGCGCCTCAAGCGCTACCGGCAGGGCATGCTGCGGCTGCTCGGCGCCGCCGTGTTCGGCAGCGTGCGGCAGTGGCGCTCGTACCTCGACGTGGCCTACCCCGGCACCAAGCCGGCCCACTGGGCGGAGCGGCTCGGCCGCATCGACTCCCTGATGCGCGAGCCGGGCCGGATGAAGGCCATGCAGGGGATGGGCCGCAGCGCTCCGACCGACGCCGGCGCGCAGCTCGGCAGCGTCCGCTGCCCGGTCCTGGTCGTGATGGGCACCCTCGACCCCGACTGGGCCGACCCGCGCGCCGAGGGTTCGGCGATCATCGATGACCTGACGGCCGGCCTCGGCCGCCTTGAGATGATCGAGGGTGCCGGACACTACCCGCACGACCAGTTCCCCGACGAGGTGCTTTCGCTCATGCTCGACTTCCTCCGCTCGGCCGCCACCCGTGCCTAGGGCCGGCCTGGACCCGGCGGCCGTCGTCGCGGCCGGGGCCGCCCTCGCCGACGAGGTGGGCTTCGCCCGGCTGACGATGGGTCTGCTGGCCGAGCGGCTCGGTGTGCGTACGCCGTCCCTGTACAAGCACGTGGGCGGCCTGGACGACCTCAACCGGCGTATCGCGGTCCTGGCGGTGAGCGAGGCCGCCGACAGCGTCGGGGCCGCGGTCCAGGGGTACGCGGGCCGCGACGCCCTGGCAGCCGCGGCGCGCGCCTTCCGCGCCTTCGTCGTGGAGCATCCCGGCCGGTACGCGGCGACGATCGGCGTGGTACCGACCGGCCCGGACGATCCGATGGCCGTCGCGAGCCTGCGGCTGCTCGGCGCGTTCACCGCGGTCCTGCGCGGCTACGAGATCGCGGAGTCCGACGTGGACCACGCCCTGCGCATGCTCCGCAGCCTCTGCCACGGTTTCGCCACGCTGCAGGCGGGGGGCGGCTTCCAGTGGAGCGCCGACATCGACGAGAGCTTCGAGTGGCTGATCGCCTTCGCCGACCGGGGCCTGCGCGCGCTCTGAAGCCGCGACGTCAGTTCTTCCGCCCCGTCCCAGCGAGCGAGGCCCGTTGCCGCGCGGCGCTCACCGCCGCGGACAGCGCGGCGATGTCGTAGGCGCCGTGGTGACGGCGGCCGTTGACGAAGAACGTGGGCGTGCCCGACACCCCGCTGAGGTCGGCGGACTCCACGTCCGCGGCGACCCTGGCGGCGCCCGTGCCGGCCCGGAGGTCGGCGCGGAAGCGGTCGGTGTCGAGGCCGATCTCCTCGGCGTAGCGGAGCAGGTCCTTCGGCAGCAGATCCCCCTGGTGCCGCATCAGCTGCTCGTGCATGTCCCAGTAACCGCCCTGCCGGGCGGCGGCCTCGGCGGCCTCCGCGGCGAGCTGCGCACCCGGATGCACGTCCGGGAGCGGCAGATGCCGCCATACGTACCGCACGTCGCCGAAGTCGGCGAGCAGTTCGCGCACCACGGGCTCGGCCAGTCCGCAGTAGGGGCACTCGAAATCCCCGTACTCCAGGAGTGTCACGGGTGCGTCCCGGGGGCCGCGCACATGGTCGCGGTCCATGTCGACGGGGTCGCTGAGATCGACGATGGTCTGCCCCGTGCCCAGCAGGGCGCGGGCCCGGGACGGCGCGGAGAGGGCGCCGGTCACCCCGGTGACCAGCCAGGCGAGGAGGAACGAGCAGAGTACGGCGCCCAGGATGCCGATCTTCGCCTGCTCCAGCCGGTCGCCGTCGAAGGCGAGCGTGGCGATCAGCAGGGACACGGTGAAGCCCACCCCGGCCAGGGTGCCGCCCGCGGAGATGGCGCCCCAGCCGACCGGCGGATGCAGGCGCCCTTTGCTGACACGTGTCGTGAGCCAGGTCGCGCCGATGATGCCGATCGGCTTGCCGAGCACGTAACCGAGGAGGATGCCCAGGGTGACCGGTGAGGTGAACGCGCCGGTCAGCTGGTCGGCGCTGAGGACGATGCCGGCGTTGGCGAGGGCGAACAGCGGCACGATCACATAGCTCGTCCAGGGATGGAGCATGCGCTGGAGCCGGTCGTTGGGGGAGAGCGTCGAGGCGATCTGGCGGCGTACGGTGCGTTCGAGTTCGGGGGTCGGCTGCTCGCGGAAGCGCCGGAACTGTCTGCTGGCCTGTTCCAGGTCGCCGCGCTCCGCCGGACGGGCGTACGTCAGCAACCCCATCGCGAGGCCGGTCACCACCGGGTCCACCCCCGACTTCAGGAGCGCCACCCAGATCGTCACGCCCAGCACCCCGTACAGGGAGGGGACGCGCATGCCGAGGGTGCGGCGCACCAGCAGGACGACGGCGAAGAGGCCGAGCGCGGTCAGCAGTGCGGGCAGCGCGATGGCTCCGCTGTAGGCGAACGCGATGACGGCCAGGGCCAGGAAGTCGTCGACGACGGCGACGGTGAGGATGAAGACCCGCAGGCTGCCGGGCAGCCGGGACCCGAAGACGGCGAGCATGCCCAGCGCGAAGGCGGTGTCCGTGGACATGGCGGCGCCCCAGCCGTGCACGGAATCCTCGCCCGCGTTGAGCGCCAGATAGATCGCGACGGGTACGAGCATGCCGCTGAGCCCGGCGAGCAGCGGCAGGGTGATCCGCCGCCGTTCCCGCAGTTCGCCCATGTCGAACTCGCGGCGCGCCTCCAGGCCGACGACGAAGAAGAACAGCGTCATCAGCCCGCTGTTCAGCCATTCGCGCAGTTCGAGGGAGACTCCGCCCGATCCGACGCGGACCGACAACTCGGTCTCCCACAGGGACTCGTACGAGCCGGCGCCGATGTTGGCCCAGACGAGGGCGGCGAGCGCGCCGACCAGCAGGACGGCGGCGCTGCCGGTCTCCGTCCGCAGGAAGGCGCGCAGGGGGCTGCGGGGGGCGGCGCCGCACAGGGTCTGCAGCGGGGGCGGTGAGGTCTCGGACGGCACGGTCACTCCCTGATTCTGACCCCACTCGTGATCCGGTACCCGACGGGGGCGCCGGGCAGCGATGTCAGCGGCGTGCGGCCGACGACAGAAGCATCGGCAGCGAGACGAAGTCGGCGAGTGCCCGCTGGCCCGCGATGTTGGCGTGCACGCCGTCGCCGGTGTCGTACGCCGGGTTGATGCTGTTGGGCTTCAGCGGGTCCTTGAGCACCTGGTCGAAGTCCGTCACGCCGTCGCACGTCCCGTCGCAGGTGTTCCCCTTCTTGACGTGAGTGCCGACGGCGTGGCGGTCGAGGTTGTTCTGGTCGGTGTAGCCGGGCCGCGAGGTGATCGGAGTGACGTACACCTTGATCCCGGCGGCCCGCAGACGCTCGAACACCGCGTCGTAGCTCCGCAGGATCAGCTCGGCGTCACAGCCGTTGGCGAGGTCGTTCGTGCCGTAGTAGTAGAGGACCCCGGTGACCCCGTGCAGGGCGAGGACGTCACGGTCCAGCCGGGCCGCCGCGTCGAGACCCCGTAGGCCGGCGGGATTGCGGGGGCAGTCGGCGGAACTGGTCGTGCCGGCGATGCCCGCGTTGGCGATCGTGAGCTGCCGGGTGCGGGGGAGTTCGGCGGTGACGCGGCGGGCGAGGTCGTCCGTCCAGCGGTGATCGGTTCCCTCCGGCGTGCAGCCGGGTCCGCAGTCGGTGCTGCCGGTCCCGTCGACCACCGAGCTGCCGTACGCCACGATCGTGCCCCTGAGCTTCGGGTTGTGCACGTCGACGGCGCTGACCAGGTACGTGGAGCCGACCGTCCGCGTGTACGCGTCGCCGCTCACCTCGGCCGTGTGGTCGCCGGAGCCGGGCGCGGTCAGGTAGTTGGAGCGGAAGGCGCTGGTGTGCCGTCCCGGTGTGACCGTGCCGGACACGGACAGGGAGACCGCGACATCGTCCTGCGCACGGGTCTTCAGCGCCGCCGCGTCGCTCCACACCTCGCCGCCGGCCGGTACGACGACCTCGCGCCGCCCGTCGAAGGTGACGGCGAGGACGTCACCTTCGACAGCCGCGCTGTCACCGCCGCTGTGGCCGACGGTGGCGGCGTCCACGGTGAGCGGGGTCTCGCCGAAGGTGTTCTGGATCCGGACCCGCAGCGCCCCGCCGCCCTGGCCGAGATGGGTGATCATGCGAACGGACTGATCGCGCAGGGGAGTCGGGGCGAGTTCCTGCTGCGACTGCGCCCAGGACGTGAACCACGCGCGTCCGGTCGGCGTCGTGGTTGCTGCGGTGTCGGCGGCTGTGGTGGTGTCCACTGTCGCGGCCGTGGTCGCGGAGACCGCCGACCCCGACGCCAGGAGCGCCAGGGCCAGGGCCAGTGCGGCGCGGCGCAGGGAGGGCGTACGGAAAGGGGGCATGGGGGTCCCTTCGATGTCGTACGGTCCCGGCGCGCAGGTGCCACCGCCGGGACCGCGGCTCTCGTCCCGTATGGACTGCCCCTGGGGCTCCTGCGTCAGACGTGACGGCCGGTGCCATTACCGGATCACATCGGGGAGTTGCCGCCTCGCCCGGCTCATGGCGAAGGTCCATGGCGGAGCCGGAGCCGGTACCGAAGCCGGTGCCGAAGGCCCACGGTCACGTGATGCGGGCCACACCCGTGTAGATGCCGCTGCCGTCGGCCGCCTCGACCTTGCCCGCCGCGTCCCACTCCGTCGCCGTCACCAGGCCCGGCGGCACGAGATCGAGGCCGTCGAAGAAGCGCTCCACCTCCGCGCGGGTGCGGAAACCGAGCTGGATACCGCCCTTGGCGTACTCGGCGGTGACCTGGGCCGCCAGTTCCGGATACAGGTCGGAGGCGGCGTGCGACAGCACCAGACAGCTGCCCGGCGGCAGCGTGGCGACCAGGTCACGGACGATGGAGTGGGCGTCCTGCTCGTCGGGGATGAAGTGCATCAGCGCGATCAGCGACAGCGCGATGGGACGGCTGAAGTCCAGGACGCGCCGGGCGTGTTCGACGATCGCCTCCGGCTGCCGCACATCGGCCTCGATGTAGTCGGTGACTCCGCCGGGACGGCTGACCAGCAGCGCCTCGGCGTGACGCAGCACGATCGGGTCGTTGTCGGTGTAGACGACCTTCGCCGTCGGCACGATGTCCTGGACGATCTGATGGAGGTTGGGCTCGGTGGGGATGCCCGTGCCGATGTCCAGGAACTGGTCGACGCCCTGGGTGGCGAGCCAGGCGGCCGCCCGGTGCATGAACTGCCGGTTCTGCCGGGCCGCGTCCTTGGCCTCGGGCGGCAGTTTCTCGCCCACCGCCTCGTCGACCGGGTAGTTGTCCTTGCCGCCCAGCAGCCAGTCATAGACACGCGCGGGATGCGCCTTGTCGGTAACGATCTGCGGGAACCGCTGTGGGCCGGTCGACATGACAAGCAACTCCATCGCGCCAATGAACGGGTTGGATCAACTATTCGATCACGTCGGTGGAGTACATCATGTGCTACGCGCGGGAGGGAAGCACCGGGCGTACGAGACCATCGCCAGTGCGACCGCCAACGCGCCCAGGAGCCAGCCGCCGAGCACGTCCGACGACCAGTGCACGCCCAGCCAGATCCGGGTGAACCCCACACCGACGACGGACACCACCGACACGGCCAGCGCGATCCGCCACAGGACGCGCCCGGCGCCGTACAGCCGCAGGACCCACAGCAGCAGGCCGCAGGCCACCGTGGCCGTCAGGGCGTGCCCGGAGGGAAAGGCGGCGAAGTGGGCGGAGTCCACCGGGTCGGGCCAGACGGGGCGCTCGCGGTCGACCGCCGCCTTGATCCCCTGCGAGAGGAGGGCGCCGAGGACGCAGGTGGCCGTCAGCCACAGGGCGAGCCACCACGCGCCGTGGTGCAGCACCAGCCAGAGCACGGTGACGGCGATCAGGGCCCGCATCGTCCAGGGGTCCCACACCCAGTCGGTCAGGATGCGGAACGCCTGGGTCAGGTCCGGATCGTCGACCGCCCAGCGGTGGGTGGTGCGGGCGATGTCGCCGTCGAGGGCCATGAGCGGGTCCCAGGAGGCCGTGACCAGAACGAGCAGCAGCACGGTGGGCGGAGCGAGAGCCACGGCGACGCGCAGGGCGATCCCGGGGCCGGTCGCGTGGGGCGGCGAGTCGACGGGAGAGTGCATACGTCGATCCTCGCCGACGGGTGGGGCCCGAGGCGAACCCGGGGGTTTCCCGCGCGTGCTGCCTCCGTTCACCCCAGCGCGCGCAGACCCGGTCCGAAGGCCACCACGACCGGGATCACCGGCACCAGCGCCGCCGCCGCGGTGAGCTTCAGCCGGCGGGTGGGCGGGAGGCGGTCCGGGGGAGTGAGCAGCCGATGGACCCGCTGCGGGACATGCGCCTGAGGGGTCGGGCACGGGCCGAACACGCCGCGGTCCTCGTTGAGTTCCACCAGCGCGAGGGCGGTCGTCAGCCGGCCGAACCGGCGTGAGGCCATGTCGTCGGCGGCGAGTTCGACCAGTCGGTGCATCTCGTCGCGGAACGCCGCGAACACCGGAACCTGCGGAAAGCCGCCCGCCAGCGCCGCCGAGGAGTGCAGCAGCCAGTTGTGCCGGGCGCGCGCGTGTCCCTGTTCATGGGCGAGCACGGCGTCCAGCTGCTGTCCCTTGAGGCGACGCAACGCGGCGGTGGTGATGACGAGTCGGGGCGCGGCGCCGGGCAGCCACCAGGCATCGGGGCGCTCCCCCTCCAGGACGACCAGCCGCTCACCGCCCGGCTCCTCACCGGGCAACAGCGGTGCGCGTGCGAGGAGTTCGGCGCGCCGACGACGGCGCCGGGCCCCGGCCCGGCCGATCTCGCGGGCCAGCATGGCCGCGCTCCACACCCCGCCGAGTGCCAGTGTCACCGCCGTCGCCGCGGCCCAGGGGCCTGGGGCGAGCGCGTAGGCCTCCACCACGGCGTGCGGGGCGGGGGCGAACAGTCTGCCGCGCACCACCTGCCAGGCGGCGGCCGCGCTGAGCGCCATCGACAGCGCGCAGCAGAGCAGGACGGCCACCACCACGCACTGCCACGCCCACAGGGCGACCACCGGTTCGCGGTCCTGCCAGTCCGCCCGCGCGAGCAGCCGCGGGGCGAGAACGGAGGCCAGGGCGCCGAGCAGCAACAGTGCCGCGGGGACCATCATGGACGCAGCCTATGTATCCGGCGGCGCCGCCGGATACGGCCGGTCGCGGCAAGTGACGCAGACCACGGCTGCGTACAGGCGTGCATCCCCTCAGCGAATCCCCGCAGCGGGTGCCCTCGGAGAGTGCCCTCAGAGCGTGAGAAGCATCGCCAGCATCCCGATGCCCATGGAGAGCCGGCAGGCCCGCGCCAGCTCCAGCCGGTCACCCCAGCCGGGCGCGCCCGGACCTCCGGTCGGCCCTCTCGCCGGACCTCCCGCCGGCCCGCCGGCCGCGACCGGCACCAGTCGTGTCCCGGTCCACAGCACGTAAGCCGTGAAGTACAGGAGCAGTACCCCGGTCAGGACGGGTATCCCGGCGTGTGTCCCGCGCGCCGTCATCGCGGCCATGTAGACCATCGCGAAGGCGCCCACCAGGTGGTGCAGATGGTGTGTGCCGCTCCGAGCCGCCCACAGGGCACGCAGGGCCGCCGCCCCGAACACGGCCGCGTAGACGGCCCAGGCCCAGCGCGGTGGCGCCAGTACCGCCGCGGGCACCGCCATCGCGGCCATGCCGAAGCCCATCAGCGCCTCGCCGCCCGCGGTGCGGCGCTGCTCCTCGACCCCGCTGCGCATGCGCAGCAGGCAGTAGGCCCCGGTCGCCGCGCACAGCGCGACGAGCAGCCAGCCGGACGATCCCGCCCCCGGTCCGTGCACCGAGCACCTCCCCGCTCGACGGTGTCGGACAGTCCGGTCGAAGAGATGCCCCGGCCGGACGGGGTACAAGCGGAGGAAAGCGGGCGCAAGCGAGCGCAACGGCGTACATGGGGAGCGTGCGGGGGGTGCGCAGCAGGCCGGGGCTCCGGGTCACGCATATTTTACAGGTAAAACACCTGCTAACCTTATGGGTATGAGCAGTGTCCGCCCCCGCCACCGCGCCACCCCCGTCCGCCGGCTGCCCCTCGCGGGCGCCCTGCGCCTCAACCGGCCCTCCGACATCTGGTTCAAGCCCGCGCTGAGCGTGGTGGTCGCGGTCGGGGTGCCGAACCTGACGCTGCTGGCGCTCGGCCGGCTGGACCTCGCCCTGTACTCCATGGCCGGCTCGCTCTGCGCGCTCTACGCCCACAACCTGCCGTACGCGGCCCGCGGGCGCGCCCTCGCGTGGGTCGTCCTCGGCATGCTCGCCTCGGTCGCGGTCGCCCTGGTCACGGCGTCGCTCGCGTCCTCCGCCGTGCTCCTGGTCGCTGTCGGAGCGCTGCTCGCCGCCGCGCACAAGGCGGTGAGCGACCTGACCCGCATAGGCCCGCCCGGACCGGTGATCTTCACCTTCATCAGCTCCGCCTCGCTCTTCGCGCCCCAGACGCTCGGCCAGGTCCCCGGTCATCTCGCCCTCGCCGCCGCGGCCGGCGCCTGGGCCTGGCTCGTCGGCATGGCGCCGGGCCTCGTACGCCCGCACGGCCCCGAGCGCCGGGCCACGGCCCGCGCCCTGAACGCGGCTGCCGGATATGTGGACGCGTACGAGCCGGTGTCCACCTCCGGCGGGCGCGGCGAGGCAGGCCACGAGCGGGCCCGCGCCGCCGCTGCCGCCGCGGTGCACGCCGCCTGGCAGTCGCTCCTGGCCACCGGCGCGCGCCCGGAGCCCCGCCGCGCCCTCGAAGGGCTCGTCGTGCGGGCCGAGGTCGCTCTCGCGGCCCCCGCCGACACGGACCCCGCCCGGTTGCGCACCTGGGCGCGCGACCTGCGCGGCACACAGCCCGTACCCCGGGTGGCGCCCGGACGGGACGCCGACGAACTGCTCGGCGTGGAGGTCGAACTGGCGGAGGCCGGACCGGCTGCCGGCAAGAGCGGACAGAGGTGGTGGACCGGCAGGCTGGGCCCCCTCCTTCCGCTGGCCCTGCGCACCGCGCTCGGCTGCGCCCTCGCCGGTTACGTGTCGCTGGCGCTCGGCGTCGGCCGCCCGTACTGGGCCCTGGTCACCGCGGCCTCGCTCTACCAGGCGAACCTCACGCTGACCTGGAGCCGGGGCGTCCAGCGCGTCGTCGGCAACCTCGTCGGCGTCCTCCTCTTCGCGGCCGTCGCCCCGCTCGCCCACCTCGGCCCCGCCGCCCTGGTCCTGTGCTGCCTCGCCTTCAACTTCGGCGCGGAAGCACTGATCACCCGCAACTACTGGCTCGGCAGCATCTGCGTGACCCCGATGGCGCTGCTGATCACCGAGTTCACGGGCTTCCAGGAGCCCGGCGGGCTCATCACGGACCGGGTCGTGGACACGCTGGTCGGCGCGGTCGTCGGATTCGTGGCCGCGGTCGCCGTCACCAACCGGCGCGCCGGAGACCGCATCGAGGACGCGCTCGACACCGTGGAGCGCGCCCGTGAGCACGCGGCACGGCTGATCGCCGCCGAGCGTCCAGGGCCCGGCGCCCTGGAGGCCGCCCGCCGACGCCTGGCCGCCGCGCTCGTCGAACTGCGCGCCACGGCCGAAGCCGCGGCCGGCGAATGGTGGCAGCGCGCCCTGCCGCAGGAGCGGGTGATGCTGGCGGAGCAGGCCGGACACCGTACGCTCGCGGCGACGGTACGACGGCAGGGACCGCACGTTCTGGAGGACGCAGAGGCATGACGGCAGCGAACGGTCCAAGGGCGGTCGGCGCCGATGCCGCCGGAGGAGGGCCGCACGGGGACGCCGGGGCGGGACGGCCGGTCCCGGGCGACACGGTCGCCGCGGTGGTCCGGCAGTGGCGGACGGTCCATCCCGAGCTCGACACCGGACCCATGGAGGTCATCGGCCGTATCAACCGGTGTGCCGCGCTCCTCCAGCAGGCCGAGGACGCGCCGCTGCGGCACGCCGGACTCACCCGCCCCGAGTTCGATCTCCTCGGCGCGCTGCGCCGCACGGGCCTCGAACTGACACCCGGCGAGCTGGCCCGGGAGACCTTCTCGTCCGGCGCCGCCGTCACCAAGCGGCTCAAGCAGCTGACCGAGCGCGGTCTCGTCGAGCGGCGCGGCGACACCCGCGACCGCCGCGTCGCCCATGTCCGCCTCACGGACGCAGGCCGCGCCCTCGTCGACGGCATCCTCCCCGAGCAGCTCTCGTACGAGACGACGGTCCTGTCCGGACTCGACGGCACCGGGCAACGGGAACTCGCGGTCCTGCTCGGCGACCTGCTGGTCCAGCTGGAGGGCCGCCTGAGCGTTCCGCGCGTCTGACCCCTCTTCGGTCACCGCTGCCCGGGTGGCCCCTTCACAGGCGCGGCGGACCGCGCGACAAGCCCCCACCGGCCCGCGCTTCGAACGAACCCCGCGCGCCCGCCTCCGCAGGCCGCGCTGTCAGGTCCGTGCCGGTGCCGTGCTGGACCGTACGACCAGTTCCGTGGCCAGTTCCACCCGCGGCGAGTCGAGTTCCTCGCCCCGGGTGAGCCTCAGGACCGTGCGGACCGCGAGTTTGCCCATCTCCGCGAGGGGCTGGCGGACCGTCGTGAGCGGCGGAGCCGACCAGCGCACTTCCGGAAGGTCGTCGAAACCCACCACACTCATGTCCTGAGGGACGCGCAGCCCGCGTCGGCGCAGCGCCTCGACGGCGCCCATCGCCATCTGGTCGCTCGCGGCGAACAGGGCCGTGGGCGGCCGGTCGAGGTCAAGAAGCGCGGCGCAGCCGGTGAACCCGGACTCGGGGTAGAAGTCGCCGGGCACGATCAGCGAGTCGTCGACGGCGATCCCCGCCCGGTCCAGGGCCGCGCGGTAGCCGTCCAGGCGGGCCCGCGAGCAGAGCAGCCGGGGCGGCCCCGCGACGAACCCGATCCTGCGGTGACCGAGCCGCACCAGATGCTCGGTGGCGGCCATCCCGCCGGCCCAGTTGGTGACGCCCACCGTGGGCGCGTCCAGGGCGGGGGAGCCCGCCGGATCGACCACCACGAGCGGGACCCCGAGACGGCGCAGCTCGTCGTGGAGGACGGGTTCCAGGACGGACGTGACCAGGATGACGCCGTCCGAGGCGCGCGCCCGCAGGTTCGTCATCCACCGGCGGGCATCCCCCGAGCGTCCGTGGATCGCGGAGACGACCGTTCCGACGCCCGCCGCGTGCGCCACCTCCTCCACGCCCCGGATGATCTCCACCGCCCAGGGGCTGTCGAGATCGTCGAAGACCAGGTCGATCAGCGCGGCGCGCACCCGCGCGCCGGGCGGCCGTCTGCGGTAGCCGTGCAGACGCAGCAGGTCCTCCACCCGGGCACGCGTGCCCGGCGCCACGTCCGACCGGCCGTTGACCACCCGCGACACGGTCGGTACGGAGACCCCGGCCGCCCGGGCGATCTGCGTGATCGTGACCTTGCCCCGGCCCTCCCGAGCCCTGCCGTCCACGGCGTCCCCGGTGTACTCCTCGGTCAACTGCCCCACCTCCGTTGACGGTCCCCCCGTACGCCTCTACCGTTCCGGACGCACTCTCGAAACTTTGCAGAGGTCTTCCGGAAATTCCGGAAGCGACGTGAAGCCATCATGAGAGGGACGTCCATGAAGCCCCAGAGCTTACGGAGAGCCGCGTCCGCGATCCTGGCCGCGGCCTCGCTCGTGATCGGGGGAGCCGCCTCCGGTCACGCCGCCGCCGGCCCGGAACCGGCCGCCACGGGCCGGCGGGCCGCCGCCGAGCCCGTACTGCGGGACCTCGCCGCCGCACAGGGCATCTACTACGGGACGGCCGTCACGGCCTCCAAGCTCAACGGCACCTACGGCACGATCACCGGCGAACAGTTCGACTCCATCACGCCGGGCAACGAGATGAAGTGGGGCTCGGTCGAGGCGACCCGCGGCAGCTTCAACTGGTCCGGCGCCGACGCCGTGGTCGCCTTCGCCGAGGCGCACGCCCAGAAGGTGCGCGGCCACACCCTGGTCTGGCACAGCCAACTGCCCGCCTGGGTCAGCGACGGCACCTGGACCGCCGACACCCTGCGGACCGTGATGACCGACCACATCGCCACGGAGGCCGGCCGCTACCAGGGCCGCATCGACCACTGGGACGTCGTCAACGAGCCGTTCAACGAGGACGGTACGCGCAGGCAGTCGGTCTTCCAGACGGCGATCGGCGACGCGTACATCGCCGACGCGCTGCGGGCGGCCCGCGCCGCCGACCCGGCCGCGAAGCTGTACGTCAACGACTACAACGTCGAGGGCGTCAACGCGAAGAGCACCGCGCTGTACAACCTCGTCAAGTCGCTCAAGGAGCAGGGCGTCCCGATCGACGGCGTGGGACTGCAGGCCCACCTGATCCTCGGGCAGGTGCCGTCCACGCTCCAGGCCAACATCCAGCGCTTCGCCGACCTCGGCGTGGACGTCGCGATCACCGAACTCGACATCCGCATGACCGTCCCGCCCACGAGCGCCCAACTCGCCCAGCAGAAGGCGGAGTACAAGGCGGTCACCGCCGCCTGCGTCGCCGTGGCGCGCTGCGAGGGCGTCACCGTCTGGGGATTCACCGACTCCGACTCATGGATCCCGGACGTGTTCACCGGGTACGGCGCGGCGACCCCGTACGACGAGAACTTCCAGCCCAAGCCCGCCTACTACGGCATCGCCGAGGCGCTCGGCTGGGTCGACGACGGTACGCCCGACCCGGTGGGAGCCTGCGCGGTCGCGTACGCCGTGCAGAGCCAGTGGAACACCGGCTTCACCGCGCAGGTGACGGTGAGGAACACGAGCACCACCGCTGTCGACGGCTGGCGGCTGGCGTGGAGCTGGCCCGCCGGGCAGAGCGTGACGCAGGCGTGGAACGCGACCGTCACCCAGTCCGGCTCGGCCGTCACCGCCGCCAACGCGAGCTACAACGCGGCCCTCGCACCGGGCGCGGCGGTCACCTTCGGCTTCAACGGCTCCTGGTCCGGCGGCAACACCGCACCCACGGCCTTCACCCTCAACGGGACGGCCTGCACCACGTGACGGCCTGCCTGACGTGAACAGCCCGCACCGCCGGCGGGAGCGCCGACTGTCAGCCCGGGCGTCGGGCCGAGGACGAGGGGGCCGGCGCGGAGGTCGCCTCGGCCCCGCGCAGAGGGCGGAGCACCAGCGGTGTCGCGGTCGGCGCCGCGTTCTCCTGGGCCTCCGAACTGTACGAGTCCCACCACTCGGAGCTGCCTTCCTCGATACAGCGCAGCAGCACCCCTTCACGCAGCGCCCAGGGGCAGATGGTCACCTCGTCGATGCCCATCAGTTTCATCGTGGTGTGCGCGACGATCGCTCCGGCCAGGGACTGCCCGGAACGCGCGAGGGAGATACCGGGCAGGAGAGCGCGCTCCGCGGCCGGCAGCACAGCCAGCTGCTCCACGGCCCTGCCCAGGTCGGAGCGGGTCATGGTCCGGGTGGTGAAGGGCCCGGACCGGCCGGGAGCCGCCCCGCACAGCCGTCCCAGCTGCTGGAACGTCCGCGAGGTGACGACCGCCGTCCGCGGCGCCTCCCAGCGGATGCGGGCCGCGACATCGCGCAGCTGATGGCGTACGTGCCGACGCAGCAGCCGGGTCCGGTGCGGCGACGGCGGGTCCTGGCCGCGGAAGAACTCGCGGGTGAGCCGGTTGGCGCCCAGCGGCAGCGCGATGGCGAAGTCGGGCAGTCTGCTCCGGCCGAAGGCGACCTCGAACGAACCGCCGCCGATGTCCAGCAGAGCCAGCGGCCCGGCGCGCCAGCCCATCCAGCGCCGGGCGGCCAGGAAGGTCAGCTCGGCCTCCACCTCGCCGGGCAGCACCTGCAGCGGTACCCCCGACTCGGCGGCGATCCGGCTGAGGATCTCGTCGCGGTTCGGGGCGTCCCGCACGATCGCGGTGGCGAACGCGAACGGCTGGCTCACCCCCCACCGCCTGCCTTCCGCCCGGGTGTCCTTCACCGCCTCCACCAGCCGGTCCACCTGTTCCGTCGGCAGACGGCCGCCCCGCTCCACATGGGCGGAGAGGCGCAGCTGACGCTTTGCGGTGTGCACGGGAAGCGGGACAGCTCCATCCGTTTCCGCGATCACAAGCCGCACCGTGTTCGAGCCGACGTCTAGTACACCCATTCGCATCCCCTCCCCGTACCCCCGGCAGACCCCGGCACACCGCGACGCGCGTACCGATCCCGCCCTGTTTGGGTCGTTCTGTGCGGGTACTCGCACCTTTATGGAGAGCTTCGGCAGGGACCCAGCGATCCCGCACGAGGTCGTGGCCGGTTCGGCGCCCTTCGTCGTGGGACCCCTCGTGGTGGGACTTCTGGTCACGGCCATGCTGGTCGCCGCGGTGTGGTGGGGCATGCGGGTGCGCAGTCGGGAGCCAGGACCGCCGCGTCCCGAGGACCAGCCCCGGCTGCCCGACACCGGCGCGGTCCACGAGATCTCGGAGATGCGCGAGCCCGACGAGATGCCGCACGACGGCAGTGTCCTCACCCCGCATGAGTTGCGTTCCTCGGGCAACATGTCCACGCGGCGGGCCAGGAACCAGAAGCGGCGCCGGTGGAGCCGTAACAGCAGCGGCGGCTTCGGGAGCGGCGGCCTCGGCAGCCACTGAGACGTCGGGTGCGGAGCGCTCAGGGGTGGCGGAGCGCTCCGCGCCGACCGGGACTTCGGTGAAGGGCGGGGGATTCGGGGATGACGGGGTCTTCGGGGGCGGCCGGGTCCATGGAGCCGTTCCTCGACCGGCTCGACACCCCGGTCTACGTGGTGACGGCGCACGCCGGCGGGGAGCGGGCGGGCTGTCTGGTGGGCTTCGCCGCGCAGGGCTCGATCCGGCCGGCCCGCTTCATGGTGTGGCTGTCGAAGGTCAACCGCACCTACCGTGTGGCGCGCTCGGCCCCGCGGCTCGCCGTGCATCTGCTCGGCCGGGACCAGTACGCGCTCGCGGAGCTGTTCGGCGGGGAGACCGGGGACGGCGTCGACGGGAGCGGGCGCCGCGTCGACAAGTTCGCCCGCGCGGCGTGGACCCCCGGGCCGGGCGGCGTCCCCGTGCTGGACGGCGTGCCCGCCTGGTTCGTGGGGCAGGTCGAAGGGCGCGTGGACGCCGGTGATCATGTGGGCTTCCTGCTCGGCCCGATCGCGTCCGGAGCCGGTGACGGACCCGGCGGACCCGGCGGACCCGGCGGAACAGGCGGAACAGGCGGACCCCGCGAGGAGCCGTTGCGGCTGAGCGATGTGAGCCATATCGCCGCCGGCCACCCGGCCGGCTGACCCGCACCCGTACCCCTCGTATCCGCGCCCGCGCGCGTTCGCCCCGCTGGATGACTGGATCGTCGAGGTACGGGCACTCGGGTGCCGCCCGCAGGGAGGACGTTTCGGGTGACCCCGACCGGCTAATAGGAATATATGGTGCAAATCGGATACACGATGATGACCGAACAGGCCGGGCCGCGTGAGCTCGTACAGCACGTGGTGGCTGCCGAAAGGGCGGGCTTCGACTTCTCGGTCACGTCCGACCACTACTTCCCCTGGCTGGCCGAGCAGGGACACGCGCCGTACGCGTGGAGTGTTCTCGGGGCCGCCGCGCAGGCCACGTCCACGATCCCCCTCATGACGTACGTGACCTGTCCGACGACCCGCTACCATCCGGCCGTCGTCGCGCAGAAGGCCGCCACCACGCAGCTGCTCGCCGAGGGCCGCTTCCGGCTCGGGCTCGGCTCCGGCGAGAATCTCAACGAGCATGTGGTGGGCGGCGGTTGGCCCGCCGCGCACGTGCGCCTCGAAATGCTGGAAGAGGCCATCGAGATCATCCGCGCGCTGTTCGAGGGCAAGAACGTGAACCACCACGGAACGCACTTCGACGTGGAGAACGCCAAGCTCTTCGATCTGCCGGACGAGCCGACGCCCATCGGTGTCGCCGTCTCGGGCGAGCGCTCCTGCGCCCTCGCGGGGCGGCTGGCCGACCTGGTGATCGCGACCGAGCCGAAGGCCGAACTGATCGAGTCCTTCGACCGGCACGGCGGCAGCGGCAAGCCCAGGGTGGGCCAGCTGCCCGTCTGCTTCGACACCGACAAGGACGCCGCGGTGGCGCGGGCGCACGAGCAGTTCCGCTGGTCGCTCGGCGGGTGGCCGGTCAACTCCGAACTCCCGAGCCCGGCGAGCTTCGACACGGCCACCCAGCTCGTCCGGCCCGAGGACGTCGCCGAGAGCGTTCCGTGCGGCGACGACGTGGACGCCTTCGTCGAGGCCGTCCGCCCCTACGCCGAGGCGGGCTTCACCGAGGTCGCCCTCGTCCAGATCGGGGGAGACCACCAGTTCCCCTTCCTGGACTGGGCGGAGAAGAAGCTGCTGCCCGCGCTGAAGGACCTGTGAACTTACGAAGTGAAGGGATCACCATGGCCATCGCCACGTACAGCCTCGTAGCGCTCGACTGCCCGGATCCGCCCGCGCTGGCGCAGTTCTACGCGAGCGTCCTGGGCGGCGAGGTGAGTCGGTACAGCGACGACTGGTACGACCTCCACGCGCCCGGCGGCCATCGCATCTCCTTCCAGCGGGCCCCGGACCACCGCCCGCCCGACTGGCCGAGCGCCGACGGCGGGTCCCAGCAGCTGCACCTGGACTTCGACGTGCCGGACATGGACGAGGCCGAGGCCCAGGTACTGGCTCTCGGCGCCACCCCGCTCGACCTGGACGACGAGGGGGGCCGCCGCGGCTTCCGGGTGTACGCGGATCCGGCGGGCCACCCGTTCTGCCTCTGCAGGCAGTGACGCCCGGCCGACTCGGGCTGTCGGGCTGTCGGGCCCGCCGGGCCACCGCGCTCGTCCCTCACGGCCGGTACCGCAGCGGATGGTCGGACGGCACCTCCACCACCGCGATCCGCGTGCCGTCCGGATCGGTGAGCCACATCTCCACGAGCCCCCACGGCTCCTGTACCGGCGGCCGGTCCACCTCGACACCGGCGGCCACGAGTTCCTCGTACGCCGCCCGCACGTCGGCCACCTGAAGCCACAGCCCGACGGCGGGGGAGGGCGGTTCCGCGGAACGGCCCGAGATCTCCAGGAAGCCGCCGCCGAGGAAGTAGACGGTGCCGCGCTCGGGGCCCGTGCCGAACTCGCGGTAGACGGGCAGGCCGAGCTTCTCGCCGTAGAAGGCGCGGGAACGCTCGGGATCGGTGGGGCGGAGCAAGGTCCGGCTGCTCAGTGCATGCACCATGCGTCCCGAGCGTAACGGGGGCGAACGGGAGCGTTACTCTCGTCCGTGGCCGAGCCGCGCCCGAGATCGGAGAACCGCTCCCATGCCCACCGCTCCCGACGGACTGACCTTCCGAGACGCCGTCGACACCGACGTGGACGCCCTGGTCGCACTGATCGAGTCGGCCTACCGAGGAGACTCCAGCCGGACCGGCTGGACCACCGAGGCGGACATCCTCCAGGGGCAGCGGACGGACCCGGAAGGCGTCCTCGCCGTCATCAAGTCGCCCGACAGCCGACTGCTGACCGTCGAGCGCGACGGCACGACGGTCGCCTGCTGCCAGCTCGAACACCGTGGTACGCACGCCTACTTCGGCATGTTCGCGGTCAGCCCCGCACTCCAGGGGGCAGGTCTCGGCAAGATGATCATCGCCGAGGCGGAGCGGCTGGCCCGCGAGACCTGGGACGCCAAGGAGATGCACATGACCGTGATCTCCGTGCGCGAGGACCTCATCGCCTGGTACGAGCGACGCGGCTACCGCCGTACGGGAGAGATGACTCCCTTCCCGTACGGCGACGAGCGGTTCGGTCTGCCGCAGCGCGACGACCTGCAGTTCGAGCTCCTGGCGAAGCCGCTCGCATAATCGTTACGCCGCCGATCGGCTCGCCGGCGGCGGCTATGCCGTGAAGCGGCCGGTGCGCTTGATCTCCGGGTAGTCGGTGGTCGCGCCGTCCAGCTCCAGGGCGCGCACGAGCCGCAGATGGTCCTGGGTGTTCACGACCCAGCCGATGACGCGCAGGTCCGCCTTGCGCGCACGCTCGACGATCTCCAGGGTCAGCCGCCGGATGTTCAGCACCAGGGTCGTGGCGCCGACCGCGGTCGCCCGCTCGACGACATCGATGCCGTAGCGGCTGGCGACCAGTGCCGTACGGACGCCGGGCACGAGCCGCGCGATCTCGGCGACCGCCTCGTCGTGGAAGGACAGCACCTCGACCCGGCCCACCAGGTCGCGCCGGTTCATCACCTCGGCGAGTGCCCGGGCCGCGGCCACGTCCTTGATCTCTGCCTGGAGCGGGGCCGTGACGGCGTCCAGGACCTCCTCGAAGACCGGGACGCGCTCACCGCGACCCGCGTCCAGCACGCGCAGCTCCGCGAGGGTCTTCTCGGCGATCGGCCCCGAACCGTCGGTCGTACGGTCCACGTCGGCGTCGTGCATGACGACGAGCGCGCCGTCCTTGCTCAGATGCAGATCCAGTTCGATCAGGTCGAGGCCCGCCTGCTGTGCGGCGGTGAAGGAACGAAGGGTGTTCTCCGGTTCGACACCCATGATCCCGCGGTGACCGATGGTGAGGAAGTTCAAGGGTTGACTCCGCTTCCGTCGACGGCGGCTCGGCTGCCGCGCGCTGCGGTCCCGTGCCCACGCGGCAAGGCCGCAGCCTAGTGGCCCCGACGGACGTTGTACCCGCTCCGGTGGCCGGGAATGAGCCCCGCCGGCCGGGGGAACGGGCCCTGCCGACCCCTTTGCGGCTCACCCCCGCGTGGGCGAGTCCCCGGCCGGTTGACCGGACGCCGGGCCGGCCTTCGGGAGCCGGTCGCCCGAACTCCGGCGGATACCCGGCCGACGGTGGAAGTATTCGCCTTCGCGGTGTCCTGCAGGAAAAAGAGCGGTGAAGTCACGAGGGGGCAGGATAATCTCCCGAGACTCCACTTGTTTCCGAGAGTCCCACACGCATACGGTGTCCATATGCGAGGTTCTCCCGTGGAAGGTGGGTCATGACGGAAATTCTTGTGCAGGTGGGTGCGGAGGAGCGGATTCCTCCTCGGAGCAGGGTGGTGAGCCACCCCGCCTGGCCCGTCCTCAAGGATGCCGTGGAGCGGATCCGGCCATGGCAGTCCAAGGACGGGTCGATCGACTTCGATGCCGAGAGCGCCCCCGATCCGGCCGACGCCGACCTGGCCGTGCGCCGGGTCATGGACGCCGTCCAGGAGCTCTCGCCGCTCGTCGCGCACGACGCCGAGTACCACGCGGCGCTCGTGGAGGACCTGCGCCGCTGGGCCGACGGGGGCTTCCAGGTGCCGGACTTCCTCGACTCGCTGCTGGCCTTCCAGCCGGCGGCACACCGCGAGGACGGTCTCGAACACCTCGTCCTCTTCCCCATGTATACGCAGAACGGGAATCCGGACCGCAACTTCGAAGCGGTCGTCCTGCGCATGGTCTGGCCCGACTGGCTGGCCGAGCTGGAGCGCACCCGCTACGACAACCCGCTGTTCTGCGGCATCACCTTCGAGGACTTCACCGCCGGGTACGACACCAACTCGGCCGTCCTCTTCCCCGAGACCATCGCCGTGCGCGAGGCCCCCGAGCGGTTCAGCTGGGGCGGTATCTTCTGCGACCGCGAGGCGGCCCGATTCCGCAAGGTCACCGAGGCCGCCGTCGGCACGCTCGGCCTCGAACTGCCCGACGACATCCGCGAGATGGTCGCCGACCAGGCCCGCTGCGAGGAGGCCTTCGTCCTGTGGGACATGGTCCACGACCGCACCCACAGCCACGGCGACCTGCCCTTCGACCCCTTCATGATCAAGCAGCGCCAGCCGTTCTGGATGTACGGCCTTGAGGAGCTGCGCTGCGACCTCACCGCCTTCAGGGAGGCCGTGACGCTGGAGGCCGACGGCTTCCCGCAGGGCCGTGACGTGCAGTACGCGGTGCTCTTCGACCGGATGTTCCGCTTCCCCGTGACCGGCGACCGCGTCCGCAACTACGACGGCCTCGGCGGCCAGCTGCTCTTCGCCTACCTGCACAAGCACGATGTCGTCCGCTGGACCGACAACAAGCTCTTCATCGACTGGCAGCGCGCCCCGCAGGTCACCAACCAGCTGTGCGCCGAGATCGAGAAGCTGTACCGCGACGGCATCGACCGTCCGAAACTGGTCCACTGGTTCGCCGCGTACGACCTGGTCTCCCAGTACCTCTCCCCGCACCCGGGATCCCGCTGGGCCAAGGGCCCCGACGCCCTCGATGTGACGCTGCCGCCGCGCAAGCTGGTGGACGAGGTGCTTCCGGACGAGTTTCCCCTGAGCATGTTCTATGAGGCACTCTCCAAGAAACTCAAGGTTGTCATCGCGTCGACGCGTGGCATCACGGCGGCGAGTGCCGAGCGGGTGGCCGCGTGAGCGACCGCGTCCGGAACACTGCTCAGGAGGCGAAGACCATGGCGAACGGTAATGGGGCACTGAGCGGCGCGGTGATCGCGGTGGCCGGCGCGGGCGGGCCCGTGGGCCGGGCGACCCTGCTGCGGCTCGCCGAGGCCGGGGCCGTCGTCGTCGGGTCCGACAACGACCCGGAGCGACTGGCCGAGGCCGTGGACGCGGCCCGCTACGCGCACGGCGGCGCCACCGTCGTCGGCGACACGGTCGACCTGCTCGACAGGGACTCGGCCAGGGACTGGGCCGCGCGCACCGAGAAGGAGTTCGGGCGCGTCGACGGCCTTGTCCACCTCGTCGGCGGCTGGCGCGGCAGCGAGACCTTCACCAAGACCAGCCTCGACGACTGGGATCTGCTGGAGCTGCTGCTCATCCGTACCGTGCAGCACACCTCACTCGCCTTCCACGAGGCACTGCAGCGCAGCGAGCGCGGCCGGTACGTCCTGATCAGCGCCGCGGGCGCCGGCAAGCCCACCGCGGGCAACGCCCCGTACGCCGCCGCCAAGGCCGCCGCCGAGGCGTGGACGCTGGCCATGGCCGACTACTTCCGCAAGGCGGGCATCGCCGAGGGTGCCGAGGGGCCGACGTCCGCGGCCGCCATCCTGGTCGTGAAGGCGCTGGTGCACGACGCGATGCGCGCGGAGCGCCCGAACGCGAAGTTCGCGGGCTTCACGGACGTCAAGGATCTCGCCGAGTCCATCGCCGGTGTCTGGGAGCAGCCCGCCCCCGAAGTGAACGGAAAGCGTCTGTGGCTGACCGAGAAGCCGTGAACCGGCCGAGGACGGATGCCCGGCGGCGCCACGACCCGCAGGTGCGCGGCTTCGCCAGCGACAACTACGCGGGCGCCCACCCCGAGGTGCTCGCCGCCCTGGCCCTGGCCAACGGAGGGCACCAGATCGCGTACGGCGAGGACGACTACACCGGCCACCTCCAGCAGGTAATCCGCGGCCACTTCGGCGCGGGCGCCGAGGCGTTCCCCGTCTTCAACGGCACGGGCGCCAACGTCGTGGCACTGCAGGCGCTCACCGACCGCTGGGGTGCGGTGATCTGCGCGGAGAGCGCGCACATCAACGTCGACGAGGGCGGCGCTCCCGAGCGCATGGGCGGGCTCAAGCTGCTCACGGTGGCCACGCCGGACGGCAAGCTCACGCCCGAGCTGATCGACCGGCAGGCGTACGGCTGGGACGACGAGCACCGGGCGATGCCACAGGTGGTGTCGATCACCCAGAACACCGAACTGGGCACGGTCTACACGCCCGACGAGGTCCGCGCCATCTGTGAGCACGCCCACGGGCACGGCATGAAGGTGCACCTCGACGGCGCCCGGATAGCGAACGCGGCCGCCTCCCTGGACGTACCGATGCGGGCGTTCACCAACGCGGTCGGCGTGGACGTCCTGTCCTTCGGCGGCACCAAGAACGGCGCGCTGTTCGGCGAGGCCGTCGTCGTCCTGAACCGGGACGCCGTCAGCCACATGAAGCATCTGCGCAAGCTGTCGATGCAGCTCGCCTCCAAGGCGCGCTTCGTGTCGGTGCAGTTGGAGGCCCTGCTCGCCAAGGATCTGTGGCTGCGCAACGCCCGCCACGCCAACGAGATGGCCCTGCGCCTCGCCGAGGGCGTGCGCGCGGTGCACGGGGTCGAGATCCTGTACCCGGTGCAGGCCAACGCGGTCTTCGCCCGGCTGCCCCATGACGTGAGTGAGCGCCTGCAGAAGCGGTACCGCTTCTACTTCTGGGACGAGGCCGCGGGAGACGTGCGCTGGATGTGCGCCTTCGACACCACCGAGGACGATGTCGACGGTTTCGTGGCGGCGCTCAAGGAGGAGACGGCGCGCTAGCGGACGCGGAGTCCGACCTTCTGACCCGACGCACGGACAAGGCCGTCGACCCGCACCGTCCGGTGGTTCGTGAGGCCGCCGCGCGACTGCCGGTCCGCCGACCCGTGTGCCTCTGCGCAGGCCGCCTTCGAGTTCATGCGTGACGCTCTCCCGCACTCCCGCACTCCCGCATTCCCGGGACCCCGGCGGCCTGCGCGTCACCTGACGCGCCTCCGGCGTGCCGGAGCAGGGCACCGGCATCTGTCATGCCAAGGCCCACGCCCCGGCCGCCCTGCTGAGGGCCGAGGACATTGCCAGGACCCCGGGGCGGCAAGCCGGGCGCAGGCGCCCGGTTCTTCCCTGTCGGCGAGCGTTTGGCATCCGGGGCCGCTCGTCCGCGTGCGGGGTGTCGGTTCTTGGGGCCATCCGCCCCTCTGCCGCAGCGCGTCTCGTGGGAGGGCGCCCTCGTGCACTCCGGTCCATCCGGAAGGGAATGAACCACGGTCGACCGCCCGCCGTAACTGGATACGAACAGGAAGCAGAAACGCATTACGCGAGTCTGGAGAAATATGAGTAACCCCCAGTACAACGCCGCATGGAATGCTTATATGACCCTCACTGAAGACGAACGCAAGAAATCCAAGAGGGATATTATCGCACGTATACTTCCTGTCGCCAATAACGCGCTGCGCGACGCGGGTTGGGCCAATATGCCGGCTTCCAACCTGGCCAATGGAATGTTGATCACGATCGAATCTGGCTACGCGCGTGGGAACCGGGATCTGATGCCGGTTCTCCGGCCCGAAGAATTGAGGCAGGAGGCGGCACAGAGGCAAGCGCAGGAGCAGGCGCAGAGGCAGGCACAGATGCAAGCGCAGGAGCAGGCGCAGAGGCAGGCGCGGGCAGGACAGGGAGCGGCCGTGCCGATGCCCGTGCCTGGGCGGGCGCCCGCACAGACCTGGGCGCGGAACCCGGCACAGCAAATGCAGTGGCCTCATGCGGGCCCGGTGCAGCCACAGGCGGGGCCCATGCGGATGGGCGGTTTCCCCGCCGGTCCGCCGGTGGCATACGGACAGGCGGAGGCGCAGGCGCGGCTACAGGCACAGGCGCAGGCGCAGGCGCAGGCACGGGTACAGGCGCAGGCGCAGGCACAGCGCATGTGGATGGGTGGTCTTCCCGCCGGTCCGCAGCCGGTGGCCACCTACGGACAGGCGCAGACGCAGGCACAGACACAGGCTCAGGCACAGGCGGAGGAACGGGCACGTGCACAGGTGGAGCGCATGTGGATGGGCGGCCTCCCCGCCGGTCCGCCGGCGGTCCACGCCCCGGTGCCCGCTCGGGGCGAGCAGTGGGGGAACGTGGCTCATGGCGTCCCGGAAGCGCATTCTCCCGCCGCCCCCTCGCCGAACAGTGTCGCGTCCGCGGCGGGACTGGCCTCTCCCGGCGCCCGCAGTGCGTCGTCCGCCGGCGTCAGTGAGAGCGGGGTGGGCGCTGATCCGGTCCGCACGACATACCAGACGTCGAACGTCCGCAGCGAACCCCGCCCCCAGCCTCGACGCGCGCTGTGACCGGTCGGGATTCGGAATTCGTCCGAGGGCGGGTCGGACGATGCCCCGTCCCGGCACGTCGGACGGCCTGACGGCCGTATCCGGGCCGTGCCTGAACTTGTTCTTCATGGTCCGAGCCGTCCTGAAGGACAATCAGCGCGGGTTCGAAAAAGTCCGTAGAAGTCCATGACCACCACCTGGGCCGAGGGCTTTTTTCGCGAAAGGTACCCGCAAGCATTACTGCAATGCGGAATGCGAAAAAGCAGGCCGGGAACGGAACAGGGACAGGCGCTTGTCATGAAGTGAGGGGCCGGAGTCGAATGCCCTGACTCCGGCCCCTTCTTTGGAGGTACAGCGATCTGGTATCCCTGCTCCTGCCGTTCCTTCGGCGAATTCCCATCACTTCACAGCCCGCACGGCCGGTTCGACGGTCGGTGAAGTCGGCGGCGAGTACCTCGACCGGGGCCGGGACGGGACGCGGCCCATGCGGACCACCGGTGACGAGGGCCTTGTCACTGTCGCCGCAGGCCGGGCGACCGTCGAGCGGCCCGACACCGGCGAGGTGGTGTGGTGCGACGGAGGGAGTGCGACCTGCCGCCGCTGGAACCGGCACCCAGGGCCGGGCACCCGGTTCACGGGATGGTCGACCCCGGCGATCTTCTTCTGCATCTGCGGGGCCGTCCCCGATCCCGGTGGCCGATATCGAAGGCGCACGGCCTCACTCACCGAGCGGCTCGATCGAGAAGGTCGGCCCGGGGGCGCGGATCACCGTCCGGGATCCCCGGTAGCGCCTCCGGAGCCGCGGCTCAGCGGGCCTCGGCGGCCTTCACCTCTTCGGGGGTCGGTGCCGTACCGCCGAGGTGTGCCGGCATCCACCAGGTGTCGTCCGGGCCCTTGGGGCGTACGGGATAGGCGCGCTGCGCGGCTTCCAGGAGCTCCTGTACGCGCTCGCGCACCTGGCGGGTGATCGCGCCCGCGTACTTGTCGCGGGAGGCCTCGATCGCCTCGCCGACCCGGATGGTGATCGGGATGTGGCTGCGCTTGAAGTTGCGCGGGTGGCCCTTGGTCCACAGTCGCTGCGTACCCCACACGGCCATCGGGATCAGCGGGACGCCCGCCTCCTGGGCCATGCGCGCCGCGCCCGACTTGAAGCTCTTCAGGGTGAAGGACTGGGAGATCGTGGCCTCGGGGAAGACCCCGACGATCTCGCCGGAGCGCAGCGACTCCAGCGCGTGCGCGTACGCCGTCTCGCCCTGCTTGCGGTCCACGGGGATGTGCTTCATGTTGCGCATCAGCGGACCGGAGATCTTGTGCCGGAACACCGACTCCTTCGCCATGAAGCGGACCAGGCGCTTCTGCGGCAGGGCGGCGAGACCGTCGAAGATGAAGTCGAGATAGCTGATGTGATTGCTCACCAGCACGGCGCCGCCCGTGCGCGGGATGTTCTCCGTTCCCCTGAGGTCGATCTTCAGGTCCCAGGCCTTGAACAACGTCTGGGCGAGACCGATGGCGGGACGGTAGGCAAGCTCAGCCATGGACGGCGTGGACCCTTCTCTCTGGTCTGCCTGGAAGGGGGGCTCCCGGCGGGGAACTTACGCTGCCGTAGGTTTACGGCATTGCGCAGATCGTGCCCGAAGAACGGACGAGTGACCAGCCCTGGTGCCCGGGTTTGACGAGATTCTCGTCACGTCATCCCTTGATCCACCTCGGTGTTTTACGCCGCCTTTACTCCGCGCGAACCGTCACGCGTCGTACGAGCAGGTACATCTCGCACCCGAGGCAATACCCGAACGCCGCATTGAGAAACGCCGCCGCGAGCGCCGCCCCGGTGGCCGCGAGCCCCAGCCACTCGGGGCCCGCCGTGAAGCCGAGAAGGCCCACCACCGCGAACGCCAGGCCGACCGCCTGCGCGAACCGCGGCGGCTGCGGCGCCTCGAACTCCGTCGGCGGCCCGATCCGCGGACGGACGGCCCGGCGGAACAGCAGGCCGTACGGCGAGCGGCCGACGCCGCCCGCCGCGCCCAGCGCGAACGCCAGCGTCTGCCAGGCCAGCAGCCAGGCGCTGCCGGTGATCAGCACGACCGCCAGAACCGCGGTCGTCACGGCCGCGCCGAAGCGCGGCCCTCTCACGTCGATGTCCATGAGGCAAGCATTCCGTATGCAGATCTTTCCGGGACGGCGGGAATCTTTGCAGTCGCATGAACGCTGAAGGCGGAGATGACCGGACTCGTGGTGTGTGTGCTGGTGCTCGCGGCGGCGAGCGCCTACGGAGTGCTGAACCGGCGGCGGAGCGGGAGGGTCAGAGTGCGCGGACGGGACGACGGGAAGCGGCTGGGCGCGGCCGAACTGGGCGAGAACCTCGGCGAGCGGGCCACCCTCGTCCAGTTCTCCAGCGCCTTCTGCGCACCGTGCCGGGCGACCCGCAGGGTGCTCGGCGAGGTGGCCGAAATGGTCCCGGGCGTGCGGCACGTCGAGATCGACGCGGAGGACCGCCTGGCCCTCGTGCGCGAACTCGACATCCTGAAGACGCCGACCGTGCTCGTCCTCGACGCCGAGGGCCGTGTCGTACGCCGCGCGACCGGACAGCCGCGCAGGGCCGACGTGATCGCCGCGCTCGGCGAGGCGGTCGGAACCCCCTGATCAGAGGTTGGAGGCCGCCGGTGACGCTTCTCCCAGATGCCGGGACGCACTTGACTGCATCAGCCACCTATCGTCAGCCTGACCGTATGTCCATGGAACCGCCCCTCTTCGGGCTCTCCGAGTGTGAACGCACGCGTACTCCGGCCGTCGTCCGCGGTGCGGGCGGGCGCTGTCCGGGCTGCTGAGCAGCCCAGGACCCCCGCCGCCGGCCTCGCGCAGAAGGACGACTCCATGACGGCCACGCCCGATCTCCGCACCTCCCGACTCGCCTCCCCGGACCTGCTCCGCTCCGTCTTCCGCCGGCACGCGGCCGGCGTCGCCGTGATCACCGCACGGGGCGACGACGGTCCCGTGGGCTTCACCGCCACCTCGCTCGCCTCCGTGTCCGCCGAGCCCCCGCTGATCTCGTTCGGCATCGGCACCGGCGCCTCCTGCTGGCCGGTGATGTCCCGCACGGACCACGTCGGCGTCCACGTGCTCGGTGAGCACCAGCAGGGGCTGGCCGCCACCTTCGCGCGCAGCGGCGCCGACCGCTTCGGCGAACCCACCGTCTGGCGGGAGGGGCCCGAGGGCGTTCCCGTGCTCGACGGCGTCCTCGCCTGGCTCGTGTGCCGGGTGGTCACGCGGGTTCCGGCGGGGGACCACCGCATCGTGCTGGCCGAGGTGGTGCTCGGCGATCCCGCCGGTGAGGGCGGCCCCCTCCTCTACCACCAGGGGCGGTTCGGCGGGCTGCGGGAGTGACGCCGCGCTCCTGGTGGTGTCGAGTTCCGATTACGCTGCGTTGCGAAGGTCACAGTTCAAAGCGCTTGCTCAGAGGGAACGGTCTGCGGGAGCGTGGTTCGTGCGTACTGGCGAGTAATATTCGTCCGGAGCGCGGGTAGCCCTCACCGGGAACGGCCGCTTCAGGCGCCTATGCTGCCCGTAGGCAGGCAGCCCAGAAAAGACGATGCAGTAGGAGAGCCGGCGTGAGCTTGAGGATCGTTGTCACTGTGAAGTACGTGCCCGACGCCACTGGCGACCGGCACTTCGCCGAGGACCTGACCGTCGACCGTGACGACGTGGACGGCCTGCTGTCGGAGCTCGACGAGTACGCGGTCGAGCAGGCCCTGCAGATCGCCGACGAAGCGGACGACGCGGAGATCACCGTGCTGACCGTGGGCCCCGAGGACGCGAAGGACGCGCTGCGCAAGGCGCTGTCCATGGGCGCGGACAAGGCCATCCACGTCGAGGACGACGAGCTGCACGGCACCGACGCGATCGGCACCTCGCTGGTGCTGGCCAAGGCGATCGAGAAGGCCGGTTACGACCTGGTCATCTCCGGCATGGCCTCCACCGACGGCACCATGGGCGTACTCCCGGCGCTGGTCGCCGAGCGCCTGGGCGTCCCGCAGGTCACGCTGCTCTCCGAGGTCTCCGTCGCGGACGGCGTCGTGAAGGGCCGCCGTGACGGCGACAGCGCCTCCGAGCAGCTTGAGGCCTCCCTGCCCGCCGTCGTGTCGGTCACCGACCAGTCGGGCGAGGCGCGTTACCCGTCCTTCAAGGGCATCATGGCCGCCAAGAAGAAGCCCGTTCAGTCCTGGGACCTTGAGGACCTGGAGATCGAGGCCGACGAGGTCGGTCTCGAAGGCTCCTGGACCAAGGTCGACTCCGCCACCGAGCGGCCGGCGCGCACCGCGGGCACGATCGTCAAGGACGAGGGCGAGGGCGGCAAGCAGCTCGCCGCCTTCCTCGTGGGCCAGAAGTTCATCTAGGGCTCGGGCCCGACGCGGGCTCCCTGACCGCCCCTCATCTTTCGCAAGCAGGAGAGAAGAAGTCCCATGGCTGAAGTTCTCGTCTACGTCGACCACGTGGACGGCGCCGTCCGCAAGCCCACCCTGGAACTGCTGACGCTGGCCCGCCGCATCGGCGACCCGGTCGCCGTCGCGCTCGGCGCCGGCGCCGCGAACACCGCCGCCACGCTCGCCGAGCACGGCGCCGTGAAGGTGCTCACCGACGAGGCCGCCGAGTACGCCGACTACCTCGTCGTACCGAAGGTGGACGCGCTGCAGGCCGCCGTCGAGGTGGTGTCCGCCGCGGGCTCCCTCGCCGCCGTGCTCGTCCCCTCGTCCGCCGAGGCCAAGGAGATCGCCGCCCGCCTCGCGCTGCGCATCGGCTCGGGTGTCATCACCGACGCCGTCGACGTCGAGGCCGGTGACGAGGGCCCCGTGGCCACCCAGTCGGTGTTCGCCGCGTCCTACTCGACCAGGACCCGGGTCTCCAAGGGCACCCCGGTCATCACCGTCAAGCCCAACTCGGCTCCCGTCGAGGCCGCCCCGGCCGCCGGCACCGTCGAGGCGCTGTCCGTGACCTTCTCCGCAGCTGCGACCGGCACCAAGGTGACCGGCCGCACCCCGCGCGAGTCGTCGGGCCGCCCGGAGCTGACCGAGGCCGCGATCGTGGTCTCCGGCGGCCGTGGCGTCAACGGCAGCGAGAACTTCTCGATCATCGAGGCGCTGGCCGACTCCCTCGGCGCGGCCGTCGGTGCCTCGCGCGCCGCCGTCGACGCCGGCTGGTACCCGCACACCAACCAGGTGGGCCAGACCGGCAAGAGCGTGTCCCCGCAGCTGTACATCGCCAACGGCATCTCCGGTGCGATCCAGCACCGCGCCGGCATGCAGACCTCGAAGACGATCGTGGCGGTCAACAAGGACGCCGAGGCCCCGATCTTCGACCTGGTCGACTACGGCGTGGTCGGCGACCTCTTCGAGGTCGTCCCGCAGCTCACCGAGGAGATCAAGACCCGCAAGGGCTGAGTCCTCTCCCTGATCTTGTGAGGCCCCTTCGACCGACACGGTCGAGGGGGCCTCACGGCGTGCGGGGGCCCTGCTCAGCCCAGGGTCAGGGACGCCTGTACGGGCAGGTGGTCGCTGGGGAACTGGCCGTCCACGGAGAAGGTGTTGATCGACGCCCGGTGCGCGCTCACCCCGGGCGAGGCGAGGATCCAGTCGATGCGGTCGCCGTCCGGGGTCAGCGGCCGGTACCCGTGGAACGTGGCGTACAGCCTGCTCCGCTCGGCCGCCGTCTCCCAGGTGTCGACGAGGCCGGCGCCCAGCATCGTGTCGTAGACCGGGTTCTGGTGGGCGGCGACGTTGAAGTCGCCGGTCACCACCAGCGGCAGGGAACGGTCGAGCCCCGCGATCCGCTCGGCGATCAGGGCCGCGGCACGCGCGCGTGCGTTCTGACTGGCGTTGTCCAGGTGGGTGTTGAGGAAGTAGAACTCCCGCTGTCCGTCCCGCAGATCACGGAAGCGGACCCAGGTGACCATGCGTATGGAGCCGCCGCCCCAGGTGTTCGAGCCGATCACGGCGGGCGTGTCCGAGAGCCAGAAGTGGTCGTACTCGACCGGGGCGAGTCTGCGGGTGTCGTAGAAGACCGTCATGAACTCGTCCCGGCTGCCCCCCGCGCGGCCCGTGCCGATCCAGTCGTAGTGCGCGCCGAGGTCCGTCGCGATGTCGCGCACCTGCTGGTGGAGGCCTTCCTGGGTGCCGATGACGTGCAACCGCTCCTGGCGCAGCAGCGCACGGGTGACGGGACGGCGGACGGCCCAGCTGTCGGGTTCGGCGGTGCTCGCGTACCGCAGGTTGAAGGACATGACCTCCAGGTGGCCACGGCGGTCGGCCGCCGAGGCGGGCGACCTGGAGAGCGCTGTACTGGACAGGGGCAGGGCGACCGCGGCGGCGAGCGCGGTCCTGAGTCCCAGGCGGCGCGTGACTCGGCTGTGACGGGGCACGGGATGCTCCTTCTGTGGCCAATGCCGGTCTGTGGTGCGGACCGTTTCTGCGACGGATGCCGGTCGAGTCGTGCGCCTCGCAGTCTCGAAGTTGGGCGTGAACATGTCGAGATGCCGGGATGGACCCCGGGGGAAGTCCGCGCGTGTTCCGGGAGGGGCCCGGGGGAGAATCGCAGGGCGAGCGGGGTGGAATGAGGGTGTTGACCAGCCGGAAGGTCGCGGATAACTTCGCTCTACGGATTGTTGATTCCGCTCAGCGGAAAACAGGAGGGTGTGGAATGGGTCAGGGTCAGCAGGAGAAGGTGACGACGAGCCTCACCGGCGCCGTCAGCGAGGAGATCAGCGCCTCCCTCGCCCCGGTCGACGCCGAGTTGGAGCGCCGCTACCCCGGAGACCCCGGCACCCGCCAGCCCGTCCACACCGTGTACGTCCCGGGTGACGCCTTCGCCGCGGACACCATCCGCTCCTGGGGCGACCAGGCCCTCGCCGCCCTCGACCGGCACGCGCCCGACGCGGCCTCCTTCGCCGCCGTCCTCGGGCTCTCCGACGATCTCGCGGAGCCCGTGTACGCCCGCGTACGCGCCAAGCTGGAGCGCGAGCCGGTGGAAGACATGCGCGTCGACTTCGAGGACGGCTACGGGCCGCGTCCCGACGCCGAGGAGGACGAGACCGCGGCCCGCGCCGCCCGGCTGATCTCGGAGGCGTGCCAGGGCGGCACGGCCGCCCCCTACATGGGCATCCGGATGAAGTGCATGGAGGCGCCGGTCCGCGACCGGGGCATCCGCACGCTCGACATCTTCCTCACCGGGCTGATGGAGGCCGGGGGACTGCCCGACGGGCTGGTGCTGACCCTGCCGAAGGTCACGTACGCGGAGCAGGTCACCGCGATGGTGCGGCTCCTGGAGGAGTTCGAGAAGGCACACGGGCTTGAGCGGGGCCGGATCGGGTTCGAGATCCAGATCGAGACCAGCCAGTCCATCCTCGCCACCGACGGGACGGCGACCGTCGCCCGGATGATCCGGGCCGCCGAGGGCCGCGCGACCGGCCTGCACTACGGGACCTTCGACTACAGCGCCTGCCTCGGGGTCTCCGCCGCGTACCAGGCGAGCGACCACCCGGCCGCCGACCACGCCAAGGCGATCATGCAGGTCGCGGCCGCCGGTACCGGCGTACGGGTCTCGGACGGCTCCACCAACGTGCTGCCGGTCGGTCCGACGGCGAAGGTCCACGACGCCTGGCGGCTGCACTTCGGCCTCACCCGCCGCGCCCTCGCCCGCGCCTACTACCAGGGCTGGGACATGCACCCCGGGCACCTCCCGACCCGGTATGCCGCCGTGTTCGCCTTCTACCGCGAGGGTTTCGAGCAGGCCGCGGCCCGCCTGGTCGCGTACGCCAACCGTGCCGGCGGCGACGTGATGGACGAGCCCGCCACCGCCAAGGCGCTCAGCGGCCATCTGCTGCGCGGCCTGGACTGCGGGGCCCTCGACGTCGCGGAGGTGGCACGGGCGACCGGGCTCACCCGCACGGACCTGGAGGGCTTCGCGGGACCGAGGCGGGCGGACCTGACCGTCTCGGCCAAGTAGCGGCCCTGTCACAGCCCTTGCCGCCGGCCCTCGCCGTCACCCGGGACCCGTACTGTGGGCGGCACTTCATTGGCGTGTCACAGGAACGGGGCAGCGGTGTCTGCGGGGGAGAACGAGCAGCCGGGAGAGCGGGCCCGGCCCGGGGAGAGCGAACAGCCGGACGGGACCGGGCGGCTCCTGGCCGGCCGCTACCGTGTCGTGGCCCAACTGGGCCGCGGCGGAATGGGCGTGGTCTGGCGGGCCCGCGACGAGGTGCTCGGCCGCGAGGTGGCGGTCAAGGAGCTGCGCACCTATACGGACGCGGACGCACCCGAACTCGCCGGTCTGGGCCTGCGGATGCAGCGCGAGGCCCGCGCGGCTGCCAGGGTGCGGCACCCCGGTGTGATCGCCGTGCACGACGTGGCGGAGATCGACGGCCGCCCGCTCATCGTGATGGAGCTGGTGGACGGGCCGTCCCTGGACGACGTCCTGAGCGAGCGCGGCACGATCGGCGCCCGCGAGGCCGCCGGGATCGGCGCGAAGGTCATGGACGCGCTCGCCGCGGCCCACCGGGCGGGAGTCCTGCACCGCGACGTCAAGCCGGGCAACATCCTGCTCGACCGCTCGGGACAGGTCGTCCTCACGGACTTCGGCATCGCCACGATGGAGGACCCCGGCGACGGCTCCACCACGCACCTCACGCGCAGCGGCGAACTGGTCGGCTCCCTGGACTACCTGGCACCCGAACGGGCCCAGGGGTACGAGCCGGGCCCCGCCTCCGACATCTGGGCCCTCGGCGCCACGCTCTACGCGGCCGTCGAGGGGTCCTCGCCCTTCCGGCGCACCTCCACGTGGTCCACGCTCACGGCGATCGTCGTCGAACCGCTGCCCGAACCGCGGCGGGCCGGACCGCTCGGTCCCGTCCTGCGACAGCTGATGCACAAGCAGCCCGAGTCCCGCCCGGAGGCCGGCCGGGCGAGCGAACTCCTGGAAGCGGTGGCGGCGGCGACCGACCAGGGCTCGACCGCCCAGGACCGGGTGGCCCAGGACTCGGCGACACGCGGGTTGAGGGCGCCCGCGCCGCCGGCACGGGAGGCGACCGAGCGGAGCGTACCGGTGATACCACCGGGCTTCGGGCCGCCGCAACCGATGCCGCAGCCGGCCACCCCGGCGGATCCGGTCACCCCGGCCAGGTCCGACCCGGCCGCGCCCGCGACCTCCCGCCGCCGCGGCAGGGGCCGCGTCCTGCTCGTCGGCGCGGCCGTCGCCGTCGTGCTGGCCTCGACCGGCGTCATCGTCGCCCAGCTGACGGACTCCGACGGGTCCGGGCCGGCCGCCAGGACCGGGACCTCCCAGGACGCCGACGGCACCGCCTCCCCGGGCGCCGCCCGAGGCTCGGTCGACCTGACGGACGACAAGAAGCCCACGGAACAGGACGACAAGAGGAAGTCGTCGTCCCCGAGCGACAAGCAGGAACCCGTCGAGGACGCCGGCCGCACCGAGGACGCCGACCCGACGGACAAGGCACCCGCTCCCTCGTCCGGAGCCACCAAGGGCGGTACCACGGGCGGGAGTTCGGGCGGCGGGCAGACCGCGAGCCCCGCACCGGTCTGCCATGCCATCGGAGGCGGCAAGTACAACTGCCAGGTCTGGAAGACCGCCACGTCCTACACCGCCGCGGGAGCGCGGGCGGGCACGCTCAACTCCGGCACCAACTACTTCTACTGCCAGCAGGACCTGGGGCGCCGCGAGACATCCGGGAAGTGGACGAACACGTGGTGGGCGAAGACCGACGACGACAGCGGCAACACCGGCGTCTATGTCAGCGACGTCTACATCCAGGGCGGCGACAACGACTCACCGGTGCCCGGACTGCCCGTCTGCTGACCGCGTACGCACTTCTCCGGGCCGGCAGCGGTCGTGCGCCCCTCCCGGGTGAAGAGCCGGGTTCCCTCGGCGCGGAGCCGCAGGTCGCCGCGCGCCCGTAACAGGTGCTGAACAGGTCCCGGGTGTGCCCGGGGGGCGCGAAAGGGCGACGCGGACACGTATCCCAGGGCGCTGACGTGCGCCGACACGCCGATCTCCAGCCCGGTGACCCGTGCCTTCACCAGGGGATCGGGGACCAGGGGGATCGGGGACGACAGCACGTACTGGCGCGTCTTGTGGCGTGTGGCGAAGCTGAGCGAAAGAGGCGTTCGAGCCGACCGCGAGGACGGGCGCCCGGCCCGGGAACGTGCGGCGGGTCAGGGGCAGCAGCCGGTCCCCGTCGATAAGCCCCGGCTCCGCGGGCCGGACGCCGGGATGGACCAGGGACCCTCGCGCGGCGCCACGGCCAGGCCGAGGGCTTCGAGCGTGCGGTCGGCACGGTGGTGCCCGGCCTCTCCCGTGTATCAGGCGGAGGGCGGCAGTTCACCCGAGCCGCGGGTGATCAGACGCGTCGGGAGTTCGATGCGCTCAGGCAGCAGGAGGGAGCCGTCGAGCTGGCGGAAGAGGCGGTCTGCGGCGGTACGGCCGAGCTGGGCGGCGTCCTGGGCGACGACGGTGACCCCGGGCTGGAGGAGGTCGGCCAGCTCGATGTCGTCGAAGCCGACCAGGGCGACCGGGCGGGCGCGCTCGGCGATGACGCGTACGACGGTGACCGTCACGCGGTTGTTGCCCGCGAAGACCGCGGTCACGGGGGAGGAGCCCGAGAGCATGGTCTCGGCCGCCAGGCGGACCCGCTCCGGGCCGGTGACGCCCAGGGACATCCAGTCGGGCTCCACCGGAATGCCGGCGTCCTCCATCGCGGCGCGGTAGCCGCGCAGCCGCTCGGCGGCGGTGTGGATGCGGGGCATGTCCCCGATGAACCCGATCCGGCGGTGGCCGTGCGCGATGAGATGGGCGACGCCGTCGCGCGCACCGCCGAAGCTGTCGGAGAGCACGACGTCCGCGTCGATCTGCCCGGCGGGACGGTCCACGAACACGGTGGCGACGCCCGCCTTTATCTCGGGCTCCAGATAGCGGTGGTCGTCACCCGCCGGGATGACGACCAGCCCGTCCACGCGGCGGGCGCAGAGCGCGAGGACCAGTTCCTGCTCGCGGTCCGGGTCCTCGGCGCTGGAGCCGTTGATCAACAGGGCGCCGTGGGCGCGGGCCACCTCCTCCACCGCCCGGCTCAGCGGGCCGTAGAACGGGTCCGCCAGGTCCTCCAGGACCAGGCCGATGCTCGCGGTGCGGCCCTTGCGGAGCACGCGCGCGCTGTCGTTGCGCCGGAAGCCCAGCGCGTCGATGGCCTCCTGCACCCGGCGCTCGGTGTCGGGGGTGACCCCGGGCTCGCCGTTGACTACGCGCGATACCGTCTTCAGGCCGACCCCGGCACGCGCGGCGACGTCCTTCATCGTCGGGCGGTTGCCGTAGCGGCTCTCGGTTCGGCGGGCGGTCTCGGCCACGATGCGCTGTCCTGTCCTGTAGTCCTGTGGGGCCGCGTCGGTCCTGACGGGCTCGGTGGCACCCGGATCGGGATGTGGCGTCGAGCATAGAGCCTGGACAACGTTGTCAGATGCGAGAGAGACTGTCCATCGCTTTCTCCGGCCCGCTCTCCCCACCGCGCGACCGGCCTGCCCTTTCCTCATGGTCCAATCGGGATCCGATCGGGAGAACTGACACTGATGCACACCGACCTCGTGGCCGCGCTCGACATCGGCGGCACCAAGATCGCCGGAGCGCTGGTGGACGGCCACGGCCGGATCCTGCTGCGCGCCCAGCGGCCGACGCCCGCGCAGGAGCACGGCGACATCGTCATACGGGCCGTCGAGGCCGTACTCGGCGAGCTGACCGGCTCACCGCTGTGGAACGGGGTCACGGCGGTCGGCATCGGCAGCGCCGGTCCCGTGGACGCCTCGGCGGGCACGGTGAGTCCGGTGAACGTTCCCGGGTGGCGCGACTACCCCCTCGTCGAGCGGGTGCGTGCCGTGACGGACGGGCTGCCCGTCGAGCTGATCGGTGACGGGGTGGCGATCACGGCGGCCGAGCACTGGCAGGGCGCGGCTCGTGGCCATGACAACGCGCTGTGCATGGTCGTCTCGACCGGTGTCGGCGGGGGCCTGGTCCTGGGCGGGAAGCTGCACCCGGGGCCCACGGGCAACTCCGGTCACATCGGCCATATCAGCGTGGATCTCGACGGTGACCTGTGTCCGTGCGGGTCCCGCGGGTGCGTCGAGCGCATCGCCAGCGGGCCGAACATCGCGCGCCGCGCCATCGAGGGCGGGTGGCGGCCGGGTCCCGAGGGTGACGCCTCCGCGGCCGCCGTGGCCGCCGCCGCTCGCGCGGGCGACCCCGTCGCGACGGCCTCCTTCGAACGGGCCGCGCAGGCGCTGGCGGCGGGCATCGCGGCGACCGCGACCCTCGTGGAGATCGACATCGCGGTGATCGGCGGGGGGGTGGGCAAGGCGGGCGAGGTGCTGTTCGCGCCGCTGCGGGCCGCTCTTCGCGACTACGCGACGCTTTCGTTCGTGCAGCGGCTCACGGTGACGCCCGCGCAGATGGGCACGGACGCGGGTCTCGTGGGCGCGGCGTCGGCTGCGCTGAGCCGCCGCCCGAGCAGCACGGTGGTTGTCGGCTGAGCCGCCCGCTGTCTTGGCAGTGGGGTCCTCCGGCCGCGATGACGTGACGGCCGGCGGGGCTTGTCGCGCAGTTCCCCGCGCCCCTGGGGTGGGGTGCGGGGGCTCTGCTCGGTGGGCGCGGACCTGTGGTGCCGAGCCCACGCGACGAAGCGAGCCGCGGGGGCCCCTGAGGGGCGCGGGACAACCGCGCGGCCGGCCACGGCGAATCGGCACCCGCACGACGAAGGCATCCGTCCGGACCGTGCCTCGGAGTGGCCTCCCCTTGGGACACTCGGCTACGGCGGGGGCGCCCGGAAAGGTCTCCGCGCCCCCGCACCCGCCCCGCACCGATGCGGTCAGCAGGTGAGCCGCGCGGACGCCCAGTCGCCGTGGTCCGATGTGATCCCGTCGCCGCCGTCCGTGACGACCAGCCGGATCATCCGCGCCCCGCTCACATCGGCCGAAAGGCCCTGTGCGGCGTCCGCGTTCGTAAGGACGCCGGTCGAGGCCACCTTCGTGCCGTCCGCCCAGATCTCGAAGGCGACGGACCCGTCGGCACCCTCCTCGTCGTCGACGCCGACCTGTGCGCCGACGGTCTCGCAGGCCTCGCCGGTGTAGTACTCGACGGCGCTCTCCGCATGGACGCCGAGCCCGGTGGCGTACACGGCACCGTTGATGGTGAGCGGACCGCCGTCGCCCGCCGCGCTCTCGCCGTTGCTGGTGTCGCGCTCGACAGGACCCCACCCGTTGGTCGTCGACAGCCAGGGGAGATCGCCGAGATCCGACGTGCCGGGCGGCGGGGCCACCGCGACGGTCGCCGTGAGCGGCAGCACGCTCTCGGCCCGCACCCCGCTCGGAGAGCGGTAGCCCGCCCTCAGCGTCACGTCGTACGCCCCCGGGGGCGTGCCGACCGGCGCGGTCACCGTCCATCCGGTGCGCAACGCCTTGCCGGTGGGCAGCGAGCCTGCCGTGGTCGGCGACGTGGCCCGCACCCGCCAGCCCTCGGGTCCGGTCACGGTGACGGAGACGCGTTTCGCGGGCGTGCGGCCCAGGTCGGTGACCGACGTCGTCAGGGCGGTCGCCCTGCCCGCTTCGGTCAACGTGTCGCCGCTCACGCCGAGTTCCACGGCGGGCGGGTTCACTGCCCACCGGCCGTCGGCCGAGACGCGGACGAGGACCGTGCCGTGGGCGGGGACGGTCGCCGAGATCGTGCCCGCCGTGTTGTAGCTCCTGTGCTGCCACAGATCGCGCAGCGTGTAGGCGTCCGCCTCGGGCAGCCCGACGGCCTTCGCGCTGGTGGCGACGCGCTGCGGGCTGCCGGTCTCGTTGAAGAGGGCGACCGCGCGGCTGCCGTCCTCCATCTCCTTGGCGACCACCCAGCGACCGCCCTCGGAGGAGAGCACCGTGCCCTGCCTGCCGAGCGGGTCCTGGTCGACCGCGATGACCTCCTTGTTGCCGATGATGCCGAAGGTCTCCTCGGACGCCGACCGCAGGTCCGTGCCGATGAGCAGCGGCGCCGCCATGACGGACCACATCGAGAAGTGCGTGCGGTACTCCGTGTCCGTCATCCCGCCGTTGCCGACCTCCAGCATGTCGGGGTCGTTCCACCGCCCGGGGCCGGCGTACCGCGCGAGCGGCAGGTTCTGCTTCATGATCGAGAGCATCGAACCCCAGTTGTCACTGATGTCCCCGGTCGTACGCCACAGGTGACCGACGCCGGCCGCCCACTCCCAGGGCTTGGTCTCGCCCCAATCGCAGATGCTGTGGACGATGGGGCGGCCGGTCGTCCGCGAGGCGGCTTCCAGGGCGTCGCGCATCGTCGTGTAGCGCTGTTCGGCGTCGACGCCCTGGTTGTTGCAGTTGTCGTACTTGAGGTAGTCGACACCCCAGTCCGCGAACTGCTGGGCGTCGCTGTACTCGTGGCCGAGCGCGCCGGGAAATCCCGCGTCGTTGCAGGTCTTCGTGCCCGCGCTGGTGTAGATGCCGAGCTTGAGCCCCTTGGCGTGCACGTAGTCCGCGACCGCCTTGATCCCGTCGGGGAAGCGGGCCGGGTCCGGCACCAGTTTGCCGTCGGCGTCGCGGGCGGGCAGTGCCCAGCAGTCGTCGAGGTTGACGTACTCGTACCCGGCGTCCTTGAGCCCCTTGTCGACGAAGATGTCCGCGATCCCCTTGACCATCGCCTCGTCGAACTCCGCACGGCAGTGCGTGGAGTTCCAGTTGTTGAAGCCCATGGGCGGGGTGAGGGCGAGACCGTCGTCCAGGGCCGGCGCGGCCGACACGGGCGCGCTCGATGCCGATGCGGCCGGTGCCGCGGCGGCGGCGGCCGGGGCCGGCCCGGTCGTCCCCCATGTACCGGGACCCAGAGTGCCGAGCAGCCCCGCGGCGAGTGCCCCGACCGCTCTTCGGCGAGTTGTGCGGGTGGGAAGGTGACGCATCGTTACGTTCCTCCGTACTCGCGAAAAGCTGGATGTTTGCATGTCCGCGTCATCCGTGCGCGTTTACGGTAGGACCTGTTGCACTGTGGTGGAAGGGGCAGTATGCGTCTTGTGAGTGTGCGATCCCCACTGCACGTGCGGCGGTTGAGTCGAATCGCGCCATCGAGAGTTTCCCGGCGTGGTCGACGCTCGACCGGCCCATGGCGCCTGACAACGGGTCAGGACACCTGGCAACGGGTCAGGACATCGGATGTCGGCGGACTCGGTGAAGAGCCGGCCGTAGGTTTCGGAAGACCCGACCGTGACCCATGGGCGGGTCGGCAGTTGAGTGGGGCATGAAGAAGCGCAGCATGCTCGCCATCGCCTCCCTCGCCACCGGCTTCGTGGTGGCAGCCGTCACCCCGTCCCACTCCCTCGACGGTGCGGCCCTCGACAGCCTCAGCACGCTCGACCTCCAGGACACCCTCGGCACGGTCGACGAGACGATCAGCCACGACAGCCTGGCGATGGGCGACGATTCCCCCGGCAAGGAGGGCTGACCGGGCCCTTCCCGCCCGTATCACCCTGTTGCGACCAGAAGCCCGGCCCGCCTGTGGCCGGGCTTCCGTGCGTGTTCGACCCCTCGAACACGCACTCATCAGGACCTGGTTTCCGTGGCAGGGTGGAGCGGGCAAGCCTCAGGGGGCCAACAGCAGAGGGGGGAACCGTGATCGTTTGGATCAACGGTGCGTTCGGTGCGGGGAAGACCACCACCGCGCGGGAACTGATCGACCTGATCCCGAACAGCACACTCTTCGACCCCGAGTTGATCGGCACCGGGCTGGCGCACCTGCTGCCCGCCAAGCGCCTCGCCGAGGTCGGCGACTTCCAGGATCTGCCGATCTGGCGGCGGCTCGTGGTCGACACGGCGGCCGCGATGCTCTCCGAACTCGGGGGCGTGCTCGTGGTCCCCATGACACTGCTCCGCCAGGAGTACCGCGACGAGATCTTCGGCGGACTCGCGTCCCGCAGGATCGCGGTACGCCATGTGCTTCTCGCCCCGGCGGAAACGATCCTGCGCGAACGAATAGCCGGCCGGGAGATCCCGCCGGACCTCCCCGACGGGGAGATACGGGTGCGCCAGTGGTCGTACGACCATATAGAGCCCTACCGTGCCGCCCTGGCCGGCTGGCTCACCGCGGACGCCCACCCCGTCGACAACGGCACACTCACCCCGTACGAGTCGGCCGTGCGCGTCGCCGAGGCCGTGAACAGCGGATCCGTGCCGGTCTGCGACATCGTGCAGACCCCCGAGCCCACCTCGGAGACCGTCGCGGCGGGGGTGCTCCTCTTCGACGAACTGGACCGGGTACTGCTCGTCGACCCGACGTACAAGGCGGGCTGGGAGTTCCCCGGCGGCGTCGTCGAATCCGGCGAGGCACCCGGGCGCGCGGGCATCCGCGAGGTCGCCGAGGAGACCGGCATCCGGCTCACCGAAGTCCCCCGTCTGCTGGTCGTCGACTGGGAACCCCCGGTGCCCCCCGGCTACGGCGGCCTGCGCCTCCTCTACGACGGCGGCCGGCTGGGCGGCGGCGGGGCCCGGCAGATGCTGCTGCCGGGCCCCGAACTGCGCGGCTGGCGCTTCGTCACCGAGGAGGAGGCGGCCACGCTCCTGCCACCCATCCGTTACGAGCGACTGCGCTGGGCACTGCGGGCAAGGGAGCGGGGGGCGGCGCTGTACCTGGAGGCAGGGGTGCCCCAGGGATAGCGAACGCTCATCCTCCAGCCCCGCCCGGCGCGTGCCTTCGAGCCCGTCCGTCCGGCGTTCGAGGACGAGGCTGTTCAGGCCGATGAGGGGGTCTGGGGGCGCAGCCCCCGGAACCCCGGGGCACGCCCGAGCCGGGGCGTGCCCCGGTTCACCCCGCCGCGTAGTTCCGCAGGAACAGCGCCTCCGCGACAGCGAGCCGCTCCAGTTCGTCGGGCGACACGCTCTCGTTGACGGCGTGAATCTGCGCCTCCGGCTCGCTGAGCCCGATCAGCAGGATCTCCGCCCGCGGGTACAGCGACGCGAGCGTGTTGCACAGCGGGATGGACCCGCCCTGCCCCGCGTACTGCATCTCCGCCCCGTCGTACGCGACACTCATCGCCTCGGCCATCGCCGCGTACGCCGGGCTCGTGGTGTCGGCACGGAACGCCTGCCCCTGCCCGATCTGCTCGGTGCTCACCCGCGCTCCCCACGGCGTGTGCGCCTCCAGGTGGGCCTGGAGCAGCTTGGTCGCCTCGACGGCGTCCACGCCCGGCGGCACGCGCAGGCTGACCAGCGCGCGGGCGCCGGCCTGCACGGACGGGGTGGCGCCGACCACCGGCGGGGCGTCTATGCCGAGCACGGTCACGGCGGGCCGCGCCCAGACGCGGTCGGCGACCGTGCCGGAGCCGATCAGTTCCACACCGTCGAGCACCTTGGCGTCCTTGCGGAACTGCGCCTCGTCGTACTGCAGACCCTCCCACCGCGAGGCGCCCGCGAGACCGTCGACCGTCGTCGAGCCGTCCTCGGCGCGCAGTGAGTCGAGTGCGCGGATCAGCGCGCCCAGCGCGTCGGGTGCCGCGCCGCCGAACTGGCCGGAGTGCAGGTTCCCTTCGAGGGTGTCGACCTGGACGCGGACGAGCGTCATGCCGCGCAGCGCGGTGGTGACCGTCGGCACGCCGACCCGGAAGTTCCCGGAGTCGCCGATGACGATCGCGTCGGCCGTCAGCAGCTCCGGGTGTTCCTCGGCGTACCGCTCAAGACCGCCCGTGCCCTGCTCCTCCGAGCCCTCCGCGATGACCTTGACACCGACCGGGACGCCGCCGTTCGCCTTGAGCGCGCGCAGCGCCAGCAGGTGCATCACCAGGCCGCCCTTGCAGTCGGCGGCCCCGCGCCCGTACCAGCGGCCGTCCCGCTCGGTCAGCTCGAAGGGCGGCGTCTGCCAGCCGGCCTCGTCGAGGGGCGGCTGCACGTCGTAGTGCGCGTACAGCAGAACGGTCTTCGAGCCCTCGGGGCCGGGCAGGAAGCCGTACACCGACTGTGTGCCGTCAGGGGTGTCGAGCAGGGCGACGTCCTGGAAGCCCTCGGCGCGCAGCGCGTCGGCCACCCAGTTCGCGGCGCCCTCGCTCTCGCTGCGTGGGAACTGGTCGAAGTCCGCCACCGATTTGAAGGCCACCAGCTCGGTCAGCTCCGCCTTCGCCCTGGGCATCAGGGAGACGACGGTCTCGGCGACCGGATTCGACGGCATGGGCACGCTCCTCGTGGGTGCGACGTTGTACGAGTGGGTACGGCTGCGGATGAGCGCGCGGACGGGTGTGCGCGCTGCATACGCTGCCGATCCTCCCACAGCGGTCTTCGCCGGACGCCGCCGTAGGATGCGTGGAGTAGGTGCGGCAGGCGGCTGGATCGGAGCAGCAGACCATCGTGAGCAGCGAGAACTCTTCGGACGACGGACAGGACGACGGGCAGCGGGTGTGGGACGTCGTCGTGGTCGGGGCGGGACCGGCGGGCGCCTCGGCCGCCTATGCGGCGGCGGTGGCGGGGCGCCGCGTCCTGTTGCTGGAGAAGGCGGAGTTGCCCCGCTACAAGACATGCGGCGGCGGCATCATCGGACCCACCCGTGACGCGTTGCCGCCCGGTTTCGAGCTGCCGTTCCGGGACCGGATCCACGCGGTCACGTTCTCGCTGGATGGCAGGTTCATGCGGACGCGGCGCTCCAAGCAGATGCTCTTCGGGCTCATCAACCGCCCTGAGTTCGACCAGCAGCTCGTCGAGCACGCGCAGAAGGCGGGCGCCGAACTGCGTACGGGGGCGACGGTCTCGCGGGTGGAACAGCACGGCTCGGCGGTTCCCGACCGGCGCTCGGTCGCCGTCGTCCTCCAGGACGGCGAGACGCTGCTGGCGCGCTCGGTCGTCGGCGCGGACGGCAGCGCCAGCCGGATAGGAGCGCACGTCGGGGTGAAGCTCGACCAGGTCGACCTCGGCCTGGAGGCGGAGATCCCGGTGCCGGAGACGGTCGCCGAGGACTGGAAGGGCCGGGTCCTCATCGACTGGGGCCCCCTGCCCGGCAGTTACGGGTGGGTGTTCCCCAAGGGCGACACCCTCACCGTCGGAGTCATCTCGGCGCGGGGCGAAGGCGCCGCCACCAAGCGGTACCTGGAGGACTTCATCGCCCGGCTCGGCCTCGCGGGCTTCGAGCCCAGCATCTCGTCCGGGCACCTGACCCGCTGCCGCGCCGACGACTCGCCGCTGTCGCGGGGCCGGGTGCTGGTGTGCGGGGACGCGGCCGGTCTGCTGGAGCCGTGGACCCGCGAGGGCATCTCCTTCGCGCTGCGTTCCGGGCGGCTCGCGGGGGAGTGGGCGGTGCGGATCGCCGAGGCCCACGACGCCGTGGACACGCGACGGCAGGCGCTGAACTACGCCTTCGCGATCAAGGCGGGGCTGGGCGTGGAGATGAGCATCGGCAGGCGCATGCTCACGGTCTTCGAGCGCCGGCCCGGAGTGTTCCATGCCGCGCTCACCGGTTTCCGGCCCGCGTGGAAGGCGTTCGCGGGGATCACCCGCGGCTCCACCTCGCTGGGCGACATGGTCCGTTCGCATCCGATGGCGGAGCGAGCCCTGAGCCGGATAGACCGCTGACTGTCGGCCGCTGAGCGCTGAGCGCTGAGCGCTGACCGTGGGCGCGGGCCCGAGCCCGAGCGCGTACTCCGCCGGGAGTACGCGTGATCACCACGCTCGGCGGACGCCCCCGGTGGGCCGTGGCGTCTAGTGCCGCGGCAGGCAACGTTTGCCCGTTAAGGAGCGGCGTCCGGTGCGTGCTCTCGGTGTGCCGGCCGGAAGCCCTCGTACTGGACGTACTTGGGCTTTCGGCCGGTGCAGCGAGTGGGGGTCCCCCCGGCCGGAGGCTGGGGGAGCGTGCCGGGCGTCGCGACGGGGCGAATGTTGCCTGTCGCGGCACTAGCGTGGCGGGCATGGCAGAGCAGCGCACCCGCCGGAGCGGTGGACCCCCCTGGGCCAGGAGCGGTCCACCGGACAGCGGGTGGCACGGTCCCCCGTGGTGGAACCACCGCGAGGAGGAAGAGGCCGGCGACCGTCCCCGATGGCCGTGGCGTTCGACGCTGCTCCTCACCGCGTTCGTCATGGCCGGCAGCGCATTCGCCGCCGAGGCGCAGCCCGGACGGGAGCAGCTCGACGCCCTCGCGCGGGCCCTGCTCCTCGGCGGCGCCCTCCTGCTCCTGTGGCGGCAGCGGTACCCGGCGTTGGTGATGTGCGGCACCGCGGCCTCGGCCCTTGTCTACTTCAGCGCGGGATACCCGTACGGACCGGTCTTCCTCACGGTCGCGTTCGCCTGCTTCAGTGCGGTCGTCGCCGGGCACCGCGGGCTCGCCCGTGCCGCGCTCGGCACATGGTGGACGGTCCATCTCCTGGTGGGGCACTGGCTCTACCGATGGCTGCCGCCCGAGGGCGATCCGGCTTCCTCGTGGGGCGAGGAGGTCGCCGTCGCCGCCTGGATCGTGGCGATCCTCGCGGTCTCCGAGCTGGTCCGCGTCCGCCGGGAGCAGGGGGACCGTGACCGGGCGGAACGCCGGCAGGCGGCCAGCCGGCGCGCCGACGAGGAACGGCTGCGCATCGCCCGCGAACTGCACGACGTACTGGCGCACAGCATCTCGGTCATCAACGTCCAGGCAGGAGTCGGCCTCGCGCTGCTCGACTCCGACCCGCAGCAGGCACGTACCGCGCTCACCACCATCAAGGCCGCGAGCAAGGAGGCGCTTGGGGAGGTGCGCCAGGTGCTCGACACGCTCCGCACGCCAGGGGACGCGCCCCGCGCTCCGGCGCCCGGCCTCGACCGGCTCCCCGAACTGGTGGAACAGGCCGCGGGCGCCGGTCTGACCGTCGCCGTCGAGAACAGGGACGGGAGCCGGAACCTCGCGCCGGGCGCCGATCTCGCGGCCTTCCGCATCGTCCAGGAGGCGCTGACCAACGTCGTACGGCATTCCGGGTCACGGCACGCGCGCGTGCGGGTCGACCGGACGGGCGACGCCCTGCGGCTCCGGATCGACGACGACGGCCCGGCGACCGGCGAGGAAGCGGGCGGCAGCGGCAACGGGCTGGCGGGAATGCGGGAGCGCGCGGCGGCCCTGAGTGGCACGATCGAGGCCGGACCACGGGAGGACGGAGGGTTCCGCGTGCTCGCCGTGCTGCCGTTGAAGAAGTCCCGCATGCCCGAGGAGGGCCGGTGATCCGCGTACTGCTCGCCGACGACCAGTCACTGGTCCGCGCGGGATTCAAGGCGCTCCTGGACGCCCAGCCGGACATCGAGGTGGCCGGAGAGGCCGGGGACGGGGCGGAGGCCCTGCGGGGAGTACGCCAACTGAGGCCCGACGTCGTGCTGATGGACATTCGTATGCCGGTGCTCGACGGCCTCGCCGCGACGCGCCGCATCACCGAAGCCCCGGACCTGGTGGACGTCAAGGTCGTCATGCTCACCACGTTCGAACTCGACGAGTACGTCTTCGAGGCGATCCGTGCCGGGGCGTCCGGCTTCCTCGTCAAGGACACCGAACCGGAGGAACTCCTGCGTGCCGTGAGGGCGGTGGTCGAAGGTGACGCGCTTCTCTCGCCGGGCGTGACACGTCGGCTCATCGCCGAGTTCGCGGCCCGCTCGAAGGAGCCGGCCGCGGCGGACGCGCTCGCCCGACTCACCGAGCGGGAGCGGGAGGTGATGGCGCTGGTCGGCATCGGACTGTCGAACGACGAGATCGCGCGGCGTCTGGTCGTGAGCCCTCTGACGGCCAAGACCCACGTCAGCCGCACCATGGTGAAGCTGGGCGCCCGCGACCGGGCCCAACTGGTGGTGCTGGCTTACGAGTCGGGGCTGGTACGGCCGGGCTGGCTGGGCTGAGGCCCCTGCCGGAAGCGCATCAGCACCGAGGTCACCCGGAGGAGGAAGAGGGCGGCCGCGAGCGCCGTTCCGGCGACGAGGAGGACCTTTTCGACCGTCGTCGGCAGGTCGAAGAGCAGTGCGGGGCCGGCCAGGACTCCGAACAGCACGGCCGCGGCGAACACGGCGCTGGCCAGGGCGTATCCGATCTCCACGGTGATCGCGTCCCGCTCGGACTGAGTCCGTTGCCCCCTGGTGTGTGCCATAAGGGGAGTGTCACAGCTGTGCGCCGGGTGGGGCAAGGAAGCCCGCCGGGCGCACGACGCCGAGGCCGGGTATCAGTCGCGTACCGCCACGCGCCCGTCGTCCTGCCGCTCCGGCGTCTTCTGCGCCGTTTCCGGTGCGGGGTCGGACGTGGCGACCAGGATCGTCGTCTGCGGGGGACGCCGTCCGCGCAGCCCGGTGGCCGTGATCAGCAGGCCGGCCAGGGCGACCGCGGTCACCACGACGAGACCGGGCCGGTAGCTGTCCAGGACCGCCTGCGGCGAGGAGCCGCCGGACGAGTTCGCCGCCACGACGGCCGTCACGATCGCGAGGAAGATCGCGCCGCCCACCTGTACCGAGGTGTTGAGCAGACCCGAGACCATGCCCTGCTCGTGGTCGTCGACGCCGTTGGTGGCCTGGATGTTGAGCGAGGGGAAGACCAGCGCGCAGGCCGCGCCGATCAGCAGCATGGACGGCAGGATCACCGCCGCGTACACGGGGTCCAGGTCGACGCGCAGGAACAGCGCGTAGCCGGCCACCATCAGGGCGAAGCCCAGCACGAGGAGCCGTGGCGTGCCGAACCGGTCGACGATCGCGCCCATCTTCGTCGCCGAGAGCGCCACGAGCGCGCCCGCGGGAAGGAAGGCGAGCGCGGTGTGCAGGGCCGACCAGCCGAGCAGCGACTGCATGTACAGGGTGACGAGGAACTGGAAGCCGACGTACGAGCCGAAGAACATCATGGCGCCCAGCTGGGCGCGGACCTGGTCGCCGGAGCGCAGCACACCGAGCCGGATCAGCGGGCTCGCGCTGCGCAGTTCGACGCGGACGAATACGGTGAGCAGGACCGCGACCGCGAGGAACGACAGCAGCGTACGGGCCGTGGTCCAGCCCACCGCGGGTGCCTCGACGACGGTGAAGACGAGCAGCAGCATCGAGGTCGTGCCGATGACGGCGCCGGGGATGTCGTATCCGCGGTGGGTGCGGTCGCGTTCGCTGCGCGGAATGAGCTTCAGTCCTGCGATCAGGGCGAGGACCGCGATGGGTGCGGGCAGCAGCATGGTCAGCCGCCAGCTGGCCTCGGTGAGCAGCCCGGACAGGACGAGGCCCATCGAGAATCCGGTGGCGGCGCAGGTGGTGTAGATCGAGAGGGCGCGGTTGCGCAGCGGGCCCTGCGGGAACGTCGTGGTGATGATCGACAGCCCGGCGGGGGCGGTGAACGCCGCGCTCAGGCCCTTGATGAACCGGCTCGCGATCAGCAGCGGTCCGGAGTCGACGAGCCCGCCGAGCAGTGAGGCGAGGGCGAAGACAGCGAGGGCCACCAGGAACACCTGGCGGCGGCCGAGGAGGTCGGCGGTACGGCCGCCGAGGAGCAGCAGGCCGCCGTAGCCGAGTATGTAGCCGCTGACGATCCACTGCAGGGTCGAGGTGGAGAGGCCCAGTTCGGAACCGATGGACGGCAGGGCGACACCGACCATCGACACGTCGAGCGCGTCCAGGAACATCGCGGCGCAGAGCACCAGGAGGGTGCCCCACAGGCGTGGTGTCCAGTGCCCCTGGGACGCGGGAGGGGTGAGCGGAGAGGTCATGCGCGACACGGTACATGCGCATGCATTGAATGCAACTGCATTTAATTCCGATGCAACAAAGCGGGGTTTTTGCTAGGGTGCGGCCATGGCGGCTGCGGAGAAGGCCGAGCAGGGGCTCGTGGATCAATGGCGCGACATCCTCGCGGTGCACGCGCGCACGCTGTGCGAACTCGACCGCGCGCTGCATCAACACGGCCTGGGCGCCAGCGACTTCGAGGTGCTCGACGTACTGGCCGCGGGCGTGTCGTCGGACGGCGGGAACGCCTACCGGGTCCAGGAGATCGCCGAACGCGTGCATCTGAGCCAGAGCGCGCTGTCCCGCCTGATCGGCCGCCTGGAGAAGGACGGGCTCGTGGAGCGCTGCATGTGCCCCGAGGACCGGCGGGGCGTACGCGTGTCCCTCACGGAGAAGGGGCGCACCCTGCACGATGAGGTGCTGCCCCTGCAACGGGCGGTGCTGGGGCGGATGTTGGCGGGCGGGTCGGGGTCGCGGGACTGACCGGCGCCCGCCGGTCCTGCGGCTCGGCTCGGGCGGCTCACCAACTCGGCGTTCCGCCGCCTCGGTTGTGGCCCTATCGGGTGGTCGACCCGGCGGAGTCCTCGTCGAAGCTCGCGAAGTAGGCGGCGGCCATGTCCTCGTCGGCGTGGCCCTGTGCGGCGGCCCGGGCGAAGCGTTCGGCGCTCGCCGCCGCGACATCCAGGCGGACCCCGTGCTGCTCGCCGGCCTCGACGATGAGACGGGCGTCCTTGCCAGCGGTGGACACGGCGAAGGCGGCGGGCGACAACCGGTCCTCCAGGATGAGGGCACTCTTGGCGTGCAGGTACCCCATGTCGAGCGGGCCGCCGGCGATGGCGTCGAAGAAGCTCTGCGGGTCCACCCCCAGCACCTTGGCCAGGGCGAGGGTCTCGCCGGTCGCGCTGGTGGCGGCGATGACCCAGCTGTTGGCGACGAGCTTGAGCCGGGTGGCGCTGCCCGCCGCCCCGTCCTCGCCGGTCCACACCGTACGGGCGCCGACCGCGTCGAAGACCGGTGCCACGGTGTCCCGGCCGTCGCTCGGACCGGCGGCGAGGACGAGCAACTGCCCTGCCTCGGCGGGCTGTCGGGTGCCGAGCACGGGCGCGTCGTAGAAGACCAGACCCTTCTCACGGGCGAACCCGGCCAGTTGACCGACTCCGTCGATGCCCGCGGTCGTCGACTGGATCCACGACGTGCCCGCGCGCAGGGCGGGTGAGGCCTGCCGCATCACGTCCAGCGCGGCGGGACCGTCGTACAGCATGGTCAGGACGACATCGGCACCCTCGACGGCTTCGGCGGGCGTGCCGGCGATGTGCGCTCCGTCGGCGGCGAGCGGTTCGGCCTTGTCCCGGCTGCGGTTCCACGCCCGGACACCATGTCCGGCACGCGCGAGGTTACGGGCCATCGCGGCACCCATGATCCCGGTGCCCAGGACACTGACAGTGAGCTTGTCGGTCATGACATCAACTTCCTGATCCGTGAGGTGTGGGGGATACCCACTCTGCCGACCATCCTGACCCCTGACGGTCAGCCCTGATCAGAAACTCACCAACAGGAGCCGGCGGACCTGTTGGGAACCGCACAACCGCACCCTGGAATTGCCAAGAGTGGTTCAACAGCTGCTCAGGATCGAACAAGTCGAACTGATGGGCGGCAGGGCGGGCATACGTTCCCCTCCGTGATCTCTGACCCAGCACCCCACACAGCCGTCGACGCGGCGGCCCCCGCCCGGCGCTCCCTCCTCCGTGCCGCTCTCACCGGGACCGCGGTCCTCGGCGCGGGGCTGACCACCGACGCAGGGCCCGCGGTCGCCGCGGCCCCCGCCGCCGCGCGCAAGCGGCCCACCACCGCCGCACAGGCCCTGCGGGAGCTGTCGGCGGGCAATCGCCGCTGGCGCAGCTTCCGTGAGAAGCACCCCGACGAGTCGCCCGCCGTCCGGCAGGCACTGACGACCGGTCAGCACCCCTTCGCCCTCCTGCTCGGCTGCATCGACTCCCGGGTGCCTCCGGAGCTGGTCTTCGACCAGGGCCTCGGCGATCTGATGACCGTCCGCAGTGCGGGCCAGGTCCTCGACGAGGCCGTGCTCGGCAGCCTCGCGTACGGCGTGCTCGAACTGGGCATCCCGCTGCTGATGGTGCTCGGCCACCAGTCGTGCGGAGCCGTCAAGGCCACGGTCCAGGCCGATGAGTCGGGTGAGGAACTGCCCCGCCACATCCAGTACCTCGCCGATCAGATCAGCCCGGCCATCGACCGCGACCAGGAGGGCGACGCCCGCGTCGACGCGACGATCGACGCCAACATACGGCTCATCCGCTCGCGGCTCGCGGCCGAGCCCGATCTCGCCGCCAAGGTGGACTCGGGGGCGCTGCGGATCGTCGGCGCCCGCTACGAACTCGCCACTCAGCTGGTGCACCGCGTCGGCTGAACCTCGTACACACGGTCGCCCCGGCAGAGGGACGCGGTCGCACGTCCGAACCCGTCAAGGGCTCGGACCTGCGACACGTGCGGACATCCGGCGCGGCGTGGCGCGCTACCGGCGGGGGAGGCCCTCGTCGTCGTCCTCGATGCCGTCGGCGGCGATCCGTTCCTTGCGGACCTGACCTGCGACGGTCTCCTCCTCGGTGACCTCCTCGGTGCTCAGCCGCACCCGCTCCACCGGAACCGCCTCGGTCTCCACGACGGGGCGTTCGGCGTGCAGCGTGACCTCGTGTTCGGCCTCGGAGATCTCCGCGCCCGACATGGCGTCGCCCACGTTCGCGTCCGTGATCGGCTCGTGCACGACGCGTACCTCCTCGTGACGCAGGGGCACCGTCTGCTGGACCTCCTCCGTCACCACGTACTTGCGCAGTCGCGCCCGCCCCGTCTCGTACCGTTCGGCGCCGACGTGCATGTGTTCCTCGGACCGGGTCATCGCCTCGTTCCCGGACATGCCCATGTCCGTGCCCGTGGTGCCGGCGGCCGCGGTCGTCCCGGCGGTGCCGGAGTGGGCCCAGCCGCCTTCGCCGGGCTGGTTCGCCTGCTGCCAGGCGTCGTCCCAGGCGATGCCGTAGTGCTCGTACAGCCGGACCTCCTCCGACTCGGACAGGTGGCCGCCGCTGTCGACGTCGACGTTGGGCGCGTCCTTGACCTTGCCCTTGGCGTAGGGCACCTCAAGGTGGTCCTCGACCATGACCGCGTCCCGGATCGGCACGAACGACTCGCTGGTGCCGAAGAGGCCGGTCTTGATGCTGACCCACTCCGGACGGCCGGTCGCGTCGTCGAAGAAGACGTGGTTCGCGTTCCCGATCTTGCTGCCCTCGGTGTCGTACACGGGATGTTCCAGTACTGCCGGTATCTGCTCCTGGGTGATCATCCTTCAGCACCCTCCTTCTGGGTCCGGTGTGCTGTCCGGGTCACCGCGACAGAAAGCGTGAAACATAGTAAAAGCGACAATAGCGATAGAAAGGGCAACTACTTCGCGGCCTGGTCAGGCCTCGCGCGGACGCGGGTCGCGAGTTTCCGCAGCAGAGGCCAGATCAGCAGCAGGGCCGTCACCGCGTACACGGTGACCGCGAAGGGCGTGTCGACCAGCCCCGAGACGCTGCCGTCGCTGATCTGCAGGGCGCGCCTCAACTGCTGCTCGGCGTTGGGGCCGAGGATGACACCGATGACGGCGGGCAGCACCGGCAGACCGTAACGCCGCATGCCGAAGCCGATCAGGCCGATGATCAGCAGGATCACCAGGTCGATGGTCTCGCCGCCGACCGCGTACGCGCCGACCGCCGCGAAGAACAGGATCCCCGCGTACAGGTACGGGCGGGGGATGCGCAGCAGCTTCGCCCAGACCGGGGCCAGGGGGAGGTTGAGGGCGAGCAGCAGCACCATGCCGACGAAGAGGGAGGCGATCAGGCCCCACACCAGGTCGGGCTCGCGCTCGAAGAGGAGGGGGCCCGGCTGGATGCCGTACTGCTGGAACGCCGCCAGCATGACCGCCGCGACCGCCGTCGTCGGCAGGCCGAGCGTCAGCATGGACACCAGCGTGCCCGCCGCGGAGGCCGACGCCGCCGACTCAGGACCCGCCACCCCCTCGATCGCGCCCTTGCCCCAGTCGTCCGGGTGCTTCGACAGCCGCTTCTCCGCGGCGTACGACAGGAACGTGGGGATCTCGGCGCCGCCCGCCGGGATCGCACCGAAGGGGAAGCCGATCAACGGCCCGCGCAGCCATGACTTCCAGGTCCGCCGCACGTCGTCGCGGCCCAGCCAGGGCCGGCCCACCGGGATCGGCTCGCCCGGGCTGCGCCGCAGGTGCGCAGCCACCCACAGGGCCTCGCCGATCGCGAACAGGCCGACCGCCACGATCACCACGTCGATGCCGTCGGCGAGTTGCAGCGAGCCGAAGGTCAGCCGCTGCTGGCCGGTCATCTGGTCCAGGCCGACGAGGCCGAGAGTCAGGCCGATGAGCAGGGACGCGAGACCTCTGATCCGGGACGAGCCGAGCACCGACGTCACCGCGATGAACGCCAGCACCATGATGGCGAAGTAGTCCGGCGCGCCGATGTCCACCGCCAGGTCCGCGACCGTCGGCGCGAGCGCGACCAGCAGGAGCGTACCGATCAGGCCGCCCGCGAAGTGGCCGATGGCGGCGGCCGCGAGCGCCTGCGCGCCCCGTCCCGCCTTGGCCATCGGGTTGCCCTCCATGGCCGCGACCACGGCGGCGCTCTCGCCGGGTGTGTTGAGCAGGATCGAGGTGGTCGAACCGCCGAACATCGCCCCGTAGTAGATCCCCGCGAACATGATGAACGCGCCGATCGGTTCGAGTCCGTACGTCACCGGCAGCAGCAGCGCGACAGCCATCGCGGGTCCGATACCGGGCAGCACGCCGATCGCGGTGCCGAGCAGCACACCGAGGGCCGCCCACAGCAGATTGACCGGCGTGAGGGCCGTACCGAAGCCGTCCATCAGGGAGTTGAGGGAATCCATGTCACAGCACTCCCATCAGTGGGCCGCCCGGCAGCGGTACCCCGAGCAGATTGTTGAAGACGACGTACGTGACGAGGGAGAGGACAGCCGCGATGAGAGGGTCCTTGTCGAGCCGGCGGCTGCCCAGCGCGAAGGCGGCGCCCCAGAAGAGGAGCGCTCCCGCGACGGGGAAGCCGAGCGGTTCGATGAGGACGGCCGAGCCGAGGAACACCCCGGTGAGCAGCAACACCGTGCGCCAGTCGGCCGGTTCGGACAGGTCGACGTCCTCGCCGCCCTCCGCCTCGCCGTGACCGCCGCGCAGGACGTCGACGGCGAGCAGCGCGGCGATCACGAGCAGGCCGACGCCGACCACGACCGGGACGGTCTTCGGTCCGACGGGCCCGCGCTGGGTGATGTCGACGTCCATGGTGAGCGCGTCGGTCAGGACCAGCACGCCGAGCGCCAGCAGCAGGGCACAGACGCCGAGTTCGGAGTGCTCCCGCAGCCAGGTGCGGCGCGTGTCCGCGGACGCCGGGGGCGTGGGCGGCGTCGAAGGGACGTCGGTGGTCCGCGTCGTCACAGTCCCAGCTCCTTCAGCACCGACACCACGCGCCTGTCCTGGGCGTCCAGGAAGTCGCCGAACTTCGCACCGGTCAAAAAGGCGTCGTCCCAGCCGTTCGTCTCCAGGGACTTCCGCCACTCGGGGGAGTCGTGCAGCTCCTCGACGAGGCGTACGAGCTTGTCGCGTTCGGCGTCCGACAGGCCCGGCGGGGCCACGATGCCGCGCCAGTTGGTGAAGTCCACGTCGTAGCCGGACTCCTTCAGGGTGGGCGCGTCCAGCTCGTCGACCCGCTCGGGTCCGGTGACCGCGAGCACCCGCAGCTCACCCGCCTTGATCTGGTCGAGGTACTCACCGACGCCGGACACCCCGAAGGCGACCTTGTTGCCGAGGATCGACGCGAGCAGCTCACCACCGCCGTCGAAGGGGATGTAGTTGACGTCCTTCGGGGAGATACCCGCGGCCTTCGCCATCAGCATCGGCGCGAGATGGTCGGGCCCGCCGGGCGAGGAACCGCCGCCCACGGGCAGCTTGCCGGGATTCGCCTCCCAGGCGTCCACGAGCTGGTCGACCGACTTGTAGGGGGAGTCCTTGGAGACCACGACGACGTCCTGCTCCTCGGTGAGCCGGGCGATCGGGGTGGTGTCGGCGAGGGTCTTGGGCGCGTCGTTGGAGCGCACCGCGCCCACCACGCCGAGACCCATCGACATGGCGAGCTTGCCGTTGCCGTGCTCGCTCACCAACCGGCTCAGCCCGACGGTGCCTCCGGCGCCCGGCAGGTTGAACACCTCGATGTTGTGGGTGAGTTCGGCGTCCTCGGCGTTCTTCGCCGCCGTACGGGCCGTGATGTCGTAGCCGCCGCCGGGCGTGTTGGGGACCATGAAGCGCAGGCCGGGGATCTGTGTGCCGGTCTCGGCACCACTGCCGGTCGTGAGCAGCGGAGGTCCCACGAGCACGAGCACGGCGGCCCCGAACAGGGCGAGGGGAGCGCTCAGGCGCACGAGTTCCACCACCTGTGGATGAGATGCGAGGAGGGGCGTCCCCGTACTGGTGGAGCCGGGGGGATACGGGGACGCCCTGGATGGGGGGGAGGGTGACGTGGGCCACATACTGCCCGCGCGTCGCGCGTCTGTCTCTCTTCCGGAACCAACGGAGGTTGTGGTCTTTGTGTCAGCCCCGGTCTGCTCCCTTTCCCCGGCCGCGGGCGGAGGCCATGATGGTGCGACCCTGCAGCCGAGCCGTTCCACGTCGTGTCAGCGCGAGAGATTGAGTCCGTCGTGGTCGCCGCCTTCCGTCGCCAGACCCTCGCGGGCGAGATGCTGGTGCTGCAGCTCGGCATCGTCGTGGTCGTGCTGCTGGCCGTCGCCGCGGTCTCCCTCAGACAGTCGGAGGCGACCTTCAACCGCGTCGAGGGCCGCCGGGTCATCGCGCTCGCCGAGCAGCTCGCCGCCAACCCACTGACCCGCAGCCAGCTCGTGCGGCCCGCGCCGCAGCAGGCTCTCGCCCCGCTGGTGAACTCCACGCAGACACAGTCCGGGGTCACCTCGGTGACCGTCGCCGACGCCGACGGCCGGATCGTCAGCTCCACCGACCCCACCGCGATCGGAGGCCGACTGCCCCGCGGCGAGGGCGCCGCCGAGGACCGCGGCTGGACCGGCCCGCTGACGCTGGACGGCAGCCGCGAACTCGTGGCCCAGGTGCCGGTGCTCGGCGCGACGCAGGAGAACCTCGGCCGGCCTCTGGGTACGGTGATGATCGGCGAGGCGGACCCGACGGCGTGGCAGCGGCTGAGCGGAGCGTCCTCGTACCTCCTCGCCTATCTGGGCATCGCCAGCGGACTCGGCCTGGTCGGCTCCTGGCTGCTGGCCCGGCGCGTCAAACGGCAGACCCTCGGCCTGGAACCGCGCGAGATCGCGGGCCTCGCCGAGCACCGGGAGGCGATGCTGTACGGGATCGCCGAGGGCGTGATCGCCCTGGACCCACAGCACCGGCTCACCCTGGCCAACGACATGGGACGGCGCCTGCTCGACCTTCCCGCGGACTGCGTGGGCCTCAGCCTCGCCGAACTCGGCATCGAGGGACGGCTGAGGGATGTCCTGGCGGGGGACCGGGAGGGCGCGGCGGGCTCGGGGAACGGGCAGGGCGAAGGCGGTGAACGGGACGAGGTCGTCGTCCTGCACGGCCGGGTGCTGGTGATGAACCGGATGACCGTCACCAAGGACGGCCGCCCGCTCGGCTCGGTCACCACCCTGCGGGACCGTACCGAACTGGCCAGGCTGGAGAGGGAGATCGGGTCCTTCCGCAGCTCCTCCGAGCTGCTGCGCGCGCAGGCCCATGAGTTCGCCAATCAGCTGCACACCATCTCGGGGCTGATCCAGATCGGTGAACAGGACGAAGTCGTGCGCTACATCCGCGCGTTGAACCAGCGCCGCCAGTCGCTGGACGTCACCCTCAGCCGCCGGGTCCGCGACACCGCGGTCGCCGCCCTGCTGATGGCGAAGTCCTCCCTGGCCGCCGAGCGGAAGGTCAGCCTGCGCATCTCGGACGGGACCGCACTCGACCGCCTCACCCCGGAGGACGCCGCCGATGTGGCGACGGTGGTCGGCAACCTCGTCGACAACGCCGTGGACGCCGCGTCCGTCGCGGCGACCGGCCGTGACCCACACGGCCGCGAGGCGCTCGACGGCCGTGCGGCACCCGACGGCCACGAGGCATGGGTCGAGGTCGAACTGCGGCAGGACGCCTCCAGCGTGGAGATCGTGGTCCGCGACTCGGGCCCCGGCGTCGCTCCCGAACTCGCCCGGGAGGTGTTCTCCCACGGCTTCACCACCAAGGCCGCCCAGGAGGGCGAGCGCGGGATCGGCCTGGCGCTCACCCGGCTGGTCTGCGAGCGTCACGGTGGTGAGATCTCGGTGACCAACACCCCCGACGGGGCGATGTTCACCGCACGCATGACCGTCAGCCACCTCACCGACGCGGTGGCGGAAGGAGCGACACGATGAACGGGGCGCCCGGTGGGGCAGACACGATCGACGTACTCGTGGTCGACGACGACTTCATGGTGGCCCGGGTCCACCACGCCTTCGTCGACCGCGTCGAGCCGTTCCGGGTCGTGGGTGTCGCAAGCACCGGCGAACAGGCAGCCCGCGCGGTCGACGAGCTGCATCCCGACCTCGTCCTGCTCGACCTGTATCTGCCGGACGTCTTCGGGCTCGACGTCATCCCCCGGCTGCGTACCGCGGGACACGACTGCGACGTCATGGTCATCAGCGCGGCACGGGAGACCGACACGGTCCGTGGCGCCGTCCGGCACGGCGTCGTCGACTACCTGCTCAAACCGTTCGAGTTCGAGGACCTGCGGGCCCGGCTCGATCGGTACGCGGTGCAGCGCGGCCGGGTGCTCGCCACCGTCGTGCACGGCCAGGCCGATGTCGACCGGGTGCTGGCCGGAGCGGCCGTGCCCGCTTCGGCGCCCGTCACCTTGCCCAAGGGCCTGAGTGTGGAGACGGCCGCGCTGATCGAACGCACCCTGCGCACCGCGCAGGACACCCTGTCCGCCGCCGAGTGCGCGACCCTGGCCGGCATCTCCCGCGTCAGCGCCCGCCGCTATCTGGAGCACTTCCACTCCACCGGCAGCGCCGAGGTGACCCTGCGCTACGGAGCGGCGGGACGGCCCGAGCGCCGCTACCGCTTCCGCGGACACCCCCAGGCGGTCCGGCGGCCGGGCGACGAGGCCCGGGCCTAGGGCGTGTTTCGAAAGTAGCGTCGTCCGCCCGGAGGGCGGGCCCGGCGGCGTCAGGTGCGTGCTCTGGGGGTCCCCCCGGCCGGAGGCTGGGGGAGTGCCGGGCGCAGACCCTCGTACTGGACGTACTTGGGTCCGCGCCCGGTGCGGCGAGTGGGGGTCCCCCCGGCCGGAGGCTGGGGGAGCGTGCATGGCGTCGCCGGGCAGACGGGACTTTCGAAACACGCCCTAGGGGCCCCTGGCCGACTTCTCACACGGGCTTCGTCCGGCCACGTCACCCAGCAGCCCCTCGCCGTCCTCGACCCCCGCGAGCCGGGCGAAGCCGAGGGCGTACGTGTGCGGGTCGCGCCGGACGACGGCTCTCACACCCTGACGACCGCGACGCCCGCCTCTTCGAACCGCTCCACCGTCTCCTGGTCCGCCGCCGCGTCCGTGACCAGCGTGTCGACCGAGCCCGCCGGGCAGATGCGGGCGAAGGCCCGCTGTCCCAGCTTGCTGGAGTCGGCGGCGACGATCACCCGCTCGGCGCGCTCGCACAGCAGACGGTTGATCGCGGCCTCCGCCTCGTCGGTCGCCGCGGCGCCATGGGTGGCATCGAAGGCGACCACGCCGAGCACGGCCACATCGAGGGAGATCTGGCCGAGCACGCCGTCGGCGAGCGGGCCGACCAGCTCGTACGACTGCGGTCGGGCGACGCCACCGGTCAGCACGATCTTGAACTGGGGGCGTACGACCAGTTCGCCGGCGATGTTGAGGGCGTTCGTGACGACGGTGAGGGCCGGGGAGCCGACGGCGAGGTCGCTGTGCACGGCCAGGGCGCGGGCCACTTCCGTGGTGGTCGTGCCACCGGTCAGGCCCACCACCTCGCCGGGGGCCACCAGGTCCGCCACGGCCTTCGCGATGCGCTGCTTCTCCGAGGCGCGGCGGGCGGTCTTGTAGCGCAGGGGCAGCTCGTACGACACCCCGTGGACGACCGCGCCACCCCGGGTGCGTACGAGCATCTGCTGGTCCGCGAGCTGGTCGAAGTCGCGTCGGATGGTCGCGGCCGACACCGCCAGGTCCGCCGCCGCCTCCTCGACATCGAGCCGGCCGCGCTCGACGAGCAGTTCCAGCAGCGCCTGCCAGCGGGCGTCGCGCGACATCCGCACTCTCCGTCCCTCGATCGTCACAGAGATCGTCAGAGAGATCGTTACTGCGATCGTGACAGTGACCGGTCTTTGATCTTTCGGTGACTTTAACGCACGTCGTTCCCTGCGGAATGCTTGATTGTGCTCGAAAACTCGCTATATCTTGCACGAACAAGCATTTCACCATCGGGAGGCCGCGGCGTGAGCCATGTCGAGAACGAACTGATGTCCCAGCCCGAGTGCTGGGTGCGGGCCGCCGGGGAGGCCGCCGAGCACGCGGCCGTGCTGCCCGCGCCGGGCGAGCGCGTCGCGCTGATCGGCTGCGGCACCTCGTGGTTCATGGGGCAGGCCGTCGCGGCCCTGCGCGAGCAGGCGGGGCAGGGGGAGACGGACGCCTTCGCCGCGTCCGAGTTCCCGCACGGCCGCTCGTACGACCGGGTGATCGCTCTGACCCGCTCCGGCACCACCACGGAGGTGCTCGACCTGCTCGGCCGGCTGAAGGGGCGCACCCGCACGGTGGCGATCACCGCGGATCCGCGAACTCCCGTGCTGGAAGCGGCCGATGACGTCGTCGTACTCGACTACGCCGACGAGGAGTCGGTCGTCCAGACGCGGTTCGCGACCACCGCGCTCACCCTGCTGCGCGCCCATCTCGGACTGCACACCGACGCCGTCGTCGCCGACGCCCGCACGGCGCTGGCCGAGCCGCTGCCCGAAGGGCTCGTCATCTGCACGCAGTTCACCTTCCTGGGGCAGGGCTGGAGCGTCGGGCTCGCGAACGAGGCCGGGCTCAAGATGCGCGAGGCATCCCTGGCGTGGACCGAGGCCTACCCGGCGATGGAGTACCGGCACGGCCCGATCAGCGTCACCACCGCAGGAACCGCGACCTGGATGCTGGGCGACGCGCCCGAAGGACTGGCTCAACAGGTCCGCGGCACCGGGGCGTTGTGGGTGGAAGGCGGCCTCGACCCGCTCGCCGAACTCGTCCGTGCCCAGCGCCTCGCCGTGGCCGTCGCCGCCGCACGGGGGCTCGACCCCGACGAGCCCCGCCACCTCACGCGCTCGGTCGTCCTCACCACCCCCTGAAAGGGGACTGTCCATGCCCCTCGTAGCAGCCGGTGAGCTGGTCTCCCGGGCGGCCGCGGCCCGAACCGCCGTCGCCGCGTTCAACGTCATCACGCTGGAACACGTCGAAGCCGTCGTCGCAGGCGCGGAAGCGGCGAACGCCCCCGTCATCCTCCAAGTAAGCGAGAACGCGGTGAAGTTCCGCCGCGGGCGGCTGCTCCCGCTGGCCCGCGCCGCCGCCGCCACGGCCGAACACGCCGCCGTCCCGGTCGCGTTGCACCTCGACCACGTGCAGAGCGACGAACTGCTCCGGCAGGCGGCGGACGCCGGATTCGGTTCCGTCATGTACGACGCCGCCCACCTGTCCTATGCCGAGAACCTTGCCGCCACCCGGGCAGCCGCGGACTGGGCGCACGCCCAAGGCCTGTGGATCGAGGCCGAGCTGGGTGAGGTAGGCGGCAAGGCGGGGCAGCGCCCGTTGGACGCCCACGCGGCGGGGGCCCGTACGGACCCGGCCGAGGCCCGCTCCTTCGTCGCCGACGCGGGTGTGGACGCCCTGGCCGTGGCCGTCGGCAGCACGCACGCCATGACCACCCGCACCGCAGCCCTCGACCACGACCTCCTCAAGCGACTCACCGCCGCCCTCGGCGTACCGCTCGTCCTGCACGGCTCGTCCGGCGTCCCGGACTCCGAGCTGAGGGCGGCCGTCACGGGCGGCATCGCCAAGGTGAACGTGGGCACCGCGCTGAACATCGCGATGACGGACGCGATCAGGGATTTCCTGACCGCGCACCCCGAGGCGGTGGACTCACGCAAGTACCTCGTGGTGGCTCGTGAGGCCATGGCGGAGGCGGTGACCCGGATCATCGGCGTTCTGGACGCCCGCTGACCCGCCGACCCGCTCCCCCGTCCGCCGACCGTCCGCCGGACTGCCCGACGCGTACGGGGGCTCGTCACTGTCCGGGGAACGTCGAGGCTGTGGTGCAGAAACACCACGGCCCCGCCGGGCAGATCAGCCGTGACTGGCCGAGCGGATTCTGTGGTCGATGAGCGGGTCGGGCCCGACGAGGCCGTGCGGCACCCCGCCACCACCGGAACACCGAGCAGTCGTCGCACGAAGGTGCGGGGCAGGCGTCCGCCGCCGTGCTGCCGTACGGCACCTCGGGTACGCCCGGCCGTACGGAACCGGACCCGCCGCGCGCGTTGGTCGCTGCCACCACCACTGGTACTTTTTCACCATGCTGGAGACGAGCATCCACCTCGGCGAGCCGCCCGTCGTGGCCGACGCGGGCGTCGGCGTGCACGGTGTCGCGAACCGCACGGACGTCTTCCGGCTGCCCGAGCTGTGGCAGCTGCACCTGTACCGGTACGAGGCCGAGCTGACCGTGGACGGCACACCGCACCTCGTCCGGCCCGGCCGGGTCAGCCTCGTACCGCCGGGCGCGACGGTCCGCTACCGCTACCAGGGCCGCTCGGAGCATCTGTACGCGCACCTGCGCGTCACCGCCGCCGGGACGCCGCGCACCGTGCCGGTGCTGCAGGACGCCGGAGCCGAACTCCCCATGCTGACAGCCCTGCTGCTGCAGGCGATCGCCTCCGCTCCGGGTGAACCCGAGCGCACCAGGGCCGAGGTCTGGACCGCTCTGTGGCGCGTCGCCCACCTGCCTCCGGCCGCCGACCGGCCCGGCCCGCATCCGGCCGTCACCGCCGCGATGGCGTACGTCGAGGGCAACCTCGCCGCCCCGCTCACCGTGCCCGCGGTGGCCCGCGCCGCGGGTGTCTCGCACAACCACCTGACCCGGCTCTTCCGCGCCACGACCGGCGGCACCGTGGTCGCGTACATCCGCCGCCGCAGGCTCGATCGCGCCCGGCACCTGCTGCGCGCCTCGACCCTGTCCATCCCGGCCGTCGCCGCGTCGGTCGGCATCCCCGACCTTCAGGCCTTCAACAAGGCCTGCCGACGCGAACTCGGCGGATCGCCGCGCGCGCTGCGCGGCGGGACCGGTGTTACTCCTGCCTCTGCTTGACGGCCTTCAGGACCACGAACTTCGCGTCGCTCGCGACCAGTTCGCTGTTGCCGAAGAGACGCCGCAGCTTCACGTGATAGCCCAGATGACGATTGCCGACCACCCACAGCTCCCCGCCCGGCCGCAGCGCACGGCGCGCCCCGACGAACATCCGCCACGCCGTGGCGTCGGTCGTCGCCTGGTGCGAGTGGAAGGGCGGATTGGTCAGGACCAGGTCGACGCTGTCCTCCGGAACACCGTTCAGGCCGTCGTCGACGCGGAACTCCACCTTGCCGTGCACGCCCGTGTCGTCGGTGTTCACCCGGTACGTCGCCTCCGCCGAGGCCACCGCCTGGTACGACTCGTCGACGAACAGCACCTCGCTCTCCGGCTGCGCCAGTGCCGCCGCCGTCCCGACGACACCGTTCCCGCAGCCCAGGTCCACGACACGCCCGGCCCCGCGCCCGTACGGCAGGTGCTGCAGGAAGAACCTGGTGCCGAGGTCCAGGCGCTCGGCGCAGAAGACGCCCGCCTCGTTGACGACCGTGCGGCCGGAGACGGGACCGACGCCGTCGGGCAGCGTGTAGCTGAGCGGCCAGGGGTTCGCCGAGGGCACGATCCCGGGGTTCGGGGTGCAGAAGATCAGCCGGGCCTTCTTCTCGGCCAGCGACGTCCGGGTCGGTCCGAGGATCCGGTCGAACAGCTTGAGCGTCGAGGTGTGGATCTCCTTGACCATGCCGGTGCCGACGACGACCGTCCCCTCGTGCACGGAGGGCGCCAGCCGCAGCAACTGGTCCTCCAGCAGCGCGAGGCTCTTGGGCACGCGCACCAGGAGCACGTCGACGCGCTCGGGCACCGCGTCCTGTGTGGTGAGAAGACGTACGGATTCCTCGTCGGCGCCGTTGCGTACCAGATTGGCGCGGGTCGCCTCCCGGGTGAGGTACGAGTCGGTGATCTGCACCGGCGCGTGCGCCCGGAGGGCGGTGGTGAGGGCACCCCAGCGGTCACCGACCACGACGACCGTGCCGTCGAGCGCCTGGCCGCTGTCCGCGAGATGCTTGAGCAGATACTCGTCGGAGGCGTCCCACGCACGGAGCTGGTCACGGGAGTCCTCGGGGAAGCGCGCCAGCATCAGCTCGGCCGAGGGGGTCGTCATACGGTCGGTCATTGGGTCCAGGCTAACTGAGGCGCAGCTCAGGGACGCCCGGCGGCCACGTGAGGGTGCGGCGGGAGTGTGCGCGGACCCTGCGCGAGGATGGAGGCCATGGACGCCGAACTGTTTCCCAGGAGCCGGACGGAGATCGCGCCGGGCGCCGTGCACCTGCCGGACTGGCTGTCGCCCGGGCGCCAGAAGGAGCTCCTGAAGGCCTGCCGCGACTGGGCCCGGCCGCCCGCGGGACTGCGCACGGTCCGTACCCCGGGCGGCGGCACGATGACCTCCCGGCAGGTCTGCCTCGGATGGCACTGGTATCCGTACGGGTACGCGTCAACGGTCGTCGACGGGGACGGGGCGCCCGTGAAGAAGTTCCCCGCCTGGCTGGGGCAGCTGGGCCGCCGGGCGGTGCGGGACGCCTTCGCGGACGACACGCAGGTACCGCCGCCCCCGTACGACTACGACCACGACCACGACATCGCGCTGATCAACTTCTACGACGCCGACGCCCGCATGGGTATGCACCGCGACAGCGACGAGAGGTCCGACGCCCCCGTGGTGTCGCTGAGTCTCGGTGACACCTGCGTCTTCCGGTTCGGCACCACCGGGTCGAGAGGCCGGCCCTACACGGACGTGGAACTGCGCAGCGGCGACCTGTTCGTGTTCGGCGGCCCGGCCCGGCTCGCCCACCACGGGGTGCCGCGCGTCCACGCGGGTACGGCGCCGCCCGAGTTGGGACTGACCGGCCGCCTGAACATCACCCTGCGGGTGAGCGGCCTCCGGAGCGCGTGACCGGCTACTGACCGGTCACCGGGCCACCGGATCATGGGAGACTCGCCCTCATGAGCGGCAATGCGGCCCCCGGCGCGGTGGGAGAAGGAAGCACCAGGACACGGCTGGACCGGGGGCGGGGTGCGCTCGGACCCGCGCTGGAACTCGTGCACACGGGACGCGCGCCGACCCGGGCCGTGCTCACCGCCGAGCTGGGAGTCACCCGCGCGACGGCGGGCGCGGTCGCCGCGGAGCTGGAGGCGCTCGGTCTGATCCGCGTCGACGCCCGTCCGGGCGCCGCGGCCGGTTCGCAGGGCCGCCCCTCGCACCGGCTGGAACTCGCCGAGGACGGCCCCGTAGCCCTCGCCGCCCAGGTGCACGCCGACGGCTTCCGGGCCGCCCTGGTCGGCCTCGGCGGCCGTCTCGTGGCGACCGCGCCGGGCTGCGAGACCGTGGACGCCGACCCGGCGAAGGTGCTCCGCTCGGTCGTGGAGGCGGGGGCGGAACTGCTCAGGGAGACGGGCCGCCGCTGCGTGGGCGCCGGAGTGGCCGTCCCGTCGGCCGTCGCCGAACCCGAGGGCACCGCGCTCAACCCGCTGCACCTGGCCTGGCCGGCCGGCGCGCCCGTGCGGGAGATCTTCGCGGAGTGCGTCCGCGCGGCCGGCATCCCCGGTCCGGCGTTCGCGGCCAACGACGTCAACCTCGCCGCGCTCGCCGAACACCGGCACGGCGCCGGCCGCGGCGCGCGCGACCTGCTGTGCGTGGCGACCGGACACCGGGGGGTCGGCGGTGCGCTGGTGCTCGACGGGCGGCTGCACACGGGCAGTTCGGGCCTCGCGCTGGAAGTCGGCCACCTCACGGTCAACCCGGAAGGCCGCGCCTGCCACTGCGGCAGCCGGGGCTGCCTGGACGTCGAGGCGGACCCCCTGGCGTTCCTGACGGCGGCCGGTCGCGACCCCGGCCCCGAGGTGTCACTGCTCCAGCAGGCCAACGAGTTGATCCGCGACCACTGTGCCGACCCGGGCGTACGCACCGCCGTCGAGGCACTGATCGACCGGCTGGGCCAGGGTCTCGCGGGCCTGGTCAACATCCTCAACCCGGACCGCATCATCCTCGGTGGTCTGCACCGCACGCTCCTCGACGCCGACCCGGAGAGGCTGCGGGCCGTCGTGGCGGACCGGAGTCTGTGGGGGCGGAGCGGTGGCGTACCCATCCTTGCCTGCACGCTGGACCACAACAGCCTGGTGGGCGCGGCCGAGTTGGCGTGGCAGCCGGTGCTGGACGACCCGATCGCGGCCCTGGCGCACGCCTGAGCCGCGCCGAAGCGCCGACGCGCCGACGCACCGAAGCGCCGTCCGCCGTCCGCCGGCCGTGGGTCTACGTCCACCCGACGGCGTACGCCCGCTGCGGATTCGCCGTCAGGATCTGCTCCACCAGCTCACTCCCGAGGGCGAGTTCGAGCCTGGGGCGCACGCGGCGCAGAAGGTACGGCATGCCGGGTCCGCCGTTCACCGAGCGGGCCCCGGCCGTGGTCGTGTCCCCGCCGAGGAGCAGCCGGTCGCCGAACCCGGCGTCGGCCAGCTCCCGTACGGCTTCGGGCATGCGCCAGTCCGTCGCGTGGTTCGCGAGTGAGGGGCCGTCAAAAGCCAGGTACGCGCCGGACTCGGCGGCCTGCCGGTGCACCACCGGGTCGGGGGAGCGGTTGAGGTGCCCCAGGATCACACCGGCCGGCGCCACCCCCAACTCACCGCACAGCAGATCGAGTACGTCGAGCGCGCCCGTGCCCAGCTCCAGGTGGACGGCGACGGGCGCGCCCGTGGCGTGGTGCGCCTCGGCCGCCGCGGTCATGGTCCAGCGGGCATGCGCGTCGAGCGCGTGGAAACCGCCCGCCACCTTGATGAAACCCGCCCGCACGCCGGACGTGGCCAGCCCCTTTGTCAGCTCGGACACGAAGACGTCGGCGAGCCCGCCCCGCAGCCGGTCGAGCACCTCCGGCGCGTAGTGGACGGCCTGGTGCAGTCCCGTGGCGGCCACGACATGGACCCCGGCGGCGCGGGCGAGCAGCGGCAGATCGGCGGCCCGCCGCCCGAGGCCGTACGGAGTCCACTGAGCGACGCTTCCGCCGCCCGCCGCGCCGAACGCGGTCAGCTCGGCCGTCGCGGCGCCCGCGTCGCGCAACTCCTGCCCCGGAAGGCGGGGGCTGCTGAAGAAGAGGTGGTCGTGCGCGTCGCAGACCCCGAGTTCGGCCGGCGGCACGTCTCCCAGGACCGTACGAACGGTACGAGCCCCGCCGGCCCGGCTCACCACTGCCGTCCGCGACGCAGCCGCTCACGCCCCGGCGCCGACAGACGCAGCACGCGGTACGTCTCGCCGTCGGCCCTGGGCGTGTCGTGGGCCCACAGGGAGAAGTGCACGACCTCCCAGTGACGCGGGTCGACGGCGGCGGCGGCACCCACGACCCCGTCCAGCGCGGCCAGGCGCCGCGTCTCCCGCACGGCCTCCCGCGCCACCTCGGTGAGCGGCACACCCTCGGGGACGCCCACCCGTCTGCGTACCGCGACCTCGGGCGCCGTACCGGCGGCGCCCCCGTCCTCGTACGCCAGGCCCGCCCAGTGCTGCACCACGGGGCGTCCGAAGTCGTTCACGAGCCCCTGGAAGCCGGGCCCCCACAGGAAGGAGTTCATGCCCTCGGGGGTGTCCCACAGGTAGAACGGCGCGTACTGGTTGACCGGCGAGCCGTCCACGCCGCGTTCCCGCAGCAGATAGGCCTTCAGCCCGAGGCCGTCCCAGTCGTCGAGCAGATGCCCGACCCGGGCCACCCGGTCCCGCACGATCCCCATGTCGTACTCCGCGGGCAGGGTGATCTCGTACTGCATGGCGTGCATCGATGCCTCCCGGCGGCTCAGGCCTTCGTGGGGGTCGGGGAGTTGCCGGTGGGGGAGCGGGGTGCGAGGAGGGACAGCAGACCGCGGACCCCCGTGTCGAAGGCGGCGGTCGAACCGGACGCACGGGCCAGCACATAGCCTCCCTGGACCGTGGCCACGATCGTCGCGGCGACCTCCTCGCCGTCCAGCGCCGACGTGAACTCCCCGAGCTCCTGGCCCTCCTCGACGATTCCGGCCAGCCGCTCGCACAACCAGTCCAGCGTCTCGTCGACGGGCGCGCGCAGTTCGTCGCTCGCTACGACGTCCGGGTCCATGGTCAGCCGCCCGACCGGACAGCCGCGCAGGACATCGCGCTCGCGCCGCAGATACGCCTCGACCCGCTCGTACGGGGAACCGGGCCCGCCGAGAACCGCTTCCGCGGTGGCGCGCATCTCCTCGGCGGTGTGCCGGATCGCGGCCAGGGCCAGATCGGGCTTGCCCGTGAAGTGGTGGTACATGCTGCCCTGGCCCGCGCCCGCCCGCTGCAGGATCGCTTTCGGGCTCGTGCCCACGTAGCCGCGCTCCCACAGCAGCTCGCGGGTGGCTTCGATCAGACGCTCCGGAGTGCTCACACGGACACTGTACATACTAGTAGTTACAGAGTCGAGGAGCTGACGAGCCGAAGAGTCGGCTGGAGTCACAAGGAGCAGCTGACGCCGACCGTCGCGCAGTTTTCCGCGCCCCTCCTTCAGCCCGTCCGGCGTCTGAGGACCGGGGGTTCGGGGGCGGAGCCCCTGAGTACGTGACGGGACCGGGTAGGGGCGGCGGGGGCGAGAACCAGGCCACCACCACCCCCCGCCGCGAAGCAACCTGTCACCGCCCGGTCAGCCTGCAACGGCCGACCGGGCGGGAGCGTGTCCACCCCCCGGGGCCGGCGCCGGCGCATCCCCGGCGTGCTCCACCTCCACGAAGCCGAGCCCGGCCGACCCCGCGACCGCGGTGTACGGCGGCCGGGCGGGACGCGCCGCCGCGGGAGAGGGAGCCGTGAGGGTGAACCACACGACCTTCCCCGACTCGCCGTCCGGCCGCACACCCCAGCTCTCACTCACCGCGGCGACCATCGAAAGACCACGTCCGCAGGTGGCGAGGGAGTTGGCGTCCCGCACCTCGGGAAGGCGTGGGTCGCGGTCGCGCACCGAGACGGTGAGCCGGTCGAGCAACAGCTCGATCTCGACGGTGCACAGCTTGTCGGGCCGGGCGTGCAGGTGGACATTGGTCAACAGCTCGGTCACACCGAGCGCGGCCCGGTCTATCAAGGGATCCAGACGCCAGTAGCGCAACTGCGCAGATACGATCCTGCGGACCTGGCCGATCCGCGACGGCAGGGCGTTGAGCTCGACCGTGCAATGTTTGCTTGGCTGGCTGATCACGGCTGCGACTCCCCGAATTGAGGTCCGGAAGAAGACGAGTGCGGATCCAGCGGGCTGCCTGCGCGCGCCGACCGCCTGCTGTCGGTGGCCGGCGGGCTGGTTCGCAGCGTTATCGCCGGTAAACCCAGAGTGACGTGACAACAGAGTGGCTCAAGGGGCGCGCTCCCGCAACTCGCGATGATCTCGGCGGCCGGACGAACGGAGCCCCGCGCGGGGCTCAGCGCACGCGCCCCGCCGCATCGCGTACGGCTTCGATGAACCGACGGGCCGCCGGCGGACCGGGCTCTCCGGGGGCCGGATCGTGGTCGCCGAGGGTGAGCAGGTAGCGGGTGCCGTTGACGTCCGCCAGCGCCCGGTCCGCCTGGGCGAACCACGGCTTCGACGCACGGACCGCCTGCACCGGCGCGCTGTCGATCTCACTGCCGTAGCTGGTGAGCAATTCCAGCCTGCCGTCGCTGATCCGGACCTGCCCGGCCCGGGTGAGCGAACGCAGCCGCTTCCCGATCCGCACGCCTGTGGCTGTGAACTCCGGCTCCGCCATGTGCCCCACCCCCTTGTGCGCTCGGTCGTGCCCCGTCGTGCATGCCGGTCGTGCCCCGTGGTGAGAACGGGGCGCGACCTGTCGTGCGTACCGCGCGGGTCCCGTTCCTTCGTGCGTCCCGCCGGGACCGGCGTCCTGTGCTGCAGTCTGCCCGCGTAGGACGCCGAGCACCAGTGCACATCACGGCATGGCACATGCCCTCCGGCGCACTCGCGTGAATGCGCCCCCCAACCCCTCGGCGACCGGCCGCACCAGGAGTCCCTTTGGGGTTCTCAAAGGAGTGTTTATGCAGGTGAGGAGCGTGCGCAAGGTGCCTATGATCGAGACGTCCGATCGCGCGACCCGACGTCGGCACCCACCCGAAGGAGCCCCGCCGTGACCACCCCGCAGCAGGCCCGCCCCCACGAGCCGACCGCCACACTCGATGTCGACCACAGCGACGCGGAGTACCGGCACTGGCTCAAGGAAGCCGTGCGGAAGGTCCAGGCCGACGCGAACAGATCGGCCGACACCCATCTCCTGCGCTTCCCCCTGCCCGAGCGCTGGGGCATCGACCTGTACCTCAAGGACGAGTCCACCCACCCCACCGGCAGTCTCAAGCACCGGCTGGCCCGCTCGCTCTTCCTGTACGGGCTGTGCAACGGCTGGATCCGGCACGACCGCCCCGTCATCGAGGCGTCGAGCGGTTCCACGGCCGTCTCCGAGGCGTACTTCGCCAAGCTGATCGGGGTGCCGTTCATCGCCGTCATGCCCCGCACCACGAGCCCGGAGAAATGCCGCCTGATCGAGTTCCACGGCGGCCGGTGCCACTTCGTCGACGACCCGCGGACGATGTACGCGGAGTCGGCGGCCCTCGCGGCACAGACCGGCGGGCACTTCATGGACCAGTTTACCTACGCGGAGCGGGCCACGGACTGGCGCGGCAACAACAACATCGCCGAGTCGATCTACCGGCAGCTGGAGTTGGAGCGGTACCCCGAGCCCGCGTGGATCGTGGCCACCGCGGGGACCGGCGGCACCTCGGCGACCATCGCCCGCTATGTGCACTACATGCAGTTCAACACCCGTATCTGTGTGGCCGATCCGGAGAACTCCTGTTTCTTCGAGGGCTGGACCACGGGTGACGCGGAGGTCACCACCGACTGCGGCTCGCGGATCGAGGGCATCGGCCGCCCGCGGATGGAACCCAGCTTCGTACCCGGGGCCGTCGACCGGATGATGAAGGTGCCGGACGCGGCGAGCGTGGCGGCCGTGCGGGCGCTGGAAGGGGCCATCGGGCGCAAGGCGGGCGGCTCGACCGGCACGGGCCTGTGGAGCTCGCTGAAGATCGTGGCGGAGATGGCGGCGGCGGGCCGGACCGGGAGCGTGGTCACGCTGCTGTGCGACCCCGGGGACCGCTATCTCGACAAGTACTACTCGGACGACTGGCTGGCCGGTCAGGGACTGGACATCGCGCCCTACGCGGCCACGATCGACGCACTGCTGGCCACGGGGATCTGGCCCGCCTGAGCGGTCCGTTCCCGGGGGCCTCGGGGTGGTGCGGGCCGGCCGGGAAGGCGGCCGTCAGAGCGCGTGCGGCGAACCGATCCGCCGGTCCAGCTTCCGCACCGCGTCGCGGAACGCCCGGCCAAGCCCCGCCCTGCTCACCCTCGTCATCAGGCGGAACGCCGCCGTGCCGTCGGCGGCCAGGGTCCACTGCACCCGCGTACCGAAGGCGCCGTCCGCGGTGAGCCGCCACTCCTCGACGAGGGCGCGCACGCCGGGGGCGTTCGTCACGTCGACGCGGTACGCGTACACCTCGTGGGGCTCGGCCATGACGATCGTCTCCTCGAAGCGGGTGCCGCCCCTGAGACGGATCCGCCGTCCGGAGCCGCCGTCGGCCGACCGCGCCGACGAGACGGCGGAGAACCACTGCGGCCAGCCTTCGACGTCCTCGGCCAGCGCGCGATAGACCGCCTCGCGGGACGAGGTCACCCCGCTCGCGAAGACCAGACGCACGGGAGCGGTCTCGACGAAGTCGAGCTCTACGGGGCGCAGTCGATGAACCATGCGTACGACTCCCTCGCGGGAACGAGTCGGCAACGAGCCCTGAACGCGGGCCCGGGACACAGCAGTCGGTGAGGCAGGGTCACCATAACCGGCGGCACGTCAGATGTCTGTACCGTCCATGGACGGTAGGGCGGACACTCAGGCGTCCGGCGGGTCCTCGTCCTCGGCCTCGGGTTCGCCCGCCACCACCAGACGCCGCAGGTGCTCGGAGATCTCCGTGCGCGCCTCGGCGGGCAGCCCGTCGTCCGTCACCAGGGTGTCGATCTGTTCCAGCGCGGCGAACGAACTCAGCCCCACCGTGCCCCACTTGGTGTGGTCCGCGACCACGACGACACGCCGCGCGGACTGCACGAGGCGCCGGTTCGTCTCGGCCTCCGCCAGATTCGGCGTGGACAGACCCGCTTCCACCGATATGCCGTGCACCCCGAGGAAGAGCACGTCGAAGTGGAGTGCCTCGATCGCCTGGTCCGCGACGGGGCCCACCAGGGAGTCCGACGGTGTGCGCACCCCGCCCGTCAGCACGACCGTCGCCGCGCCCTGCCGCTGCCCCGACGTGCGCTGCGCCGAGTGGAAGACGTCGGCCACCCGCACCGAGTTGGTCACCACCGTCAGGTCCGGCACGTCGAGAAGCTGATGGGCGAGCGCGTACGTCGTCGTGCCGCCGGACAGCGCGATCGCCGTGCCCGGTGCCACCAGCGACGCGGCCGCCCGCGCGATGTCCTCCTTGGCCGTCAGTTCCAGACCCGACTTGGCCTCGAAGCCCGGCTCGTGCGTACTCGCCTCGACCACCGGGACGGCACCGCCGTGCACCTTCTCCACCACGCCCTGACGGGCGAGCGCGTCCAGGTCGCGACGGACCGTCATGTCGGACACGCCGAGTTTCCTGGTCAGTTCGTTCACGCGGACGCCGCCGCGCCGCCGGACCTCGTCCAGGATCAGAGCGCGCCGCTGCTCCGCGAGGAGGTTCTGATTCTCGCTCACGTCCGCTCCGGTTCCCTTCGCCTCGACCCGCTCGACATTCCCCCGTACCCCCTCCGACAAGGACATTCACCTCGCCTGTGGACCGCGGGACGCCCCATCCTCGCACGGGCCGCCGCAGGTCGCGCCACTGCCTGTGGCGACGCGCACACGTCACGCTGCCACCTTGTGTCCGGCACTGTCACACGGATCGGGGGGATTTTGTGACGAGTGGTGCGCGCAGGGTCAGCAGGGGACATCCTTGTGTCTGGACATGACACATGCCGTACGGGCATCACGGGGGACACACAACAGTGGAGCGTCTACAGGGGCACGCCCCGATGAACGAGGCGACCGGTTCGGGGCCACAGCAGGCGGCCGACACCGCGCTCGAACTCCTGGTCCACGGCGTCGGCGGCACGACGCCCCAGGAAATGCTGAACGATCCGCGCACGGTCCGGATCACCGGCGACGACACGGCCGCGGTCTTCCGCCGCGCCGACGACGTCGAAGCCGAGACGAACGCGACGCGGCGGCCCGCGGAGCACCAGGGCAAACCGATTCCCGAGGCGTACGTGTGGTGCAACCTCACCTCGGGCAACGGCTCCCGGGCACTGTGGCTGCTGCTCCTGCCGTTCATGGTGGTCAACCTCGCCCACTGGATGCGGCCCACGGTGAGCGACAACCGCAAGCCTGCGGTACGGCTCTACGGCCTGCTGGTGCGCCTGACCGGGCTGACCCTCACGGTGCTCCTGGTCGCCGCGGCCTGCGAGGTCGCCCTCGACCTGGCCGCATGGCAGTGCGCGGGTACGCCCGACTGCGCCAGGGAGCACTCCTGGCTCGGCTTCCTGTCCCCGGCGGTCTCCGACGGCGGCTGGTGGAGCCAGCCCGGCCGCCGTCTCGCCCTCGCCTCACTGGTGCCCGCCGCTCTCACGGGTCTTCTCTGGTACCTCTCGCACCGCACCTGGAGCGCGTACGAGTCCCAGCAGCCGAGGCCGCGCGAGGACGAGCCGGAGGAGGACAGCAGGGCAGGGCTCGGCCGCCCCGGTTTCTGGTACGGACGCCGGCTGGTCGCCCGGCTGCGGGTCGCCCACACCGCCGCGGGTCTGCTGACGATCGCCGCGGCGGTCGGTGCCGCCGCGGCCCGTCACGACCGCGAGGCCGGCGGGCCGGCCGCCCTGGACGCGCTCGGGTGGCTCCTGAACGGGGCGTTCGTGCTGGGGGCGGTCTTCGTGCTGTGGGTCGTCTGCAGCCGGGGCCGCAGCGAGCACCGGCTCGACCGGCAGCTCGACGCGGCCCTGGTGCGCCGGCTGCCCCTGGGCTCGCTCGCCCTGCTCGTCCTCACCTTCGTCTACGCGGGCTGGCCGCGTCCCGGATGGCGGTCGGACCACCGGCTGTCCGGCGGTGGTACCGCCTTCGGCACCATCGCGCTGGTCGAGTGCCTGCTCGTGATCGCCCTGGGGGTCGTGGCCCACGTCCTCTACCGCGCCCAGCCGGATCCCCGTACCGCGATGCGGGGCCTGGCGGGGCCCGCCGTCGCGATGCTGGCCTGCGCGCTGGGCGGGGTGATGTCCGGCGGAGTCTCCCAGCGCGTCGCCGACTGGCTGGACGGCACCGGCGGCACGATCGCGGGACCGCCCGTGCTGCTCACCTGGCAGGCATCCGTGATTCCGCCCCTGCTGCTGGTCCTGTTCGTCCTCGTCGGCTGGCTGGCCCGGCGCACGGTGGTGCTGCGCCGCACCGAGACGGCCGCGGTGGAACTCGCCTACGAGGACGAGCCCAAGGACGAGTCCACCACCCGCCGCATCGCGAGCATCCGTGCCATGGCCTCCCTCACCGACCGGGCCCCCAGGATCATCGGCGTCATCTCCGTCGTGACGCTGATCCTGGGCGGCCTGGCACTCGCGGGCGCCCTGGCCACCCAAGACGCCCCGGGCGAGGCGGCCCGCGACACTTATCCCGTCGTACGGGGCGCGGCCGAGACCGCGCAGGCGCTCGGCTCCTGGCTGATCGGTGTCGGCTTCATACTGTTCGTCACCTGGGGCCGCCGCGCCTACAAGGACCGGACCGCCCGCCGCACCATCGGCATCCTGTGGGACGTCGGTACGTTCTGGCCGCGCGCGGCACACCCCTTCGCGCCCCCTTGCTACGCGGAGCGCGCCGTCCCCGACCTGACCTGGCGCATCGCCGGCTGGACCCGCGCCACAGGGGGCCGTCTCGTCCTCTCCGGTCACTCCCAGGGCAGTGTCCTCGCGGCCGCCGCGGCCTGGCAGCTCGAACCGTCGGTACGCAAGCGGGTCGCGCTGCTGACCTACGGCTCACCGCTGGAGCGGCTCTACGGGCGCTGGTTCCCGGCCCACTTCGGGCCCGCGGCGCTCAGTGGCCTGCACCGGGACGTGGACTGCTGGCGCAACCTGTACCGGGCCACCGACCCCATCGGCGGCCCCATGCGGCTGCCCGGCGACCGCGGCCCCCAGGTCGACCGCGAGGCCCTGGAGGACCCGCTCGCGTACTGCCGGTCGGAGAGGCACCCGCTGCCCGCCCCGATCCTCGGACACTCGGACTACCAGGCAGACCCCGTCTTCGCCCAGGAGCGGGAGAAGCTGCTCGCCCGGCTCAGGCCCGACATCCCGGCACCGCGACCGGGCGCCGGGCCCGAGGAACCAGAGGGCGGCCCCGGAGCGGAACCGACGTTGGTCTAGGCACAGGCACAGGCACAGGTCCGGGTCCAGGGACGGGGAGGGGACTGGGCGCCTGAGGCTCAGGAGAGCTCCGGCAGGTCCTCCGCGTACAGCAGGGTGAGGTCGTCCGTGCTCGTCTCGGCGAGCTGGGCGACCCGCCCCGCGTGCCGCTCCACCATTGCCTCGAAGGTCTGCCGCGCGGTACGGCCGTTGCCGAACGCGGGCCCCTTCGGGATCGCCGTGAAGTACTTGAGCAGCGCCTGGTCCGCGCCCGGCGCCAGCCGGTACTCGTGCTCCTCCGCCTGCTGCTCCACGATCCGCAGCAGCTCCTCGGCGCCGTAGTCGTCGAAGGTGATGGTCCGTGAGAAGCGGGACGCCACACCGGGGTTGACCGACAGGAAGCGCTCCATCTCGGCCGTGTAGCCCGCGACGATCACGACCACCGCCTCCCGGTGGTCCTCCATGAGCTTCACCAGGGTGTCGATCGCCTCGCGGCCGAAGTCGCGCCCGGAGTCCTCGGGCGACAGCGCGTACGCCTCGTCGATGAACAGCACGCCGCCGCGCGCCTTGTCGAACGCTTCCTGGGTGCGGATGGCCGTCGAACCGATGTGCTCGCCGACCAGGTCGACGCGGGACACCTCGACGAGGTGCCCCTTCTCCAGGACACCGAGGGAGGCGAGGATCTCGCCGTAGAGACGCGCGACCGTCGTCTTGCCGGTGCCGGGGGAGCCGGTGAAGACGAGGTGGCGCCGGGCGGACGCGGCCTTGAGGCCTGCCTGCTGACGCCGGCGGCCCACCTCGATCATGTCGGTGAGCGCCCGCACCTCGCGCTTGACGCTCTCCAGGCCCACCAGCAGGTCCAGCTCGCCGAGCACGGCCTCCGAGGTGCGCGAGGGCTGCTCCGGCTCCGAGGCGGCGACCAGGGGCTCATGCTCGGTGACGCGCTGGCCCGGGATGACCCCCAGCAGGCCGGAGGACTGACCCGCGGTCTGTACGGCGGGCGCCGGGGCCGGGGTCCGCGCGTGGGCGCTCTCGTCGCTCGTGCACTCCTCGACCAGCGGCCCGGTGCCGGACGCCTGGTCGCCTCCGGCGTCGGCGAACTCGTAACCACCACGCGCGCACCGCTCCGTACGGCACTTCTTCAGCGTGGCACGGCAGCCGTCGATCACATGGAAGCCGTATCCGCCGCTGCCCGTCACCCGGCAGCCGTGGAAGCTGCCGCGACCGCCGGCCGACACGTAGAAACCCGCCTCCGCGGGCGAGGTGACCGTGCACCGCTCGATGGTGGGATCGGCGCCCTTGGTGACGATCACGCCCGTCTGCGTGCCGTCGATCGTGCAGGCGGAGAGCGTCCCGCCGCTGCCGTGGTCGCGGAACCAGGCGCCCGTCGCGGCGTCCCGGATCCGGCAGTCGTCGAGCTGCGCGGTGGCGCCGTCGCTCACCGACACGGCCGTGTTGCGGACCTGTGAGATGTCACTGTCGACGACGTCCGCGCGCGAGCCGCGGTCGAGCACGAACAGGGCGTCCGGCACGTCGTGCACCCGGCAGGATTCGAGAACCACCGTCGCGCCGTCGCTGACCCACACCGCGGGGTAGTCGCCCGTGCTGTCGTGGATCTCGCACTGGTTGGCGTCCACGCGCGTGCCGGGATCCCAGACCGACAGGCCGTTGCGGCCGAACTGGCGCACGGTGGAACGCGTCATGGTGAGGACCGAGCGGGACCGCAGGTCGACCGCGTTCTCCGGGATGTCGTGGATGCGGCAGTCGGCGAGCGTCAGCACGGCGTCCGTGTCCAGCGTGACACCGTCGGAGGTCGTGCGGTGCACATCGCAGTCCGTGAGATGCGCCGTGGCCCGCGCGGAGATCTGTACGCCGCTGCCCCTGACCTCGTAGACCTCGCAGCCCACCGCTTCGAGTGCGGACTGCTCGCCGGTCACCGACAGGCCCGCGCCCGCCGTGTGGTGCACCCGGCAGCGTTCCAGCCGCGGATGGGCCCCGCCGCGCACCGAGACGCCGGACTGCCCGGCGGCCACGACCTCGCACTCCTCGAAGACCCCGCCCCCGCCGTCGAGCACGGAGATGCCGACGCCCGCCGGATTGTCCACCGTGCACCGCCGCACCGTCGGGCGCGCGCCGCCGCGCACCTCGATACCGGCCGCGGACCGGGTGACGATCCGGATGTCCATGAGCTCCGGGGTGCCCTCCTCGACGAGCAGCGCGGGCGCGGCCGAGTCCTGGCCCTCCACGAGCAGGTCCTGGACCACGGCGGAGGCACGTACGGTCAGCGGCACTCCGTCGACGGGCGCGATACGCACGGAACCGGCCGATCCCTCGGGGCCGCGCAGCGTCACCGCCCGCTCTATGACGAGGTTCTCCCGGTAGGTCCCGGCGGCGATGGTGAGCACGTCACCGTCGGCCGCGGCCTCCAGGGCGGCGGCGAGCGATGCGTACTCACCTGTGCGGCGCCGCCACCGCGACGTGCCGGTGTGCGTCACCTGGACCGTGCCCTGTGCCATGGCGCTGCTGTGCCCCCACCTCGTCGTACGCGGGTCCTGCGAAGCCTTGTTCCCAGCGCCTGGCCGTCAACTCGGCTCACGGGGAACGGGAAACAGCCTCTCATGACGGTGCCGAACACCTCGGCCGCTCCACCGTAGCGTGCGCGGGGCCGCGCGGTTGACCGGAGTGCGGAGGCCGTCAACTGCCCGTGCCCGTCCTGCCCCAGTCCGGCCCCGCCCGGGACCAGGCCTGGTCCCAGCGGTCGTACCTGCGCCGCGCCATGCGCCGGACCAGCAGACGCCGGGTGCCCTCCACGAGGCCCGCGAAGGCGGCGGCCGTGCCGAAGCCCGCCAGGACGGCGTGCGTCGCGGCGGTCGCGGTGTCCAGCGGCCGGCCCACTGTTCGGCCCTGCCCGTCCGTCCACACCGTAAATCGGTCGCCGCGCTCGGGGGCCTTGAGGTCCGCCATGGCCGTGCCGCGGCGTGCGGTGCCGTCCGGTGCCGTCCAGCGGGCCACCACCCGGCTGTGGGAGTCACGTCCGGAGGCCGTCTCCGGGTCGGGGTCCAGCGGAGTGCGGTCCGATCTTCTGATCACGGTCGCGACCACCGGGTGGTGGTTCTCCCGCTGCTCCCGCACGGACCGCTGGAGGGCGTCCCCGGCGATCCCGCCGACCACCACACCGACCAGGGGCGCGGCGACGAGGATCAGCAGAAGTGCCCCCAGCGCCAGCCACGCCTCGACGAGATCCGTCGTACGCCGAAGCGGGTTGTGCCGCCAGCGCCGGAGTCCCAGGATTGCCCGCACCGCTCCGCACCCCCTCCGCGTCCGTGATAACCCCCCTCGGAGCCGTTCACGCGCGCGGCCGGGCAGGAGAGAGGGAAATCACTCCTCCCGCGGCCTCTCATGAACTGCTCACACGGACGCCACGGCTGTGCCCGGCGTGCGTGTTCCCCGGGCGAAGGCCTATTCGAGGATCCGCACCGGGTCGCCCACCCGGACCGAACCGGGGGACTCCGGTACGAGATTCTGCCCGAAGACCAGCTTGTCGCCGAAACGGCGGTGGCGGGCGAGGGTGCGCAGCGGCTCCCTGCCGCGCTCGGCCGTCGTCTGGTCGGTGGTGGTCACGACACAGCGCCCGCACATCTTGGCGACGCGCAGGACGACCTCGCCGACGGCGATCCGGGACCAGCCGTCCTCGGCCCAGGCGGCGGTGCCCGCGACCACGAGGTTCGGACGGAAGCGGTTCATGGGGAGCGGGCCCTCTTCGGGCCGGTCGCCCTGTGCGATGAGCGTGTTCAGGGCGTCGAGCGAGGCGAGCGTGGTGACGAGCAGGGGGTAGCCGTCGGCGAAGCTGACGGTCTCGCCCGGCCTCGCGAACCGCGGGTCGACGGGTCTGCGGGTGGCCGGGTCGTCGAGATGCACGAGCCGCACGGCGATACCGAGGTAGTCGCTGAACCAGGCGTCCGCCGTGACTCCGGCGGGAACCCCCTCCACCTTGTCGTTCCAGATCTCCACCGTCATGGTGCCGCCCGGTTCGGGCACGGGGACGGTCAGTGGCTCACGGCCGGGCGCGGACACCAGGATCGCGCCGCCTGCCAGTGCTCCGACGGAGACCAACGCCATCCGCGGTCGCGCGCGTTGCGTGATGATCCTGTTCTTCTCGTCGGTCAGCACCCAACGCCGGTCGCCCGCCGGACCCCATGGCTCCACGACGACCTCGTGCGGGGCGTGCCCCGCGGCCGCCTTCAGCGGGTAGACGTGGATCGAGTGCAGTACCGGCTTCGACATGAGGTCATCCTGCCGGAGGGCTCGGACAACCTCCGCCGGATCGCCCTCAGTAGCCGCGGTACTGCTGGTTGTTGTACGGGTCCTGGTACGGCGCTGGGGCAGGGCGCGGCGCCGTGGGGGCGGGACGCGGTGCTGCCGGACGCATCGCCTCGTAGCCCGTGCCTCCGCCGTTCATCGGGCGCTGCGGCTGGGGCGCCTGGGGGCCCGGGTAGCCGCGCGGCGCGCCGCTCTGCTGGGGGATGTACGGGGCCGCGGCCTGCTGCAGCGGAGCCGGTTGCTGGGCCTGGGGGTAGCCGTACTGGGGAGCCTGGGGAGAAGTCCCGGCGGGCAGAGCGGGCAGCGCCGACGGAAGCGCGGGCAGGTTGCCGCCCGTGTCGTACGCCGCGGGTACCCGGATCGGGGCGATCTGCGGGGTTCCCCGCTCGGCCACGAGGGAGTCGTAGATCGGGGTGTCCGGGAAGGAGGCGGAGTAGTAACCGCCGCCATAGGTGGAGCGGGGGGAGGTCATGGGACATAAGTTAAGCCCACGATGTGCTGGTTGGGGAGACCGATAAGAGGGTTGTTTTCCGTGTCGGCAGTGCCGCGGGACCCTCAATGCGAGCGAACTTGGCGAAAAAGGGCAGCAGAGAGTACACGGATCGTGTAAAGGCCTAGTTCCGGAGGGGTTACCCACGGGTCGGCCGCCGATCTTCCGGGCCCGGTCATGGGCGTTCGCCGCTCAGGGGATTAGGTTGGCGCAGAACGGGCGAACGTACCGAGTCGCGGTCGTCGCGAAGACACCCGATGGGGGCGGACATGTCAATGCCTAAAGGATCGAACGTTCCGGTGCCGACGACGGGGCTCCGCGTCGAGCTGGGCTGGCGGACGGGTCCCGGAGTGCCCGACGCGGACGCCTCGGCGCTGCTGCTGGCGTCCGGGAAGGTCCGCTCCGACCAGGACTTCGTGTTCTACAACCAGCCGGCGCACTCCTCCGGCGCGGTGCGCCACGAGGGCAAGGGCGACGCCGGCGGCCAGGTGAACGACACGCTGTTCGTCGACCTCGCGCGCGTGGAGCCCGGGATCGAGACGGTGGTCCTCGCCGCCTCCTCGGACGGCGGCACCTTCGGACAGGTCCCCGGGCTCTACATCCGGGTCCTCGACGCACAGCAGGGCACGGAGATCGCGCGCTTCGACAGCGAGGGCGCGAGTGTCGAGACCGCTTTCGTGCTCGGCGAGTTCTACCGCAGACAGGGCGCCTGGAAATTCCGTGCCGTCGGACAGGGCTACGACAGCGGACTCATGGGGCTGGCCACGGACTTCGGGATCACCGTCGACGAGCCGCAGCAGCCGGCGCGGTCCGCGCCCGTGGCCCCGCCGGTCACCGCTGCCCCGCCTCCGGCCCCCGTCGCCCCGCCGGTCTCGGCCCCCCGGCCGATGACACCGCCGCCCGCGCCTCCGGCACCCCCGGCCCAGCCCGCGGCCCCCGTACGCCTGACCAAGGTCACGCTCACCAAGGACTCCCCGTCCGTCTCGCTGACCAAGCAGGGCGGCACCTCGGGTGTGATGCGCGTGAACCTCAACTGGACGGTGCGCAAGCAGTTCTCGGGATGGCAGGCCAAGCTGGGCCGGGCGATCGCCATGCACGCGGACCTCGACCTCGACCTGTGCGCCCTCTACGAACTGTCCGACGGAAGCAAGGGCGTCGTCCAGGCCCTGGGCAACGCGTTCGGAGCGCTGCACCAGCCCCCGTTCATCCACCTCGACGGCGACGACCGGACCGGCGCGTCGTCGAGCGGCGAGAACATCAGCGTCAACCTCGACCACATCCGGGACTTCCGCCGCATCCTCATCTTCGTGACCATCTACGAAGGAGCGCGTTCCTTCGCCGACCTGGACGCCACGGTGACCCTCCAGCCGCTGCACGGCGCACCCGTCGACTTCTCCCTCGGTGAGTGCACCGTGCCCTCGACGGTGTGCGCGCTCGCCCTCATCACGAACACCGGCAGCGACCTCGTGGTCCAGCGCGAGGCACGCTTCCTCGTCCCCGACCGGGGCGTGAGCCCGCAGCGCACCGTGGACCACACCTACGGCTGGGGCATGAACTGGACGCCCGGCAGGAAGTGAGCCGACGCGCCGCGCCCGCTCAGGGGCCGGGCGCCGCGTCGGGCCGGGCGTAGGTGCGGCCCTTCCAGGCCGCGCCGCGCCCCCTGTAGTGCTGCACCGCGGAATCCACCGTCATGAAGAGGTACAGCAGGGCCGTGAACGGCAGCAGCGGGGCGAGCAGGAGCGGCTGCCGGTAGTACCGGAGCATCGGCAGATACGTCGCCGTCATCAGCAGCCACGCCACTCCTCCGGTCCCCGCCGCCATCCGGGAGCCCGCTACGAGGCCCACGACGAGCGCCACCGGAGGCACCAGGTACACCACGCCGAGACCTGCCACGGTGCCGGCGAGCACCAGCGGATTGTGCCGCAGCTGGGCGTACGCGCTGCGCGAGACCATCCGCCACAGATCGTGCAGCCGCGGATAGGGACGCACACTGTCCACACGCTCGGCGAGCCCGAGCCAGATGTGCCCTCCGGAGCTCTTCACGGCCCTCGCCAGCGCCACGTCGTCGATGACGGACTGCCGGATGGCGTCCGGGATCCGGGCCCGCTCGGCGGCGGTGGCACGCAGCAGGACACAGCCGCCCGCCGCGGCGGCGGTCCGCGAGCCCCGCCCGGCGATCCACCGGAACGGATACAGCTGCGCGAAGAAGTAGACGAACGCGGGCACCACGAGCCGCTCCCAGACGCTCTCCACGCGCAGCCGGGCCATCTGGGAGACGAGATCGAAGTCCCCGGTCACGGCCGAGGCCACCAACTCCCGCAGACTGTCCGGCGCGTGGGCGATGTCCGCGTCGGTGAGCAGCAGATATTCGGGTGCACGCGCGCGTGCCAGGCCGATGCCGTGCCGTACGGCCCAGAGCTTGCCGGTCCAGCCCGCGGGCGGCTCCCCGGGCGAGCCGACGGTCAGCGGCAGCCCGCCGTGCCGCCGCCCCAGCTCACGGGCCAGCTCCCCCGTGCCGTCGGAACTGCCGTCGTCGACGAGGAAGATCTCGGCCCGCCCCGGATACTCCTGCGCGAGGAGCGACGGCAGGCTCTCGGACAGGACGGCGGCCTCGTCGCGAGCCGGTACGACGACACCCACGGACGGCCAGCTGTCCGGGTCCCGGCGCGACGGCAGCCGCAGGTCCGTACGCCAGAAGAAGCCCTGGCCGAGCAGCAGCCACAGCCAGGCGGCCAGCGATCCGACAGCGGTCCACACAAGGGCGCTCATCCGCCGCAGTCTGCCCCACCACCGCGGCCCGTCGAGCCGGATCGACTATGGTGACCGGGTGAAGATCGCGCTCATGGACTCCGGAATCGGACTGCTCGCGGCGGCAGCCGCGGTACGTCGGCTGCGCCCCGACGCGGAGCTCGTTCTCTCCTCGGACCCCGGCAGCATGCCGTGGGGGCCCCGTACACCCGAGGACGTGACCGCGCGCGCCCTCGCCGTCGCGGAGGCCGCCGCCGCGCACCGGCCCGACGCCCTGATCGTCGCCTGCAACACCGCGTCCGTGCACGCCCTGCCCGCCCTGCGGGCCCGCCTGGAGCCGGGGATTCCCGTCATCGGCACGGTCCCCGCGATCAAGCCGGCCGCGGCGGGCGGCGGACCCTTCGCGATCTGGGCCACGCCCGCCACCACCGGCAGCCCCTACCAGCGGGGGCTCATCCGCGAGTTCGCCGACGGAGTGCGTGTCACCGAGGTGCCCTGCCCCGGTCTCGCGGACGCCGTCGAGCACGCCGACCAGGCGGCCATCGACGCCGCGATCGCCGCGGCCGCGGCGCGCACCCCCGACGATGTGACGACCGTCGTCCTGGGCTGCACCCATTACGAACTGGTCGCCGAGCGTATCCGCGCGGCCGTGCAGCGGCCCGGCACACCGCCGCTCGTCCTGCACGGCTCGGCCGGCGCCGTGGCCGCCCAGGCGCTGCGCCGCACCGGCGAGGTCGCGGCCCCGCAGGCGCCCGACCGGGGCACGCTCACGGTGCTGCTCGGCGGCCGCGAGGGCGCACTGCCCGCCACCGCGCTGACGTACGACGAGGGTCTCCTGCTCCAGGCGGTCAGTCCCGCCCGCTGACCGCAGCACTGCCCCGGGCGCCCGGCGGCGCCCGTCCGGCGGAGGCCTCGCCTCCACGCGCAACAGTCACGGTCCGCGACCAGGTGCCCTCGCTGCGGAACGTGAGTACGCTCATTGGCATGACGGACCACCCCCATGGCGAACAGGGCGCTGCCGACGCCCCGCACACCGAGGTCTGGCACGGCCGCGCGTCCAACCGTATGCAGTGGCTGCTCGCGAGCATCGGTGCCGCCTGCCTGGCACTGGGCATCCAGCTGGCCGTCGATTCGACATGGACGTCGGGCATCGCCGCCCTCGCCATGTCCGTGGTCGGTTGCATCGCGGCGGGGCTTCTCGTCCTCTTCGGGACGCTGGCGTTCGTGCATGTGGCCGTGAAGGTCGACAAGGAGTGCCTCGAAGTGCGCTGCGGCCACATGGGTGTCCCGCGCCGCCGCATCCCCCTGTCGCACATCACGGGAGCCGACTTCGCGCCCCGGGTCACTCCGCGGCAGTGGGGCGGCTGGGGTTACCGCTGGCGGCCCGACCAGGGAACCGCCGTGGTCGTCCGACGCGGCGAGGGCCTGGTGCTCCTCCTGGGCGACGGCCACACGTTCACCATCACGGTGGACAACGCGGAGGCGGCCGTGCGGGTGATCCGCGACCGGCTGAGGGTCGCCGCCACGGGCCGGACCCGCTGACGCCGTAGGCACTGTTCCGCTCGGGTCCGCCGGCTATCCCGTGGAGAGGGTCGGCACGGTCGGCGTGGGACGCGCCGTGGCCAGGCCGGCGAGCAGGCCCGCGCCCGCCGTGACCGTCGTGAAGCTCAGGGCGTTGCCGACCGCGGCGATCGCGGCCAGCGCCGTCAGGGCGGCGCCCGCGGTGAGCACGACCGGGGTGGGGCGTGGTGACTTCCACAGGGCGTACAGGACCCAGCCGAACACCGCGGCGAGCAGGAGCATGCCCGGGGCCCCCTGTTCGGCGGCCTGCTGGAACGGTGCCGAGTGGGGTTTGCCGTCGGACGGCAGTGTCTGCGTGACGGTCGGGCTCAGCTCCGCGAAGCGTCCGGGGCCGATGCCCAGCCCCGGTTCCCGGGCCGCCATGTCGAGCGCGTCGTGCCACAGCAGCACGCGGTGCTGGGTGAGCTGCCCCTCCAGGGACGAGGTCAGACCGTCCGGCAGCGCGTTCTCGGCCGTCGCCCAGGTCGCGCCGGTCACCAGGGCCACGGCGAGCGCGAGGCCGCCGAGCCCCACGGCACGGCGGCGCATACGGTCGGCGGCGAGCGAGCAGAGGAGCACTCCCAGACAGGCCACGAAGCCCGACGTCGATCCCAGGACGGCCGCGGTGACGGCGATACCGGCGGCCAGCAGCCGCAGCGCGAGCCGCGGTCCCGGCGGGCGGGCCGCCCAGGCCGCGCAGCACGCGGCTCCCGCGGAGAGGGTGAGCAGCGCGGCGGTCGCGCCGGTCTGGCCGAGCGGTGAGGTCACCTGGGTGCCCGGATTGATGTGCGGGGCGGCCACGGCGAGACCGAGCCCGGCGAACGCGCCCGCGCCGGGAAGGGCGACCGGCAGCAGTTCGCCGCAGATCCGCCCCACCGCGTAGCCGGCGGCCACGGCGAGCACCGCGAGCAGGACCCCCTCGGGCCGTCCTCCGTGCGCCGCGGCGGTGATCAGGGACCAGGCGGCGCACGCTCCGAGCACCACGACACCCGTCGCGTCCGACGCGCTGCGTCTGCCGTGTGCCGACGCTGGACCGGTCGCCGAAGTCATCCCCGTGGACCCCACCCCGACGCCCCCCGACCTGTGACGGGCCCCGACCGCCCGGCCGGAAACGGCCCGTACGTCGAAGGCTCCGGCACACCGTAACGGGTGATGCGCCGGTTTGTGGACGAGTTGCGCAGAAACGATGCGGCAAGTGCGGGGCGAACACCCGGTCAGTACCTGGTCAGTACCTGGTCAGCACCCGGCCGCCGCCCGGTCGGGCGCCGGGGGCCGCGCTGTCGGCGCCGCGGTCACGCGCCGTAGACTCCCCGGGTGACCGCCACAGCGACCCCCGTAGACGAGCCGGAACAGCTCGAACCGCAGGACCGGCCCGTTTCGCGCATGGTTCGCCTGGCGCGACGGCTGCTTCCGGCCGCCGCCGCCGCGCTCTCCGGGGTGCTGCTGTACGTCAGTTTCCCGCCACGCACCCTGTGGTGGCTGGCCCTGCCGGCCTTCGCGATCCTCGCCTGGTGCCTGCACGGCCGCACCTGGAAGGCGGCCCTCGGCCTCGGCTACCTCTTCGGCCTCGGCTTCCTGCTGCCGCTGCTCGTCTGGACCGGCGTCGAGGTCGGTCCAGGACCATGGCTGGCGCTCGTCGTCATCGAGGCGGTGTACGTCGCGCTCGTCGGCGCCGGCATCGCGGCCGTCTCGAAGCTGCCCGGCCGGCCGCTGTGGGCGGCCGCCCTGTGGATCGCCGGTGAGGCGGCACGCGCGCGCGTGCCGTTCGGCGGCTTCCCCTGGGGCAAGATCGCCTTCGGCCAGGCCGACGGGATCTTCCTGCCGCTCGCGGCGGTGGGCGGCACCCCCGTGCTCGGTTTCGCGGTCGTCCTGTGCGGCTTCGGCCTGTACGAGACCGTCCGCCTGGGCCTCGAAACGCGGCGCACCCGTGTCGTACGCCGCGGGGCCGCCGCGGTGGCCCTGCTCGCTCTCCTCCTCCCCGTGGCGGGCGCCCTCGCCGCACGCACCCTGGTCAGTGACAGTGCCGAGGACGGCACCGCGACCGTCGCCGTCATCCAGGGCAACGTCCCGCGCGCGGGACTCGACTTCAACTCCCAGCGCCGAGCCGTCCTCGACCACCACGCACGGGAGACCGAGCGCCTTGCCGCGCGGGTCAAGGCGGGCAAGGTCGCCCAGCCCGACTTCGTACTGTGGCCGGAGAACTCCTCCGACATCGACCCGTTCCGCAACCCCGACGCCTACGCCGTGATCGACAAGGCGGCCAGGGCGATCGGCGCGCCCATCTCGGTCGGCGGCGTCGTGGAGAAGAACGGCAAGCTGTACAACGAGCAGATCCTGTGGGACCCGGTGAAGGGCCCCGGTGCCACCTACGACAAGCGACAGGTCCAGCCGTTCGGCGAGTACCTCCCGATGCGCTCGCTCCTCGGCGCCATCAACGAGAACTGGACGTCGATGGTCCGCCAGGACTTCAGCCGGGGTGACAAGCCGGGCGTGTTCACCATGGCGGGCACCGAGGTCGGCCTCGCGACCTGCTACGAGGCCGCCTTCGACTGGGCCGTGCGCGACACCGTCACCCACGGCGCCCAGATCATCTCCGTACCGAGCAACAACGCCACCTTCGACCGCAGCGAGATGACGTACCAGCAGCTCGCCATGTCCCGCGTCCGGGCCGTCGAGCACAGCCGGACCGTCACCGTCCCGGTGACCAGCGGCGTCAGCGCCATGATCATGCCGGACGGGGAGATCACCCAGCGCACCGGCATGTTCGTGGCCGACTCGCTCGTCCAGAAGGTGCCGCTGCGTTCCTCCGAGACCCCCGCCACACGCCTCGGGATCGCGCCGGAGATGGTGCTGGTCCTGATCGCGGCGGCCGGGCTCGGCTGGGCGGTGACGTCGTCGGCACGCGGACGACGCGCCGACGACCTGTAGCCCCACACCGGCCGTATCCGTACGACGGGTGGGTGCGGTCGGAACGCGGCGGGGTGACGGGACCGGCCCGTTAGGGTCGGTCCATGGCTACTCCTGACTTCATCCGTACGATCCGGGCCGGCGCCGGCCAGCAGCTTCTCTGGCTTCCCGGAGTCACCGCCGTGGTCTTCGACGACGAGGGCAGAGTCCTGCTCGGGCGCCGGGTCGACACCGGCAAGTGGGCCGTCATCGCCGGCATGTCGGACCCGGGGGAACAGCCCGCGGCCTGCGCGATGCGGGAGGTGTACGAGGAGACGGGCGTCCGGTGTGTCGCCGAGCGCGTCGTGCTCGTACAGGCCCTGAAGCCGATCACGTATCCCAACGGCGACGTCTGCCAGTTCATGGACATCACCATCCGGTGCCGGGCCGTCGGCGGGGAGGCCCGTGTCAACGACGACGAGTCGCTGGAGGTGGGCTGGTTCGACGTGGACGCCCTGCCGGAGCTGAACGAGCACGGGCTGTTCCGGATCAAGCAGGCACTGTCCGACGAGCCCACGTGGTTCGACCCCACGACCTGACGACGAAGTGTGGGTCGTGACCACATGGGGCGAGCCGGAGGGGCTTCCCAGGGTCGGAGCATGACCGCGCGCAGCGTCCCCACAGGCACTCACGCCCCCTCCGCCGACCTCGGCGGCCGTACCGCCCTTGTCACCGGCGCCGCAGGCGGTATCGGCCGCGCGTGCGCGCTGCGGCTCGCCGCGGCCGGTGCGAGGGTGCGAGCGGCCGACCGGCAGGCCGGGGGACTGGAGACACTCGCCGAACAGGCCCGGGTCTCGTGGGAGCCGTCGAGCCGCACCTCCTCGACCTCACCGACCTGGACGCGGCGGAATCGGCCGCGGCGGGCACCGGCCGCCACCCGGCACGGACTCGCAGCGGCCCGTGACGGAGGCACCGTTTTGCTGCTCCCCCTCGGCCCTGGCGACACGGCGACGGAGCCGGCCCACCGCACGGCGAGAGACCTCGGCACGGCCGTGCACGAGGTGGTCACCGTCGGGGCCTCCCACGCCCGTCCGGGATCTCGCCGTGCGCCAGGTCGTCGCGTGCGACGAGAAGCGCGGCACCGATCTGCTGCGTACCCTCGACGCGTACTTCGCTCGCGGGATGAGCCTGGCGCGTACCAAGGACGAGACGCACGTCCATGTCGACACGGTCGCGCAGTCCCTGGAGCGGGTGGGCCGGCTGCTCGGACCCGAAGGGCGGAGCCCGGTTCGCGCGCTGGAGATCCAACTCGCCCCGCGGCTGCGTCGGTTGTCGTCCGCGGCGCCCGTGGGACAGCGCTGAGACCCCGGTCCGGCCGGGCCGCCGGGCCGCCGGGGCCCTGGCCCGGCCGTGCACGGCGTCAGGCCAGTGTCGCGTAGACGATCAGGTTGTTCACCGGGTGCCCCTGGGCGTCGAAATCGCCGTCGCAGGTGACCAGGCGCAGTGCGCGTTCGTCGGTGGGGCCGTAGACCTTCTCGGTCGGGAAGGAGCTCTTGCCGACGCTCTCGGTGCCCGTGATGGTGAAGCGCGCCGATGCTCCCCGGCTGTCGGTGACGGTGATGTCCGCACCTTTGGCGATCTTCCCGAGGTCGTGGAAGACGGCCTTGCCGAAGCGGGTGTCGTTGTGGCCGATGATGACGGCGGGACCGACCTCCCCGGGCACGGAGCCGCCGACGTACCAGCCGGCGGTCATGCCCTTCTCCGCCGGGGGGACCTCGACGGTCCGGTCCGCGTTGAGGCCGAGCTTCATCAGCGAACTGGTGACCCCGATCGAGGGGATGGCGACCTCGGTGGGGACAGCCGGCCGCTTGGCGCCGGCAGCACCTGGCGACGGGGAGCCGACGGCGGCGGCGGGGGAGTCCGCGGCGGCCGGAGCGGCCTTGCCGGGGGCGGACGAGCAGCCGGTGAGCACGGTGAGGGCCGCGGTGACGACAAGGGCGAGGCGGGCGAGGACCGGCAGGCCGGCCGGACGCCGTACCGGATGGTGTGCAGAGGACACAGCGGACTCCAGAGCAGAACCGCGGTACCGGGTGGATACGCGGAGGCGGGTGAACACACGAGGCGGCGCCGCCCGGTGAGGGGCGACGCCACCGTTGTGCCGAGTCGGACGCCGTGCTGGATCAGCCGTTGTGCCGTGCGGCGGAGCGGCGACGCAGTACGTAGGTGCCGGCGCCCGCGAGCAGCAGAGCGCCGGCGGCCGAACCGGCGAGGGTGGTGACACCGGTGTCATCGGCCGGGGCCTCGCCCGCCGCGACACCACCCCTCGGGAGATCCTTGCCGGCCGCGGCCTTCCTGGCTTCGAGCTCCTTCGCCTTCTTGTCGGCCGCGATCTTCTCCTTGGCCGTGGGCCCGTCGTCCGACGCGGACGCGGTCTGCGAGGGGGTGGGATCGTCGGCGACGGCCGCGGACGTCGGGACGAGCAGCGCGCCGGCCGCGACGGCGGTCAGTACGGCGAGACGCAGGGTGTGCTGGCGGGACATGAACACTCCAGTTCCGGCCCGGACTTGGTGGTACCTGGGGGCCGAGCCGCACCAGGTTCCGGGCATGGCCCAAGACTGGCGGCCACTTGTGAGGAACCTGTCAGAACGCCATGGTCATCGCATCATGGTCCGGCGACGGCCTCCCCGGGCTCCTCCCGCCCGGCACCCCGGTCCGGCGCGGCCGGCAGCCGCAGGGTGAAGACCGACCCCTGTCCCTCCGTACTCACCACGCTCGCCGTGCCCCCGTGGGCCTCGGCGAGTTTGAGGACGATCGCCAGGCCGAGGCCGCTGCCGCCGGTGCTCCGGTTACGGGACTTCTCCGCCCGCCAGAAGCGGTCGAAGACATGCGGGACATCACACTCCGGGATGCCGCTGCCGGTGTCGGCGACTTCCACGGCCACCTCGTCCCCGGACTCGGTGACGTACGAGCGCAGGGTCACCCGGCCACCGGGTGGTGTGTGGCGTACCGCGTTGGACAGCAGATTGCTGACCGCCTGGCGCAGCCGTACGGGATCGGCGTCGAGCGGCGGCGGCGGAAGAGGGGTGCCGGGCGCCGCCGCGGAGACCGTCAGCGTGACGCCCGCGGTCTCCGCCAGCCCCTGATGGGCCGCGGCGACCTGGCCGAGCAGGGCGTCGACGCGTACCGGCTCCAGGTGCAGACGCAGCGCGCCCGCGTCCGCGGCCCCCAGATCCTGGAGATCGTCGATGATGTGCTGCAGCTGCACCGCCTCCTCGTGGAGCGAGGACACGAACGCCGGGTCCGGCTCCGCCAGACCGTCCTGCGCCGCCTCCAGCCAGCCGCGGATGTTGCTCAGCGGGGTACGCAGCTCATGGGCGACGTCGCTGACCATCGCCTTGCGCTGCTCCTCAAGCCTGGCCCGGTGCGCGGCCATGTCGTTGAAGGCCGCCGCCAGCCGTCCGATCTCGTTGTCCGAGCCGACCGGTACGGGCGCCGAGCCCAGTCCGTCCCGCATCCGCTGGGCGGCGCCGGTGAGCGCGTGCAGCGGGCGTACGAGCCTGGCTCCGGCGATCACGGAGGCGCCGACGGTGAGGGCGAGGACCAGGGCCGCGGCTCCTGCGATGCGTGTGGTGTTGGCCGGTGAGAGATCGAAGCCGGGCACGCTGACGGCGTCGGGGCTGTCGATGAACAGCAGCGCGGGGGCGGCGACATAGGACGTGAGCTGTTCGCGGCGGGCGCTGTCGACGCAGGAGGCTGTCGCCCGGTCGTGCTTGCTGCTGCGCTCCGTGGACGGGCCGTCGACGATCCCGTCGCCGCCGCTCGCCTTCTCCTTGGCCGCCCGGTCCTGTGCCATCTTCTCCTGGACGGCCCGCTGCTCGGCGGCCCACTTCTCGTCGGTGATGCCGCCCTCGGGCACGGGAACCGCGGACAGGCCGTCGCTGCCCGTGTCGGCCGACCCGTACCCCCGGTCCCAGGACAGGTCCAGGTTCAGTTTCACGCCGGTGAGGCCCTGCCGTTCCAGGCAGGCGTCGGCCAGTCGGTCGAGTGCGCGCAGGGCCTTCTTCTCGGTCGCGGTGGGACCGGCCGAGGAGGACGTCAGACACCTCAGTTCCAGGGAGCGGTCGGTTTCGCTGCTCACGTACTGGACATGGGGTCGTCCGCTCGGGCTCTCGACGACGTCCGCGGCGACGCCCGCCGCACTGAGGCATTGCACGCTCGCGGTGGTGGCCTTGCGCAGGACCTTGCGTTCCCTGGCCGGCAGCAGGAACGGCCCGACCGCGCGTGGATCGACGCGGTCCGTGCCCGCGGAGGCGGCATCGGGCGCCAGGACGGTGTCGACGGACAGCGGGTCGACGACCGCCGAGGCCTGCGGTGGCAGCGGGGCGGGGGACGCGGTGCCCGAGGCGTCCTTCGCGCCGTCGGTGGAGTCGGAGAGCGGGCGCCGGTCCTGGGTGGTCAGTACGATCCGGCGCTCGGACCTGCGGGCCAGCCGGCGCACGGTGTCGTCGACGTCCTCCCAGTCGGGGTGGGTGGCCGCGTAACCCCGGAGGGTGTTGTAGATCTCCGCGTCGGCGATGAGGTTCTGCCCCTGCTCCTGGCGGATCGCGCCGGAGGTCGTCTGCACGGCGAGCCAGGCGGTGGCGGCGACCGAACACGACGCCACCAGCGCCGACACGGTCAGCAGCCGGCCGAGCAGGCTCTTGCGCAGAGGCAGCCGCGTCCGCTCGTCACGACGTCGCACGGTGTGCCTTCTTCGCCGGGTCCGTCAGTTTGTAGCCGACACCGAAGACGGTGAGCAGCCGGGTCGGGCGCCGCGGGGCGTGCTCGATCTTCTTGCGCAGATTCATGACGTGCACGTCGACGGTGCGGCCGCTGATGTACTTGTCGAAGCCGTGCAGCTCCTCCAGGAGCCGCTGTCTGGTGAAGACCCGGTCGGGTTCGGCCGCCATCGCGGTGAGGATGCGGAACTCGCCGGGCGTGCACTCGACCGGCATCTCCCCGACCAGCACCTCGTGCCGGGCCGTATCGATGCGCAGGGTGCCCACCGACAGCGTCCCGTCCTCGACGACGGCATCGGCGGCACCGGGCGTGGGGCCGGGCGCGGGCAGGGGCCCGGGGCCGGTGGAGCCCCGGTTGCGGCGCAGCAGCGTACGGACCCGGGCCATCAGCTCACGCGGGCTGAACGGCTTGGTCATGTAGTCGTCGGCACCGAGATCCAGGCCGAGCAGCAGATCGTCCTCGGTACTGCGGGCCGTGAGCATCAGCACCGGCACCTCCCGGCACTCGGCACGCAGAATCCTGACCACGTCCAGGCCGTCGGCCCTGGGCATCATCACATCGAGAACGAGCAGATCGGGCTCCCGGTGGCGAACCTTGTCGAGCGCCGTACGGCCGTCCCCGACGACCGTGACCGAGTGCCCCTCGTGCTCCAGGTACCGGCGCACCAACTCCGCCTGCTTCGCGTCGTCTTCAGCGACCATGATGTATGCGCACACGCCGCAGATGGTAGCGAGCGCGGAGTTCGGGGCGGGGGCCGATCCCCGACCGATCCCCGGCCGGGCCGTGGCCGGGTTGCGCGGCCTCCTGTCCGGCGGAGCCCCGGCAGGAGATATCTTGATGTCGAGCAATGTTGCAGACTTTGCAGACGTGGAGCGGAGCACCCGGTGACTGACTCGACCATCATCTATACGCACACTGACGAGGCCCCGGCCCTGGCGACCTATTCGTTCTTGCCGGTGGTCCAGGCGTACGCGTCGCAGGCCGGTGTCACTGTGGAAACCCGTGACATCTCGCTGGCCGGACGGATCATCGCCCTCTTCCCCGAGTTCCTGGAGGAGGGGCAGCGCATCCCCGACGCCCTCGCCGAGCTGGGTGAGCTGGCCAGGACGCCCGGGGCGAACATCATCAAGCTGCCGAACATCTCGGCCTCGATCCCGCAGCTGAAGGTCGCGGTCGCCGAGCTGCAGTCGCAGGGCTACGCGCTGCCGAACTACCCGGACGACCCGAAGACCGACGAGGAGCGCGACATCCGCGCCCGCTACGACAAGGTCAAGGGCAGCGCCGTGAACCCGGTGCTGCGCGAGGGCAACTCCGACCGCCGCGCCCCCGCGTCGGTCAAGAACTACGCCAAGGCCCACCCGCACCGCATGGGCGCCTGGAGCGCCGACTCCAAGACCAACGTCGCGACCATGGGCGTCGACGACTTCCGGTCCACCGAGAAGTCCGTGGTGATCTCCGAGGCCGGCTCCCTGCGCATCGAGCTGACCGGCGACGACGGCTCCACCACCGTCCTGCGTGAGTCCGTACCCGTCCTCGCGGGCGAGGTCGTCGACGCCTCCGTCCTGCACGTCGCCGCCCTGCGCGAGTTCCTCACGGCGCAGATCGCCCGGGCCAAGGCCGAAGGCGTGCTGTTCTCCGTGCACCTCAAGGCCACCATGATGAAGGTCTCCGACCCGATCATCTTCGGCCACGTGGTGCGCGCCTTCTTCCCGAAGACGTTCGCCCGGTACGGCAAGGCGCTCGCCACCGCCGGTCTGACCCCGAACGACGGTCTCGGCGGCATCTACAAGGGCCTTGAGTCCCTGCCCGAGGGCGCCGAGATCAAGGCGTCCTTCGACGCCGAGCTCGCCGAGGGCCCCGAGCTGGCCATGGTCGACTCCGACAAGGGCATCAGCAACCTGCACGTCCCCTCCGACGTCATCGTCGACGCCTCCATGCCGGCGATGATCCGCACCTCCGGCCACATGTGGGGCCCGGATGGCTCGGAGGCCGACACCCTCGCCGTCCTCCCGGACTCCAGCTACGCCGGTGTCTACCAGGTCGTCCTCGACGACTGCCGCGCCAACGGCGCCTTCGACCCGTCGACGATGGGCACCGTCCCGAACGTCGGCCTGATGGCGCAGAAGGCCGAGGAGTACGGCAGCCACGACAAGACCTTCGAGATCGCGACCACCGGCACGGTCCGCCTCGTCGACCAGGCCGGGAACGTCGTCCTCCAGCAGGCCGTCTCCGCCGGCGACATCTTCCGCGCCTGCCAGACCAAGGACGACCCGATCAGGGACTGGGTCAAGCTGGCCGTCACCCGCGCCCGCGCCACCGGCGAACCGACCGTGTTCTGGCTGGACGGGAGCCGCGCCCACGACGCGAAGCTCATCGAGAAGGTCAACGCGTACCTGCCGGAGCACGACACCGAGGGCCTGGACATCCGTGTCCTGTCGCCCGTCGAGGCGACCAAGCTGTCCGTGGAGCGCATCCGCCGCGGCGAGAACACGATCTCGGTCACCGGCAACGTCCTGCGCGACTACCTGACCGACCTGTTCCCGATCCTGGAGCTGGGCACCAGCGCCAAGATGCTCTCGATCGTCCCGCTGATGAACGGCGGCGGCCTCTTCGAGACGGGTGCCGGCGGCTCCGCGCCCAAGCACGTGCAGCAGCTGGTCAAGGAGAACTACCTGCGCTGGGACAGCCTGGGTGAGTTCCTCGCGCTGGCGTCCAGCTTCGAGCACCTCGCGCAGACCACGGACAACGCCCGCGCCCAGGTCCTCGCCGACACGCTCGACCGCGCGACGGCCACGTTCCTGGAGAACGACAAGTCGCCCAGCCGTCGCCTCGGTGGCATCGACAACCGCGGCAGCCACTTCTTCCTCGCGCTCTACTGGGCGCAGGAGCTGGCCAGGCAGACCGACGACGCCGAGCTCGCCAAGGTGATCGCTCCGCTCGCCGAGACGCTCACCTCGCAGCAGGAGACGATCGTCGCCGAGCTGAACGCGGTACAGGGCTCGCCTGCCGAGATCGGCGGGTACTACCAGCCCGATCCGGCCAAGGCCGCGGCCGTCATGCGGCCGTCCGCCACGCTGAACGCGGCGCTGGCCACGCTGGCCTAGTCCGAGCGCTCCGCTACGCGCCCGGTCGTTCATCCGCGGGCGCGTCGCGGCTGGACGCACAGTTCCCCGCGCCCCTTTCGGGGCGCGGGTTCGCTGTATCCGGACTCTAAACTGCGGACTCCGGACTCCGGACGGAGGGCAGGTCGGTGATCGCGTCGCGGGTCGAGGCGCACGGGCTCGATGTGACCACCGTGGCCGAAGTACTCACCACGGAGCGATGCGTCCCGGCACCGGCCCACACACCGCAGCCGCACGGCGGTCAGAGGCGGCCCGCCCCCGTGTAGAGGTCCAGTTCCCCCTCCAGTTCCACGGCCAGGACGGTCGCGTGCTCGTCCAGGTCGGCCGCCGCGGGTGCGTCGATCCAGGTCACCCCCGGTACGGCGGCGAGGCCGCCCGTGACGTGGTGGCCCAGTTCCGCGCCTGTGCCGAGGACCGTGACACGCCGGACCCGGTTCCGCAGCCCCCGTACCGACACGCAGTCGCGCGGGGCGTCGAAGCACACCAGATAGAGCGTGCGCCGGTCCGCGGACAGGGTGCTGGGACCGTAGTGGTGCCCGGCGGGCAGCCCGGCGACGGTGTCGTACACGGCGTCCGAGTGCCGCCCGATCCAGGCGCCCAGGCCCTCCATGCGGGCGATCTGTTCCTCGGGGATCGTGCCGTCCTCGCGCGGACCGGCTGCCAGCAGCAGGTTGCCGCCCATACCGATGGTCTCGGTGAAGTACCGCACCAGTTGGCGCACCGACTTGAAGGCGCGGTCCTGCGGCCGGTGGCTCCATGAGTCGTTGATGGTGAGGCACAGCTCCCACGGGCCGTCGGGGGCCTGGAGCGGGGCGCCCTGTTCCGGCGTGGCGTAGTCGCCGTGGCCGAGCATCCGGCCGTTGAGGACGGTGTCCGGGTTGCCCGCGAGGATCAGCTCGGCGAGCTCGTCCATCCGCCACTGCTCCTCCGTGCGCTCCCACTCGCCGTCGAACCAGAGGATGTCGGGCCGGAAGCGTTCGACGAGTTCGCGGACCTGCCCGTCGCGGTACGCGAGGTAGCGCGCCCAGGCCGCCGGGTCCTCCCTGCCCGGCTCGGCCTGTGAGTACTCGTTGAGCGGCACGATGTACGGCCCGGGGTGCCGCTCGGTCGCGTAGTCCGGGTGGTTCCAGTCGGAGTGCGAGTAGTAGAGGCCGACCTTGAGATCCCGGGCGCGCAGCGCCTCGACGAACCCGGTGACGAGGTCGCGGCCCGCCGGGGTGTCCCGGACCACGTCCAGATTGCGGTGGCCGGTGTCCCAGAGGGCGACGCCGTCGTGGTGCCGGGTGGTGAGGACCGCGTACCGGGCACCGACGCGGGCGAACAGCCCGGCCCAGGCGTCGGGGTCGTATCGCGAGGCGCTGAAACCTTCGAGCTGTCCCATGTACTGCTCGTGCGTCATCTCGCCCGTGCAGAAGGACCAGGACTCGGCGGCGCCGCCGACGGCGTAGACACCGTAGTGGATGAAGATGCCCAGCTTGGCACCGGGAAACCAGGGTTGCATCGGCATGCTTCCAGGCTAGGCGCGCGCCTAGGCCGGGCGCGTGGGCGCCGGTCACCTCTGCTGGTCCGTTTTCACCCTGCGGCTCGCACGCCGCGCGATCCCTTTACGTGACTGTCATGTACCTGTAGCTTCCGCGCTGCAAGGGATTTCAGGAAATTGCCGGTTCTCCTTGCAGAGCAACTCCCCACTCCCCGCCCCGCTTTGGAGACGCTCATGGGACGTACACCCCTTTGTCGATCGCGGCGCCCGTTCCTGGCGGCGGTGGTGGCGACCGGACTGCTCGGCGCGCTCGCGGGGCCACCGGAGACGGGCCCCGCCTCGATGGGGACGGCCGCCGCCGAGGCGAACACGGCGATCGTCTTCTACTACACGAAGACCAAGAACTGGTCGTCCACCTATCTGCACCACGCGCCGGACGGCGGCACGTGGACCACCGCGCCGGGCGCGAAGATGGAGACGGCCTGCACGGACTGGGTGAAGCAGACCGTCGATCTCGGCTCGGCGGCAGGGCTCGCGGCCACCTTCACCGACGGCGGCGGCACCTGAGACAACAACGGTGGTGCCGACTACGCGCTCGGTACCGGGAACATCACCGTCAAGGACGGGGTGATCGCCCACAGCGACCCGTGCGCCGGCGCCGAGCCGGCCGAAGGCGACAAGGCCACGGTCTACTACTCGACGGCCACCACCGGCTGGACGACGGCCAACGTCCACTACGCGCCGACCGGCGGTACGTGGACGACCGCGCCCGGCGTCGGCATGGAACCGGCCTGCACGGGCTGGTGGAAGGCGACCCTCGACATCGGCACGGCGACCTCGCTGAAGGCAGCCTTCAACAACGGCAACGGCGTCTGGGACAACAACAACAGCGCCGACTACGCCCTCGCCACCGGCACCTCGACCGTCAAGGACCGCACGGTCGCCAAGGACGCGGCGGACCCGTGCGCCGCGGTCGAGCCGGACACCGAGGCGCCGACCGCGCCCACCGAGGTCACCGCGAACGCCACGAACACCTCCGTCGTCCTGAGCTGGGACGCGTCGACGGACAACATCGCGGTGACCAAGTACCAGGTGACCCGGACGGGTGGCACCAAGGGCTCGGTCGTCACCGACATCGGCTCAACGGTGTTTTCCGACACGGAACTTGAGGAGAGAACGAGCTACACCTACACCGTGAAGGCCGTCGACGCGGCGGGCAACACCTCGCCCGCCTCCGCCGGGGCCACCGCCACGACCGGCGAGAAGGCCCCGGAGCCCGCCTCCGGCACCCCGCTGGGCACCGACCCCCGCAAGGACCCCATCTACTTCGTCCTCACCGCCCGCTTCCACGACGGCGACAGCTCCAACAACCGCGGCGGCGGCCAGCACACCAAGTCCGGCAACGCCGCGAACAACGACCCCATGTTCCGCGGCGACTTCAAGGGACTGGTCGAAAAGCTCGACTACATCAAGGCGCTCGGCTTCTCGGCGGTCTGGGTCACGCCGGTGGTCCTCAACCGGTCGGACTACGACTACCACGGCTATCACGGTTACGACTTCTACAAGGTTGACCCGCGCCTGGAGTCGGCCGGCGCCTCCTACCAGGACCTGATCAACGCGGCGCACGCCAAGGGCATGAAGATCTACCAGGACGTCGTGTACAACCACAGCTCCCGCTGGGGCGCCAAGGGCCTGTTCACCCCGACCGTGTACGGCGTCCGCGACTCCCAGTGGAGCTGGTACTACGACGAGCGGAACGAGGGCTTCGAGTACGACGGCCTCACCGTCGAGCCCAAGTCGGGCAAGGCGCACTACAACGGCGACCTGTGGTCGACCGCCGAGCCGTCCGGCAACACCTGCCTCAACTGGGGAAAGCCCACCGGCGGCAAGAGCGCAGAGGGCTACACGCTGTACAACTGCCAGTGGCCGAGCCCCACTTCGGGCATGTTCCCCAAGGCGCTCTACCACCAGTGCTGGATCGGCAACTGGGAGGGCGAGGACGCCCGCTCCTGCTGGCTGCACGAGGACCTGGCGGACTTCAACACCGAGAACACAGCCGTCCAGCACCACTTGATCGGCGCGTACGACAAGTACATCGACATGGGTGTCGACGGCTTCCGCGTGGACACGGCCGTGCACATACCCCGGGTCACCTGGAACCGCCGCTTCCTGCCCGCCATCCAGGAACGCGTGACCCAGAAGTTCGGCGCCGAGGCCGCGAAGAACTTCTTCGTCTTCGGCGAGGTCGCGGCCTTCGTGAACGACAAGTGGAACCGCGGCTCGGTCAACCACTCCGCGCAGTTCTACACCTGGAAGGAGCGCAAGGAGTACAGCGCGGACGACGAGGCGGCGGCCCTGGAACAGTTCACCTACGAGAACAGCCAGGGCACCGGGAACCAGCCCACCTCCACCAACGCCTTCCTGAACGGGAACAGCTACCACACCCCCGACCGCGGTCTGTTCTCCGGCATGAACATCATCGACATGCGCATGCACATGAACTTCGGTGACGCGCAGAACGCCTACGGCAACGGCAAGGACTCCGACGACAGCGTCAACGACGCCACGTACAACGTCGTGTACGTCGACAGTCATGACTACGGGCCGAACAAGAGCAGTGAGCGCTACGCCGGCGGCACCGACGCGTGGGCCGAGAACATGGCGCTGATGTGGACCTTCCGCGGTATCCCGACCCTGTATTACGGCTCCGAGATCGAGTTCCAGAAGGGCAAGAAGATCGACTGCGGTCCCACCTGCCCGCTGGCCACGACCGGTCGCGCGTACTACGGCGACCATCTCGCCGGCAGTGTGACGGCCTCCGACTTCGGCACGGTCGGCTCCGCGAGCGGCGAGGTCGCCGACACCCTCGCGCAACCGCTGGTCAAGCACCTCCAGCGGCTCAACCAGATCCGCCGGGCCGTCCCCGCCCTTCAGACGGGCCAGTACTCCACCGAGGGGATCAGCGGCTCGATGGCCTTCAAGCGCCGGTACACCAGCGGCTCTACGGACAGCTTCGCCCTGGTCACGGTCACGGGCGACGCCACGTACACGGGTATCCCGAACGGCACCTACAAGGACGCCGTCACCGGGGACGTGAAAACCGTCTCCAACGGCACGCTGAGCGTCGGCGCGCCCGGCAAGGGCAACCTGCGCGTGTACGTGCTGAACGGCCCGGGGAAGATCGGCGCCGACGGCCCGTACCTGAAGTAGGCGCGGGGGCGTCACATACGGACCGCCCCACCCGTCAGGAGGCACCGTGATCGCCCCTCCCGAACCCGGACTGACCGAACGCGAACTCATCGACCGGGCCACCGCCCTGCGGCCCGCGCTGCTCGAACGCCAGGCGCGGACCGAGGAGTTGACGCGCTACCCGCAGGAGACGCATGACGACTTCCTGCGGGCCGGCTTCTACCGGACCCTGCAGCCGCGCCGCTACGGCGGATACGAGTTCGGGCTGCCGGCCTTCCTCCGCGTGGTCACCGAGATCAGCCGCGGCTGTCCCTCCACCGGCTGGGCCCTGTCCCTGACCGCCGCCCATGTCCTGCAGTTCGCCGCCCAGTTCGACGAGCGGGCACAGGACGAGGTCTTCGGCGCCGACGGCGAGTTCCGCGCCGCGTCCACCGTCGCACCCGTCGGAGTCGCCCAGCCGGACGGCGACGGCGGGATCGTCCTGGACGGCACCTGGCCGTACTCCTCCGGCTCCCCGTACTCCACCCACTACCTCGGCCAGACCCTGCGCGCCCCCGAGAAGCCCGGCGACCCGCCCGGAGCGATGGTGCTGTTCGTCGCCCCGCGCGCGGTGTGGACACTCGTCGACGACTGGCACGGCGTCCTCGGCCTGCGCGGCAGCGGCTCCAACAGCGTCCGCATGGAGCAGGCCCGTATCCCCGAACACCTCACCCGGGAAGTGAGCCTGCTCGACCTGCCCGTGGAGGGCGGCACTCCCGGCTCGAAGCTGCACGGCAACGCCCTGTACGCGGGACGCGCGCCCAGCGTCTACCACGGGGAGCCGGCGGCCAACATGACCGGCATCGCGTACGCCGCCGCCGACGAATACGCCCGCATCCTCGCCGACCGGCCGCTGACCCTGGAGCCGGACCGTACCCGGTCGGAACCGCACGACTACCAGCGTCACCTCGGCGAGGCCCTCGGCATGACCCACACCGCGCAGGCCGCCCTGCAGCGCAACGCCGAGGACCACATGGAGGCCTGCCGCCGCAACGTCTCGGGCGAGGCGCCCTTCACCGTCGCCGACGACAACCGGCTCGCGATCGTTTTCCTCAACGCGGGACGCACGGCCTGGGACGCCCTGCAGAACATCCTCTTCCGCACGGCCGGCTCCCGCTACCGGATTCATTCGCAGTGCATCGGGCTTCAGCCCGGTGGTGAAGCGAATCTGATGGTCGCGACGCGGAGCGTCGTGGTGTCCTTCCCGCGGAGCCGGACTTTGCTGCGGGAGCGGTGAGGGTTCGTACGAATGTTCCGTCATGACGGTGTGCGTTCGACCTGTCTAGTGTGATCGGCATGCAGCTCAGGTACGCCTTCCGGTTGTACCCGGACACCGGCCAGCGCGCCGCGTTGGCGCGGGCGTTCGGGTGCGCCCGCGTGGTGTTCAACGACGCGGTGCGTGCCCGCGAGGACGCCCGCAAGGCGGGGAAGCCGTTCCCGACGGCCGCCGAACTGTCCACCCGTCTGATCACCCAGGCGAAGCAGACCACCGCACGCTCCTGGCTGGGCGAGGTCTCCGCGGTCGTCCTGCAGCAGTCCCTGCGCGACGCCGAGACCGCGTACCGCAACTACTTCGCTTCCCTCAAGGGCACCCGCAAGGGGCCCAGGACCGGTGCGCCCCGCTTCAAGTCCCGCAAGGATGCCCGGCAGTCGATCCGGTTCACCGCGAACGCCCGCTGGAAGATCACCGGCAACGGGCGGCTGAACCTGCCGAAGATCGGGGCGGTGAAGGTGAAGTGGTCCCGCGCCCTGCCCACCACCCCCACCTCGGTCACCGTCATCAACGATGCGGCCGGCAGGTTCTTCGCCTCCTTCGTCATCGACACCGACCCCGCCGCCGACGCGGCCCGGATGCCCGACACCGACCGCACCATCGGGATCGACCTGGGCCTGACCCTCCCCCAGACTTCGTCCGGGGGGACCCCCATCGCGGTCCTGTCCGACGGCACGAAGATCGACTCCCCCAAATTCCTGCGCCGCGCGGAAAAGAAACTGAAGAAGGCCCAGCGAGAACTGTCCCGCAAACAGAAGGGGTGCAGGAACCGCGAAAAAGCCCGGCTTAAGGTCGCCCGCGCCCACGCCCAGGTTGCCGATGCCCGCCACGAGTTCCACCACCAGCTCTCCACGAAGCTGATCTCCGAGAATCAAGGGATCGCCGTGGAAGACCTGTCCGTGGTGGGGCTGGCGCGCACCAGGCTGGCCAAGTCCGTGCACGACGCCGGATGGTCGTCGTTCGTGAACATGCTCCAGTACAAGGCGGAGCGGTACGGTCGGACTCTGGTGAGGATCGGCCGGTTCGAGCCGACCAGTCAGACCTGCTCCACCTGCGGGTCAAGGACGGCCCCAAGCCCCTGAACATCCGGGAGTGGACGTGTGCCGCCTGCGGCACCGTCCACGACCGGGACCACAATGCCGCGAAAAATGTGAAGACGGCCGCCGGACTGGCGGTTTCGGCCTGCGGAGCGCCGGTAAGACCGGGAGTAATCCCGGCTCAGCGTGAAGAAACAGGAAGTCACGGATTCCCGGCCGAAGCCCGTGCCGCGTAGCGGTACAGCAACAAGTCGAGAAGGCCAGAATCCTCGCGCTTCAGCACGAGGTACAAGCCAATTCCGGGACGCCGCCACGTACTGGTCGCACATCGGGGCGAGCATGGCCGAGCCGCTGGCCCGGCGCGTCGGCCGCGACCGGCTGGGACTGCCCTCGCGCGACATTCCGCTCATTCCGTGACCGTTGGGTGACGGCTGTGTGGAGTGGGCATGGCATCCCGCAGGACGGGTACGCAATCAGCCGCGCCCGAGTCGGAAACGACACGGGCGGCCTGTTTTCGCCACTACGTCTGGATGTGCCATGGAGATTTCCTCGAACGACAGCGCCACGGTGGAGGCCCAGCACGCGCTGAGCGTCCTGGCCGAGAACGCCGGGGACGCCGCGGCGCTCGACACACTGGCCGGTAGTGACGTGCTGGTCCCGGTGCCCGACGACGCCCAGGACGAGACGGCGGCCGACCCCACGGTCGTGGCCCTGCCCGTCCTCGAACAGCCGGGCTCCGACCCGCTGGTCCCGGTGTTCACCTCGGAAGTGACGATGGCCGAGCTGCTGCCGTCCGTGTCGCGCTACCGCCTCGTGCCCCTCGGGACGCTCGCCGCGCAGTGGCCCGCCGACGACCTCTCGCTGAGCATCGACGCCAGTACGCCGCACGGCCTGACCCTGGACTCCCAGGGTGTACGCACCCTGCTGGCGCCCCGCGCCTGAGACGGGCGGTGCGGACGGGGGATCGGGCCCGGCCACATGTCGGAGGGGAGCGGCCGGGCCCTGGGGCGCGGGCGTGCTCCCGCTCCCGCGCCCCTGGTCCGAAACCGTGAGGGATGAACGGCGCCGACACCGCTCATCCCTGACGCACGGGCGCCGTGATCAACGGTAGGCCGACACCCGTCCCGGAATCGCTCCGCAAAGCGCGGTCCTTGTCCGGTATGCGCGGTGGCGTCCGTCATCCGGACCGCAGCGTCTGCGCGGGGGAGGTCCCGAACCGCATCCGGTAACGCTGCGCGAAGCGCCCGAGATGCGCGAACCCCCACCTGTACGCCACCTCCGTAACCGTGATCGTCGCCGGATCGGCCGCGAGCAACTGCTCGTGCGCCCGCCGCAGCCGGACCTCGGTGACGTAGGCGGTGGGGGACATCCCCACATGTTTGCGGAAGGCCTCCTGGAGGGCGCGCACCCCGATCTGGGACAGGGAGGCCAGCCGCGCCGCGTCGTAGTGCTCGTCCGGCCGCTCCTCGACGGCCTCCATGACCCGCCTGACCGTCGCGGGCCGCGCCGCCGGCACGGGCGCCTCCAGAGCGCCGCGATAGGAGTGGCCGCACGCGAGCAGCAACCCCTCCAGCAGGGTCTGTTCCATCCGTGACCGGATCAGGGGCCGGCCCAGCAGTCCGTCCGGGGTGTGCTTCTCCCGCAGGCACCACAGCGCGAGGTCCGCCCAGCTGCGCCCGGCCCCCCGGGTGACGTCGATGTACGTCTCGAAGGACGGCGGACGCCGTACGGGCCCGCCGAGCAGGGCCTCCAGCCGCTCGTGCAGGGCCGCCATGTCGATCTTCACGGTGAGGGCACGGCAGTCGGCCGACCAGTCGTCCACCCGGATCCCGCGTTCCGGCTTGAGGAACACCGCCCGCTCGGGAGCGGTGTACGCCGGCGCCCCGTACCCCTGCCTGCAGCGGAAGCGGCCCGTGAGCGGCACGGTCACGTGGTAGACGCGCGGCTGTGCGAAGTCGATCGTCACCTCGGTACCGAAACTGACGTCGCCGACGGTCAGCGCGCCGAGTTCGGCCACGCTGAGCCGGGTGAGGAAGTCCTCGGCCCGGCCCGGCACTTCGAGGCGAAGGTCGTAGTAGTGCTCCGCGATGACGTCCTGGGACTCGTCCACGCACCGTGTCTCGTAGCTGCTGACCCCGGCCTGCCGCTCCACGTCTTTGACCACTGTGATCCCCCCGACACAGCCCGCGCCGTCCTGCGCACGGCGACATATGTGACGGTACGGGATACGCCGCGCCCGGCGGAAGGATCTTCAGGCGTCGGTCAGCATGCGCGCCAGGGCGGCGCGCTGGAGGGGGCGGACCTGAGCGTGCAGGTCACGGCCCTTCCGGGTGAGGGCCACCCAGACACCGCGCCGGTCCTCCTGGCAGATGCTGCGCTCCACCAGACCCTCCTTCTCCAGGCGTCCGATCAGCCGGGAGAGGGCGCTCTGGCTCAGGTGGACGCGGTCGGCGATGTTCTGCACCCGGCACTGCTCGGCGGGGGACGGGCCCGTGTCCACCCCCGTGTCCACCCCCGTGTCCACCCCCGTGTCCACCCCCGAGTCCGGGTCCGAGGTGCTCGACACGAGGACGTCGAGCACCTCGAAGTCACTGGCGCCCAGTCCGTGCGGATGGAGTTCGCGATCGATCTCGCACATGGTGCGCGCGTGCACCGACAGGATGTCCCGCCACTGGTCCTCCAGCCGGGAAGCGGCCTTCTCTGCTGCCATGCCCGCACGGTAACAGAGAAAAGGCCGCTTGTTGAGCATGCAACTAGTGCAGTTGCATACAGTTGACCGGCTTCAGGGTCAGGACGCCTCCTGGACCAGACCGATGGCATTGCCGTCCGCGTCCTTCACGGAGGCGATCAGCATGCCGCCTCCGACGTCCTGGACGTCCTGGACCACCTCGGCGCCGGCGCCGACGAGACCGGCGAGGCCCGCCTTGATGTCGTCGACGTACCAGTAGGGGACGGGCCCGGTCAGACCCTTGGCGTGCCCGTGCGGGTCGAGCCCGACCTCGGGCCGGCCCGGCACCCGGAAGCCCACGTAGTACGCCTCGTCCACGTACGGCTCCACTCCGAGGAGAGCGCGGAACAGGGCCTTGGCGCGGGCGAGGTCCTTGACGGGGTAGTTGATGGTCTTGAGGCCTTCGGGCATGGCGGGCTCCTGTGTGGTCGTGATGGCACCGGCGGTCGCTCGTCCACCGACTTCCAGCGGTTTCTCGCCGGTGCCATCACGCTACGACCGGGTGGTCCCGGGCCGCTTCTCCGATCCTGACCGACCGGTCACGGGCGGGGCGGCCGGAGCCCGTCAGCCCGCGAAGATCTCCACCACCGACCAGACGGCGAGGCCGAGCATGCAGATCCCGCCGACGCGCTGCACGGTCTTCAGGGGTACGCGCTTGGCGATGAAGCGTCCGGCCAGCAGCGCCAGCGCGGAGACCGACATGAGGGCCGCCGCCGAACCGACGGCCACGGACGCGACGCCGTTCGTGGCGGCGAGGTTGGCGGTCGTGATCTGCGTCAGATCGCCCCACTCGCTGATGAAGACGGCCATGAAGGCGGTCGTGCAGACGGGCCAGAAACCGGTGACGGTACGGCCGCCGGCATCCTCGTCGTCGTCCCCGCCGCCGCGCAGCAGCATGAAGGCGCCGAACGCGAAGAGGGCGGCCGAGACGGACTTGACGGTCCAGTCGGGCAGTAGCCCGATGAGGCTTCCGGCGCCCACCGCGATGGCGACATGGACGATGAACGCGGTGGACGTACCGAACCACACGTAGAGCGGCCGCATACGTGTGCCCATGGCCAGCGACGCGAACATCGTCTTGTCCGGCAGCTCGGCGAGGAAGATCAGCCCGAAGGCGGTGAGGATCGCCAGAGGGTCGAGATGCATTCCGGTGGCTTTCTGTAGGGACCGGGCCCCCGGATCTTCGCGAAGCGCCCTCGATCGGGGCGACGGGAGAACCGATCGGCCCGGCATTTGGGGTGCGCCGCGGGATCACGGGCACGACAATGCCTGGCCGAAGGTCTCGTCCGCCCGTGTGTTCACACGGGCCCGGCCACCGGGAACCCGAGGGCTCCAGTGTGTCGACGACCGGTTCGCAGGACTACTCCCCTTCGCAGTCACTCAGTGTACAGGGCATCTGTATGGGTGGCGCGTGGGGAGGGAATGAGCGGGTATAAGAGGGGGCATACCGTGTGGAAGCGTCACTCAGGGCAATCGGGTCCCCGGGGGCCGCGCGGGGAGGACGGAACGCGGCACCATGACCATGACCACGACCGACGTGACCGACGGGGCCGGCGAAGCCACCGCTGAGGCGATCCTCCGGGCTCTGAGCGTGCTGGCTCACGACGGAGGGGACAGGCGCGCGCGGGCGACGCTCGCGGACAGTGACGTACTGATCCCGTCCTACGGCTCAGACGACGACGGCGGGGATCCGGTGAAGCTGATCCTGCCGGTCACGGAGCGGACCGTGCTGGTCTTCACCACGGAAGCGCGCATGGTCCACTCCCTGCCGCACGTCCGCCACTACTGTCTCGTCCCGCTCGGCACGCTCCCGGCGTTCTGGCCCGAGAGGAACCCCTCCCTGATCATCGACGCCGGCTCACCGGACAGCGTGATGCTGACCGCCGAGGGAGTACGGACACTGCTGTCCGCCGGCGACCGGTGACCCCTCGCCTCAGGTCGACTGGCGTTTCATTAGCTCCGTCGGGAGGATCACCGCCGCCGGGTCCTCTCCGCCGATCTGTGCGAGCAGCACCCGGACCATCTCGGAACTGATGCGGTCGTAGGGCTGGCGGATCGTGGTGAGTTCAGGGCTCGCCGCGACCGCCGCGGAGGAGTCGTCGAAGCCGCCCACCGCGACGTCACCGGGGACGCTCCGGCCCGCCCGGTGCAGCACGCTCAGCACGCCCTGCGCCATCAGGTCGGAGGCCACGAACACCGCGTCCATGTCCGGGACCCGGTCGAGGAGGAGCCCGGCGCCCGACTCACCGCTGGCCCGGCTGTAGTCGCCGGACACGACGAGGCGCTCGTCCAGCTCGATGCCGGCCTCGGTGAGCACCTCCCGGTAGCCGGCCAGCCGCTCGACACCGCCCGGGGTGTCGAGCGGGCCGGTCACCATGCCCACCCGGCGCCGGCCGAGCGACACCAGGTGGCGCACCATGTCCCGGGCACCGTCCCGGTCGTCCGCGGCCACGTAACTGATCTTGGAGCCGACGCCGATGGGCTTGCCGCACATGACGAGCGGCACACCGGCGTCGCGCAGCTGCTCGGCCACCGGGTCGCCGGAGTGGCTGGACACCAGCAGCACCCCGTCGACATGGCCGGCCGTGATGTACCGCGTGATGCGGCGCCGCTCGTCCTCGGTGCCCGCCAGCATCAGCAGCAGCGGGATGTCGTGCGCCGCCAGTGCCTGCGTACAACCGCGCAGCAGGACGTTGAAGTTGGGGTCCTCGAAGAACCTCTCCTGCGGTTCGGTGAGCAGGAAACCGATCGAGTCCGAGCGTCCGGTGATCAGCGAACGGGCGTGCCGGTTCACGACGTAACCCGTCCTGCGGATGGCGGCGTTGACCGCTTCCTGGGCGGCGGGGCTCACATAGTGCCCGCCGTTGAGGACGCGCGACACGGTCCCTCGGGACACTCCCGCCTCGCGTGCGACGTCGTGGATCGTCGGCGGTCGGCGCCGGCCCCCCGATTGGCTCATGGTCACGACTTTACGGCTCCCGACAGCAGATCGAGACTCCAGAACCGCTGGATGACCAGGAAGAGCGCGACGAGCGGGATGACCGCGAGGAGCGCGCCGGTGATCACCAGCGTGTAGAGGGCCGGAGTGTTGGAGCCCTGTTCGAGGAGCGTGAAGAGACCGAGTGTGATCGGGAACTTCTCGTCGTCGCTGAGCATGATGTACGGCAGCAGGAAGTTGTTCCACACCGCCACGAACTGGAAGAGGAAGACCGTCACCAGTCCGGGAACCATCATGGGCAGCGCGATCCGCGTGAAGATCCGCAGTTCGCTCGCGCCGTCCATCCGCCCCGCCTCGACGACGTCGGTGGGCACGGCAGCGGCGGAGTAGATCCGCGCGAGGTACACGCCGTACGGGGACAGGACCAGCGGCAGCAGCACGGACGCGTACGAATCCGTGAGGTCCGCCTTGGCCATGAGCAGGTACTGCGGGATCGCGAGGATCACCGGCGGCATCAGCACGCCCGCCAGCAGGATGTTGAAGACGGTCTCGCGCCCGCGGAAGCGGTAGACGGCGAGGGCGTAACCGCTGAACGCCGAGACGGCCGTCGACAGGAGGGCGCCGAGGCCCGCGTAGAGGGCGGAGTTGCCCATCCACTTCCAGTACACGCCGTCGCGGTAGGCGTTGAGGTCCCTGACGTTCTCGGTGAAGCCCGTGCCCGGCAGGAACGTGAACGTCGAGAACAGCTCGCTGCCCGACTTGGTCGCCGCGATCACCACCCATGCCACCGGCAGCAGGCAGTAGAGCGCGCCGATCAGCAGGGTCGCCGTCGGGACGAAGGCGATCCGGCGGCGCAGCGGCGGCCCCTGGGCGGTGCCGGGCGTGGTGCCGTCCCCCACTCTCGACTTCGCTCGACCGGGGGGACCCCCATCCGGGGCCGCCTTGTGGACGGCAAGAGAACTCATCGTGCTGCCTCCTGCTTGTTACGGGAGTTCGCGGCCCGCAGGAAGCCGAAGGACAGGACCAGCGTGACGAGGGCGATGATCACCGCGGTCGCCGCGGCGGAGTAGATGTCGCCCTTGCCGAAGGCGTCCTGGTACACCTTCATCAGCGGACTCCAGGTCGTGGAGACGGAGTTGGTGAGCGGCTTGAGCGTGGTCGGCTCGCTGAACACCTGGAGCGTCGCGATGATCGAGAAGAAGAAGGTGAGCACCAGCGAGGGCACCACCATCGGGATCTTGATCCTGAGCGCGGTCTGCAGCGGCGTGGCGCCGTCCAGCTTGGCCGCCTCGTACACCTCGGCCGGAATGGCCTGCAGCGAGGTGTAGATGACGATCATGTTGAAGCCGGTGCCGCCCCACACCGCGATGTTGGACAGCGCGACGAACAGCGGCCCGCCGTCCAGCAGATCGGGCTGCGGCCAGCCCAGCCTGTCGAGGACGAAGTAGAAGGGGCTGACGTCCGGCAGATAGAGGAAGCCCCAGAGCATGGCGGCGACGACACCGGGGATGGCGTACGGCAGGAAGATCGCGAGCCGGGTGACCGGCGCGAGACGGACCCGGTCCGTGTCGAGCATCAGCGCGAAGAGCAGCGCGAGCCCCAGCATGACCGGGACCACGATGGCGCCGTACCCGAGCACGCGCAGCGCTCCGGCGAGCAGCTCGGAGTCGGTGAGGGAGTCGGTGTAGTTCTCCAGGCCCGCCCAGACCTCTTTCCGGGCTCCCGAACCGAGGCCCAGGCCCTTGACCTGGACCTTGTGCAGGCTGAGCCACACCGCGTAGCCGATGGGCAGCGCGAAGAACAGGGCGAACAGGATCGTCGCGGGAAGGAGGAAGACATACGGGGCCCTCTTGACCCCGTACGACTTCCGGCGTGCGGTCGTCACTCCGCGACCTCGAAGCCCTGCTTCTTGAGGTCGGCGACCGTCTCGTCCTGCATCTTCGTCAGGGCCGCGCCGAAGTCCGACTTGTTCTTCGCGGCCGAGCCGAAGGCGTCATTGAACGTGGTGTACGCGACGTTCACGTTCGGGCCCCACGCGGAGGGCGCGGTGTTCTGCGCGATGGAGGCGGCCTGGGTGTAGAAGTCCGGCTGGTTCGAGAAGTACGCCGGCGGCTCGGCGAAGGCGTCACTGGTCTGCGCGGTGGTGGCGGCCGGGTAGATGCCACCCTCCTTCGCGAGCGCGGTCAGCGCCTTCGGGTCCGTGTTCAGCCAGGCGGCGAACTTCGCGGCGGCCGACCTGTGCTGTGAGTCCGTGGTGACGGCCGTGGACGAACCGCCCCAGCTGCCCGTGACGTTCTCGGAGGCGGACCACTGCGGCAGCGGGGCCATCGCCCACTTGCCCTTGGTGTCGGGCGCGGCGGTGGTAAGGGTGCCCGGTGCCCAGACCGCACTGACCCAGGCGATCTGCTTGCCGGTGTTCAGCGCCTTGTTCCAGGAGGGCGTGTACATCGGCTGGTTGTCGATCGCGCCCTCCTCGACGAGGCCGCCCCAGAAGTCGGCGACCTTCTGCGACGCCGCGTCGTCGATGCCGACCTTCCAGGTATCGCCCTCGGTGGTCCACCACTTGGCGCCGGCCTGCTGGGCGAGACCGGCGAAGAGCCCGGAGTCGTTGGCGGAGAACGTGGTCAGGTCCTTCTCCGGCGCCTTCTTCTTCAGCGCGCGGGCGGTCTCGGCGAACTGCGCCCACGTCTGCGGGACTTCGAGGCCGTACTTCTTGAACAGGTCCTCGCGGTAGTAGAACATCATCGGCCCGGAGTCCTGCGGGATCGCGTACACCGCGTCCGAGCCCAGCGTGGTCTGCTGCCAGACGCCCTCGGCGAACTTGTCCTTCACCCCGTCCACGTCACCGGCTATGTCGGCGAGCGCGTCATTGCTGACCAGCGTCGGCAGGGCCTGGTACTCGGCCTGGACCAGGTCCGGTGCCTTCTTCGCCTTGTGCGCCGTGAGGATCTTGGTGACCAGCGTGTCGCCGGACGCCTGCTTCTTGACCACGACCTTGATCTGGTCCTTCTTGCCCTGCCCCTTGTTCCACAGCTCGACGACCTTGTCCATGCCGGGCGTCCAGGTCCAGTACGTCAGCGAGACGGGCCCTGAGTCGGCCTCGTTCTCGTCGTCGGAGGACCCGCAGGAGGCGAGTGCGGTGGCGGCGAGCGTGACGGCGACCGAGATGGTCACGAGGCGGCGCAGCTTCGTGTGTGGCATGGATGTATCTCCCTGACCGTGGTCTCCGCCTGCTGCGGAGGCCTGCCATGCTTCTGTGAGCGTTCACAGTAGAGAAACATCCCGGACACTTGTCAATGGTTGTTGCTGTGCGGTTATGTTGGGCCCACGCCGCTGAAACGGTGTGTGCACGTTCCCAAATGATCGATTTACCGGGAGACAATCCATGCCGGAGACCACCCCCAAGGGCCTTGACCGGCTCGCCTTCGGTGGGGACTACAACCCCGAGCAGTGGCCGGAGTCCGTCTGGCCCGAGGACGTCCGGCTGATGCGCGAGGCCGGCGTCACGATGGTCAGCGTCGGCATCTTCTCCTGGGCGCTGCTCGAACCCTCGCCGGGCACCTACGACTTCGGCTGGCTCGACCGGGTACTGGACCTGCTGCACGAGAACGGGATACGCGCCGACCTCGGTACGCCGACCGTCGCGCCGCCCGCCTGGTTCTACCGGGAACACCCCGAGGCGCTGCCGGTGGCCGCCGACGGCACCCGCTACGAGTTCGGCTCGCGCGGCGCCATCTGCCACAGCAACCCGCACTACCGCGCGGCCGCCGCGAACATCACCGAGCGGCTGGCGGAGCGGTACGCCGCACACCCCGCACTCGCCCTGTGGCACGTCCACAACGAGTACGGGGTCCCGGTCTCGGCCTGCTACTGCGAGAACTGCGCGGCGCACTTCCGCCGCTGGCTCACCGCGGCGTACGGCACGATCGACCCGGACGGTACGGTCGACGCGATCGACGCGGTCAACGAGGCCTGGGGCACGGCCTTCTGGGGTCAGCGGTACGCGGACCTCGACCAGATCAACCCGCCCCGGCTGGCCCCGACGGTCGGCAACCCGGGCCAGGCGCTCGACTACAAGCGGTTCGCCGATGCCACCATGCGCGAGAACTTCGTGGCCGAGCGGGACATTCTGCACCGCCTGGCGCCCGGCATCCCGGTCACCACGAACTTCATGACCGCCCTCAGTCAGTGCGACTCCGTCGACTACTGGGCCTGGGGCCGCGAGGTCGACCTCGTCAGCAACGACCACTACCTGATCACCGACGGCCGCCGTACGCACGTGAACCTCGCGATGGCCGCCGACCTGACCCGTTCCGTGGCGGGCGGTGCCCCCTGGCTGCTGCTCGAACACTCCACGTCGGGCGTCAACTGGCAGACCCGCAACCCCGCGAAGGCGCCCGGCCAGATGGCCCGCAACTCGCTCGCCCATGTGGCCCGCGGCTCCGAGGGCGCGATGTTCTTCCAGTGGCGGCAGTCACGGCGCGGCGCGGAGAAGTTCCACTCGTCGATGCTGCCGCACGCGGGCACCGACTCGCGCGTCTGGCGCGAGGTGGTCGAACTCGGCTCGGCCGTCGACTCGTTGAGCGTGGTCCGCGGCACCCGCACGGTGGCCGACGCGGCCGTCCTGTGGGACTGGCAGTCCTGGTGGGCGCAGAACCTACAGTGGCGCCCGAGCGAGGACCACGACCCGCGCGAGCGCGCCGACGCCTTCTACGAGGCCCTCTACGACCGGCACCTCACCGTCGACTTCGCCCACCCGGAGGCCGACCTGTCGGGCTATCCGCTGGTCGTGGTCCCGGCGCTCTACCTGATGACCGAGGCCGCCGGGCTCAACCTGAAGGAGTACGTCGAGAACGGCGGCACGCTCGTCGTCTCGTACTTCTCCGGCATCGTCGACGAGCACGACGCCGTGCACGACGGCGCGTACCCCGGCCCGCTGCGCGACGTGCTCGGCCTGACCGTCGAGGAGTTCTCACCGCTCCTCGCGGGCGACCGGGTGCGCCTCACGGGTCCCGACGGCTCCGAACTCGCCGGTGACGTGTGGAGCGAGTTCGTCGTGCCGCGCGGCGCCGAGACCGTGTGGACGTACGCGGACGGGCTCGCCGCCGGTCATCCGGCGGTCACCCGGCACCGGCTCGGCGAGGGGTCCGCGTGGTACGTGTCCACGCGGCTCGGGGCCGCCGGGCTGGACGCGCTGATCGGGTGGGCCGGCGATGACGCGCGGATCGCGCCGCGGGCCGATCTGCCCCGTGATGTCGAAGTGGTGCGGCGGGTGGGGGAGTCGGGGGCGTTCCTCTTCGCGATCAACCACTCCGGTGCGGAGGTCAAGGTGCCGCTCGACGCGCACGGTACGGAGTTGCTCACCGGTGAGCGGGCCGCGGGGCGGCTCGCGGTGCCCGCGGGTGCCGTCCGGGTCGTGCGACTCGACGACTGATCCGCCCCACTGTTTTCGCCCCCGCCGCCCCTACCCTTCCCGTCACCGCATGGGGGCTTCGCCCCCTCGCCCCCCCTTTGTCCTCAAACGCCGGACGGGCTGAAAGATTCGCGGACGGGCTGAAAGATTCGCGGACGGGCTGAAAGATATCCGCCGGTCCGGCGACATCTCAGCTCGTCCGGCGTTTGAGGACCGGGGGTTCGGGGGCTAAGCCCCCGAGTACGTGACGGGAACGGGAAGGGGCGGCGGGGGCGAGTAGGACCCCCCGTCACCGCACGGGGCTCACATCCACATCACGTCGAAGGGACAACGACGACGATGTTCCACCCCAGACGCACACTCAAGGCCCTGCTCCTGCCTCTGGCAGCCGGCCTGGCCCTGACCCTGCTGCCCGCGCAGAGCGCAAGCGCGGCCACCACCCTCACCAACCCCGGCTTCGAATCGAACGCCGCGGGCACCGCCACCCCGACCGGCTGGACGGCCTACTCGGCCGCAGGCCAGAGCGCTGCCTCCTTCGTGGAGTCCGGCGGCCACAGCGGGAGCTACCGGCTCACGCACTACGCGGCCTCCGCATACAAGGTGGAGACCTACCAGCACCTCTCCGGCCTCACCAACGGCACCTACAAGCTCACCGCCTGGGTGCGCTCGGGCGGCGGCCAGAACTCCGCATATCTCGCGCTCAAGAACTGCGGGAGCGCCGAGCAGCGCACCGACATCCCGGTGTCGTCCAGCGGGTGGCTCCGGATCGTCACCTCCATAGCGGTGACGAACAACCAGTGCACGATCAGCGTCAACTCCGACGCCAAGGCCGGCAACTGGGTCAACGTGGACGACCTGACCTTCACGTCCGGCACATCGGCTCTGGCCATCAAGGGCTCTGACGTATCGTCACTCGCCAAGAGCGAGGCCAAGGGCGGCGTCTACAAGAACAGTTCCGGCACGACCGGTGACGCCCTCGCCATCCTCAAGTCCGCCGGGCAGAACTACGCCCGTCTCAAGGTGTGGGTGAACCCCGCCGACGGCTACAACGACAAGGCGCACGTCCTCGCCGTCGCCAAGCGCGCCAAGGCGCAGGGCATGAAGCTCCTCGTCGACTTCCACTACTCGGACACCTGGGCCGACCCGGGCGTCCAGTCCAAGCCCGCCGCCTGGTCCGGACACACCTACAGCCAGCTGAAGACGGACGTCTACAACCACACGTACGACGTCCTGAACGCCCTGAAGGCCCAGGGCACCACGGCCGACATGGTGCAGGTCGGCAACGAGATCAACGGCGGCATGCTCTGGAACGAGGGCTCCACCTCGAACTGGTCGCAGCTCGCCGGGCTGCTCAACTCGGGCTACGACGCGGTCAAGGCGGTCAACTCCGGTACGACCGTGGCCATCCACCTCGCCAAGGGCGGCGACCTGGCCGGCACCCGCTGGTGGTTCGACAGCGCCGTGTCCAACGGCGTGAAGTTCGACGTCATCGGCCTGTCCTACTACGGCTACTGGCACGGCACGCTCGCCGACTTCCAGACGACCCTGGACGACGCGGCGTCCCGTTACGGCAAGCCGGTGTACCTCGCCGAGACGGCCTATCCCTTCCGGCTGGACAGCGAGGACCCGACCGAGAACATCATCGACCTCGCGAGCGAACTCGTTCCCGGCTACGCCGCCTCGACGGCGGGCCAGACCCAGTGGATGAAGGATGTCGCGAGCATCGTGGAGGCCGTCCCCAACGGCCGCGGCCTCGGCATCTTCTACTGGGAGTCCACCTGGACCGCGGTGACCGGCAACGGCTGGGACCCGACCGACCCCTCGTCCGGCAACGGCTGGGAGAACCAGGCCCTGTTCGGCTACGACGACAAGGCGCTGCCGGCGATGGCGTGGTTCAGCCACCGGTGACGCCCCGCACGTAACCGGGCGTAACGCGAGGGTGGGGTGGAAACGGGTGTCCGTTTCCACCCCACCCTCCGCCCGCCCTCGACCCGCCCTCCTCCCCGGAGGGCTTACGTCACTCCCGCCAGAACGGCTCCCGCAGCCTGAACTTCTGCAGTTTCCCGGTCGCCGTGCGCGGCAGCGACTCCACGAAGTCGACCCGTTTGGGAGTCTTGAAACCGGCGAGCCGCGTACGGCAGTGGGCGATCAACTCCTTCGCGGTGACACCGGATCCGTCCGTCACCACGAGCGCGGTCACCAGCTCGCCCCACTTGGCGTCCGGAATGCCGATCACCGCCACCTCGCGCACCGCCGGATGCGAGGTGATGACGTCCTCCACCTCGATCGACGAGACGTTCTCACCGCCGGAGATGATGACGTCCTTCTTGCGGTCGGAGATCACCAAGTACCCCTCGTCGTCCAGGTACCCGCCGTCCCCGGTGTGGAACCAGCCGCCCTCCTGGGCCTTCGCCGTCTCCTCGGGCTGCTCCCAGTAGCCGTCGAGGTTGTGGTTGGACGCGGTCAGCACCTCCCCGTCCACGTCGACGTCCACGCGTACGCCGAGAGCGGGCACCCCTGCCCGCCCGAGCCTGCGGGCCCGCTCGGCGGGTTCCAGGTCGTCCCACTCCGCCCGGCCCCGGTTGACCGTGACGAGCGGCGAGGTCTCGGTGAGCCCGTAGATCTGGATGAACTCCCAGCCCAGCTCCACCGTCACGCGCTCGATCGTGCGGGTCGGCGGCGGCGCGCCCGCGCAGACGATACGGACCCGGTCGCGGCCGGGGATCTCGCCCTCCCAGTCGGCGGCGGCGTCGAGCACGGCGTTCAGGACGGCGGGCGCCGCGCACATCAGGGTGACGCCGTGCCGCTCGACGCGGCGCAGGATCTCGGCCCCGTCGACCTGGCGGAGCACGATGTGCCGGCCGCCGACCCCCGTGACGCCGTACGGCATGCCCCAGCCGTTGGCGTGGAACATCGGGAGCGTGTGCAGATAGACGTCACGGTCGCTGATCGTGGTGTGCAGTCCGAACACGGTCGCGTTCAGCCACAGATTGCGGTGGGTGAGTTGAACTCCCTTGGGGCGGGCGGTCGTTCCGGACGTGTAGTTGACGCTGGCCGTCGCCCCCTCGTCGGGCTGCGCCCAGGTGCGCGGTTCGACATCGGGAAGGAAGAGATCGTCGTCGTCGCCGAGGACGAACTTGTGTTTGACGTCGAGCGTGTCGAGCACCTCCGCACAGGAGGGGTCCGCGTGGACGACCGAGGCGCCGGAGTGCCGGACGATGTAGTCGATCTCCGACCGGGTGAGCCGGAAGTTCACCGGTACGAGGACGCGCCCCCAGCCGGAGACGCCGAAGAACGAGGTCAGCAGGCGCGCCGAGTTCTGTGAGATCACCGCGACCCGGCCGCCCACCGGCACGTCCAGCTGGTCGAGCCTGGCCGCTTGCGCGCGGGCGAGCCTCGCCAGCTCCCGGTAGGTGAGCTCGCCGAGGCTCGGCCCCGGCTGTTCCGGTTCGTCGACGACGGCGACGCGGTCCGGGTAGACATGGGCCGCGCGGTCGAGGAAGTCACGGACGGTCAGCGGGTAGTACACGACAGCACCTCCGGTTCGGTGGTTCCTTCCTACCTCGCCCGGCCGCCTGCGTACCCCTTCGACCCGTTGCGGATCCGCGGCGACCCGTTGCGGGCTGACGCGCGCGAAGAGTACTGTCCGGCACACCTAATCAACATGTTGTGTATGAGTGAGCGAGAGAAAGTGAGAGGCGGAGATGACGCATCCCTTCCGCAAGGCGGTCGAGGCCGGCGACCACGCCGCCGTCGTCGACCTGCTCGCCGAGGACGTCGTGTTCACCAGCCCGGTGGTCTTCAAGCCGTACGCCGGGAAGGCGATCACCTCCGCGATCCTGGGCGCCGTCATCGAGGTGTTCGAGGACTTCCACTACGTCCGGGAGATCGCCGATCCCGACGGCCGGAACCTCGTCCTGGTCTTCGAGGCACGGGTGGGCGACCGCGCCCTCCAGGGCTGCGACCTCCTGCACTTCGGTGAGGACGGCCGCATCGACGACCTCACCGTCATGGTCCGGCCCCTGTCGGCGGCCCAGGCACTCCAGGCGGCGATGGCGGCCCGCTTCGACGCCATCGCCGAGGAGGCGTCGGGCGCCTTGTGACCGGCACCGGCGGTTAGCCTGATCTCCGGCCCGAGATCAGGAGACACCGCGCATGACCAGCCCCCACCCCGAGACGGTGGACGAACCGGCGGAACCCGGCGTGCCCGCCCGGCGCCCGCCGGTGTGGCGGGGGCAGGGACCGGCCGTGGCGGTGGTCGCGGTGGGCGGCGCGGCCGGCGCGTCGGCGCGCTACGGGGCCGCACTGCTCTGGCCCGCGCGGACGGGCGGCTTCCCGTGGACCACGTTCTGGGTCAACGTCGTCGGGTGCTTCGTGATCGGCGTCTTCATGGTTCTGGTCACCGAGGTGTGGGCGCCCCACCGGCTGCTGCGCCCCTTCTTCGGCACCGGGGTGCTGGGCGGCTTCACCACCTTCTCGACCTACGCGGTGGACATCCAGAGGCTGATGGACGAGGGGCATCCCCGGACCGCCCTCGCCTACCTCGCGGCCACTCTCCTCGCAGCCCTCGCGGCGGTGTGGACGGCCGTGGCGCTGACGCGCCGTCTGCCGGCCCGGTGGAGCGCGGGGCGGGACCCCTCGTGAACTGGGCGCTGGTGATCGTCGGCGGCATGGTCGGCGCGCCGCTGCGCTACCTCACCGACCGCGCGGTGCAGTCCCGGTACGGCTCGGTCTTCCCCTGGGGCACTCTCACCGTGAACGTCGTCGGCTGCCTCGTCCTGGGCACCCTTACCGGCGCGGCCATGGCGGGAGCGGCCTCCTCCGCTCTGCAACTGCTGCTCGGTACGGGCCTGTGCGGGGCGCTCAGCACGTACTCGACGTTCTCGTACGAAACGCTGCGGCTGGCCGAGGGCGGCGCCCCCTTCCGCGCCACCGTCAACGCGATCGCGAGCGTGGCCGCGGGGCTCGGGGCGGCTTTCGCGGGGGTCGCGGCGGCCCAGGGCATCTGGGCCTAGGCCCCCGAGGCCGTACCGGGGCAAGCCGTCCGGACACGGGTACCGGGCCCGCAGCGGGGTGCAGGTCGACCGGTCGGAGGCGGGCTCGATCCGTCGACCTTGACAGTCGCCTCCCGTGCCCTGCAGGATCACCCTCGTGAACCTGTCAGACAGCCAGACAGCCGGCTCCGTGCCGAGGCGCATCAGTGCCATGGAAGCCGTGCTCGGGCACCTTCGCGGTGCCATCGAGGGCGGTGTGTACGCCGTGGGGGACAAGCTGCCCTCCGAGGCGGAGCTGTGCCGACGGCTGGAGGTCAGCAGGCCCGTGCTGAGGGAGGCCCTGCGCGCCCTGCAGACCATGGGTCTGACCGTGTCTCGGACCGGCAAGGGCACGTTCGTCACGTCCACAGGCCCCGTCGAGGACCCCACCTTCGGCGACTACACGGCCAGTGACCTGATGGAGGTCCGCCGGCATGTCGAGATCCCGGTGGCCGGATACGCGGCGGTACGCCGGACCCCCGAGGACCTCGACCACCTGGCCCACCTGCTCGACCGGATGGAGCGCGAGCGGGACACCACCGCGTGGGTCGCCATGGACACGCTCTTCCACCTCGCCGTGGCACAGGCCGCCCAGAACCCGGTCTTCCGCCGCGTGATCGAGGAGATCCGGGACGCGCTGGCCCGGCAGTCGGCGTTCCTCAACGAGCTCGGCGGCCGTCGCGAGCAGTCCAACCGTGAACACCGCGCCCTCGTCGAGGCCCTCGTCGACGGCAACGCGGCCGACGCGGCCGACGCCATGGCGCACCACCTCGACCGTGTCGAGACGACCCTCACCGCGATCGTGCGCCCCGAGCGCGCCGACCCCGCGGGCACCCCCACAGAAGGCGAAACACAGGCGTGAGCGAGCAGTCCCTCGAAGAACAGACGCAACAGATACCGAAGGAGGAGCGGAAGAGGCGGGCGAGCGGTCACGTCGACGCCGGTGACGCGGGGTACAGCAAGTCCCTGAACTCCCGGCACGTCAACATGATCGCCATCAGCGGGGCCATCGGCACCGGCCTCTTCCTCGCCTCCGTCCTGCTCCTCATGTACGCGGACGGGGGAGCGGGCCGCACGACGGTCCTGTGCCTCCCGCTGATCGCGGCGGCGCTGGTCGCGGGCCGGTACGGCGTACGGGGCCGGGTCACCGCCCTGCGCAACGGCAAGGTGGACGCATGAGTCTCAACGCCCTGGCCGGATGCGGGAGTTCGCTCGGTGCGGCACCCTCCATCAGGGAGCCGCTGCACGCGCCCGTCGCCCATCTCGTACGCGGTGGTGTCATCGAGGGCATCCACTACGGCTCGGTGGTCGTGCTGGCCGCCGACGGGAGCGTGGACCTGCAGATCGGCGACATCGAGGCCGCTTTCTACCCGCGCTCGGCGCTCAAGCCCGTACAGGCGGTGGCGATGGTACGGGCCGGGCTGCCGCTCGAAGGCGACCTGCTCTCGCTGGCCGCGGCCAGCCACTCCGGCGAGGAGCGTCATCTCGCGGGTACGCGGCGGATCCTGGAGCTCGCGGGTCTGACGGAGGACGATCTGCGCAACGTCCCGGACCTGCCGTTCGACCCGGTCGTCCGGGAGGACTGGGTCCGTGCCGGGCGGCTTCCGTCACGGCTCGCGCAGAACTGCTCGGGCAAGCACGCCGCGATGCTCTACACGGCACGGCTCAACGGCTGGTCGCTCGACGACTACCTGAACCCCGCGCATCCCCTCCAGCAGGCGATCGCGGAGATCGTCGAGGACCTGACCGGGCAGTCCGTCGCGCAGGTCACGGTCGACGGCTGCGGCGCCCCGCTGTTCGCCGTCTCGCTGCACGGCCTCGCACGCGCCGCCGCCCGGATCACGACGGCCCCGCCCGGCACGCCGGAGGCGCGGGTGGCCGACGCGATGCGCGTGCACGCCGAGATGGCGTCCGGCTCCGGCCGGGACGTCGCCGCGCTGATGCGTGCCGTACCCGGGCTGCTCGCCAAGGACGGTTTCGAAGGCGTGCAGGCCGCTGCGCTGCCGGACGGCCGTGCCGTCGCCGTGAAGATCGCCGACGGCGCCGACCGGGCACGCGTACCCGTCACCGCGGCGGCCCTCGCCCGCGCCGGCGTCGACCCCGCCGCGCTCACCGAGTTCGCCGGGGCGGCGCTCCTCGGGGGCGGCGCGGTGGTGGGCCACATCCGGCCGACCCGCGCGCTCGACCCGCTGAACCGGCCTGTCTGACCCTCACGGAGCGGGTCACCCCGTAGGGGTGGGTGCGGGTGGCTCGGGCCCGCTGTGAACCGGCGGCCGGTGGGGGTTGCCCGCGCAGTTTCCCGCGCCCCTGGGCGGGTCGGGGGCCGACCCGCCCAGGGGCGCCGGCCAACTAAGGGGCGCGGGGAACGGCGCAGTCTTCTGCATATCAGGGGCGCGGGGAACTGCGCGGCCAGCCACATGCCCCCCGCACCGGCCCACGAGCCGCACCCCCACCCCGCCGGCGGCAGACTGTGATCATGAGCTCGCCCCTGACCTTCCTGCCCGTCCTGGACCGTATCGCCGCCGAGATCGAGAAGACGCCGGGCCGCGGCCGCCCCGCCGACTACATCCCGGCACTCGCGGCCTGCGACCCCCAGCGGTTCGGCATGGCCGTCGCCGAGCTGGACGGCACGGTGTACGGCGTCGGCGACTGGCGTCAGCCCTTCTCGACCCAGTCCATCACCAAGGTCTTCACCCTCGCCCTGGACCTGGCCCACGAGGCCGACGAACTCTGGGAACACGTCGGCCGCGAGCCCTCCGGCAACCCCTTCAACTCGCTCGTCCAGCTGGAGTACGAGAACGGCATCCCCCGCAACCCCTTCATCAACGCCGGCGCCCTCGTCGTCACCGACCGGCTCCACACCCAGACCGGCGACGCGGCGGGCACCCTCCTCGACTTCCTGCGCGCGGAGAGCGGCAACGAACACCTCGCCATCAACGAGGACGTCGCCGCCTCCGAGTCCGCCCACGGCGACCGCAACGCCGCGCTGGGCCACTTCATGGCGGCCTACGGGAACATCGGCAACCCGGTCCCGGTGCTGCTCGACGAGTACTTCCGGCAGTGCTCCATCGAGGCATCCTGCGCGGACCTCGCCCTGGCCACCGGCTTCCTCGCCCGCCACGGCATCCGCGCCGACGGCACCCGCCTGCTGACGATGAGCCAGGCCAAGGAGGTCAACGCGGTCATGCTCACCTGCGGCACGTACGACGCGGCGGGCGAGTTCGCGTACCGCGTGGGCCTGCCCGGCAAGAGCGGTGTCGGCGGCGGGGTCATCGCCGTCGTCCCCGGCCGCTGCACGCTCTGCGTCTGGAGCCCCGGCCTGGACGGACACGGCAACTCGGTCGCGGGAGTCGCGGCCCTCGACCGCTTCACCACCATCACGGGCCTGTCGGTGTTCTGAGCAGCCGCCCGGTCAGCCGCCCGGTCAGCCGCCCGGGTCGGTAAGGCGGCGGTCATGCTGCGGCTGCCGCTCCGAGACGGACGCGTCGCTTTCCGGCCACCCCGCATTGACACGCTGACCAAGTGTTGGCCAAGGGTTTCACCGTCGATCTGCGTCGCTGTCAGCTGCTCGGGCTCGCGGGTTCGGTCGTCCTCGCGGCGGGAGGCGGGACGGCCGGCGCCCTGCCCGTCCGGGAGCTGCCGTCGCTCGCGTCCGGACGCGCGGCACTCGGCCTGGTCGGCGTGTACTTCGGTGTCGTTCTGCTCATCGCCGCCTGGGCGCTGCTGGGGCGGGTGGTCCGCGGGCCCGAACCGCCGACTCCGCGTGCGCTGCTGGTCGTCCTCGCCGTGTGGGCGATCCCCCTGCTGCTCGCTCCGCCCCTGTTCAGCCGGGACGTCTACAGCTATCTGGCCCAGGGCGCGATGGTCGACGCGCACATCGACGTGTACACGCACGGACCCGCGATGCTCGGCGGGCCTCTCGCCGACGAGGTGGCGCCGGTGTGGCGGCGGACCGCGACCCCGTACGGGCCCGTCTTCCTCGCTGTCGCCTCCGCGCTGTCGGGCCTGACGCGGGGCGAGGTGCCGGCCGGACTGTTCGCCATGCGGGTCGTGGCGCTGCTCGGCGTGGCGCTGATGGCCGCCGCGCTGCCGAAGCTCGCCCGGCACAGCGGCGCCGACCCCGCCGCCGCGCTGTGGCTGGGCGCGCTCAACCCGCTCGTGCTGCTGCACCTGGTGGCCGGAGCGCACAACGACGCCGTCATGCTCGGCCTGCTCGGCGCCGGACTGGTGGCGGCCCTCGGCCGCCGGCCCGTCCTGGGCGCCGTCCTCGTCACCCTGGCCGCACTGGTCAAGGCCCCGGCCGTCCTGGGCCTGGCGGCTCTCATCGCACTCCAGCCACGCGCCGGACGGGGCATGGCGCGGTCCATCGTCACGACCACGGCCGCCGCACTCGCCACCACCGTCGCCGCGACCGCCGCGGCCGGTACGGGGTACGGCTGGATCGCCGCACTGAAGACACCCGTGTCCCCGCACAACTGGTCGCCCACCAGCCTCCTCGGCCGCGCCACCGGCGACATCCTCCAAAGCCTCGGCAGCGATCTCGCCCCGTACGCGCTGCCCGCCTGGCACGCCCTCGGCCTCGTACTCACCGGTGTCGTCATCGTCGGCATCTGGCTGCGCCGCCCTCGCGCGTGCCCCGTCTACGCGCTGGGCCTCAGCCTGGCGACGGTGGCCGTGCTAGGCCCGGCCGTTCGGCCCTGGTACGCGCTGTGGGGCCTGTTCCTCATCGCCGCGGCGGCGCCCAGCGGGTCCGTACGCCACCGGGTGGCCGCCGTGACCGGAGCGCTCGCCCTCGCCGTCCTGCCCAGCGGGGGGCCGCCCGACACCGAGCAGCTGGCCCTCGCGGTGTCGGGCGGGACGCTCGCGCTGGTCGTCCTCTGGCAGGCGCACCAGACATCGAGCGCTCCCGTCCTGGGGCGGACGGCATGAGGCTGCCCCGCACCGACCGGGGGCGTCTGCTGTTCGTCCTCGCCCTGGCCACCGCCGTGACCGTCTTCACCGCGACCGTGCCGCTCCTGCGGGACTGGTTCGACCTGCGCGTCTACCACGGAGCCGTCGACACCTGGATCCACCACGGCGGCCACCTCTACGACTACCGGGTGCCGGGGACGACGTACGGCTTCACGTATCCGCCGTTCGCGGCGGTCGGCATGCTGCCGATGGCCCTGCTCGGACTGCACGCCGCGATCGCCGTCGGCCTGTTGCTCAACCTCGCCGCGACCGCCTTCGTCCTGCACACCCTGTACGTGCTGACCGGACGCCGGCTGCGCCGGTACGGCCTGTTCGGGCTCGCGGTGGGCGTCTGTCTGCTCGCCCTGCTCGAACCGGTGCGCGACACCTTCAGCTTCGGCCAGGTCAACCTCCTGCTGCTGGCCCTCGTCCTCGCCGACGCCCGGCTGATCGCGAACGGACGGAGCCGCTGGGCGGGCATCGGGATCGGTCTCGCCGCGGCGGTCAAACTCACGCCCGCGATCTTCATCGTCCTGCTGCTGCTCGCCCGGCGCCCGCGCGCGGCGGCCACCGCCACGGGGGTCGCGGCGGCCGCCACCGCGTTCGCGGCCCTGGTCGCGCCGGACGCCTCCCGCTTCTACTGGACCGACGCGGTCTGGGACACGTCCCGTATCGGCCGTCTCGCCTACGTCTCCAACCAGTCGCTGCAAGGAGTGCTGGCCCGTCTCGCCGACCCCGCCGAGCCGAGCCGCGCCGTCTGGGCACTGCTGGCGCTCGCCGTCCTCGGGGTATGGGTGTGGCGGGCGCGCCGGGCCCTCGCCACGGGGGACGTCCTCGGCGCCTTCGCCCTCACCGGACTCGCCGCCTGCCTCGTCAGCCCCGTCACCTGGGTGCACCACCTCGTCTGGCTGCTGCCCTCGCTGGTGATCCTCGCCGAGGAGGGCCTGCGCCAGCGGCGCGGACGGCTGCTGTGGCTCGCGTCGGGCCTGTACGGCCTGCTGTGCAGCAGCGTCGTGTGGCTGTGGTTCGACGACGCGTCGGGCATCGGCGGCTTCGTCGGCGGCAACGCGTACGTGTGGATCACCTTGGGGCTGCTGCTCGGGCTGCCCGTCGGTCAGCGCGGGGCGGCGGAGCGCCGGCCGTGGAGGCGCAGGGCCAGTGCCACGGCACCCGCGCCGAGAACGGCGGCGCCCGCGAGCGTCCCCGCCGTCATCAGCCGGCCACCGGGACCGCCGGAGTCGTCGGCGGCCGTGCCGGCGGGCGCCGAAGGGCCGGCCGGCGGGGCGGCGGCCGGACCGGGTCCTGACCGCGCCCCGGCCGTCGGACCCGCGGTGTCCCGCGACACGGGACGAGGCAGGAGCGATCCGACCGGCTCGACCCGGCCGGTGGCCCCGAAACCCCAGTCGAGCAGGGAGCGCGCCTCCTCGTACACGGCGAACCGGCCGCCCTCCTGAGGGTCCATCACGGTGACGACGAGGGTGTGCCCGCCCCGGCGCGCGGCGGTGACGAGCGTGCTGCCCGCCTGGGAGGTGGACCCGTTCTTGATGCCGATGAGCCCCGGATAGGGCGCGACCCCGTCGGCACCCGAGAGCAGCCGGTTGGTGTTCTCGATCTCGTACGCCCAGCCGTCGCCGGGAAACTTCGCGCGGACGGTGGCGCAGTAGCGGACGAAGTCCGTGTTGCGCAGGCCCGCGCGTCCGAAGACGGCCAGGTCGTACGCGGACGACACCTGCCCGGGCATGTCGTAGCCGTCGGGCGAGACGACCCGGGTGTCACGGGCGCCCAGGGACTCCGCCTTGGCCTGCATCTGGGCGGCCGTGGCGCGCCAGCCGCCGTTCATCTCGGCGAGTACGTGGACGGCGTCGTTGCCGGAGTTGAGAAATACGCCCCGCCACAGGTCGGACGCCCGGTAGGTACGTCCCGCGCGGACTCCGACCAGGCTGCTGCCGGGGCCGATGCCGGCCAGGTCCGCCTCGGTGACGGTGTGCCGGACCGCGGAGGGCAGCGCCGGGAGCACGGTCACCGCGAAGAGCGTCTTCAACGTGCTGGCGGGCGGCAGTCGGAGGTGTGCGTTGTGTGCCGCGAGTACGTCGCCGGTGTCGGCGTCGGCCACCAGCCATGACCGGGCGGACATCTCCTGCGGCACGGCGGGCGCTCCTGCCCGGAGCCGGACCTGTGTCCCGGGACGGTCCAACGACGAGGGCGGCAAGGACCTCGGGGGAGGCGCGGGCGGGGGATTGGCGGTGCTCGGCGTGGGCCCGGTGTGTGCGCCGCCCGTCCCGACGCGGGGCCCGGTGACGTCCGTGTGCGCCCCGCCGAGGGCCGCGACCGGTCCCGGCACGAGGGCGAGCGCCCCGACGACGCAGAGGGCGGAGCAGGAGACGGCCGTGCGGGCAGGGAGTCCGATGGTCATACCGCAAACGTAGGAACGCGCAGGTCGCCAGGCGAACCGCCTCGGCCGAACGGAGCTGCCGAACACCCGGATGCCGCAGCGGACGCCGACGCGCGGCTCGTGTGCCCGGCTGCCTAGGGCAGCCCTAGTGGCTGCCCGGCACCGTCTGCTGGACCTGCCGGAGAAAGGTCGCGTTGTTCGGGGTCTGCCGCATCCGCTCCAGCAGGGTCTCCAGGCCGGCCTGGCCGTCACCGCGCGAGTGCAGGGCGCGCCGCAGGCCTCGTACGGCTGTCAACTCGGCGGCCGGGATGAGGAGTTCCTCGCGGCGGGTACCGGAAGGGGTGATGTCGACGGCGGGGAAGACACGGCGGGACGCGAGGGTGCGGTCCAGTCGGAGCTCCATGTTGCCGGTGCTCTTGAGCTCCTCGAAGTAGTAGTCGTCGGCGCGGGAGCCGGTGTCCACGAGAGCCGTGGCGATGATCGTGAGCGAGCCGCCCTCCTCGGTGAGCCGCGCGGCGCCGAAGAGCCGCTTGGGCCCCTGGAGCGACGCCGCGTCGACACCGCCGCTGAGGGTACGGCCACCCACGGCGGCCGCGTTGTTGTGCGCCCGGCACAGCCGGGTGAGCGAGTCGAGCAGGATCACGACGTCCTGGCCCGCCTCGACGAGCCGCTTGGCCCGCTCGACGGCCAGCTCGGCCAGTGCGATGTGCTGCTTGGGGCTCTGGTCGAAGGTGGAGGCGAACACCTCGCCGCGTACGGACCTGCGCATGTCGGTCACCTCCTCGGGACGCTCGTCGAGGAGCACCACCATCAGATGGGCCTCCGGGTGGTTGCCGGCCACGGCGGCGGCCAGCTGCTGGAGCAGCACGGTCTTGCCGGTCCTGGGCGGGGCGACGATCAGGCCGCGCTGGCCCTTGCCGATCGGCGCGACCAGGTCGACGAGGCGGGTGGTCAGACCGCCCGCGGGATGTTCGAGACGCAGCCGCTCACGCGGGTGCAGCGGGGTCAGATCACGGAAGTGCGGACGGCCGCGTGCCTCGTCGGCGGGGCGGCCGTTGATCCGCTCGATCTCGGTGAGAGCGCGCTGCCGGCCTCGTAGGCCTTCGACGCGGTCGCCCTTGCGCAGGCCGTATCGGCGGATCAGAGCGGTGGAGACCTGAAGGTCGGCTGCTTGGGGGAGCAGGTTCTCGGCGCGCAGGTGGCCCTGCCCGTTCGAGGTGATGTCGAGTACGCCGGTGGCCTGCTCCTGGTCTGTGACAGGGGTGGGCGGGCGTTCGAGTGTGGTGGTCATGAGGGGTGTCCTTTCGCGGACGGAGTCAAGTTTCTGGATGGGGCATGCGATGGGGGAGAGGCCGGAGCAGGGGCGGTGACTGCACGCCCTGCACGGCGGAACGCGTCACTTCTCTCCACCGCGTACCGCTGACGAACGCGGTACGGAGAGAGGTGCTGCGAAGAAGATGCTGCGCGCCGGTCGGGAATCGACGGACGGACCAGCGGGAGGAGAGGAGATCGGCACCGGCGCCTGAAGCAGGCGTACACAAGTGCTGATGGCACTGTAGCACCATCTCGTTCGGCGGCGCCGGAGTGGCCGGATCCCGGGGCGTTGACACAGGGGGTGCCGCGCGCCACGGTGGTCGGCATGGTCGATGCCGGGATCGTCGAACGGATACGGGAACTACGACCGCTGATCAGGGAGAACGCGCTGCGGGCCGAGCGCGACCGGCGAGTGCCGGACGAGGTCGTCGCCGCGCTGAGCGGCACCGGAGTGCACCGGATGAACGTCCCCGCGCGGTACGGCGGTTACCAGACCCCGCTGCACACCCAGGTCGACGCCTTCGCCGAGATCGCCCTCGAATGCGCTTCCACGGCATGGGTGACACTCAGTCACGCGGGAGTCTCGTACATCGCGGCACTCTTCCCCGACGAGGCACAGGACGACTTCTTCACCGGACCGGCAGGCCCTGATGTCAGGATCGGCGGCACGCTCGTCCCCGGCGCCACGGCGGTGCCGTACGACGGGGGCTATCGGGTGGACGGCGCCTCGGGCTTCGCCACCGGCTGTCATCACGCGGACTGGCATCTGCTGACGGCCGCGGTCGTCCCGGCCGACGGACGGCCCCGGGAGGGACCGCCGGAGATGCTGTGGGTCGCGGTGCCGATGTCCGAGCTGGAGATCCTGGACGACTGGGACACCACAGGTCTCGCCGGTACCGGCAGCAACACGGTCGTGGCCCGGAACATTCCCGTCCCCGCACACCGGGTGCTCCCGGTCGGGTCGATGCTCGCCGGGCGGACCCCGTCGAAGACCAACGCGGACGCCCCCTTCTACCGCATGCCCGTGCTGCTGCTGTTCTGCGCCTGGACGGCGTCGGCGGCGCTGGGTCTGGGGCGGGCGGCGCTGACGGAGTTCGACGGGCGCGTCCACCGGCGCGGCATCACGTACACCTTCCACGAGCGGCAGAACGAGGCCACCGTCACCCATCTCCAGTTCGGCGAGGCCCGGATGAGGATCTCCGCCGCCGAGCTGGTGGCTGCCCGGCTGATCGCCGAGATCGAGACCAAGGCCCATGACGGCGATGCGTACACCCCGCGGGAGAGGGCCAGGATGCGCGCCGAGTGCGGCTATCTCGCCCGTCTCTGCAAGGAGGCCGTCGATCTGCTCGCCTCGGCCGCCGGCGCCTCCTCCCTCCAGCGGTCCGTGCCACTGCAGCGCATCGCCCGCGACATCAACGCCCTGTGTCTGCACTCCTTCGTCAACCCCGCCACCAACCTGGAGATCTACGGCCGCGTACTCTCGGGCGTCGACCCGGGCACCCCTTTCCTGTGACGGCCTCCGACTGCCGTCGACCGCAGTCAGGAGATCGCGTTGGACAGCACGGCAGCCGAACCGTCGAACCGAGTGTCAGGACCATCCGATACGTCCCGTCCGTCCGGCCCGCCGCACCGGCTCGACCCCGCCGGCGGCTGCCCGCACGCCGACAACGCGCGCCTTCTGGCACGTGGAGCCGTGGCGTCGGTCGTCCTGCCCGGCGGGGTGGACGGCATGGCGGTCCTGGGGCACGAGGCGCTGAAGGAGTTCCTCGCCCACCCTCAAGTCGCAAAGAACGCAGGGCACTTCACCGCGCTGCGGGAGGGCCGCATCGCCCCCGGCTGGCCCCTCGCCACCTTCGCGACGGTACGGGGCATGACGACCGCGGACGGCGACGACCACCGGCGGCTGCGCTCACTGGTCAGCAAGGCGTTCACCGTCCGACGGGTCGAAGAACTGCGCCCGCGCATCGAGCAGTTGACCGCGGGACTGCTCGACGACCTGGAGCGCGCGGCCCGGGACGGCGGGGGAGTCGCCGATCTGCGCGCGCACTTCGCGATGCCCCTGCCGATGGGCGTCATCGGTGAACTGCTGGGCGTGGACGCCGAGTTCCGCGACCGGCTCCACCACCTCTCGAACCAGGTGGTCGCCACCGGCATCGGCCCCGAGCGTGCGCTGGCCGCCAACCGGGAACTGCTGGCCGTCCTCGGCGCGGTCGTCGAGGCCAGGACCGAGCGGCCGGGCGACGACCTCACCAGCGCGCTCATCGCCGCCCGCGACGAGGGCGGCGACCGGCTCGCCCACGAGGAACTCCTCGGCACCCTGGTCCTGATGATCATCGCCGGGCACGAGACCACACTGAACCTCATCACCAACGCCGTACGCGCCCTGTGCGGCCACCGTGACCAGCTGGCACGGGTCGTGCGGGGCGAGGCGAGCTGGGCCGACGCGGTCGAGGAGACCCTGCGCTGGGACGCGCCGGTCAGCTACTTCCCCTTCCGCTACCCGGTCGGCGACCTGACCGTGGACGGGACCGTCATACCCGGGGGCACACCCGTCCTCGCCGGTTACTCGGCCGCGGGCCGTGACCGGGCCGCGCACGGCCCCGACGCCGACCTCTTCGACGTCACCAGGCCCGCCCGGCCCGGCGCCGCCCGGCATCTGTCCCTCGGCCACGGCGCCCATTACTGCCTGGGCGCCCCGCTGGCCCGGACGGAGTCCGCCATCGCCCTGGAGCGCCTGTTCACGCGCTTCCCCCGCCTCGACCTCGCGGTGCCCGAGGCGGGCCTCTCCCACGGCGCCAGTTTCGTGGGCAACAGCGTCCGGACACTCCCCGTACGGGTGTGATGTCGGCCCGCCGCAGTCATCACGGGCGATGTGTCGATCCGGCTCGGACCCGTTCGTCGGTGGGGTGCAAGGACAGCTGCATACCAAGATCAGTACCGGGAGGAAACGTGAAGTACGTGATGTTCGTCTGCACGCCCGTCGACGGTGAGGAGCTGAGCCCCGAGGAGATCGCCGACGACCCCCGTTTCACCGCGTACATCGACCACGTGCGCGCCGGCGGCATGGTGAAGGGCGGCGCGCGGCTGCGGCCGGCCGCCGACGCCACCACCGTCCGCGTCCAGGGCGACGAGGTACTGCTCAGCGACGGCCCGTTCGCGGAGTCCAAGGAGTACATCGCGGGCTTCGACATCATCGAGGTCGCCGACCTCGACGAGGCCGTCGCGCTCGCCTCCCGCCATCCGGCCGCGCTGGGCGGGGGATCGGTGGAAGTGCGGCCGATCTGGGAATGAACGACGGCGAAGAGGTGGAGGCCGGCAAGGGAGCGGAAGACGGCAAGGGGGCGGGAGACGGCGGAGGGGCGGGCGGCGTCGAGGAGGCCGTCGCCGCCGCCTTCCGCGAGGAATGGGGCCAGGTCGTCGCCACCCTGATCCGGGTGACCGGCGACTGGGACCTCGCCGAGGAGTGCGCGCAGGACGCCTTCGCCCAGGCCCTCGACCGGTGGCGGCGCGACGGAGTGCCGCGCCGCCCCGGCGCCTGGCTGACCACGACCGCGCGCAACCGCGCCATGGACGTGACACGCCGGAGAGCGGTGGGGGCGGCGAAACTGCGGGAGGTCGCGATGCTGGCACGGGACGGGGGACCCGGTGGCCCGCGGGACCCGGACTCCGACGACGACAGCGGAGTGACGGACGACCGGCTGCGGCTGCTCTTCACCTGCTGCCATCCCGCGCTGCCCGTCGAGGCCAGGGTCGCCCTGACCCTGCGCACCCTCGCGGGGCTCACCACACCCGAGATCGCCCACGCCTTCCTCGTCCCCGAGGCGACGATGGCGCAACGCCTCGTCCGGGCCAAGCGGAAGATCCGCAACGCCGGCATCCCGTACCGGGTGCCGCCCGCGCATCTGCTCCCCGAACGCACGACGGGGGTGCTGGGCGTGGTGTACCTGCTGTTCAACGAGGGGTACGCGGCGTCGTCCGGCGCGGACCTGATGCGTACGGACCTCTGTGCGGAGGCCGTCCGGCTGGCCCGGGTGCTGGCCCGCCTCATGCCCGACGAGCCCGAGGTGCTGGGCCTGCTCGCGCTCCTGCTGCTGCACCACGCCCGGCGCGGCACCCGCGTGGACGCGGCCGGAGAGCTGGTCACGCTGGAGGAGCAGGACCGTACGGCGTGGGACCGGGCGGAGATCGACGAGGGCGCCGCCCTGCTGGGGACCGCGTTGCGCCGGGGGCGGCCGGGCCCGTACCAGATCCAGGCGGCCGTCGCGGCCTGCCACACCACCGCGGCCACGGCACAGGACACGGACTGGGCGGACATCGCCGGACTGTACGGCGAGCTGGAACGCCGGGTGCCGTCCGCCGTGGTGCGCCTCAACCGCGCGGTGGCCGTCGGCATGGCCGAGAGCCCCGAGGCCGGACTGGTCCTCGTCGCGGACCTGGAGGAGGCCGGGGAGCTGGCGGGCTACCACCTGCTGCCCGCCACCCGGGCGGACCTTCTGCGGCGTACGGGCCGTCTGGAGGAGGCAGCCGAGGCGTACGGACACGCGCTGGAACTGGTGGAGAACGACGCCGAGCGCCGCTTTCTGCAGAAGCGGCTCGCGGAGTGTCGATCGGGCTAGGGGCGGTTCGTCGGTGGGTCGGAAGCACCCCACCGACCTGGAGGATCCGATGACCACCACCCCCGCCCGGCGTACCGGCAGGCTGCTCGCTCTGCTGTCACCTCGCCGTACACGGGCCGCGCGACCCGCGCGACCCGAACGACTCGCGCGAACCGAACGACTCGCGCCGAAGCCGGCCGCCGGCCTCGGCAAGGGCGACCCCGGCGAGGGCAGCTGCCCGGACATCTGGCTCGCGGCCCTTCGGCTCCTGGGCTGAGAAGCCGCTGGGCCGCTGGGCTACCGGGCCAGCTCGAAGATCCCGTACCCGAACGCCTCCGCGGTGACCGTGCCGCCGTCGGTGACGACACCGCACGCTTCGAGGGCCCGGCCTGGCCGGAGGTCACCGAGCGGGCAACTCGTCGGCTCCTGACGGGGGTTGACGACGACGAGATACCGTCCGCCGCGTACGTGCACGAAGGGGTAGCCCGCGTGCACGACCTCCACCGAGCCCTCCGGGCCGAGTTCGGGGGTGGCGGTGCGCAGGGCGATGAGACGGCGTACGAGGTGGAGGAGGGACGTGTCGTCGGCGCGCTGGGCGGCGACGGTGGGGCGGCCGGGATCGGGGTCGACCGGGAGATAGGGGTGCTCGGACGTCGAGAAGCCGGCGTTCGGGCCGTCGTCCCACTGCATCGGCGTCCGGGAACCGGCGCGGTTGTATGCGGGCCCGAGCACACTGCCCTCCGTGTCGGGGAGTTCCGGGATGTACCGCATGCCGATCTCGTCGCCGTAGTAGATGGCGGGCAGGGTGGGCCAGGTGAGCTGGAAGACGAAGGCGACCGGCAGCTGTTCGGCCGAGCGCGGCCCGCAGTTGAGGCGCGAGAAGTCGTGGTTGGCGGTCGGCAGCGAGATGAAGCCGCTGTCGCCGAGGGCCGTCGACGCCTGCTGCCAGGCCTCGACGAAGGGCCGCGGCGAACCCTTGCCGCTCGGGTCGAAGAAGCAGTCGAGTGGATCCCAGCCGAGGTTGACGGTCCCGGAACCGTTGCTCCACAGCGAGCGCAGTGCGAGGCCGTCCGTGGGACCTCCGAACTGGAGGAAGAAGTCCGTGTGGAACCCCGCCGGGACGGACACCTCCGGCTCGCCCCACTCCGAGAGGATCACCGCGTCCGGGTGCGTACGGTCCAGCCAGTGGCGCAACTCCGTCCAGATCCCGCTCGTCTCCGCCTTGTCCGGGTCGTCCTTGACGAGCGAGGCGGCCATGTCGACGCGGAAGCCCGACAGACCGAGGCCCAGCCAGTGGTCCATGATCGTGCGCAGCGCCTCCCGGTTGGCGCGCGGGCCCTCCGCGTCCACCGGCTGACGCCACGGCTCGGCCGGACTCATGCGTGCGTAACCGAAGTTGAGGGCGGGCTGGAAGGCGAAGAAGTTCGGCAGATACGAACCAGGACGGCTGCCGGGCGAGGGCACGAAACCGTCCGGGCGGCCCTCCGTCGCCCAGATGTAGCGATGGTCGTCGGGATCGTTCGCCGACGCGGTGAACCACGGGTGCCGGTCGGAGGTGTGTCCCGCGACCAGATCGAGGAGCACGCGGATTCCGCGACCGCGAGCCCGGTCGACGAGCTTGGCGAGGTCGTCGTTCGAGCCGTAGCGCGGGGCCACGTTCAGGTAGTCGCAGACGTCGTACCCGGCGTCCCCGAAGGGCGAGGCGAAGCACGGGTTCAGCCAGACGGTGTTCACCCCGAGCCAGGCCAGATGGTCCAGCCGCTCGCAGATGCCGTCGAAGTCGCCGATCCCGTCGCCGTTCGAGTCCGCGAAGGACTGCGGGTAGATCTGGTAGAAGACCGCGTCGGCCAGCCAGGCGGGTGCGGGGCGAAAGGAGCTCATGGGGCAGGTACAGCCTTTCCCTGGGCGGAACGTCCTCGATGTCGAGGGTGACAGTGCCGGGGACCGTCCGAAAGGCCGCGCCTTGGCCATGGCCCGGACGGGAAACCCCCGGGAAGCCCTCGGGAAGCCTTCGGGAAACCCGCGGGAAGCCCTAAGCTGATCGACGATGTTCACCCCTCAGGGCCCCACGTTCCGCGAACTCGCCGTGCAGGCGTTGTCGTCCGTCGAGCACGGCTACGACCTCCTCGCACCGAAGTTCGACCACACCCCGTTCCGTACGCCGGACTCGTTCCTGCGATCCGTCGCGCGGGCCCTGACGGACATGGGCCCGTTCGGAAGCGGGCTCGACCTGTGCTGTGGCACCGGCGCGGGCATGGACGTGCTCGGCACGGTGTGCCGGGAGAGCGTCACCGGCGTCGACATCAGCGCGGGCATGCTCGCCGAGGCGCGACGGCGTGACCGGCCCGGCGGGCCGCCCGCCACCTGGGTGCGCGGCGACGCCCTCGCCCTGCCGTTCGGCCCGGTCTTCGACCTGGTGGTGAGCTTCGGGGCGTTCGGACACTTCCTGCCCCGCGAACTGCCGGGGCTGTTCGCGCAGGTCCACTCGGTGCTCAGGCCCGGCGGCCGGTTCGCCTTCCCGATCACGGCGCCGGCCCGCCCCGGCTCGATGGGCTACTGGGCCATGCTCGGTTTCGACGCGGCGATGAAGGTGCGCAACGCGGTGTGGCGTCCTCCGTTCGTCATGTACTACCGCGAGTTCCGCCTCGGCGACGTGCGGCGGGAACTGGCCCGCGCGGGCTTCACCGTCGAGCTGCACGCCCTGCCCGAGTTCGGCCGCAGGGACGACGGCAGCCCGCGCTGCCGGATGGTGGTGGCCACGAGGCCCGGACCAGTGGTTTAGCCACTCCGGGTGCACTCCGGGGCGCTCCGGGTCCGTTCCGGGCCCCCCGATTCACAGCGGTGCGTCGCATCGGCGTATGAGATCCGTCAAGAGCGCGCGGAACGGCGTCAGGGAGCCGTCAACGTGCGCCGCGAGCGGCTCCGCCGGATGTTTGCTCTGAAGGTCAAGGCGGTCGGCCGGGGCACTGGTGCGGTCCGCCAGGGCACCGGCACCGCGTCCGGAACCTCATCCAGGAGCTCACGATGGCCGATGTGGCCTTCGTCGTCACCACGATCGCGGTCTTCGCGCTGGTGGCCCTCGTCGCCAAGGGGGTGACGAAGCTGTGACCGCCGAGAACATTGTCGGCCTGATCGTGGCCGTCGCCCTGCTGGGCTATCTCGTCCTCGCCCTTGTGTTCCCCGAGAGGTTCTGAGCACAACATGAGCCCCGTACTCGCCGGCATTCTGCAACTGCTGGCACTCATAGCGGCGCTGGCACTCGTCCACCGCCCCCTCGGCGACCACATGGCCCGGGTCTACTCCTCGGACCGGCATCTGCGCGTCGAGAAGTGGATCTACAAGGGCATCTGCGCCGACCCGGACACCGGGATGCGCTGGCCCGCGTATCTGCGCGGAGTCCTCGCCTTCTCCGCCGCCGGTGTGCTCTTCCTGTACCTGCTGCAGCGCCTGCAGGGCGTCCTGCCCGGTTCGCTCGGCTTCTCCTCGATCGATCCGGACCAGGCGTTCAACACCGCCGTCTCCTTCGTCACGAACACCAACTGGCAGTCGTACTACGGCGAACAGGCCATGGGCCACGTAGTGCAGACCGCCGGTCTGGCCGTGCAGAACTTCGTCTCCGCGGCCGTCGGCATCGCGGTCGCCGTCGCCCTCGTACGAGGCTTCGCGCGCTCCCGCGACGGCGACCTCGGCAACTTCTGGGCGGACCTCGTCCGCGGGGTCGTCCGCATCCTGATACCGCTGTCCGTGGTCGCCGCGATCGTCCTGGTCGCCTGCGGAGTGATCCAGAACTTCTCCGGCATCCACGAGGTCGGTCAGTTCTCTGGCGGCTCGCAGCAGTGGAACGGCGGCGCGGTCGCCTCCCAGGAGGCCATCAAGGAACTCGGCACCAACGGCGGCGGCTACTTCAACGCCAACAGCGCCCACCCCTTCGAGAACCCCACGCCCTTCTCGAACCTCTTCGAGATCTTCCTGCTCCTGGTCGTTCCGTTCTCGCTGACCCGCACCTTCGGCCGGATGGTCGGCAGCCTGAAGCAGGGCTACGCGATCCTCGCCACCATGGCCACCATCTGGGTCGGCTTCGTCGCCCTGATGATGTGGACCGAGTTCGCCCACCACGGCCCCGCGTTCGACCTCGCGGGCGGCGCACTGGAGGGCAAGGAGACCCGCTTCGGGGTAGGTGCCTCGTCGATCTTCGCGGTGTCCACGACCCTGACCTCGACCGGCGCGGTGAACTCCTTCCACTCCTCGTTCACGGGCCTCGGCGGCGGCATCACGATGCTGGGCATGCAGCTCGGCGAGATCGCGCCCGGCGGCACCGGCTCCGGCCTCTACGGCATGCTGATCATGGCGATCATCGCGGTGTTCATCGCCGGCCTGATGGTCGGCCGTACGCCCGAGTACCTGGGCAAGAAGATCGGCATCCGCGAGATCAAGTTCGCGGCCCTGTACATCCTCATCACCCCGGCCCTGGTGCTCGTCCTCACCGCCGCGGCCATGGCCCTGCCGACCCCCGGCAACTCGATGACCAACACCGGGGCGCACGGCTTCTCCGAGATCCTGTACGCCTACACGTCCGCCGCCAACAACAACGGCTCGGCCTTCGCGGGTCTGAACGCGGACACCCAGTGGTTCAACACCACCCTGGGTCTGGCGATGCTGCTCGGCCGGTTCCTGCCCATGGTGTTCGTCCTCGCGCTGGCCGGTTCGCTCGCCGGACAGAAGCCCGTACCGGCGACCGCGGGAACCCTGCGCACGGACAAACCGCTGTTCACCGGACTGCTGCTGGGCGCGATCCTCATCATCACCGGTCTCACGTATTTCCCCGCGCTCGCGCTGGGTCCGCTGGCGGAGGGGCTGGCATCATGACGACACACATACACACCGATACCGACACCGACAGCGACCCCGGTGCCGACACCGGCGCACGGGCCGGGCGCAGAGTCGGTGAAGGCCGGGTCGGCGTGGGTCTCTTCGACCCGAAGCAGCTGGTCAAATCGCTGCCGGACGCCTTCCGCAAGCTCGACCCGCGGGTGATGGTCAGGTCCCCCGTGATGTTCGTGGTGCTGGTCGGCTCGGTCCTGACGACGGTCTTCTCGTTCAAGGACCCGGGCGACTGGTTCGGCTGGACGATCAGCGCCTGGCTCTGGCTGACGGTCGTCTTCGCCAACCTGGCGGAGGCGGTGGCGGAGGGCCGCGGCAAGGCGCAGGCGGACACCCTGCGCAAGGCCAAGGCCGACACGGTCGCACGCCGGCTGTCCAAGGACGGCGCCTGCGAGGAACAGGTGGCCGGCACCGGGCTGCGCATCGGCGACCGGGTCGTCTGCGAGGCCGGCGACATCATCCCCGGTGACGGTGACGTCGTCGAGGGCGTGGCGTCCGTGGACGAGTCGGCGATCACGGGCGAGTCGGCCCCGGTCATCCGGGAGTCCGGCGGCGACCGCTCGGCCGTCACCGGCGGTACGAGGGTGCTGTCCGACCGCATCGTCGTCAAGATCACCACGAAGCCCGGCGAGACCTTCGTCGACCGCATGATCAACCTGGTCGAGGGCGCCGCCCGGCAGAAGACGCCCAACGAGATCGCGCTGAACATCCTGCTGGCCTCGCTGACGATCGTCTTCCTGCTCGCGGTGGCCACGCTGCCGCCGTTCGCGGACTACGCGGGCACGCACCTCACGATGGTCGTGCTGGTGGCCCTGCTCGTCTGCCTGATCCCGACCACGATCGGCGCACTGCTGTCCGCGATCGGCATCGCGGGCATGGACCGACTGGTGCAGCGCAACGTCCTGGCCATGTCCGGCCGGGCGGTCGAGGCCGCCGGTGACGTGTCCACGCTGCTCCTCGACAAGACGGGCACCATCACGCTCGGCAACCGGCAGGCCGCCGAGTTCGTGCCCGTCGCCGGGGCCACCGAGGCCCAACTGGCCGACGCCGCCCAGCTCTCCTCGCTGGCCGACGAGACCCCCGAGGGCCGTTCCGTCGTCATCCTGGCGAAGGAGCGGTACGGGCTGCGCGAGCGCCACCAGGGCGAACTGGCGCACGCCGAGTGGATCACCTTCACCGCCCGGACCCGGATGTCCGGGGTCGACGTCGACGGACGCATGGTCCGCAAGGGAGCGGCCGGCTCGGTCGTCACCTGGGTGAAGGAGCGGGGAGGCACGGTCACCGAGGACGTGGCGAGCCGGGCCGACCGGATCTCCGAGGCGGGCGGCACCCCGCTGCTCGTGGCCGTCGACGACGCCGAGGGCGCCCGTGTGCTGGGTGTCATCCACCTCAAGGACGTCGTCAAGGACGGGATGCGCGAGCGGTTCGACGAACTGCGCCGCATGGGCATCAGGACCGTCATGATCACCGGCGACAACCCGCTCACGGCCAGGGCCATCGCCGAGGAGGCGGGCGTCGACGACTTCCTCGCGGAGGCCACTCCCGAGGACAAGATGGCGCTCATCAGGCGTGAGCAGGCCGGCGGCAAGCTCGTCGCGATGACGGGCGACGGTACGAACGACGCGCCGGCGCTGGCCCAGGCGGACGTGGGGGTGGCCATGAACACGGGCACCTCGGCCGCCAAGGAGGCCGGGAACATGGTCGACCTCGACTCCGACCCGACCAAGCTCATCGAGATCGTCGAGATCGGCAAGCAACTCCTCATCACGCGGGGCGCGCTGACGACGTTCTCCATCGCCAACGACGTCGCCAAGTACTTCGCGATCATCCCGGCGCTGTTCGCGGCGGTCTACCCGGGGCTGGACAAGCTGAACATCATGCGGCTGTCCTCGCCGGACTCCGCGATCCTCTCCGCGGTGATCTTCAACGCGCTGGTCATCATCGCCCTGGTGCCGCTCGCCCTGCGCGGAGTGCGGTACCGGCCGGTGAGCGCCGACAAGCTGCTGCGGCGCAACCTCGGCGTCTACGGCCTGGGCGGACTGGTCGCGCCCTTCATCGGCATCAAGATCATCGATCTGCTCCTCTCCCTCGTCCCCGGGCTGTAGCTCCCCGACCCTTCCCGAAAGCGTGCTGATCGTCATGAACAACTCGGTCACGAACACCGCCCGGCTGCTGGGCGCGGGTCTGCGTGCCCTGCTGGTCCTCACCGTGGTCTGCGGGGTGCTCTACCCCCTCGCCGTGACGGGCGTCGCCCAGGCGCTCTTCCCCACGAAGGCGAACGGGTCGGAGATCACCTCGGGCGGCAGGGTCGTCGGCTCCTCGCTGATCGGCCAGCAGGGCTACGGCCTCGACTACTTCCAGCCCCGGCCCGCAGGCGGCCTGGGCGAGAACTCGGTCAACACCCAGTACAAGCTGATCCTCTCGGGTGCCACCAACCGCTCCGGCGACAACGCCGATCTGATCACATGGGTGAAGGAGGCCAAGGCCGAGGTCGTCAAGGACAACTCGACGGCCGGTTACCAGGTCAGGCCGTCCCAGGTCCCCGCCGACGCGGTGACGTCCTCCGGATCCGGCCTCGACCCGGACATCTCCCCGGCGTACGCAGACCTCCAGGTGCACCGGGTCGCCGAGCGGAACGGCCTGTCCGTGGCCCGGGTGCGGGCACTCGTGGACCGGCACACCGACGGCCGCACGCTCGGCTTCATGGGCGAGCCCCGGGTGAACGTCCTCGAACTCAACACCGCGCTCAAGGACCTGACCAAGGACTGACGCCGGGGTGACCGGGGCCGGGGACGGCAGAGTCCGGTGACGAAGGGGGCCGGTGACGACGGAGGCCAGGGGCGTCCTGGGCCGGGGGAGTCCGCGGCGGCCGGGAGGGGCCGATCGCCTGGTCGGGCCGTTGTCAGTGGCCCGAGCTAGTCTGCGGACACCTGCTCGTTCGGTCCGATCCGGGAGGTTTTCCATGGCTTCACGTCTCAACCCCTACATCAGCTTCGACGGCGACGCCCGGCCGGCGATGGAGTTCTACAAGGAGGTCTTCGGCGGCACGCTGGTGCTGAACACCTTCGGGGAGGCCGGTTCGCCGGGCATCCCGGAGTCCGACCAGATCATGCACGGCATGCTGGAGACCCCGAGCGGCTTCACCCTGATGGGAGCCGACACCCCGCCGGGCATGGAGTACACGCCGGGCGGCAACTTCTCGGTGAGCCTGAGCGGCGACGACGAGAGCGAGCTGCGCGGCTACTGGGAGAAGCTGTCCGCCGGGGGCACGGTCTCCGTCCCGCTGGAGAAACAGATGTGGGGCGACGTCTTCGGGATGTGTACGGACCGGTTCGGCATTCCCTGGATGGTCAACATCGGCCAGGCACAGGAATAGCGGCAAGTCCTGGGAGGAGGCGGCCCCGCGGGGCCGCCCACCCCCCATCGCGCCGGGCACCTGTGGGCGAAGCGGCCGCGGACCGGTGGCACACTGACCCGGTCACCGAAGGAGCCCAGTCAGTGCCCATGATCCACAACGTCAGCAGAGTGGTCCGCCGCGCCTATCGCCGCACGGTGGACCTCAGCCATCCCGCCCGTTCCCCACTCGGCAGCGCGGTGGAGAACTGCGTGGTCTACCACGAGGGCGGACGGCAGCCCGGCGACTGGGCGCCGGGCGAGGCGATCCGCCGGACCCGTGAGGGCCGGGACGGCTTCGTCTGGATCGGACTCCACGAACCCACCGAGGAGGAGTTCGCCGACCTCGCCAGGCTGTTCGGCCTGCATCCGCTGGCCGTCGAGGACGCGATCCACGCGCATCAGCGGCCGAAGGTCGAGCGGTACGACGACACGCTCTTCGCCGTCTTCAAGACCGTCCGGTACGTCGAGCACGAGCAGCTCACCGCGACCAGCGAGGTCGTGGACACCGGCGAGGTGATGGTCTTCGTCGGCCGGGACTTCGTGATCACCATCCGGCACGGCAGCCACGGCTCTCTCGGTCCGCTCCGGGAAGCCCTGGAAAGCCTGCCCGACCAGCTCCAGAAAGGGCCCTCGGCGGTCCTGCACGCCATCGCGGACCAGGTGGTCGACGACTACCTCGACGTCACGGACGCCGTACAGAACGACATAGAGGCCGTCGAGACCGCGGTCTTCGCCGAGCGCACCGCCCGTGGCGACGCCGGCCAGATCTACCAGCTCAAGCGCGAGCTCCTCGAACTCAAGCGCGCGGTGGTGCCGCTGCACCGGCCCCTGCAGATCCTCGCCCACGAACCGCCGGCCGCCGTGTCCGCGGAGATACAGCCGTACTTCCGTGACGTGGCCGACCACCTGGCCCGTGCCACCGAGCAGATCAACGCCTTCGACGGGCTGCTCGACTCGATCCTCCAGGCGCATGTGGCCCAGGTGACGGTCGCCCAGAACGAGGACATGCGCAAGATCACGGCCTGGGCCGCCATCGTCGCCGTACCGACCATGATCTGCGGCGTCTACGGCATGAACTTCGACCACATGCCGGAACTGCACTCGACGTACGGTTATCCGCTGGCCCTCGGTGTCATCGCCACCCTCTGCCTCGGCATCCACCGGGGGTTCCGGCGCAACGGCTGGCTCTGAGAGCGGCCACCGGGGGGCGGGAGGCACTACGGGATGCCCGCCGGTGCGGCGGACATCCCGACGTCGACAGCCCGACTCGGCTGCCCGGCAGCGCAGTTCGCGCAACCGCGGGGAGCTGGACCTGGTCCGAGTCGGACGTCAGAGATCCACCTCATCCGCCACGCCGTTCAGCGCGAGCCGTATCGCCGCCTCCGGGCCCAGCCCACGGCCCTCACGCACGGCTTCGGCGAATTTGCTGTCGCCGAGGGCGGCCCGGAGGTGGCGGGCGTATTCCCGGCGGAAGACGGTCGTCTCGATGTCACCGAGCTGGGGGAGTCCGGCCGTGTACCAGAGCCGGGTGCCCACGCCCAGGAGCCGGGCCGCGCGCTCGGGCTCGCCGGCGGCGGCCTCCGCCGCGATCAGGAGGTCGGCGACCGCCGCCGCGCCGAACCGGTCATGGACGCGCCACTTGGCCGCCAGCGCCTCGCGCGCGGAACGCAGCGCCGCCTCCGGCCGCCCGAGCCCGATCCCGGCGAGGGCGACGAAGAAGTCGCCCCAGGCCCGCATCCACAGCTCCCCCCGCTTCGCGCAGTCGACACGCAGCCGCTCGCCGACCACCGCGCACCGCTCGAACGCGCCCTGCCCGGCCAGCAGATACGCCTGCACGGCCAGCGTCAGCAGCTGGAAGAACTCCGCGCCGCCCCCGCCCCCGGGCCCCTGCGTGTTGCTGCCGTACAGCAGGGCGGACCGCGCCGACTCGCCGCGCACCGCGAGGCTCGCCCCCGTCAACGGCAGTGCGGAGACGGGCAGATGACGCTCCTGCGCCAGCCACACGTACGCCGCGCTCACCGACTCGGCCGCCTCCAGGTCCTCCGGTACGACGGTGACCAGCCGGTGGGCCCAGATCGCCAGGGTGTGTCCGGGGACGCCCTCGGGAGCCCGGCGCAGCGCCCGCTCCAGATAGCCGCGCCCCTCGTCGGCGAAGCCGCACGCGAACCAGAAGTACCAGAGTGTGCCGGTGAGTTCGAGCGCCGGCTCGGGCTCCGGCGCCGCCAGGCTCTCCTCCAGCGCGACCCGCAGATTGGCGTGCTCCACACTCAGCCGTTCGGCCCACATACGCTGGCCGGGGCCCAGCCACTCGGCCTCCCCCTGCCGGGCGATCCAGCGGAAGTAGTCGAGATGACGGGCGCGTACGGCGTGCTGTTCGTCGAGGCCTTCCAGCCAGTCGGCGCCGAAGGTGCGAATGGTGTCGAGCATGCGGTAGCGCCCGGCCACGCCGTCGTTCTCACGAGCGACGATCGACTTCTCGGTGAGTGACGCGAGCAGGGTCAGGATCTCCTCCGCGTCCAACGGGCCGCCGTGGCACACGAATTCGGCTGCCTCCACGTCCCATCCGCCCGCGAAGACGGACAGCCGGGCCCACAGCAGCCGCTCCAGCGGGGTGCACAGCTCATGGCTCCAGCCGATCGCCGTGCGAAGCGTCTGGTGCCGGGCGGGCCGAGGCCGGGCGGGCGAGACGAGCAGGTCGAAACGCGAGTCGAGACCCTGCAGCAGACGCCCGAGAGAGAAGCCACGCAGGCGTACCGCCGCCAGTTCCAGGGCGAGCGGAATCCCGTCGAGCCGGGCGCAGACCGCCGCGACGTCGGCCCGGTTGGTGTCGGTCAGCGCGAACGACGGCACCGCGGCGGCGGCGCGGGCCGTGAACAGCGCCACCGCGTCGGCGTGCTCGCCGAGTGGCAGCGGTGTCACCGACAGCAGATGCTCACCGGGCACGCCCAGCGGCTGACGGCTGGTGGCCAGGACACGTAACTCCGTTACACGCGCGAGGAGTTCCTGGACCACACGGCCGCACTCGGCGAGTACGTGCTCACAGGTGTCCAGGACGAGCAGCAGGGGCCCGTCGTCGAGATGCTCGCAGAGCGCCACCAGGAGCGGGCGGAGTGTCTGCTCGGTCAGCCGTGTCGCCTCCGCCACCGCGTTCGTGAGGAGGTCCGCGTTCTGCAGATCGGAGAGGTCGACCAGCCATACTCCGCCGGGGAACGCGGTCTGCGCGGTGTGTGCGGCCCGCAGCGCCAGCCGGGACTTGCCGACGCCTCCGGGGCCGGTGAGGGTGAGGAGGCGCGTGGCATCCAACAGCGAGCCTATTCGGGCGAGTTCCACGTCGCGGCCGACGAACGTATTGGGCTCGGCGGGAAGATTGCCGCTCCTGCCGTTGCGTACCGAGGTGCCCATCGTTCCTCCTCACCCCGACCGATGGCGGTCACCCTAACGCTCGGCGACGCCCGTGTCCGAGTCCCGGCGGAGTGACGGAAATCGGGTACTCATCCTCTCGCAGAGGTGCCGACGGGCGTAGCGTGGAGGTGTTCCGGCACACCGAGCGGGAGATCTGGGAGGTGCGGGAAATGGAAGTTGTGCCCGCGCTCAGAGCGGTCGGAGGGATGCGCGCCGGAGACCACCTGCTGCTCGGTTACGACGCGGACGAGGAGCGCGAGACCGTGGTCGCCGCGTTCCTCCTCGACGGGCTCGCCAGCGGGCACCGGGGGCTGGTGCTGGGCCCGGCCGATCTGCCGGCCGAGCTCGCGCTCACCTTTCTGGAGTCCCGCGGCTGTGCCGTCGACGACGAACTCGCAGCCGGCCGGCTGACGGTGGACCCGCACCTCGGGACGCCCGAGGGGCTGTGGGACCTCGACGAGGTGATCCGCCGCGAGACACGCCGTGCGGTCGGGGACGGCTATCTCGGCCTGCGCGTCAGCATGGAGATCATGCGCGGCCAGGCGGGCAAGGGGCTCAAGACGCTGCACGACAGCGAACTCCTCCTGGAACCCGTCTTCGCGTCCCTGCCGGTCCTCGGGATCTGCCAGTACGACCGCAGGGTCTTCGACGACGTCGAACTTGCCCCGCTCGACGGGCTGCACCACGGGCGGGTCGCCGCCGACCTGGTGTGGCGCGACGAACTGCTCTCCATCACCCGCACCTTCGCCCCGCCGGGCCTGGCGCTCGACGGCGAGGTGGACGACACGAACGTGACGGCCCTGGCCCGCGCCCTGCGGGCCGAGACCACCCGCGCCCGGGCCCGTCCGGTCAACGGCACGAGCATCCGGCTCGACCTGCGCAAGCTGGCGTTCATCGACGTCGGCGCGCTGCGCCTGCTGGTCTTCTCGGCCCTGTCCCTGCACACCTCCGGCGCCACCCTGGTCCTGCACGGCGTCGCCCCGCACATCCAGCGGCTCATGCGCGTCACCGGCTGGGACAGGATTCCCGGTCTGCGCCTCGACCCGGGCGACGTGAGGGAGGGAGCGATTCCATGACCCGTCCGGGGTTCGTCCACCAGGCGCTGTGTTACGGATCGGACGAGGAGTTCCTCGACGGCGCGGCCACCTTCGCCCTCGACGGCGTGCACGCCGACGACACCGTCCTCGCGGTCCTCGCGCCCCGGAACATCGGCCTCCTCGGCCGGGCGCTCGGCCGCCGTTCGGACGAGGTGGAGTTCGTCCGCGCCGACGACTGGTACGGCTGCCCCTCCCGCACCCTGGGCCGCTACCACACCTACTGCGCGGAGCACGACACGGACGGGGCGGGCCGCCCCACCCGGGTCCGGATCATCGGCGAGCCCGTCTGGCGGGGCCGCACGGACTTCGAGACACGTGAGTGGATGCGCTACGAATCCCTGCTCAACGTGGCCTTCGCGGACACCGGCCACTGGATACTCTGCCCGTACGACACCCGGGTCCTGCCGGCCGCGGTGGTCCGGTCGGCGACCCGCACCCACCCCGAACTCGCCCTGGGGGCAGGCGAGGCGACAGCCAGCGACCGCTACGCGGACCCGGCCGACTTCTCCGCCGAGTGCGACGCGGCGGACCCCCAAGAACTGCCCGCCGGCCGTGACGACATCCCCTTCGGCCGCGACCGGTCGGCGCACGTACGGTACGCCCTGCGCAGCTACGCCCGTGACCTGGGAGTGCCCGAGCAGCGGACGCACGACATGGTCGCAGCGGTGCACGAGGTGATGGTCAACTCCGTGCGCCACGGGGGCGGCCGAGGGGTTCTGCGCCTGCGCAACGACGTCGAGTACGTGATCTGCGAGGTCTCCGACATCGGTACGGCCGGACCGACCCGGGCGCCGCCCTTCCCCGGGCATCTGCCGCCGGACCGCCGGGCCGAGCGCGGCCACGGGATGTGGGTGGTGCGTCAGTTGAGCGATCTGCTCACGGAGACCTTCGATCCCGCGGGCTCGGTCGTGCGCCTGTACTTCAAGAGAGCGGTGCCCGTGTGACCGCCCGCCGACGGCGGTCGCAGGGCGTGTCCCTCAGGAGGCCGGGCCGGGCGGCAGGGTCGCGAGTCCGGCGCGCAGGAAGGCCATCGCCGTGTCGATGTCGGCTTCCTGGGGCCGATAGCACACTTCACTGACGACCGCGGCCGCGGCGGCCGACGCCATGCGCGGTCCGAAGTCCTCGGGTGAGCTGCCCTGCTCCTCGGCGAGGATCTGCGCGCCGAACTTGATGACCTCCGTCAGCCGAGCCTCGGCGACCGCGCGCAACTGCGGGTTCAGTTCCAACACGCGGTCGGTGAGATCCGCCAGGCCCCTGGGGTCGGCGATCTCCTCGCGCAGCCAGCGCTCCAGCGCGTCCAGGATCGTCAGGCCGGGCTCCCGGTCGTGCACGGCGGTCCTGACCCGGTCGGTGACGGAGTCGAACTCCGACATCGCCAGTTCCAGTTTGGACGGGAAGTACAGGGTCACCGTACGGGGTGAGACCTCCGCCGCCGCCGCGATGTCGGCGATCGTCGTCGCCTCGAACCCACGGTCGGCGAACAGCTCGTAGGCCGCGCGGACGATTGCCTCCCGACGTCGCGCCTTGCTGCGTTCCCGTAGGCCGTCACTCATCATGACCGCACTTTACCACCCTTAGCTAATTTACATCGGACTGTAAAAATGCTTTAAGATGTAGAGATGTCGCGGTCCGACCGGGGTCTGCGGGGAGAGGGAGGAAGACGGTTCATGGCGTCACGCCTGTACACCTTGGGACGATGGGCGGTACGCCGCCGGGGCCGCGTCCTGGCCGTCTGGCTGCTGCTGCTCGCCGTGGTCGGAGGCCTCGGAATCACCCTGCACGGCAAGGTGAGCACCGAGTTCTCGGTGCCGGGGATCGAGTCCCAGAAGGCCCAGGAACTGCTGAAGGAGCAGTTCCCGGCCGCCGCGGGCGGGGTGGCCCGGGTCGTGTTCGCCGCCCCCGACGGAGACACGCTCAGTGAGCCCAAGGCCGAGGCGGCCCTCACCGCGAGCCTGAAGAAGGCCGCGGGGGTGCCCGGCGTGGTGGACGTCTCCGATCCGGCCGGGACCGGGACGGTCTCGCAGAACGGGCGCATCGGCTACTCCGACGTGCTGTTCCGCCAGGCGGCCGACAGCGTGCCCGAGACGTCCAAGGACGCCCTGTCGGACGCGATGGAGCAGGCCCGGGACGCCGGTCTCGAAGTCGAGTTCGGCGGCTCGGCGATGCAGCCTCAGACCGAGGTCGGCGGCCCCGCGGAGATCGTGGGCGTCGTCATCGCCTTCGCCGTCCTGGCCCTCGCGCTCGGCTCACTGATCGCGGCCGGACTCCCGCTGCTGACCGCCGTCGTGGGGGTCGCGATCGGCGTGCTGGGCGTCCAGTTCGTCTCCCGCTTCGTGGAGATGACCAGCACCGCCACCGTGCTCGCCCTCATGATCGGCCTGGCGGTGGGCATCGACTACGCCCTGTTCATCCTCTCCCGCCACCGAGAGCAGCTCGCCGACCCCGACATGGACGTCGAGGACTCCATCGCGCGGGCCGTCGCCACCGCGGGCGGTGCGGTCGTCTTCGCCGGAGCGACCGTGATCATCGCGCTCTCCGCGCTGGCGGTCACCGGCATCCCGTTCCTCACGATCATGGGCCTGGCCGCCGCCGTGACCGTCCTGCTCGCCGTGCTCATCGCCATCAGCCTGGTGCCCGCGGTGCTGGGGATGCTCGGTGAGCGGCTGCGCCCGCGCCCCCGCCGCTCGGAGCGCGCCCCCGGCTCCTGGGCCCTGGGCTGGGCCCGGCTGGTCACCGGCAAGCCCGTGATCGTTCTCCTGGTGGGTGTGGTCGGTCTCCTCGCGCTCGCCCTGCCGGCCCGCGATCTGCGTCTCGGCCTGCCCGGATACGCCTCCCAGCCCGTCGAGAGTACCCAGCACAAGAGCTACGACCTGCTGAGTGAGGGCTTCGGAGTCGGCTTCAACGCGACCGTCACCGCCGTCGTCGACACCAGCGGGATACCGGCCGCGGAGCGCACCGAGACACTCACCCGGCTGCGTACGAGCCTGGCCGGTGACTCCGGAGTCGCCGCCGTCGCCAAGCCGGTGACCAACCCGGACTCCAGTCTCGCGGTCGTCGCGGTCGTGCCGAGGACCGGCCCGGACGCCCAGGCCACCACGGACCTGGTGCACCGGCTGCGGGACAACGCGCCCAGCGTCGACAAGGCGGGCGGCACCCTCTACATCGCCGGCGCCACCGCCGCGGCCATCGACGTCGCGGGCAAACTGTCCGACGCCCTGCCACTGTTCATCGCCATCATCGTGATCCTGGCGCTGATCCTGCTGACCATCGCCTTCCGGTCCCTGCTGGTTCCGGTCAAGGCCGCTCTCGGATTCCTGCTGTCGGTCGCCGCGTCCCTCGGCGCCACCGTGTGGGTCTTCCAGAACGGTCACCTCAACGGCGTCCTCGACATCCCGTCCGCCGGACCCGTCACCAGCTTCCTCCCCGTCCTGCTCATCGGCGTCCTCTTCGGGCTGGCCATGGACTACGAGGTCTTCCTGGTCAGCCGGATGCGCGAGCACTACGAGCGGACGGGCAGCACGTCCGAGGCCATCGTCCACGGCGTGGCGCGCAGCGGCCGGGTGGTCAGCGCCGCCGCACTGATCATGGTCGCGGTCTTCGGCGGCTTCGTCTTCAACCACGACCCGATCATCAAGTCCATAGGTTTCGCGCTGTCCTTCGGCGTCCTGGTCGACGCGTTCGTGGTCCGGATGACCCTCGTCCCGGCCACCATGGCGCTCATCGGCCGCCGCGCCTGGGGACTGCCGGGCTGGCTCGACCGGGTCACGCCCGACGTGGACATCGAGGGTGCCGAACTGCCGCAGCGCGCCCCGGCCGGACAGGAGGACGAGCACCGCGAGGCTGTCGGCGCCCCTGGTTCCCGCTGACCGCCACACCCGCCGGCCGGAGCCCCCGCGCGTCTTTTGGCCGGCCCTTACGACCCGTGCGGCTCGGTGACCGCCGGGAGCGTGAACTCGTAGACCAGTGCCTCCTGTTGTGCGTTCACCACCAGATCGGTGATCTCCAGGGGCCGGGCGTACTGGTCGTGCACCCGCCGCGTCACCCGCACCGAGGCCGCGTCGCCGGGCCCGGTGATGGAGTCGCGGTGGTGCAGGGTCAGCCCCGCCCGGCGCATCCAGTCGTACACGCGCCGCAGTTGGGCCGACGACGTACCGTCGGCGCGGTCGCGGTAGCGGGCGAGTTCCTCGACCTCCGAGAGCGCGACCGCCGAGAACGACGTCATCGCTGTCCGCCGCCCGTGCCCGTCCGGTGCGGCGGACTCGTAGCGGTGCACCAGCGTCGGCCGCCACGGGGCCAGTCCCAGCGCCGCCGCGTGGTCCGGCGGGGGAGTCTCCCAGGTCACGGTGGCACGGTCGGCGGCGCGTGACGGCCTCGTGTCGGCGCCGAGCGGAAAACCGAGCGACGGGAGATGCCCGACCGGCAGGCCGGGCAGCTTCGCATGGGTGCCGCGCCGGTCGGTGGAGACCAGACCGTCCCGGCGAAGGATGTCCAGGGCCTGCCGGACCGTCTCCCGGCTGGCTCCGAAGTGTGCGGCCAACTGCCGCTCGCCCGGCAACCGTTCGCCGGGCGGAACGGATCCGTCGCGCAAGGCCCCGAGCAACTCCGAGGCGATCCGCGAGTACAGCGGCTGAGGTTCATCGTGCGTGGTGCTGCGGGCCATGTCCGCGCTCCCCTTGTGACAAGACGTAGCCGTGCGGGCTGTGGACCCGCGCCCCCCGGAGCCCTGGTCATGGGGCTGTGAAGGCGCGGTTCCTCGTACGCCACCATCTCTAGCATTGGTCTAAACCATGCTGGAAGTGCGTCCCCGTGGATCGGCCGATTCCAGCCCGTCCGGCCCCGCCCTCAGAGCGCGCTGTAGAGGGCGTCGACGAGCGCCGTCTTCCGTGGGTCGTCGGCGATGCGCGGCCCCATACGGTTCATGACGTACCCCAGTGAGACACCCGCCTCCGGGTCGGCCAGACCGCAGGACCCGCCGAAGCCGTCGTGTCCGACAGCCCGGGGGTTGGGGCCGTAGGAGCGGTTGGAGCCGCTGAGCCACAGGCCCAGGCCGATCTCCGTCTCTCTCTCGAAGCCGGCGCCCAGCACCAGGTCGCGGCAGGCGCCCTGTCCCTCGCGGACCCGCTCGGCGGCCTCGGGCGACAGGACGCGGTGCGCCCCGTACGAGCCCCGGCCGGCGAAGATCCCGTACAGCGCGGCGACCGCACGGGCCGTGCCGTGCCCGTTGGCGGCCGGGAGTTCGGCGGCTCGCCACGCCGCCGTGCCGGCCTCGGGCGCGCCCGCCGCCGGGTTCGTCAGCGCGGCCAGCGCCACCGGTGTCAACTGGCTGAAGATCGCCGCTCGTTCGCTCGGCTCGGCGGCCGGCGGATGCACGAGTTCGGCCGCGCGCCCCGCCTCCTCCTCCGGCAGCCCGATGGTGAAGTCGATACCGAGCGGCCCGGTCACCTCCCGCCGAAGGAACGCGCCCGGCAGCAACCCCGAGACGCGGCGCACCACTTCACCGACCAGGAAGCCGTACGTCAGCGCGTGATAGCCCGACGCCGTCCCCGGCTCCCACCAGGGCTCCGTCGCCGCGAGACGCTTCGTGGTGAGCTCCCAGTCGAAGAGCTGCTCCAGCGAGTGCGGCTCGCGCAGCCCGGCGAGACCCGCCCGGTGCGACAGCAGATGCCGTACGAGCACCGACTCCTTGCCCGCCGCCGCGAACTCCGGCCAGTACGCGGCCACCGGGGCGTCCAGATCGAGCAGCCCGCGGTCGGCCAGGATGTGCGCGCACAGCGCCGTCGGCCCTTTCGAGGTCGACCACACGTTGACGAGCGTGTCCCGTTCCCAGGCGCGCGTCCCGGCCGCGTCGGCCCAGCCGCCCCACAGGTCCACGACGACCTCGCCACCCACCGTGACGCTCACGGCCGCGCCCAGCTCCCCGCGATCGCGAAAGTTGACCTCGAACGCGTCACGCACAGCCGCGAAACGTGTCTCGCAGCGCCCCTGAACCTGAAACATGGCTCCTCCGTCATCCGTCGGCAGACTTGCTCCCCAGGGGCGCGGGAAACGGCGCGACAAGCCCCCACCGGCCTCGCCGGCCCGCAGCGACCCGACAACCCCGACGCCCCGCCCACAACAACAAGCACGAGACCCGCTCAGAAATACGCAGGCAGCCAAGCCAACTTGACCGCCTCCTGATAAGGCCCCCCACCCTCGTGGTCGTTGAAGTCGTAGACCTCGATCCCCTTGTCCGCATGCCCCCACGCGTTGAACGCCGCGAACACCGTGGACGGAGGACACGTCTGATCCTCCAGCGCCGCTGAGAACAGCGCGGGCGCCCGCCCCCGCGCGGCGAAGTGCACCCCGTCGAAGTACGACAGCGTGTGCAGCACCGACTCGGTACGCCCGCGATGCGTCTTGAGATAGTTGCCGATCTCCCGATACGGATCGCGATCCGTCAGCCTCGTGGCGCGCGGGTAGTCGCACAGGAACGGCACATCCGGCGCTACCGCCACAAGATCCGGCACCAGCCCGCCCACCGCGATCGAGATACCGCCACCCTGACTCGTACCGACGACCGCGGTCCGCGAGGCGTCGACCAGCGGATGCGAACGCGCGGCCTCCACGGCCCGTACCCCGTCGGTGAACACCCGCCGGTAGTAGTAGTTCTCGGGAGCGTCGATGCCCCGCGTCATGAACCCGGGATACGCGGGCACGCTGCCCACCGGGTCCGGGGTGTCACCGCCGCCGCCCCACGCACCGCCCTGGCCCCGCGTGTCCATCACGAAGTGCGCGAACCCGGCCGAGGCCCACAGCAGATGCGTGTGCGAGAGACCGCGTCCGCCGCCGTACCCGATGAACTCCACGACCGCGGGCAGCGGCGCGTCCGCCCCGGCCGGAAGGGTCAGCCAGCCCCGCACCGGGTGACCGCCGAACCCGGCGAACGTGACGTCGTACACCGTGACGTTCCGCAGGTGCGTCTCGACCGGCTCGAAGCGGGCGCCCAGATCGTGCTCGCGCGCCTCGTCCAGCGTCTTTCCCCAGAAGGCGTCGAAGTCCTCGGGCTCCACGGACGCGCTGCGGTAGGTCCGCAGTTGATCGAGAGGAAGGTCGAACAAGGCCATGGAAGACCGCCTTTGCTACGGATAAGGGTGCGGATGATCCACACGGTACGGGTGGTGTCCGAAGGCCGCCAGGCCATGTCCACGGACCGGCCGACGGTCCTGGCCGCGCTGACGGCAGGGTCGCCGCCGTGGGCGGGCCGGGGGCCGACTCGACGGACCACGCCTCCCTGTGGTCGAAGACCCGAGGAGCCCTCCGCCTCGACCGCTACCGGGGCGGCCCCGGCACGAGGACGGCCCGCGACGCCCTCGACATCGCGCCCGGTGGTTCGGCCCAACGCCTCTGCCGTGCAGCTGAGTTGGGGTGTCCGGGACCTGCCCCGCACGAGGTGGCGCCCGTCGGCACGCTGAGCGACCCCGTCGAGGCTTGCCTGTTTACCTGCTCACCTGACTGGACTGCGGGCCCGGCCGGGGAGCCGACCGGCGACAACGGCCAACAGGACCTGCCACTGGCGTGGTTGGCCCGGTCCCCGTGGACGGACGGACCGCTTTCGCCGCCCGCCGGGGCCGCCCCCGCCCGTCAGGTCCGGTGCCGCGCCCATTCGGGCCCCGTACGCGCCCACTCCCGTTCCCACTCGGCCAGACGGCGGCGTACGGCGACCCGGCGTATCAGGGCGTGCAGCGCCAGCACGCCGGCCGCGGCCACCCCCGCGGCACAGGCACCCACCGCCAGCGTGTGCTGCCAGACCACCGTGCCGCTCGTCGGGGCCGGGACGATCCGGTCCTGCTGGTCCAGCCAGATGTACGTGCGGTCGCCGACCCCGGCTCCGGCGGGCACCCGGGTCTCACCCGTGCGCGTCCGCTCACCCGGCTCGGTCCAGCGGACGCTCACCCGCTTGACCGGCCGCCGGTCCCCCTCGCCGCTGGGCGGGGAGGCGTGCCTCCCCTCGACGATCTCCGCGAGGACCCGGTGGCGTTCGGCCCGCTGCTCCGTCGCCGTGGACCGCGCTCCGCCGTACGCCCACCAGCCCGCCGCCAGCCCGGCCAGCGGCGCACCGGCCCACAGCACGACGGAGACGACCAGCGCGGTCCACGCCTCCACCACGTCCGCGCGACGGCACAGCGGATTGTGCCGCCAACGCCGCCCGATCACCCGCGCCCGCTTCTCGCTCGCCCGCTGTTCCCGCGTCCGCATGTCCCGCCTCCTCAGCACCCGCGACCGTGCCGCGCCGCCCGAGCCACCGCCGTACACCGTGCGTGTGCCCCGTGTAGGCCGAACGGATCCCTCCAGGGGCCGGTATCGCCACTTCCGGCCGGCCGGCGGCCGGTGCGAGCGACACGGGGGCCGTCCGGAGAGGGCCGACCACCGGACACGACCACCATGGCCAGGAGCGACCGCGGCCAGGAGCGACCGCGGCTGACGATGACCGCGGCCGAGATCCGCCGGTCCCGCACACGAACGGCCGAACAACGTGTCCTTCCACGACTGATCGGAGCCCCGTGTGGAACCCGCGTCGCATCCCCCGGAATCCCGGAATCCCGGAATCCTGGAATCCTGGAATCCCGGAGCCACCGCGACCCCGGAACCTTCAGAACCCCCGGAACAGGAGTCCCTCACCATGGCCAAGGACCGCATGGCGGCGCTCGACGCGCACTGGCGTGCCGCGAACTACCTGGCCGTCGGTCAGATCTACCTGCTCGGCAACCCGCTGCTGACCGAGCCGCTGAAGCCCGAGCACATCAAGCCGCGGCTGCTCGGACACTGGGGCACCTCGCCCGGCCTCAACCTGGTGCACACCCATCTCAACCGCGTCATCGCCGAGCGCGACCTCGACGCGATCTGCGTGTGGGGCCCCGGCCACGGCGGCCCCGCGGTCCTTGCGAACTCCTGGCTGGAGGGCAGCTACACACAGACGTACCCGGACATCACCCGGGACGCCTCCGGCATGGAACGCCTCTTCCGGCAGTTCTCCTTTCCCGGCGGAGTCCCCAGCCATGTCGCCCCCGAGACCCCGGGCTCCCTCCATGAGGGCGGCGAGCTGGGCTACTCGCTCGCCCACGCGTACGGGGCGGCCTTCGACAACCCGGACCTGCTGGTCACGTGTGTGATCGGGGACGGCGAGGCCGAGACGGGACCCCTCGCGGGCTCCTGGCACTCCAACAAGTTCCTCGACCCGGTGCACGACGGCGCCGTCCTGCCCGTCCTGCACCTCAACGGGTACAAGATCGCCAACCCCACCGTGCTCGCCCGGCTGCCGCGCGCCGAACTCGACGAACTCCTGCGGGGATACGGACACGACCCCATCCACGTGTCCGGCGACGACCCCCGTCGCGTACACCGGGAACTCGCGGAGGCGATGGACCAGGCGCTGGACCGCATCGCCGGGATCCAGCAGGAGGCCCGCGGCGGGAGGACCGGCCAGGGCGGCAAGGGGCAGAGCGGCAAGGGACGAAGTGGCAGGGGCCGCGGCGGCACGAGCGACGGCGCGGGGAGCGGGCGACCCCGCTGGCCCATGATCGTCCTGCGGACCCCGAAGGGCTGGACCGGCCCGGCCGAGGTCGACGGGGAGCCGGTCGAGGGCACCTGGCGCTCCCACCAGGTCCCGCTCGCCGGTGTCCGTGAGAACCCCGAGCACCTGCGGCAGTTGGAGGCCTGGCTGCGCTCGTACCGACCCGAGGAACTGTTCGACGCCGAGGGGCGTCCCACCCGCCTCGTCCTCGACGGTGTGCCCGAGGGTTCCCGCCGCCTCGGCGCGAACCCGCACACCAACGGCGGTCTGCTGCTTACTTCGCTGCCCATGCCGGACCTGGACGCCTTCGCCGTCCCCGTGGACAAGCCCGGCGCGAGCATCCACGAACCCACCCGGGTCCTCGGCGGGATGCTCGCCCGCATCATGGCCGACACGGCCGAGCAGCGGAACTTCCGTGTCGTGGGCCCCGACGAGACCGAGTCGAACCGCCTGGGCGCGCTGTACGAGGCGACGGGCAAGGCCTGGCAGGCGGAGACCCTCGACACCGACGAACACCTCGCCCGCGACGGCCGGGTGGTGGAGGTGCTCTCCGAACACCTCTGCCAGGGCTGGCTGGAGGGTTATCTCCTCACCGGCCGGCACGGTCTGTTCTCGTCGTACGAGGCGTTCGTGCACATCGTCGACTCGATGGTCAACCAGCACATCAAGTGGCTGAAGACGTCCAGGGAGCTGCCGTGGCGGGCGCCGCTCGCCTCCCTCAACTACCTGCTCACCTCGCACGTCTGGCGCCAGGACCACAACGGCTTCTCCCACCAGGACCCGGGCTTCGTCGACCACGTCCTCAACAAGAGCCCGGAGGTCGTACGGGTCTATCTGCCGCCGGACGCCAACACCCTGCTGTCCGTGGCGGACCACGCCCTGCGCAGCCGCGACCACGTGAACGTGATCGTCGCCGGGAAGCAGCCCTGCTTCGACTGGCTGTCCATGGACGAGGCCCGCGCCCACTGCGCCCGGGGCGCGGGCATCTGGGAGTGGGCCGGCACGGAGAACGGGAGCCGCGAACCGGACGTGGTGCTGGCCTGCGCCGGCGACGTACCCACCCAGGAAGTACTCGCCGCCGCCGCGCTGTTGCGCACCCACCTGCCCGACCTGGCGGTCCGTGTCGTCAACGTCGTCGACATGGCCAGGCTGATGCCACAGGGTGAACACCCGCACGGTATGGCCGACTCCGAGTACGACGCCCTCTTCACCGCGGACAAGCCGGTGGTCTTCGCCTATCACGGCTATCCGTGGCTGATCCACCGGCTGGCCTACCGGCGCACCGGCCACGCCAACCTCCATGTGCGCGGCTACCGCGAGTCGGGTACCACCACGACCCCCTTCGACATGGTCGTCCGCAACGGCCTCGACCGGTACCGCCTCGTCATGGACGTCATCGACCGTGTCCCGGGCCTCGCCGTGCGCGCCGCTGCCGTACGCCAGCGGATGGCCGACGTACACACCCGCCACGAGGCCTGGATCCGCGAACACGGCACCGACCTGCCCGAGGTCGCCGAGTGGACCTGGTCCGGCTGACGACGAGAAGACGGGGACCGAAGACCGAAGACCGAAGACCGAAAGGCAGAGGTGGTGAACCGGGAGGGGCGCGCACCGTGAGGAAGAGCATCCGAGCCGTCACCGTGAGCGTCGACGGCTCCCGCGCCGGTCCCGATACCGCCGACCGGGCGGCCCGCGAGGCCGAGCCCCGCCGTCTCACCCTGCGGCTGCTGCACGCGTGCGGCAAACCCACCGCGTCCGTGCCCGTCGCCGGGTCCGTCCGCGGCTTGGCGCCCGCATCCGAGGCCGCGGGCGGACTCCCCGTGGACGAGCGCGTACCGGTCGACGCGGGCGAGGACACCACAGCCTGGGCCCGGCCCCCGTACCCGCCGGTGGTCCTGCGGCTCGACCCGGCCGACCCGCCCGACGAGCTCATCGGCTACGCCTTCGGCGCGGCCGACTGTCCGGGCCGTGCCCGTGCACGTCGTGCACGCCTAAACGCTGCAGCCGCTGCAGCCGCTGCAGCCGCTGTAGCCGCTGCGCGATGGTGACGGCGGCGCGGGGGCGTCGGATGCGAGGGCGCGCAGCAGGACGCCGGGGGGACGCGCCCTGGCGGCGGTCCTGGAACCGTGGCGCCACGAGTCCCCGCGGACCGAGGTCTCGCGGGAGGTCGTGTACGGGCACGCCGGTCACCATCTGCTGAAGGCATCGACGCGGGCGACGCGGGCGGGGCTGCTCGTCGTCGGCCGGTCCGTGGCGGACCAGGGCCTGGGACGGGCAGCGCACTCCCCGGTCCACCACTTCACGTGCCCGGTCGCCGTGGTCCCGTACGGCTGACGGCCGCCGGGACCGGCTCGGTTCCGGGACCGGGGCGGTCAGCCGAAGCGTTCGATCCGGATACGGTCCACCGGCTGGCCCGCGTCCACCAGCAGCCGCGAGGCATGCTCGGCGAACCCGTTCGAGCCGCACACATAGGCCTCCCACCCACCATCGGGCCGGTCGGCCAGGAGCCGAGCCACATGTGAGGCCGCCACACGGCCCACGGCCACACCCTCCGGGGCGCCGCGCGTGAACACCGTGGTGGTCTCGGCGCCGTACTCCGACGCATAGATCAGTTCCTCGGGACGGCGCGCGGACACGAGGAGCCGCAGGGGCACCGCGAGGTTCCGCGCACGGTGGTGGCGGACCATCGACATCAGTGGTACGACGCCGGAGCCCGCGCCGATCAGCAGGGCGGGCCGGTCGCCGGGCCAGGCGAAGAACCCGCTGAGCGGTCCGCGCAGCTCGACCTCGTCGCCCGGTTCGGCGACCGTGTGGAACCAGCCGGACACCTCCCCGCCGTCGACGTGGTCGAGGGTGAGTTCGACGTGTCCGTCGTCGTCGGGAGGCGAGGCGATCGAGTAGTGCCGCTGGGCGACGTAACCGTCCTCCGCCCGCAGCCGGAGCATCAGATGCTGGCCGGGCAGATGCCCCGTCCACGCGGGCACGGCGAACCGGAAGGTCGCCGCGTGCGGTGTCTCCCGGCGGATCTCGGTGAGGGTGGCACGCTGCCAGGTGGCCGCGGCGCGGTTGCTCACCGCGATCCGGCCGGGCACGGCGAACCGCGTCGCGGGCGCCCGGCCCGCGGGGGCGGCAGCCGTCGGGGACGAGGGAAGCGCCGGGGCGGCGGGAGTCGTCGGGGTCATGGAGGTCTCAGTCACCGGAGTAGCGCTGCTCTTCCCAGGGATTGCCGCGGTGGTGGTAGCCGTTCTGCTCCCAGAAACCCGGCTCGTCGTGATCGAGCAGCCGGATGCCCGCGATCCACTTGGCGCTCTTCCAGAAGTACAGGTGCGGCACGATCAGCCGCGCCGGGCCACCGTGCTCGGCGGGCAGCGGCTCGTCCCCGTACTCCCAGACGATCCAGGCCCGTCCGCCGGTCAGATCGGCGAGCGGCAGGTTCGTGGTGTAGCCGGTGTGCGAGTAGGCGACCGCGTGGGTGGCCTCGGCGGCCGGGCGGGCGAGATCGAGGAACACGTCGAGCGACACGCCCGCGAACCGCACCCCGAACTTCGACCAGCTCGTCACGCAGTGGATGTCGCCCTCGTAGGCGGACGGCGGCAGCGCGTGCGCCTCGTCCCAGGTCCAGGTGCGCTGCTCGGCGACCAGCCCGTCGACGGTGAACGTCCACTGCTCGGTCGCCAGCTCCGGCGTGACCTCCGCGGACAGGACGGGCCAGTCGTCGCGGGCGTCGTACTGGCCGGGCGGCAGTCCGTCGTCGCGGACGCGCGGACGCCCGGCGAAGCCCCGGGTGACGTTCATCGGGTCACGTTCATGCGAGTGGTGCCTCCAGGCCGGCCGGACGCCAGCCCTTGATCGTTGCGTACGTCCTCCACGGTACCGGGCCCGCCATGACACCCGACCGGGGATCATTGCCGCCGTATGAACACTCGTCGGGTGCGGGGGCTCCCGGGAATAGCCGCACCCGCGATCTTCCTTCCCGATAGTGCCCGGCCAGTGCCCGGCCAGTGCCCGGCCAGTGCCCGGCCAGTAGCCGGCCAGGAGCCGGTCAACAGCCGGCCAGTGCCCTCATCGGCGTGAAGGAGAGTGACGGAGCAGATGCCCAAGGCGTACGTCTTCACCCAGTACGGCGGTCCGGAGACCGAGGCCCTCGTCGAGCAGGACCGGCCGGCCCCCGGGCCCGGCCAGTTGCTGGTCGCCGTCCGGGCGGCGGGCGTCAACCCCGTCGACTGGAAGCAGCGCACCGGCTACCAGCGGCCCGGCCAGCAGCGGCGTGAGCTGCCCGCCGTCCTCGGCAACGAGGCCGCCGGTGTGGTCGAGGAGATCGGCGAGGGGGTCACGGGATTCGAGGTCGGCGACGCGGTCTTCGGCAACCCCGTGGCCGGCGGCTATGCCCAGTACGCGCTGTTCCCCGTGGCCGTGACCGCGCACAAGCCCGCCGGGATCTCCTTCACCGACGCGGCCACCCTGCCCGTCGCGGCGGCCACCGCCTACGACGGAGTACGCCAGCTGGCCCTCCCGACGGGCGCGACCCTGCTGGTCACGGGCGCGGGCGGCGGTGTGGGCGTCGCGGTCGTCCAGATCGCCCGCGCCGACGGACTGAACGTCATCGGCGTGGCGAGCGCGGGCAAGAAGGACCTGGTCGAGTCGCTCGGCGCCGCACACGTGCCGTCCGGTCCGGACTTCGCCGAGGGCGTCCGGGCCCTGGCGCCCGACGGAGTGGACGCCGTGTACGACCTGGTCGGCGGCGAGGTCCTGGAGGCCGCGGCCGAGCTGGTGACGGACCGCACCAAGCTGATCACCGCGGGCGGCAAGGACATCGTGGAGGGCCTCGGCGGCTCACCCGTCGTACGGGCCCGTACCGCCGCGGTGCTCGACGAGGTGGCCCGGCTCGTCGTCGACGGGAGTCTCGACCCCCTGGTGACGCGGACCTTCCCCCTCGAAGAGGCCGCCGAGGCGCTGCGTACCGTCGAGGACGGCCACGCCCGCGGCAAGGTCGTGATCGAGGTCATCGAGGTCATCGAGGCCGCGGAATGAGCGCCACGCCCCACGTCCTGGACAACCCCGCGCGGGCCTCGCTGACCGGCCCGCACGCCCACTTCGCCGAACGCCGCGGTCGCGTGCTGCGCTACCAGGCCGACGTGTCGCCCTGGCTGGCCCTGCCCGACGACCCCGACGCCGGTGACTGGGCCGACGTCGCGGTGCTCGCGGGACCGGGCGAGGAGATCGCGCTGCCCGGTTTCCGCGGTGAGATCCCGGAGGGCTGGGAGGTGACGTTCCGCGCGGAGGGCGTGCAGTTCGTGGACGACGGCCTGGCCGCCGCGCCGGACCCGGAGGCCGTGCGGCTGGGGCCCGCCGACGTACCGGAGATGCTGGCCCTCGTGGAGCGGACCAGACCGGGCCCGTTCCTGCCGCGCACGGTCGAGCTCGGCACCTATCTCGGGATACGCCGGGGCGGGGCCCTGGTCGCCATGGCGGGGGAGCGGTTGCATCCGCCCGGCTGGACGGAGATCAGCGCGGTCTGCACCGATGCCGCCGTCCGCGGTCAGGGCCTGGCGACCCGGCTGACGCTGGCGGTCGCGCACGGCATACGCGCCCGGGGCGAGACCCCGTTCCTGCACACCGGCGCGGACAACACCACCGCCGTCCGCCTCTACGAGTCGCTGGGCTTCCGGCTGCGGCGCAGGACGAGGTTCCTGGCTGCGCGGGTGCCGGAGCGGCCGAACCGGCCGGCGGACGGGCGGGTGGTGGTGGTCGGCTGAGGGGCGGGGAGGTCGGGGCCGGAGGCCGCTCGCTCAGAGGCCGTTCAACCGCCGCTCAGCCGCTCAGCCGCTCAGCCGCTCGTGGGCGAGTCGATCGGCGACGCGGTCACCCCGGGCTCCGGCTCCGGGTCCGGCTCCGGGTCCGGGTCCGGCTCCGTGTCCGGGTCTGAGCCTGTGCCTGGGCCTGGGCCTGGGCCCGCCGTGTTGTACCGCAGCAGGTAGCCCGCGAACCGTCGCAGATCCTCCTCGGGCCAGCCCGCCAGCCGTTCGCGGAAGGCCACCCGGCGGCTCGCGGTCACCTGGGCGAGGATCTCCGTCCCGGCCGACGTGAGGTGCAGCACCTGGACGCGCTGGTCCTGCGCATCGGATCGCCGCTCGATCAGCCCTGCGCCTTCGAGGGCCGACACCTGACGGCTCACCGTGGACTTGTCGAGGGCGTAGTGGGCGGCGAGATCGGTGGCGCGGCAGCCGCCGCTCTCCTCCAGATGACCGAGCAGCGTGTACGAGACCAGGGACAGCTCCGGGTGCAGACGGCCGGCCGAGGCCCGTGCGCGACGGGCGAAGGCGGTCATCTCGTGGTGGATCGTCTCGATGGCCACGTCGGCCGCGGTCACGGCTGGGTTCACGGGTCTGTCCCTTCGCGGATGGTTGCACACTACAACCGTAGGTTGTACAGGGCAATCAGAAGGTCTGCAGGGGGGTGGGGTGGGGGAGTTCGGGGTCCGCGCCCCGGCCGGGAGCCTCGGCGTGTAATGTTGCCGTCCGGCTGAGGACTGCCCCAGCCGTGCCGGACCAGGACCGGCCAGGACGGACCAAGGAGGTGAGCCCCATTACCGCTGTGTCAGCTCGGGTGCTCCCGCCTCGTGGCTTCGTCGGCACCAGGTGACCTGAACCAGGCCTGGGCCCTGTCGGCCCGGAGAGCGCCCTTCGGCTTCCCGAAAGGCTCCTCGGCTTTCATGCCACCTTCATACGCCCATGTCGTCACCGCGCTCCGCTCCGCGGGCTGTGTGTTCGCGGAGGACGAAGCACGACTCATCCTCACCGCCGCCCGTACCCCGGTCGAACTCGCCGCCATGGTGGACCGTCGTGCCGCGGGCCGGCCTCTTGAACACGTCCTGGGCTGGGCCGAGTTCAGTGGTCTGCGGATCGCGGTGGAACCCGGCGTCTTCGTGCCGCGCCGACGCACCGAGTTCCTCGTCGGGCAGGCCGTCGGCCTAGCCCTCGCCCTCGCCTCCGAGTCGCCGGTCGTCGTGGACCTGTGCTGCGGCTCGGGGGCGGTGGGTGCGGCGCTCGTGGCGTCTTTCCCCGGCGCCGAACTGCATGCCGCCGACATCGACCCCGTGGCCGTTCGCTGCGCGCGCCGCAACGTCGGCGAACGCGGCCGGGTCTACGAGGGGGACCTCTTCGGGCCGTTGCCGCGCGGTCTGCGCGGGCGGGTCGGGGTCCTGGCCGCCAACGTGCCGTACGTGCCCACCGGGGAGGTGGGGCTCTTGCCGCCGGAGGCCCGCGACCACGAACCGCTCGTCGCGCTCGACGGGGGAGGGGATGGGCTCGACGTCCTGCGTCGCGTGGTCGCGGAGGCGCCGGAGTGGCTCGCGCCCGGGGGGAGTCTGCTCGTCGAGACGAGCGAACGGCAGGTGGAGCTGGCGGCCTTGATCTTTGCCGATGCGGGGCTTATGCCGCGCGTGGAGGTCTCGGAGGAGCTGCACGCGCACGTCGTGACCGGGCGACGCCCGCTGCGGCCGGACTACGCCTGAGCGCCCCGCTCGGGGGCGTGCCGCAGGACTATGTGTGCGGCTCCGCTGTGGCTGGCCGCGCAGTTCCCCGCGCCCCTTAGGGAGTGGAGCGTGTCGTGGGTTCGTGTGCGGGTCCGTCGTGGCTGGCCGCGCAGTTCCCCGCGCCCCTCAGGGAGTGGAGCGTGCTGCAGAACTGCGTGTGCGGGCCGTTGTGGCCGGCCGCGCAGTTCCCCGCGCCCCTGTACGACGGCGGCCCGCGCCTCCAAGGGTGCCAACAGCCCCCTGAAGGGGCGCGGGGAACGGCGCGGGCAACCGCTACGGACCCGCACGTTCCTTCGCTGCCGAGCCCCCATTCCCTGAGGGGCGCGGGGAACGGCGCAACCAGCCACAGCGGACCCGCACCCGCAAACGAAACTCCGCCCCCCTCCCCGGAGGGGCCCCGACGCGAGGTGCTCGTCACAATGACCCCCCACCCTTTTGCAACTAGTTGCATAAACGCCCGGGCGTCGTCTACAACCATGGGGACGACGCCGCGCACGGAGGGGCCAATGACCCGTTACCCGCACCTGCTCAACCCACTGAACCTGGGCTTCACCACCCTGCCGAACCGCGTGATCATGGGCTCCATGCACATCGGCCTGGAAGAGGCCGAGCGCGGCTTCGAACGCATGGCTGAGTTCTACGCGGCCAGGGCCCGCGGCGGCGTCGGCCTCATCGTCACCGGCGGCATCGCCCCCAACGAGGCGGGACGCCCGTACGAGGGCGGCGCCAAACTCACCACCGGGGCAGAAGCCGAACAGCACGCCGCCATCACCGCCGCGGTACACCGCGAAGGCGGCAAGATCGCGATGCAGATCCTCCACTTCGGCCGCTACGCCTACCACCAGGACTTGGTGGCGCCGAGCGCGCTCCACGCCCCCATCAGCCCCTACCCGCCCCGCGCCCTCACGGACGACGAGGTCGAGCAGACCATCGACGACTACGCCAGGACCGCCCGCCTCGCCAGGAGCGCCGGCTACGACGGCGTGGAGATCATGGGCTCCGAGGGCTACCTGATCAACGAGTTCATCGCCACCGGGACCAACCGACGCGACGACCGCTGGGGCGGCTCCTACGAGAACCGCACGCGGTTCCCCCTGGAGATCGTCCGCCGCGTGCGCGAGGCCGTCGGCGAGGACTTCATCATCGTCTACCGGCTGTCGATGCTGGACCTGGTCCCGGGCGGCTCCTCCCTGGACGAGGTGATCGCCCTCGCCAAGGCCGTCGAGGCCGCCGGCGCGACCATCATCAACACCGGCATCGGCTGGCACGAGGCACGTATCCCCACCATCGCGACCTCGGTCCCGCGCGGCGCGTACGCCTGGGTCACCAAGAAGGTCATGGGCGCCGTGTCGATCCCGCTCGTGACGACGAACCGCATCAACACCCCGGAGCTGGCCGAGCAGTTGCTCGCCGAGGGCCACGCGGACATGGTGTCGATGGCCCGCCCGATGCTCGCCGACCCCGACTTCGTGAGCAAGGCGCGGGCCGGCCGGCCCGAGGCCATCAACACCTGCATCGGCTGCAACCAGGCCTGCCTCGACCACACCTTCAGCGGAAAGATCACTTCCTGCCTGGTGAACCCGCGCGCCTGCCACGAGACGGAACTGGTCCTCGCTGCGACCCGTACCCGTAAACGGATCGCCGTCGTGGGTGCGGGCCCGGCCGGGCTCGCCTGCGCGGTCGGTGCTGCCGAGCGCGGCCACGACGTCACGCTCTACGACGCCGCGGGCGAGATCGGCGGCCAGCTCAACGTGGCCCGCAAGGTCCCCGGCAAGCAGGAGTTCGACGAGACGATCCGCTACTTCCGTACGCAGCTCGAACTGCACGGCGTGGACGTACGGTTGAACACTCCGGTCGACGACGGGGACCTCGCCGCGTACGAGGAGGTCGTGGTCGCCACGGGAGTCGGCCCGCGCACCCCGGAGATCCCCGGCGTGGACCATCCCAGCGTCGTCGGATACCTCGACGTGCTGCGCGACGGCGCACCCGTCGGGGACCGGGTCGCGATCCTCGGCGCGGGCGGCATCGGCTTCGACGTCGCCGAGTACCTGACCGACAGCGGCGACAAGGCGAGCGAGGACCCGGCGACGTACTTCCGGCACTGGGGTGTCGACATGGACTACCGGGCCCCCGGCGGCCTCGGCGCCCCCGAGCGGCCGGCCCCGCCGCGCAGCGTCCACCTCCTGCAGCGCAAGGCGTCCAAGGTCGGCGCCGGGCTCGGGAAGACCACCGGCTGGATCCACCGCGCCGAGCTCAAGCACCGTGGGGTCACCATGGTCCCCGGCGTCCGGTACGACCGCATCGACGACGCCGGACTGCACGTCACCGTCGACGGCGAGAGCTCCGTCCTGCCGGTCGACACCATCGTGCTCTGCACAGGCCAGGAACCACGCCGCGACCTGTACGACGCACTGCGCGCCGCGGGTCGCAGCGTGCACCTCATCGGCGGCGCCGACGTGGCGGCCGAACTGGACGCCAAGCGGGCCATCAAGCAGGGCACCGAGCTGGCAGCGGCGCTGTAGGCCTCCGGAGCCGGCCCGGACCCGTCCCTAGGATGACCTCATGTCACTCCCGCACGCGATCCTCACCGCTCTGCTAGAGAAGCCGTCGTCGGGGCTGGAGCTGACCCGTCGCTTCGACAAGTCGATCGGCTACTTCTGGTCGGCGACGCATCAGCAGATCTATCGCGAGCTGGGAAAACTGGAGGCCGAGGGCTCCATCCGGGCCCTCGCCTCCCAGCAGCCGGCCCGCGGACAGAAGAAGCGGTACGAGGTCCTGCCGGCGGGCCGCGACGAACTGGCGCGCTGGACCGCCGCGTCCCAGGACCCCAAGCCCCTGCGCGACACACTGCTGTTGCGGCTGCGCGCGGCGGCGGTGGTCGGCACCGCGGGCATCGGAGAGGATCTGCGCCGCCATCTCGATCTGCACCGGCGGCAGTTGGCGGAGTACGAGGAGATCCAGGAGCGCGACTTCCCACCCGGCAAGGACGCTCCCGCGGAGCGGCTCCAGCACCTCGTCCTGCGTGCCGGGATCGATCTGGAGACCTTCTGGACGGGCTGGCTCACGCACGCGCTGGAGGAGTTCGAACGGATCCCGGCCGAGGACTCCGCACCCTGACCGGCCACGGGTGACCGAGTCAAAGGTGGCTGAGTCGCAGGTCGGCTACGTCACAGGCGGTTCGGCTTGGAGCGCCGGCGCAGGACCCAGACGGTGGCCCCGACCCCGGCGGCGACCAGGACCCCGCCCGCCGCGTAGGTGACAGTGCCGTAGTCCTGACTGGTGCTGCCCATACCGCCCATCACCCCGCGCGACGGTGACGCCGTCGCCGAGATCGTGGGTGTCGAGACCGGCGAGACGGTGACGGACTGCGTGCCCGCCGTCGTGCCGTCGGCGCACACCACGATGACGGTGTAGGTGCCGGAGGTGACGCTCGACCAGGCCGCGGACTGAGTGCCGCTGGTCCCGGACAGGGTCACCTGGCGTCCCTGCGCGAAGTTCGCCTGCCCGCTGGAGAGCAGCGAGGCGTTCCCCATCGATCCGTTGGACCTGGTGACACACGCGGTGGTGGTCACCTGCACCGTCCCGCCACTGGTGGTCACGTTGATACCCGTGGCGGCCGCGGCGGCCATGCCGGGCATGCCCGCGGTAAGGGCCAGCGGCAGCGCGGCGACCGCCACGGCCTGCCCGGAGCGGACGAGTGTCTGAGTCATACGCATAGGACTGCCCTCCAGCGGCACGGTGGCGGTACATCCCATGAGCCGCCGAGGGTCGGGAACGCCCGTGCTGCCTTCGGACCGAGCCAATGCGACGGCCGCCGTTTCCGCATGCGGACCAGGGCCGTACAGGTGAACGATTCCCCGGAGGCCGGGCTCTGCCTCAGGGCAGCCGGGTCGTCACCGTCCGCTCCGCCGAGAAGGCGCCCCACGTGCCGTCCGGCAGCTTCGCCCGGATCCGTACCCGCTGGCTGAGTCCGGCCTCCCGGCCCACGTAGAAGCTGTACGTCGCCCTGCCGGGCGGAGGTGTCGCGCCCCAGACGAGCGAGGTGACCGGCTTCCGGTCGAGCTGGATCTGGTACTCCGTGATCACTCCGTCCACCTCAGGCTGGGTCCATGACAGGTCGAGGTAGTACGCCCCGTCCTCGCGATGCGTCGTGGCGCGGAACGCGGAGGGCGCCATGCCCGTCCCGGTGTCCGTGCCTTTCGCGTCGGGGGTGCCCGCCGGGGTGGTGATCCGGACGGCCTCGCTCGCGGGCGAGACGTTGTCCGCCGCGTCGCGCGCCCGGACCGTGAAGGAGTAGCGCGTCCCCGGCCGCAGCCCGGTGACCACGGTCGCCGTGTGGGCGCCGCCCACACTGTGGATCTTGGTACCGCCCTGATATACGTCGTACGAGGCCACACCCAGGTCGTCCGCGGACCGGGTCCACGACAACTGGGCGGCCCGGTTCCCGACCGCCTTTCCGCCAGGGCGCTCCGGGCGGCTCGGGGCCCGCTCGTCGGCCGCGGTCGCGGCGGGCGTGCCGGCCCGGACCGGCTCGCTCGGCGGCCCCAGCCTGCCGTCGGCGCCCCGCGCCCGCACGGAGAAGGCGTAACGGGTCGACGGCTTGAGCCGGGTGATGTCGACCATGTACTCGGAGCCGGGTACTTCCTTCACCTTTGTGCTGCCGCGATACACCTCGTAGCGGGATACCGCGGGCTTTCCCGAGGCCCGGTTCCACATGACGTGGACGCTGGTCGCGCTGCCCGCCGCCGCGGTGACACCGGCCGGAGCCGCGGGAGGCCGGCCGTCCTCGTCCGAACCCTGCCCGGTCAGCCCGCAGGACACCATCGTGAGCAGCGCGCCCCAGACCACGGCGGCTCGCAGGAGTACGCGTCGCACAGCCCTGCCCTCCCTCGACCTTTCCGCAACGAGATTGGTCCGGACCAATATGGCGTCCTCGGTGGGGCCGCAACAAGAGGGCCGCCGTTCGCGATTTCGGCCGTACGTTACGTATGCTGATCCTCCAAGCGGATGAACTCACCCATGTCGTGGGGAAGTTCATGCCGACGGTGCGGAACGCTGTCGTCGCTGATCCCGCGCCGGCGAGGGCGGCCGGGTGGCCGGAGTCGTCGACGAATCCGGCCACCCGGCCCCTGACGACACCTCACCCCACACGTCACCCGACACCTCACGCGGTACGTCCCGACGCGTCACCGGACGTGCACCGTACGGCCCCCCAGCGGTGGCCGCACGGAAGGACCCCCACCAGATTGGGCCGAGTGTTCGTCAGTGCCCGCTCAGGAGAGGGTCTCTTATCGTGCGTGTCCGGTCGCTGATGCTGGCCGCGGCGGGTGCCGCCCTGATCGCCCCCACCGCCCCTACCGCGCCCACCGGCGCCGCCCCGCCGCCCGAGGCCGGGCACGAGCGTGCCGGGTACGGCGGCCCGAGCGCGGGGAACGTCCCACGTGCGGGCGGCGCCGCGGACGCACGGAAGACACCGGGCCCAGGGAAGGTCCGGGCCACCGAACTCCTGGCCGCCGTGCGCGACTGCGCCCCCGTCTCGAACGACCGCTTCAGCAGCGACGACGGCGAGCCCGCGGACATCGAGGTCTGCGGCAGGCGGGAGGCCGTCTTCTGGAAGGCCGACCTGGACATCGACTGCGACGGCAGGCCGGGCCGGCACTGCAACGAACACACCGACCCGCTCTTCTGCGACACCACCGCCTTCCAGCAGTCCGACGGACGCCAGCTGAGCGCCGAGCGACTGCCGTACGTGGTCGTGCCCGGGCCGAGTCACCGCTGGAACCACCAGGAGCACGACGTCCGGCGCGGGACGGTCGCCGCGGTCATCCACGGCGACCGTGTCCGGTACGCGGTCGTCGGCGACATCGGCCCCGACGACATCATCGGCGAGGGCTCGTACGCCCTGGCCCGGAACCTCGGGATGCGCCCCGACCCGAAGGGTGGGGGCGCGGCGTCCGGGGTCACCTACATCCTGTTCAAGGGCTCCGGCGCCTCGCCCATCGAGAGCCCCGGGGCGGCCGAGGCCCAGGGGGAGCGGCTCGCCCGCGAACTCGTCGGCCGCGGCTGAGCGGAGACCGGCCGGCCGCCCATGCCCCGCGACACGTGCCGGAGCCACGGCCCGCGACACGTACCGGAGCCACCTCCGACACGTACCGGTGCCACACCTCCACGTACCGGTGTCACACCTTGCGGTACGTGTACGCCTCGGCTGCCGCGGCCTCCACCGCCGCCAGGTCCGCTCCGGCGGACGCCGTGACGACCGCCGCCACCGCGCCCTCGACGAACGGCGCGTCCACCAGACGGGTGTCCGGCGGCAGTTCGTCGCCCTCGGCCAGCAGGGCCTTCACCGTGAGGACCGCGCTGCCGAGGTCGGTCAGTACGGCGACACCGGCACCGCGGTCCACGGCGGCTGCAGCGGCGGAGATCAGCTCGGAACTGGTGCCCAGCCCGCCGTCCCCGTCACCGCCCGCCGCCGCGACCGGAGCGAGCGCGCCGCCGCCCGCGAGCCCCGTCGCCAGTTCGGCGACCGAGGCGGCCACCGCGGCGCTGTGCGACACGAGCACGACGCCCACGAGCTTCGCACCGTCACCTTCGGCCGTCCGACCGTTCACGAGATCACTCACCGGCCGTCTCCGCGAGCGCCGCGATCAGGATCGCCGAGGAGGTGGCCCCCGGATCCTGGTGCCCGATGCTGCGTTCGCCCAGGTAGCTCGCCCTGCCCTTGCGTGCCTGCAGCGGTGTGGTCGCCTGGGCGCCCTCCTCCGCGGCGGACCGTGCCGCGGCGAAGGACTGCCCCAGCGCGTCGACCGCCGGCAGGAGCGCGTCGATCATCGTCTTGTCGCCGGGCGCCGCGCCACCGAGCTGCATCACGGCGTCCACGCCGGTGCGCAGTGCCTGCGCGAACTCCCGCTCGTCGACCTCGGCGGCGTCACCGAGTGCCTTGCCGGTGCGCCGGAGCAGAGTCCCGTACAACGGGCCCGAGGCGCCGCCCACCGTCGAGATCAACTGGCGTCCGGCGAGGGTCAGGACGGCACCCGGTGTGGCCGGCTCGTCCTTCTCCAGGACGGCCGCGACGGCCCGGAAGCCGCGCAGCAGATTGCTGCCGTGATCGGCGTCGCCGATCGGCGAGTCGAGGGCGGTGAGCCGTTCCGCCTCGTGTTCCACGGACACGGCGGTCGCCGTCATCCAACGGCGGAAGAAGTCGGCGTCGAGCACTGGATCTCCTTGCGTGGTAGTGGTGTTGCCGGGTCGCGCCGGCAGGTACGAGAAGAGGGAGCGGCTCCTCACATACCCCAGCGCAGACCCGCGGTACGCACCGGCGCGTCCCACAGCCGCAGCAGGTCCTCGTCGACCTGGCACAGGGTCACCGAGGCGCCGGCCATGTCGAGCGAGGTGACGTAGTTCCCGACGAGGGTGCGGGCCATCGGGACCCCGCGGTCGACCAGGATCCGCTGCACCTCCGCGTTGAAGCCGTACAGCTCCAGCAGGGGAGTGGCGCCCATGCCGTTCACCAGGACCAGGACGGGGTTGCGCGGGTTCATGTCCTCCAGGATGGCGTTCACCGAGAAGTCGGCGATCTCCCGCGAGGTCATCATCGCCCGTCGCTCCCGGCCGGGCTCACCGTGGATCCCGACGCCCAGCTCCAGTTCCCCGGCGGGCAGATCGAAGGTGGGGCTGCCCTTGGCGGGCGTGGAGCAGGCGCTGAGCGCGACACCGAAACTGCGCGAGTTCTCGTTGACCTGGCGGGCCAGCGCCTCGACCTGCTCCAGAGGCCGGCCCTCCTCGGCCGCGGCGCCCGCGATCTTCTCCACGAACAGCGTGGCGCCGGTGCCGCGGCGGCCGGCCGTGTAGAGGCTGTCGGTGACCGCCACGTCGTCGTCGACGAGAACCTTCGCGATCTGGATGCCCTCGTCCTCGGCCAGTTCCGCGGCCATGTCGAAGTTGAGGACGTCACCGGTGTAGTTCTTCACGATGAACAGCACTCCGGCGCCGCTGTCCACGGCGGCGGCGGCCCGTACCATCTGGTCCGGCACCGGGCTCGTGAACACCTCGCCGGGACAGGCGGCGGACAGCATTCCGGGACCTACGAATCCGCCGTGCAGCGGCTCGTGCCCCGACCCGCCGCCCGAGACGATCCCCACCTTCCCGGCCACCGGGGCGTCCCGCCGCACGATCACCCGGTTCTCGACATCCACGGTCAGCTCGGGGTGCGCGGCGGCCATACCCCGCAGCGCGTCCGCCACAACGGTCTCCGCGACGTTGATGAGCATTTTCATCTGTACCTCCTGGGGAGCTCAGCAGGCGGGCGTCCGACCTGCGTCTTTGCTGGTCAAAGGGTGTGGCGCGAGTTCTGGATCCTGGCGGTCCGTAGCGGCTGGGGGCGGGTCGTGGCGGTATCGAGGCTCACCTGCCGCCGACTTCACCGACGGCCTGTCAGTTGTGCGGCGCGGTCGGATGAGGGTTGACGGAAGGGCTGCCCTCGGCAGTATCAACCTTGCGGCAGCCAAGGTCACGTGCAGGGAGGCGTATGAGGATGCCGCGCTGCCGGCTGCGTTCGGGGCGGCGACGGAGGGGCCTACCGCGGCGTGCTCCACGGCCTCTGCAATGCGCTCGACGACCGCGCCAGGGAGCCCGGACGCCCGGCCCTCCCGAGCGGGCCGCGCCCGTGCCTGTCAGGTGGCGTTTCCCGCCGGGGTCCGGGCGGTGTCGGGGGCCGGGACGGCGCCTGTGCCCTCTGCGACCGCGGTCTTCGCCGGTGTCCCGATTCCGAGCTTCTCCAGGATCTTCTTCTCGATCTCGTCGGCGAGGTCGGGGTTGTCCTTGAGGAATTTGCGCGCGTTCTCCTTGCCCTGGCCGAGCTGGTCGCCCTCGTACGTGTACCAGGCGCCGGCCTTGCGGACGAAGCCGTTCTCCACGCCCATGTCGATCAGGCCGCCTTCTCGGCTGATGCCCTGCCCGTAGAGGATGTCGAACTCGGCCTGCTTGAAGGGCGGGGCGACCTTGTTCTTGACGACCTTGACGCGGGTGCGGTTGCCGACCGCGTCGGTGCCGTCCTTCAGGGTCTCGATACGACGGATGTCGAGGCGCACCGAGGCGTAGAACTTCAGCGCCCGGCCACCGGTCGTGGTCTCCGGCGAGCCGAACATCACGCCGATCTTCTCGCGGAGCTGGTTGATGAAGATCGCGGTGGTCTTCGACTGGCTGAGCGCGCCAGTGATCTTGCGGAGCGCCTGGCTCATCAGACGGGCCTGCAGACCCATGTGGGAGTCGCCCATCTCGCCCTCGATCTCGGCCCGCGGCACGAGAGCCGCGACGGAGTCGATCACGATCAGGTCGATCGCGCCGGAGCGGATCAGGATGTCGACGATCTCCAGTGCCTGTTCACCGTTGTCCGGCTGCGACAGGATGAGGTTGTCGGTGTCGACGCCGAGCTTCTTCGCGTACTCGGGGTCGAGGGCGTGCTCCGCGTCCACGAAGGCCACCTGGCCGCCGGCCTTCTGCGCGTTCGCCACGGCGTGCAGGGTCAGGGTCGTCTTGCCGGAGGACTCCGGCCCGTACACCTCCACCACCCGGCCGCGGGGCAGACCGCCCACGCCGAGCGCCACGTCCAGGGCGGTCGACCCGGTGGGGATCACCTCGATGGGCTCATTGGGTCGCTCGCCGAGACGCATCACCGCGCCCTTGCCGAATTTCCGCTCGATCTGTGCGAGCGCGGTGTCCAGCGCCTTTTCCTGGTCGGTACCTGCCATGAGCTTCACCCGGTCCGATTGAGTGGCGCGCCGCACGTCGGAGGACGTGAGCGTCTACTGCCGACAACGGACGTCTCGGAGGTCTGGATAAACGAACATCCGATCGATTTTCGTGTCCAGTGAAAGGTACCAAACCGAGGGAAGCGGGACGGGCCGCACGCCGCACCACTTCGGACGCCATCGAAGGCGCACCCCCGGGTGGAGTCTCAGTGATGGCGCGGCGCAACCGCGCCCGGAGCCTTCGCCGACTTGCCCAACGGGAAAGTCGAAGATAGCTTTCCGAGTGGGAAAGCCGAGTGGCGACGGGCGAGTGGGGGCGTGGGCATGTCGATCGATGCCGAACAGGCTTGGAGGGATCTGCAGCGCATCCGTGTGCCGCAGGAGCGGGTGTACGACGAGGTCGAGCGGTCCGCCGCGGGCGGCTCGGGGGACCTCTGGGTCACGGCCGCGCTCATGTGGCTCTTCCTGGCCGGGCTCGGCCTGGAACTGCCCGGATGGGCCGTGGGGCTGGTCATGGCCGCGTACGTCGCGGCGCTGGGCGCGCTGGCCGTGCGCCACAACCGCCGGAGCCGGGTGCGTCTGCACCGCACCCGGTGCACCCGGCGCATGGTCGCCACGTTCGTCGCGGGGGCGGTGGTGACCGGCGGGACGGCCCTGCTGTCCGGTCGGCTCGTCGATTCGCTGGAGCCGATGTCCGCCGGTCTGGTCCAGGCCACCGTCTCGGCGACGGTGTTCGTGCTGTTCGTCGGACCGACGAGTCGCTGGGCGGCCGGGTCGGCGCGAGGCCGTGGCGCGGAGGCGGCACACACGGAAGCGGGCAGCACGAGAGAAACGGGTGCGGGGGCGGACCGATGAGCATTCCCGCCGGCTTCGACGAGCTGATCCATCCCGCCACCCGGCTGTCGGTGGTCGCGCTGCTCGCCGCCACCGAATGGGCGGACTTCGCGTTCGTCCGCGACAGCCTCTCGCTCAGCGACTCAGCGCTCTCCAAACAGCTGCACACCCTGGAAGAGGCCGGATATCTGGAGCTCCACAAGGAAGGTGGCGGCCGCAAGCGGCGTACCAGAGTGCGGCTGACGGAGCGCGGCCGTGCCGCCTTCGAGGGGCATGTCGCGGCCCTCCGCGCGATCGTCGAGGGCGCCGGGCCTCCGACGGCGGCCGAAACACCGCCACGACAGCGGCACGACTCGGGGGCAGGACGATGACGCCGATGCTCGCCGTCGTACCGCTGGGCGCGGCCATCGGCGCCGTGCTGCCCAACCCGCGCGAGGCGCTGGCGTTGATCATGCTGCCGACGATGGGGCTCCTGTTCACCTCCGGAACGGTGTTCCCCATCACCTCACTGCCCGTGCCGGTCCAGCAGGTGGCCGCGGTCTTCCCGCTCAAGTGGATGGCACAGGGCCTGCGTTCGGCGCTGCTCCCCGACACGGCACGGACCGCCGAGGCGGCCGGCTCCTGGGAACTGCCCATGGTCGCCCTGGTCCTGACCGCCTGGGCGGTCCTCGGATTCCTCCTCGCGGTGCCCCTGCTGCGACGCGCCGCCCGACGCGAGTCCGGCTCCCGCCTGTCCGCGCGCCACCGCAAGGCGGCACAGAGCGGCGCACTGCCCGCGTAGGCGGCCCGGCCCGGCGCGGCCTGACGGGCGTTTCTGCGATACGGGCGGAGGTCGGCGGCGACAGGGGGAACCGCCGCCCGGATCGCCCGTGGAGGCGCCGGCGGGCGAGTTCACGCGCGGTCGCCGCCCCCATCCCCGTTCCGGCGCCCGTGACGACGATCGGGCCGCGGGCGGGTGCTGTGGTGGGCATCGGGAACGCCGGACCACCGCAACCGCCGGCACACGGCAACCGGTCGCGGTCATGCCCGGCGGCCCTCGTACCGGCCGGGTGCACGCCTTGGGTGGAGCGCATGACCAGCCGAAGGCCGCCTGAGCGTCGGGCAGTTGGCGAGACCCGTGATCAGGCCCCGAGCGCCGTTCGACGCCCGGGGCCGCGGATCAGGGGAGTCAGACCCCGGCCGAGCTCTTCGTGTCCGTCGAAGCCGCCGCCGCCGCCGCGGACGCGGCGGGCGCGGGCGTCGGCGTGGGACCGCCTTCGCTCAGTCCGTACCTCGCGTGGAAGGTACGCAGGAAGCCGGGCGCGTACCAGGCCGAGCGGCCGAGCAGACGCATCGCGGCGGGTACGAGGACCCCGCGGACGGCGATGGCGTCGAGGAGGACGGCCAGTCCGCTGCCGAGGCCGAACATCTGCATGAAGCTGAGCTTGGCCGTGCCGAAGGCGAAGAAGCTCACCGCGAGCAGACAGGCCGCCGCGCTGACGATGCGCCCGGTGTGGCCGAGACCGTTGACCACGGCGGACTCGTTGTCCTCGCCCTGGTCGTGGAGTTCCTTGATGCGGCTGGTGACGAAGACCTCGTAGTCCATCGAGAGGCCGAAGGCGATGCAGAACATCAGCACGGTCATCGACACCTCCATGGGCTGGGCGGTGAAGCCGAGCGGTGAGGAGAGGTTGCCGTCCTGGAAGATCCAGGTCATCACGCCGAGGGTGGCTGCCAGGCTGATCATGTTGAGGACCAGAGCGCGCACCGGCTGCACGATGCTGCCGGTGAACAGGAACAGCAGCAGGAAGGTGGTGAGGACGACCAGGGCCACCGCGAGGGGAAGCCGGTCGGCGACGGATTGCTTGGCGTCCACGAGTACGGCGTCCGTTCCCCCGACCAGGGGGTGTGCTCCGGCGGGCGGGGTGACCGAGCGCACCTGCTCGACCAGGTCCTGGGCGTCGTCCGACTTCGGTGTCAGGTCACTCACCACGCTGATCCGCTGTGCGTCGGGCCGGCCGAGGGCGGAGTCGGCGGGGCCGCTCGCCGCGGACTGTCCCCCGCTGTAGGTTCCCGTACTGGTCTCGACCCGCACCACGCCCTTGAGCGCGGCCAGTTGACCCGCGTACGAGGCCAGCGGGCCCTTGTCCACGGGCTGGTCGATGGCGATGTTCAGGGCCGAGTCCTCACTGCCCCCGAAGTGCTCCCGCAGCACCTGCGAGACCTGGCGGCTCTCGGCGTCCTCGGGCAGCACGCGTTCGTCCGGCGTGCCGAAGGTGATGTTCAGCAGCGGACTCGCCGCGAGCAGCAGTACGGCGAGGACGGGCAGCGCGGTGAGAGCGGGCCGCCGCATGACGGTACGGGCCAGCCGTCCCCACAGAGGTGTGCGGGCGTCGGACCGCTGCGACTTCGCCCACGGCAGCCGTCCGCTGTTGACCCGGTGCCCCAGTACCTTCAGCAGGGCCGGCATCACGAACAGGGTGCTGAGGGCGGCGATGGCGACGACACCGACTCCGGCGAAGCCGAACGAGCGCAGGAAGTACTGCGGAAACACCAGCAGTGCCGCCAGGGCCGCCGCGACCGTCGCGGCGGAGAAGGCGACCGTGCGGCCCGCCGTGTGCACCGTGCGCCGGACGGCGTCGTCCACGCTCGCCCCGGCGGCGAGCTGCTCCCGGAAGCGGCTGACCATCAGCAGGGCGTAGTCGATGCCGAGGCCGAGGCCCAGGGCCGTGGTGAGGTTGGTCGCGGTGTCGGCGACATCGGTGACACTGCCGAGCAGGAAGAGCTGGGCGAACGAGCCCAGGATCGCGATGATCGCGATGACCAGCGGCAGCAGGGCCGCGACCACGCTGCCGAAGACGAACAGGAGCAGCAGAAGAGTCAGCGGTATGGCGATCGCCTCGGCGAGGATCAGATCGTCGACCACCTGTTTCGACAGACCGGCGCCGACGGCTGCGCCTCCTCCGGCCCGGACGGTGAGCGTGTCCTTGTACGTTCCGCTGAAGGTGTCGATGACCTCCGTGGCGTTCTCCCGCTGCTCCGTCGGGTCGCCTCGCACATGGGCGAGCACCATGGCCTCGCGGCCGTCCTCGGAGCGCAGGTCGGGGCTGTTCGTCTCCCAGTAGGAGACGACGTTGCTGAGCCGCTCGTCCTTCTTGAGGTCGGCCCCCAGGGCCCGGCCGCTCTCCTGGGAGGCGGGGGTGTCGATACGGCCGTCGGGGGAGCGGACCAGCAGGACGAGGTTGACCTCGCCACCGAACTTCTCGTCGATGACGGCCGCCGCTCGGGTGGAGGGGGAGGCGGGGTCGTCGAAGCCGCCCCCCTTCAGCTTGTCGAAGGCGCCTGCGCCCACCACGCCCATGAGGGCCACGGCCAAGGCGGCGACGACCAGGACCAGCCGAGATCGGCGGATCGCCAAGTCGGCCATGCGTTCGAACACGGAGTGTCTCCTTCGATGTCCTTCGGTGAAAGGCGAGAGCGTCGGCCGAACCGCGGTTGGCACAATGCGTCGCAGAGACCCTTCGCCCCGTCAGAGGGGGCGCGGTGCCGCGCTCTTCGTCGCCGAGAACGACGCTAGTGAGACAAGAGCTTCTTTGGCAGGGGGAGATTTACCTGACAGCATCAGATCTCCTTGACAGGGCTACGCCTTCGGTCGCCGCCGGGGCGACGCGCAGCAGGGCCGGTTCCTCCGACCGGGACGGCCCCCAACCGGACGGCGGGCCGCGGGATTCCCGCAGGGACATGGGTGCCGACGGTCCCGTCCCGTCCTGCGTCTGCGGCAGGGACGCGCGACCAGCTGTGCCGCAGCACGGGCCTCTGCCACCTCCCCCGCGTCGAGCAGGTCCGCGATGGAGGCCCGGCCGGTACCGAGCACGCCTCGCGGGTTCACGTCGCATCCGGTCCCACTCGGGCGTGTCCGGCACGTCGAACGGCGCCCCGGGCATCACACCCGCGTTGGCGACGACCAGGTCGGGCCCGGGCCGTTCCGGCCGCGGCGAATCGGTGTGCCATCTCGGCACCGATCCCGGCACCGATCCCGGCACCGATCCCGGCACCGGCCCCGGTGACCACCGCGCCCCGGCCGGCCAGGGCGGTCTGATCCTGGGTGTGCCACACCCAGGCAACCGGTTCCGTGCGCGCCTATCGTGGCGGCATGGACAGTGGCAACCCCTTGGGTGAGTTCCTCCGCGCCCGGCGAGAGATGACCGATCCGTCCCGGGCCGGACAGCCCTGGTCGGGGCGGCGCAGGACGCCGGGCCTGCGCCGGGAGGAGATCGCCCAGTTGTCCGGAGTCAGCACCGACTACTACGCCCGGCTGGAACAGGGACGGGAGAAGCACCCCTCCGCACAGGTGGTGCACTCCCTGGCCCGCGCCCTCGGACTGGATCCCGAGGAAACGGCGCACCTGCGCCAGCTGGCACGAACGGCTCGGGGCACCGTACGACGAGGTGGCCGTGTGCCCGTCGGGCCGAGTCTGCTGCGTCTGATGGACGGCTGGCACCGCACACCCGCGCTGGTCCTGGACCGCCGACTGGACGTGCTGGCAGGCAACCGGCTCGGACGCGCCCTCTTCGCCACGATGCTGGACCGGGACGAGACCAACCTGGTCAGGTTCACCTTCCTCGACCCGGACGCCCGGGACCTCTACCCCCACTGGGAGCGGGTCGCCCGGTCGGGGCTCGCGGCCCTGCGCGCGGGCAGCGGCGACTTGGTGAACGACCCCGGGCTCACCGAACTGGTCGGCGAACTGTCGCTGAAGAGCCCGGAGTTCCGCGCGCTGTGGGCCCGGCACGACGTACGGGGCAAGGGCCATGAGGCCAAGTCCTTCCACCACCATGAGGTCGGCGAACTGACCCTGACCTACGACTCGTTCACCGTCGACAGCGCGCCGGACCAGCAGCTCGTCGTGTACCAGGCCGAGCCCGGCAGCGCTTCTGAGCAGGCCCTCGCGCTGCTCGCCACGGTGGCCGCCGATCTGCCCGCCTCGGACCTGGTGGCTGTCCCCCGGGTGGGTGCGACGGACCCTGCCTGAGTTCAGCCCGCGGCTCTGGCGTCGAGTCATGACCGTTGAAAACGACGAACGAGCGATCGCGGAACTGCACAGCCGGTGGGTGTCCGGATGGGAACGCGACGAGGGGGACGCGCCGTTCGACTTCCGGCACACCTTCGGTACGTTCCACGACTTCAGCTCTCCGGACGTCCGCCTCTACGACGACTTCGACCCCGAGCAGCGCGGGGCGACGACAGCCACCCGCTACGGCTCGATCTGGGAGCCCGCCTTCCGCGAACTGGTTGCCGCACACCGTGTCGTCGACGACGGCCCGCACGTCGTGGCCGGCCACGATCTGGCCGCGTCCACCCTGACGTTCGTGGCGCGGATCACCATGCCCGACAGCACCGCGGACATCCGCACCACGACCTCGCTGGTCCGGCGCCGGACGCCGGACGGCCGGCGGATCGTCCGCGAACACAACTCGACCAAGGTGCTGCCCGCAGGGGACCTGGACGGCGTCCTGCGGGTCGGTCCGTAGCGACGCGACGCCATGCTGCGCGCCCTCGTCACCAGGCCCGCAAGAACGGCCGACCCCCGACAGCGCACTACGACAGGCTGTCGGGGGCGGCTTGGGCCAGACCCGTCCGATAGGCGATGACGACGAGTTGGGCCCGGTCGCGGGCCTCCAGCTTCGTCATGGCGCGCTGCACGTGGGCGCGTACGGTGAAGGGGCTGAGGTACATCCGCTCGGCGATCTCCTGGTTGGACAGACCGGTCGCGACCAGCGCCACCATCTCGCGTTCGCGCGGGGTGAGCACGGCGAGCCGTTCGGCGTGCCGCGGCAGGGCGTCGTCCGGCGTGGCCAGGAAACGGGCCACCAGGGAACGGGTCGCGGCGGGGGACAGAAGAGTGTCGCCGCCCGCGATCGTCCGCACGGCGTCCAGCAGGTCCTCGGCCCCGATCCCCTTGCCGATGAAGCCGCCGGCCCCCGCGCGCAGCGCCTGGGCGACGTACTCGTCGGTCTCGTACGTGGTGAGGATCAGGATGCGGCTGGTACGCAGTTCCGGGTCCGCGCAGATCTCCGAGGTGGCGGTGAGACCGTCCACCTCGGGCATACGGATGTCCATGATCACCACGTCCGGGCGCAGCTCCCGGGTGAGTCGCACCGCCTCCCTGCCGTCGCCTGCCTCACCGACCACGGTGATGTCGTCGGCACTGTCGAGAAGCATCCGGAACGCACCGCGCAGCAGGGCCTGATCGTCGGCGAGAAGCACCCGGAGCGTCACGACGCGTCCCCGCCGACCTTGCTGTCCCCGCTGTCCCCGATGTCTCCGCTGTCCCCGCTGTCCTTGGCGGGCGGAAGCGGCAGCTGGGCGGAGACGAGGAAGCCGCCCTCCGCGCGCCTGCCCGCGGAGAGGTGGCCCCCGACCGAGGCGGCCCGTTCACGCATTCCGATCAGACCGAAACCGGGCGGCGGACGGTCCGGCGCGGTGGACGCACTCGGTATCGCGCCGGCGCCCCCTCCGTCGTCGGCGACCGTGATGGTCACGCGATCGCGATGCCAGGCGAGACGCACCCGGGCGCTGCGGGTACCGGCGTGTTTGGTCACGTTGGTCAGGGCCTCCTGGACGATGCGGTAGGCGGTGAGGTCCACTCCCGGCGGCAGCGGCCTGGCCGTGCCCTCCTGGTGCACCGACACCTCAAGACCCGCGCGGTGGAAGGACTCGATGAGCGGGGGGAGCCGGGACAGACCGGGCGCCGGTTCGGAAGGGGCGGACGCGTCCCCGGACTGCCGCAGCAGACCGACCGTGGCCCGCAGTTCGTCGAGCGCGTGGCCGGTGGTCTCGACCAGCTCCCCGAGGCTCTTACGGGTCTGCTCCGGGCGCGTGTCGAAGAGGTGGGCGGCGACCGTGGCCTGCGCGTTGGCCAGGGTGATCTGATGGGCCACCAGGTCGTGCAGCTCGCGGGCGATCCGCACCCGTTCCTCGGCCACTCGCCGGCCCGCCTCCCGGTCCCGGCTCTCCTCGGCCCGCCGGGCCCGCTCCTCCACGGCCGCCAGGTAGGCCCGACGGGTGCGCACCGAGTGACCGAGCACGCCGGCCACCAGCGGGAAGGACGCCACCACTCCCATCCGGCTCGCGTCCTGCCACGAGAGGTCCCCGGTCAAGGGGATGGACGCGACCAGCAGCACCGCCGCACTGAGCGACACCGCGCCCGCCGCCCGCCGTTCGGTGCGCGCGGCGAGCGCGGAGGAGTACGCGGTGATCACGGCGGGGGCCACGATGAGCGGGCTCAGCAGGAGGCCCAGGGGCTGCACCAGCACGCCGGCCGCGGTCGTGGCCGCCAAGGTGGTCAGGGGCGCCCGGTGCCGCACCGGCAGCACCGCACAGGACAGCACGGCGACGAGGCAGGCGGTGACGGGCGGCGCCGACAGGGTGTCGTCGACCCGCACCGCGCCGCCGAGCAGACAGAGCACGAACGCCGTCGCCGTGACCGCTGCCTCCCGCCACCGCGTGCCGGGTGATCGCGGGCCACCGCCACCTGTGTCCGCCACGGCCGGTTCAGTGCCGGCCGACGGGGAACTGCGGCGCCGCCGAGCCCGGCCCGGTCGCGGCGGCCGGGGCGTGCCTGCTCAGCGCCTCACCCTCGATGTCCACATTCGGCAGCACGCGGTTCAGGATACGGGGCAGCCACCAGGCCCGGTGGCCGAGCAGTGCCAGGACCGCGGGTGCGATCGCCATCCGGACCACGAAGGCGTCGAAGGCCACGGCGGCGGCCAGACCGACGCCCATCGTCTGGATGGTCGGGCTGCTCATCCCGACGAAACCGCCGAACACACTGATCATGATGATCGCCGCCGCGGCGACCACACGGCCGCTGTGCCGGAAGCCGCTCACGATCGCCTCGCCGGGGGACGCGCCATGGACATAGGCCTCCCGCATCCTGGTGAGGAGGAAGACCTCGTAGTCCATCGCGAGGCCGAACACTATGCCGATGATGAGGATCGGCATCAGCGACATGACAGGACCGGTCTGCTCGATGCCGAGCAGGTCGGCCGCCCAGCCCCACTGGAAGACGGCGACGAGGACGCCGAAGGCGGCGCCCACCGACAGCAGGAAGCCGAGCGCGGCCTTGACGGGGACCAGGACCGAGCGGAAGACCACTGTCAGCAGGAGGACCGCCAGGCCGATGACCACGGTCAGATAGGGCAGGAGGGCATCGGACATGGCTTCGGAGATGTCGATGTTCAGTGCGGTGGTGCCGGTCACCAGGACGGTGGCGCCCGTGCCTGCCTCGACGCCGGAGACCGCGTCCCTGATCGCCTGCACCAGGTCCTTGGTCTCGCCGCTGTTCGGCGCGGTCCGCGGGACGGCGGTGAGGACGGCCGTGTCCTCGGTCCGGCTGAGAACCGGGTCACCGACCGACGCCACCCCGTCCACTCCCCGTACGGTCTTCACGACCAGGTCGGCGGTGGTTTCGGCGTCCTTGGACTCCGAGGTGTCCACGACCACGGTCAACGGGCCGTTGAAACCGGGACCGAAGCCTTCCGACAGCAGGTCGTAGGCACGGCGCTGAGTGGTCTCCACCGACTTGGACTCGTCGCCGGGCAGACCGAGTTCGAGACTCAGCGCCGGCAGGGCGACCGCCCCGAGACCGAGTACGGCGGTCAGCAGCACGGCTCCCGGCCGGCGCAGCACGAACCGCGCCCAGCGGGTGCCGAGCCCGGACCGGACAGGGGCGGTGGGCGCCTGGTGCACGCGCTCGCTGCCCGGCCGGCCGGCCTTGCGGACGGCACGGGACAGTACCCGCCGGCCGAAGAAGCCGAACAGCGCGGGGACCAGGGTCAGCGCGACGAGTACGGCCAGGGCCACGGCGCCCGCGCCGCCCATGCCCATTCTGGTGAGTTCGGGGATGCCGACGACGCCCAGTGCGACCAGGGCGATGAAGACGGTCGCGCCGGCGAAGACGACGGCGGAACCGGCCGTGCCCACCGCCCGCCCGGCGGCCTCCTCCGGACCGCTGCCCCGGGCGCACTCGTCGCGGAAGCGGGAGGTGATGAAGAGCGCGTAGTCGATGCCGACCGCGAGGCCCAGCATCAGCGCCAGGATGGCGACGGTGGACGTCAGGCCCAGCGGTACCGCCAGCGCGGAGACCAGGCCGAAGGCGATGGCCACGCCCACGACGGCGGTCAGCAGCGACAGCCCGGCGGCGACCAGTGATCCGAGGGCGAGGACCAGGACCACCGCCGCCACGGCCACGCCGATGATCTCCGTCGTGCCGCCCGGCTCCTCCTCCGAGTCCAGGGCGGAGCCGCCGATCTCCACGGTCAGCCCCGCGTTCCTGGCCCGGTTCGCGGCGCTTTCGAGGGCGCTCTTCGTCGGCTCGGTCAGATCGACGGCGTCCGCGGTGTAGGTGACCGTGGAGTAGGCGATGGTGCCGTCCTCGCTGACAGCGCCGGACTCGTAGGGGTCGGATGCCGACGCGACCTGACCGCTCCCGTCCAGTGAGCCGAGGGTGTCCTCGACGGCCGCCCTGTTCCGCTGGGCCGTCACCCGCTGCCCGTCCGGGGCCCGGAACACCAGACGGGCCTCGGCGCCCTGGGCGTTGCTCTCGGGGAAGCGCTCGTCCAGCAGGTCGAACGCCTTCTGCGACTCGGTGCCGGGCATGGAGAGGTCCTCTTCCTCCGTGGCCGGCGCCAGGGCGGCGGCGGCCACGGACAGCACCAGCACGCCCAGCCACAGCCCACCCACGAGCCGCCGGCGCCGGAAGGCCCACCGTCCGATCCGGTAGAGAAAAGTTGCCACCTGTCGATCACTCCAGACACCGGGAGAAAGGGGAGACGCGTGCGATTCACGCGTCTCCCACACTTCCCTCCGGCGCCCCTGCCGGGCATCGTTCCCCGCCGCCGTCCTCCCCTGGTGCGAACGGACCAGCGACACACATGTCCTGGTGCCTACGCACTACATGGGGTCGGTATCAGTGGCCCAGGGTGGCGCGCAGCGACGGCTGGAGGAGCTCCGCGTGTGCTCGTACCATGTCGTCGCACAGGTCCCAGATGCGCTCGACCGGCAGGGCGGCGGCGGTGGCGGGATCGGCCATGGCGGCCTGGCGGACGGACCGGGGGTCGTCCTCCACGGCGGCGCGGACCACCAGCTCGTTCATGCTGAGGTAGTTGCGGTTGAGCGCGGCCAACTGCGCGGGCAGCGGGCCGACCCTGGTCGGCTGGACACCCAGTCCGTCCACCAGGCAGGGCACTTCGACGGTTCCGGAGGCCGGGAGATTGTCGATCAGGCCGTGGTTGGGGACGTTGCCGTAGACCGTGCGCGGTGTGCCGGTCACGATGCTGTGGATGATCTGCGGGGCGTACTCCATGGTGCCCTCGACCGTGAGGGGCGTACCGGCGGCGAGTGCCCGGCGGGTCTCCTCGTAGGCCGCGACGTTCTCGTCGACGATGCCGAGGTAGGCGCCGATCGGGAGCCGGAGCCTTTCGATCTCGCTGTCGTGGTGCAGGTACCAGGGGACGTACTCGGAGGAGTGCTCGCTCGTCTCGGTCGGGTAGAAACCGAGGCGCCGGTACATGTCGACGCGGACCCGGCGCCGCAACTGCGGGTCCCGCTCGATCAGTTCGTCGAGGAGCGGGTAGAGGTCGGTGCCCTGGTGTTCCAGGCGCAGCACCCACGCCTGGTGGTTGACACCGGCGGCGCGGTAGGTGATCTCGTCGTACGGAATGCCGAGCAGTTCACCCAGGTCGTGGATGGTCCAGTACACCGAGTGGCACAGCCCCACCACGCGGGTCGGACCGGTGGCCCGGGTCAGGTACTGGACGTTCATGGCCATGGGGTTGGTGTAGTTGAGCAGCCAGGCGTCCGGGCAGACCTCGGCGATGTCGGCGGCGAGCGACTTCAGCACGGGGAAGGTCCGCAGCGCGCGGAAGATGCCGCCGATCCCCAGGGTGTCGCCGATGGTCTGCCGCAGGCCGTAACGCTGCGGGATCTCGAAGTCGGTCCGGGTGGCCTCGCCCATGCCGACCTGCACGATGTTGATGACGAAGTCGGCGTCCTGGAGAGCCGCGCGGCGATCGAGGTGAGCGGTCACCCGAGGATGGGAAGACCCGGTCCCGGTGAGCCGGTCCGCGATCTGCCGGGCCGCTCCCTCGGCGGTGGCGAGGCGCTCGGTGTCGATGTCGTGCAACGCGATGTGGGCGCCCCGCAGTTCGGGGAAGGCCAGCAGATCGGCCAGCAGGCCCTGGGTGAACACGACACTGCCCGCGCCGATGAACACGATCTTCGGAGTGCTGAGAGTCATCAGAGGTTCTTTCCGTTACGGGAGAGCGCGGCCACGGCCTCGTCCCAGGTGGGCTGGGAGGGGGTGCCGCCATGAGCGCGGGTGGACAGCGCGCCGCAGGCCGCGGCGAGGGCGAGGGCGTCGGCGGTGGACAGGCCGCGCAGGTGCGCGGCGACGAATCCGGCGTCGAAACTGTCGCCGGCCCCGACGGTGTCCACCGGCTGGGCGGGGATGCCGTGCGTGCGCAGCAGTGTGGAGCCGTCGTGGGCGACGGCTCCGTCCGGACCGTTCTTGACGATCACGTGCGGGCCGTGCGCCGCCAGGGCCGCGGCTGCCGCCTCGATGGACTCCGGGGCCGTTCCCGCACTTGCCGAAAGGGCCATGGCCTCCTGGGCGTTGGGCAGCAGGAAGTCGGTGACGGCGAGCGTGGCCGGCAGAGCGTCCGGCGCCCATCCGCCCGAGGGGTCGTCGTTGGTGTCGAGGGAGGTGGTGACTCCCCGGGCACGGGCCGTGCCGAACAACTCCGGCAGCGCGGCGGCCAGTCGGGGCAGCAGGAAGTACGAGGCCGCGTGGACGTGGCGGGCGGCGCCGAGCAGGGACTCCGGTACGTCTTCCGGTCCCGTGGCGGTCAGTGTGCCGGGCGAGGTGAGGATCGCCCGGTCACCGTCCGGCCGGGTCAGGACCACGGTCAGGGGAGTGGCCAGGGTCCTGTCGACGCGCAGGGCACTGGTGTCCACGCCGCGGTCGTTCAGGGCGGTCCGTACGAAACGGCCCGCGTCGTCGTCACCGATCCGTCCGGCGAAGGCCACCTTGAGACCGAGCCGCGCCGCGCCGCAGGCCATGATGGCGGCCGAGCCACCGAGTGTGAGGAGTCCGGAGTCGACGAGCTGCTCATGCTGCCCGAAGGCGAGCGGTGCGTCGAGCGGACCGAGGACGACATCGGGATTGGCGTCCCCGATGACCAGCAGGTCGAAGGTGTGCGGCATACGTCTTCCTGAGAGGCGGGTGCGGTGGGAGGAGAGAAGAGGGCAGCGGGCAGCGGGGAACGGGGTGTTGAGGTACGGGAGCGTGTCGGCCCGTGTCGGCGCCGGGCGCGGGTATCCCTTGGGACCTATCCCTTGAGGCCGCTCGACGTGATCGACTGGATGAAGGTCTTCTGGGCGAACAGGAAGGCCAGCAGCACGGGCAGCACGGTGATCATGTTGCCCGCCATGACCGCGGACCACCTGGTGTGGTGCTGGCCCTGGAAGGTCGTCAGGCCCAGTTGCAGGGTGTACTGGGTGTCATGGTTGATGGCGATCAACGGCCAGGTCAGGTCGTTCCACGTGGTGAGGAACGTCAGGACGGCCACGGTGCTCAGGGCCGGCCGGGACAGCGGCAGCACGATCCGCCAGAGCACACCCAGCCGCGAGCAGCCGTCGATCCAGGCCGCCTCTTCCAGCTCCCTGGGCAGCGACAGGAAGAACTGGCGCAGCAGGAACACCGCGAACGGTGTGACCAGCGAGGGGACGATCAGCGCGCCCAGCGAGTCGATGAGCCCCAGCCGCTTCATGACCAGGAAGGTCGGGATCATCGTCAGCTGGAACGGGATCGCCATCGTGGCCAGCATCAGGGCGAGCAGGATCCGCGAACCGGCGAACCGCATACGGGCGAAGGCGTATCCGCCCAGGGAGCCCAGCACCAGGTTGGACGCCACCGCGGTCAGGGACACGATCAGCGAGTTGGCGAACCACCGGGGGAACATCGCGTTGCCGATCACATAGCGGTAGCCCTCCAGGTCGATCCCCGACGGCCACAGCGAGGGCGGGAACCGGTTGATCTCGGCGTCGCTCATGACGGAACTGAGCAGCAGCCAGATCAACGGGATCGCGAAGACCAGACAGAGCGGAGCGAGCAGGAGGTGCCAGGGACTGAACGGCAGCAGCCTCCGGCGCCGGCCCGGTCCCGCGGGAGGTCCGGCGGCGGACCCTGCGGAAGCGGGATCCGCCGCGGGGGCGTACACCGTGGGCGAGGAGGGAGCGGCGGGCGAGGGGGATGCGGTCGTCATCGTGCGGCTCCTTCGAGGTGCCGGTCCGCGCGGGCCCGGTCGCGCAGGCCGCGCGTCAGCCGCGGCACCGCGGCGAGCACCAGCAGGGCGAGCGCCAGGGCGTACGCCGCCGCAGCGCCGTAACCCGCCGTGAAGTTCTTGAACGCCTGCTCCCAGATGAAGTAGACGATCACTGTGGTGGAGCCCAGCGGGCCGCCCTTCGTCGTGACATAGACGAGGTCGAAGACCTGCAGGGAGGTGATGGCCTGCCACAACAGGAGGAAGACCATGACGGGTCCCAGCGAGGGGAGGACGACGTGGCGCAGCAGGTGCAGACGTCCGGCCCCGTCGAGGCGGGCCGCTTCGACGAGGGAGGGCGGGACGTCCTGCAGAGCCGCGAGCAGGACCACCACGCAGAAGCCGGTGCCGCTCCACAGGGAGATCGCGAGCAGGGCGGCGAGTGCCTGGCCCGGGTCGTTGAGGAAGCCCTGGGGGGAGATCCCGAACTTGCCCAGGACGGCGTTGGCCGCTCCGAACTCCGGGTCGAGGATGAAGGAGAACAGCACTCCCTGGGCGGCGGCCGAGATGACGAACGGCACGAAGATGAGGGTCCGGTAGAGCCCGACGAGCCGGATGCGCCGGTTCAGGGCGAGGGCGAGCAACAGGCCGAAGCCGATGCTCAGCGGTACGTACAGCACCGTGTAGACGAGGGTGTTGCGGACCGCCTGGTCGAAGTGGGGGTCCTGTGCGAGAGCCCGGTAGTTGTCCAGGCCGACCCACCGGCTCGGCGTCACGAGGTCGTCGGCCTGGAAGGACAGCAGGAGTGACCAGACGACGGGGACGACACTCAGTCCGAGGATGACCAGGACGGAAGGCGCGACGAACGCCCAGGCGGTCGCCGTCTCCTGCCGCAACCGCCGGCGTGGCGTGTGACGGCCCGGTGGGGCGTCGGGGGCCGTACCGCCCTTGCCGAGGAGTGGTCGTGTTCGCGTACGGGGACTGCGCTTCTCGCCCCGGTCCGGGAGAGTCACTGGGGTGGGCAGGCGGGGCATGACAGGTCCTCTCAACGCGGAATGAGCAGGGCGGCGTTGGCTTCGTCCACGCAGTCGCGCAGGGCCTCGGCGGGGGAGCTGCGGCCGAGGAGCACGGCGGTGATCGCCTGGCCGAGTGACTGCGAGATCTGTGGATACGCCGGATGCACCGGCCGCACCCGCGCCGATTCCAGGGACTTGGTGAACACCCGCAGTCCCGGGGTGTCGTTCTCCTGCTTCCGCCACTGGGGCAGCGCCTGGGTGCCCCGGCTCATGGGCAGGCTGCCCGCCTTGATGTCCCACCGCACGTCCTGGGCGGGCCGCGACAGCCAGGTCACGAAGGTGCGGGCCGCTTCGACGCGGGCGGTGCCGTTGTCGAAGACGGTCCAGGTGTCGGGCCCGGAGATGGTGAGGGGTCTGCCGCTGTAGCTGGGCAGAGGCACGACGTGGTAGTCGACCTTCGCCTGCCGGATGTCGGGGAGTTGCCACGGGCCGGTGACGGCCATGCCCATGCGGCCCGAGAGGAAGACCCGGTACATCTGTTCGCTGCCGGGCTTGGCGTCGATGTAGACGCTCCGCGTCTTCACCAGGGCTTCCACCGTCTGCAGGGCCCGGAGACCGGTGTCCTCGAAGCCGATCCGCCGTCCGTCCCGGCTGGTGACATCGCCTCCGAGGTCCCAGATCATCGGCCACAGCCGCCACACGGTGTCCTCGTCGCCCACGCCGGGCCAGCCCGTGCCGAAGACACCGCGTGCACGATCGGTGAGCTCGGCCGCCGTCCTCGTGAAGTCGTCCCAGCTCCAGCCGGGCCGGGGCAGCGGCAGACCGGCGTCACGGAAGAGCTTCTTGTTGCACACCACCGCCAGCGAGTCGATGAGCGCGGGCGCGGCCCGTACCTGGCCGTTGAGGGTGACCGCCTCGCGGGCCGGCGCCCAGAAGTCCTTCCAAGGAACAGGGCCGGAGTGGAACGTGTCCGTCAGATCCACCACGGAGGGGCTGCGGGCGACGCTCGCCAGGTCGGAGCCGAAGATGTAGGCGATGTCCGGGAACGAGCCGGAGGCGAGGGCGGCGGTGATCTTCTGCAGCATCGCGTCCGAGAGGACACCGCCGCCGAGGTCGACCCGGATGCGCGGATGGGTGCGGTTGAACTCGGCCGTCAGGTCTTCGATCGCGGCCCGGCCGGTGTCGGTCTGTCCGTGCCACACCTCGATCCTCACCCGGCCGTCGGCGTCGACACCGCTGCCCGGTCCCGCGCATGCCGACACGGCTGCTGCCGCGGCGGCGCCGCCCGCCACCGCCGCACCGCGCCGCAGCACCGTACGGCGGGTCGGTCGTGCGGGAGTGCCGCTCGGGCGATGTGCTGCGGCCATATGAGCCCCCAGGAGTACGTGCGTGAGGCGGTACGGGATGGTGGTGCGGGGCGCCACGACCCGGCCGGCGGTGCGGGTCGGTGAGGTGACGCGCGCTGCCACCGGCGGCGACGGTGGTACCGGCATGACCGGCAGCGCGGGTTGCCCGAAAACGCGGAGTGCGCGATGCGCGGTGCGCGGGGCGGCGCCGAGGCGATCAGCGCGTACGGTGCCGCATTCGCGGAGAGGTGGGCTCCTGGCACCCGGCCACGCTCACGTGGTCACCGAACGAGGTCATCCGGTGGGGGAGGGGGAGGAACATGATGAGCTCCAGGGACCGGGGGGTACGTCCCCGCCTCGGAATCCGCCGCTGTGCGGCCGTCCTGGCGACTTTGTCCGGGCTCACGGTGCGTGGACCGTCTACCGGCTGGGCGTCCCTCTCGCGCCAGGTGCTCGGCTGGCGTTGGATGGAGTAAAGCGACCTGGTCCGGGCGTGTCAAGAGCCGCCGGGGAGACGCGCATCGCGCGTGACGGGCCGAGCCGTCCCGTGTCGCGCCAGGTCACGCGCCCGCGCCCGTGGGCGTACGGCGGAGGACGGCGCAGGACGGCGGCGATCAGGCGCGGCCGAGCAGGCGGTGGAGCGAGGCCTTGAAGCTCGCCACGAAGGAGTCACGGGTCGCGTCGTCGAGGAGGTCCAGGGACAGATAGGGGTTGAGATCCTCCAACTCGACCAGGAGCAGTCCGCCGTCAGGGGCGCGGCAGGCGTCGACGCGCTGGATTCCGTGGTCGATGTCGTTCCAGTCGATGAAACGCGCCGCGAAATCCAGGTCGGCGGGCGTGGGTTCGTAGCGTTCGAGGTGCCAGCGCCGGTCGGGGCGGGGCGCGTACAGGGCGTACTGGAAGGTGTGGTCGACGTAGTAGAACGACACCTCGTACCGGAAGTCGATGCGCGGCTGGACGAGGACACCCGGACCGTCGTCGTAGGTCAGGGTCCGCAGCCGCTCCCGGGGGACGAACTCCAGGCCTATCGAGTCCGCGCCGAACTTCGGCTTCACCACGTATGCGGCCGCCTCCGGGAGCAGCCCGAGATCCTCCGGCCGGTCGACGGTCGGGATCACGGGGAAGCCCTGGGCGGTGAGGTCGACCAGGTACTGCTTGCCGGCCTGGTCGCCCTTGCCCGTCAGCTGGGTGCAGACCGGTACACCGCGGCCCGTCGCCCGGTCGCGGAAGTCGTCGTACGCGGCCTGGTGGTGCAGGACGGGTCCGCTGTTGCGGACCACGGCCGCGTCGAAGCCGGGGCAGTCCATCAGTGCGGGCGCGTCGAGCGGGTGGCACAGCGCGAGGTCGAAGTCCTCGCGGAGCCGGGAGGTCAGGAAGATGTCCTCGGCGCAGTACCTGCGGCCCTTGGCGGGGTAGGCCAGATCGGTCACGAACAGCAGTCGGGGCCGGTCGGCGGCCATGGACACTCCCGGTGGTTCGGTCTCTGGCCTCCCATTACACACCGGCCGTGCGGTACGGAGTCGGCCGGATGCGGATTGCGCGAGGCGTTGACTAGAAAGCGCTTACCGAATACGTTCCGGTTCATCAGCGTGACTTGCGTCCGGAACCTCGAACGCGAGACGCGCCAAGAGGTTCTGCTCGGCAAGATGCTCCGCCCGGACGGTGACTCCGGCCCCACCCGGAGGCGCCGGCCCGGACACCACTCACAGGCACGCTGACATCCGGCGGCCGGACGGACCTCTCTTCCCCCATGGAGGTCCGCCCGGCCGCCGGACGCGCGTCTGCCGGAAACCGCTGTGGACAGAACACCTAGGCCCAGGCGGTGGCCGCCACGAACGAACTGTCCTGCCGGAAGAGGTCGGTGCCGTCCGACGGCTCCACGCGCAGTTGGTAGTTGTAGTGGCGCAGGTAGTGGCCGGGATAGTTGTACGACTCCAGCCGGACCGAGCCACTGGCGCTGCCGGTACGGGCGATGAACGTGGCGTCCCCGGCGAACGTGGACGAGCCGTCGTTCGCGTCGAAACGGCCCCGGAAGTCCCAGTGCCGCAGGTAGTTGCCGGCCGCGTTGCGGAAGGAGCGGCCGTTCCCGTCGGCGAGACCCGCCACGACGGTGAACGTGGACGCCTGCTTCTCCGCGGCCGTGCTGGACGCGGTGACCACGGGCAGGTTGAGCAGGGCGGACTGGTCCTGCCAGTAGCGGGTGGTGTAGTTGCCCGACCGGAGCGAACGGGTCACCCCGGTCGGCAGGCTCACCCCGCCGGAGACCGTCTCCTTGAGCACGGTGAAGTGGCGCGCGGTACCGGAGACGCCCGGCAGTGCCCGGGGCGCGCTCCAGGTGGTGAAGCTGTCGTAGCTGTCGCTGTAGTAGTAACTGCCGTCGCCGTACCCGTCGAAGAAGATCCGCCACGCCCCGTTGTCGAGCTGGATCAGCGCGGCGCCCTCACGGGTGCCGCCCCAGCCGGCCCAGTTCCCGGTCCGGCTGATGGTGTACGGCCCGGTGAGGGCGCCGGCCGTGGCGTACTCGATGTACTTCGACGTCTCGTTCTTCGTGAAGGCGTGGTAGGTCGAGCCGGTCCGTACCACGAACGTGTCGATGTGGTTGGTGCCGATGCCGGACAGCGCGACCGGTGAACTCCACGCCGTCAAAGCCGAGTTAGTGGCCCGCAGACGGTACGGGGTGAAGATCCACTCGTCGTTGGCGGTCGAGCAGGACACCAGGATGTTCACGCTGCCGTCGCTGTCGACGAACCACTCCGGCGCCCAGGCGCGCGACAGGTTGGTGATGGGGACCGTGTAGTCGTACAGGAACGTCCAGTTGCTCCGGTCCGAGCTGCGGGCGAAGCCGATGGTGGTGCTGGTGTCCTGCCAGGTGTGGGTGGTGTAGGTGATGTAGTAGTAGCCGTCGGTGTGCTTGAGGAGGCTGGCGTCCCGGATCCGGTTCGCCGGCGGGGTGTACGCGGAGGCCTTGAGGAGCCGGAAGTCCGTCGCGTCGTCCGACTGGTAGACGTTCACGGTGCCGTCGTTGCTGTTCAGGAACGGCACGATGGTGTAGCGGGTGGCGGAGCCGCTGGGCGGTGCGGCCGCCGCGGCCGAACCGGGCAGGCCCGGCAGTCCACCCACGGCGAGGGCCGAGACCGGGACGGCGGCCATGGCCCGCAGCAGGTTCCGGCGCGAGGGGGCGAAGGACCGGGGCGCGCCGGTCGCGTCCGGCGTGGGGGTGGATCCGGTGTATCCGGTGAATCCGGCGGGTCTGTCTGGCGTGATCATGTGCGGCTCTCCTCGTGGACGCGTGCCTGCCGTTCGTGTTGCGCTGGGCTGTGGTGGTGCTGGTGGTGCCGGTGGTGCTGCGGTGCTGGTTGTGCGGACCCCGTGGGCCCCGGGGTCGTCCGTCCCGGGGCCCACGGGGTGGTTCGGGTGCAGCGTTCAGGCGGATGGTTCATGGGGATGGTGCAAGGGGCCGGTTCATGGGGCCGGTGTTCCTGCGGGTGGTTCAGAACCTGGCGCCGATCGGCGTACCGTCCCGCGGGACCAGGAAGTCCCGGGCCGGTGGCAGTGAGCCGTCGGGCGCGCGCGGTCCGGTGATGGCGCCCGTGTCCGTGCTCACGACCGACGACTCGCCCCAAGTGCCGCCCAGATCCCAGGAGTTGCCCGAGGACGTGGTCGTGGGGCCGAGGGCGGCGGCCCGGGAGTCCGCGACGGAGAGGTTGGCGGTGAGGACCGCAGTGCCGCCCGAGCCGTCCGCGTCGAAGCCGGTGCCCGTGTTCCGGAACGTCGTGTTGCGGCTCAGGGCGAGCGCGCCGGGATTGCCGTTGTCGGTGACGCCGTGCGCCGCGTTCCGGTACGCGGCCGAGTTCCGCAGTGCGTGGGCCACCGCCGGGGCCGGACTCCCGCCGCCCAGCTTGAAGCCGTTGCCGTCGCCCGCGAAGTCGGGGAAGTTCCAGCGGTTGTAGCCGTTGCCGTACGCGATGGTGTTCTCCACCACGACCGGCGAGGTGAACTTCCAGGCGTCGTAACCGTCGTCCACGTTGTTCCACAGCCGCGCGCCCCGCACGATGTTGCCGGTCCCGCTGCCCTCCTTGATGGCCAGCCCGTCGGCGCTCTCGCCGTTCTTGCGCGGGTCGCGGTTGCCGTAACTGTCCAGGTTCAGGATCTGGTTGCCCGCGGAGGCGCCCTGGAGCTGGAAGCCGGACTCGTAGTTGTCGTGCGTGGTGAGGCGGGAGAACACGTTGTTGTCGCAGCCGTCGCAGTAATAGCCGTACGGCCCGTTGACGATCTCCAGATCGGAGACCTTCCAGTACGAGGCCTCCTGGTGGACGGCGCCACGCTCGGCGCGCGGGATGCTGCCGCCGACCGGTGTGTGACTGGCCGGCAGCTGTTCGCCGTCGATGACGACCCGTTCGCCAGGGTAGGCGCCCAGAGAGATTGGCTGCGACGCCGTTCCCGAGGTGGTGACGGTGATGTTGTCGGTCAGGGGATAGGTGCCGCCGCGTGCGGCGATGACATCACCCGGCTTCGCCCTGTCGACGGCCTTCTGGATGGTCCGCAGCGGTTGTCCGAGTGTGCCCGCGGCGGAGTCGTTCCCGTCGACGGCCACCACGATGGTCGGCGCGGTCGGCGCGGTTGGCGAGGTCGATGCGGTGGGTACGGCTGGTACGGCCGTCGCCGGAGCCGGGGTCACCACCGTCGTCAGCGCGACACTCAGCGCTGTCAGCGCTGTCCCTGTGAGCATGCCCGCAGTGCGCACGAGGCCTCCTTGTCTGCCGATCCGTACGTTGTCGCGGATCAGTGGTCGCCCGCACCGGGATGGTTGCCGGGGCACGCACTCGCCGTGACCTGTCGGAATCCGACGGCCGTCGTCGGATCCGTCGGTATATCGACCGTCGGTATATCGAACAAGGTTCGGTGAGCCGGTCAGAACGTAGAGCGCGGTCGTGACCACGTCAATAACTTCAGCACGCTCGGCATATTCCGCACGCCGGGCCACTCTCGACCCGCTTGTTCTCACCGGGTTTGGCGCGGCGGCGTCCGGTCACCCGGACCATGTGTCAGTAACAGAGCTTCAGGAACTCGTTCGTTTCCTAGAGGACCGGTTCGCCTGTGCGCAGGCCTGCACCGAGTGCGCGAGGGCGTGTGCCCTGCGTGCGAGCCTGGCCGACATCGACGGTCCCGAGGGCCAGCAACTGATCCGGCGTAAAGGCATCCTGTGCACGGAGGTCTGCGACGCGACGTGCCGTCTCCTGGCGGAGCAGGTCACGCAGTCCGAGGACGCCATGCGATCCCAGGTCGAGTGGTGCCGCACCGTCTGCCTCGAAACCGCCCGCGTCTTCGAGCTCGACCTCGGTTCCGGTTCCGGTTCCGGTTCCGGTTCCGGTTCCGAGGAGAGTGCCCAGGCCTGCCGCGACTGCGCCCGTGCCTGTACGGAGTTCCTCCGTCAGCTGCGATGACCCATCGGGGCATGTCGCCGGCATTCCCTATTTCTGGAACACGTTCTACGGTGTGCGCCGTCAGGTCCGGGTGCCCGCGGCAGCGGGTCGGGGAGTCAGGGAGGCGCCGTGCATCTCGAATACACGCCGGAGCAGCGGCGGTTGCGCACCGAACTGCGCGCCTATTTCGCCGAACTCGTACCGGACGACGTGCACGCCCGGTACGACGCCCCGGCCGCGCAGAAGCGCTTCTACCGTGAAACCATCCGTCGGCTTGGCTCCGACGGCTGGCTGGGCGTCGGCTGGCCGAAGGAGTACGGCGGGCGCGGTCTGACACCGATGGAACAGTTCATCTTCTTCGACGAGGCCGCCCAGGCCGGCGTACCGCTGCCGCTGATGGCACTGAACACGGTCGGGCCGACCATCATGAAGTTCGGCACGGACGAGCAGAAGGCGTACTTCCTGCCGAAGATCCTGTCCGGCGAGATCGACTTCGCGATCGGCTACAGCGAGCCCGACGCGGGCACGGACCTGGCCGCCCTGAAGACGAAGGCGGTCAGGGAAGGAGACGAGGAGAGCGGCCACTACACGGTCAACGGCCAGAAGATCTGGACGACGAACGGCGACACGGCCGACTGGGTCTGGCTCGCCGTCCGCACCGACCCTGGCGCCCCGCCGCACAAGGGCATCACCATGCTCCTCGTGCCGACCTCCGACCCCGGCTACTCCTGCACGCTCATCAACACCCTCGCCTCGCACGACACCACCGCCAGTTACTACGAGAACATCCGCGTCCCCGCCTCCCGCCGCGTCGGCGAGGAGAACAAGGGCTGGCGGCTGATCACCAACCAACTCAACCACGAGCGCGTCACGCTCGCCGCCCACGGCACCATGGCCGTCCGCGCCCTGCACGACGTACAGCGCTGGGCCATGGAGACCAAACTCGCCGACGGCCGCCGGGTCGCCGACCTGCCCTGGGTGCGCCGGACCCTCGCCCGGACCCACATCAGGCTCGACGCGATGAAACTCCTCAACTGGCAGATGGTGAACGCCGTCCAGGAGGGCAGCCTCACTCCGCAGGACGCCTCCGCGGTCAAGGTGTACGGGTCCGAGGCCCGCCGTGACGCGTACGCCTGGCTCATGGAGGTCGTCGCCGTCGCGGGCGTCCTCAAGGAGGGGTCGGCGGGCGCGGTCCTCCACGGCGACCTGGAGCGCGGCTACCGCTCAGCCGTCATCTTCACCTTCGGCGGCGGCAACAACGAGATCCAGCGGGAGATCATCGCGTGGATCGGCCTGGGGATGCCGAGGGTGCGGCGCTAGCTGACTGTGCGGTCCACGTACAGCACACAGAGGGTGAGCGTGTGGATGTGGAGGGGGAACACATGGATGCGGAGCACACCGGCGACCCAGGTCTGTTCGGTCCGGATTCCGTGACCTGGCGGTTGCACAGTGACCCCATGATGTGGGTCGCCGGGGTCCGCGCGCTCTACCTCCAGGCGCTGCACCCGCGCGCGGTGCGCGGTGTCATGCAGAACTCCGACTTCCGCAAGGACGCCTGGGGCCGTCTGATGCGTACGGCCCACTTCGTCGGCACCACCACGTACGGGACGAGGGAGGCGGCCGAGGAGGCCGGTGCGCGCGTGCGGAGGATCCACGCGATGCTCACGGCGACCGACCCCGGCACGGGGGAGCGCTACGGGATCGACGAACCCGCGCTGCTGCTGTGGGTCCACTGTGCCGAGATCGACTCCTATCTGCACGTCCTGCGCCGCTCCGGTCTCCGGCTCACGGACGCGCAGGCCGACCGGTACATCGACGAACACCGCGTCAGCGCCCGGCTGGTGGGTCTCGACCCCGCCGACGTACCGTCCGACCAGGGCGAGCTGGCGGCGTACTTCGAGAAGACGCGGCCGGAACTGACCGCGGGACCGGAGGCGCGGGACGTCGACGACTTCCTGCGCAGGCCGCCCGTCCACCCGCTGCTGGTCCCGGCGCGGGCCCTGCTGTGGCAGTGGGTGGCGCAGACCGCGTACGCCTCACTGCCGCCGTACGCACATGAGTTGTACGGAAGATCCGTACGGTCGCCCCGGACGGCGACCCGGCGGCTACGCCTCACGGGCACCGTGCTGCGCTGCGTTCCCGCACGTCTGCGCTGGCAACTGCCGCCCAAACACATTATCCGCGCCATGTCACGGCTCGGCCCCGGCTCGCGCCCCGCACCGTACAAAGTCGGACCATAGCTCGTCATACTGGGCGGGCCAGGGGAGGGCGGGTCCGGACGACGGGGGCGATCGCGGCAGATGGGGGAGACCAGGCTCATCCAGGGCCGGTACCGATTGCTCGACCTGATCGGTCGAGGGGGCATGGGAGAGGTGTGGCGGGCGCGGGACGAGTCGCTGGGCAGACAGGTCGCCGTCAAGTGCCTCAAACCGCTGGGCCATCATCACGAGACCGCGTTCACGCGTGTGCTGCGGGAGCGGTTCCGGCGCGAGGCGCGGGTGGCCGCGGCCCTCCAGCACCGCGGCGTGACCGTCGTCCACGACTTCGGCGAGTACGACGGCGTCCTGTACCTGGTGATGGAGTTGCTCGACGGGCGCAACCTGAGCCAGCTCCTGGAGGACAACAGGCAGCATCCTCTGCCGGTCGGCGACATCGTGGACGTCGCCGAGCAGGTCGCCGCCGCCCTCGCCTACACCCACCAGCAGGGCATCGTGCACCGCGATCTGAAGCCCGCCAACATCATGCGGCTCGACGACGGCACGGTGAAGATCTGCGACTTCGGCATCGCCCGCCTCGGCCACGACATCGGCTTCACCTCACGCCTCACCGGCACCGGCATCGCCATGGGCACTCCGCACTACATGTCACCCGAGCAGATCGGCGGCACCGAGGTCGACCAGCGCAGCGACCTCTACTCCTTCGGCTGCGTGCTGTACGAGATCGCCACCGGCGCCCCGCCGTTCGACCTCGACGACGCGTGGGCGGTCCTCGTCGGACACCGCGACACGGCACCCGAGCCGCCACGCAGCCGCCGGGCCGAACTCCCCGAGTTCCTGGACCGGATCATTCTCGACCTGCTGGCCAAGGAGCCCGGACGGCGACCGCACGACGCCCGCGAGCTGGGACGCCGGATCGGCGCGGGCCGCACCACACCGGCGTATGTACCGACCGAGGTGTCGGCGCCCGTGCGGCCCGAGGCGGTGAAGTGGCCCGAGGTGCGGGAGTGGCCCGAGGCGGCGGGACGCTCCGAGGTGACGGGACGACCTGAAGCGACGGCAGGCTCTGCGGCGATGGCAGGCCCTACAGCGACGGCAGGCCCTGAGGTGGCCGAGCGGCCGGTCTCCCGCGAGGCGCGTCTGCCGTCCTGGACCCGCGGTATGAGCACGGGCCACAAGGCGACCGGGACCGGCGCGGGACTGCGCGTCACACCCCCGGACGCCGCCGCGGGCCTCACCGGCGACTGGATCGCGCGCACCGACACCCGCGGCACCCCGGACCCGCTGCCCGCCGAACGGCTCACCCCGTCCCCCGAGTCGCTCACCGCACTCACCGGCCGCCACAACGCGGGGCTCAGCCTCGGACGGCTGAGCCGCTGGGCGGAGGCCGGCGAGGTGCACCGCGCCGTCGCCGCCGAACGCGAGCACGCCCTGGGGCCCGACCACCCCGACACCCTGGCCAGCCGCTACGAGGTCGGCTTCACCCTCAGCCGCACGGGCCGCCCCGCCGACGCGCTGCGCGAATACACCCACGTGGCCCGCGCCAGGGAGCACGTGCTCGGCCCCGACCACCCGGACACCCTGGCCGCCCGCCAGGAAATGGCGTACGTACTGGGCCAGTTGGACCGACACTTGGAGGCGCACCAGGTCTATACGGGCGTGCTCGCCACCCGGGAACGCGCGATGGGACCCGACCACCCTGACACCCTGCGCTGCCGCCACAACCTCGCCTTCAACCTCAGCAGGCTCGGGCGTCTTGAGGACTCGTACCGGATGGCGAGCGAGGTGGCCGCGGCCCGCGCCCGTGTGCTCGGCGCGAACCATCCCGACACACTCGTCACCCGGTACGAAGTGGCGTACGCGCTCGGCCAGTTGGGGCGGTGGACCGAGGCGCTGGGCAGCTACCGGGAAGTCGCCGGGGCCCGGGCGCAGGCGCTCGGCCCCGACCACCCGGACACACTCGCCGCCCGCTACGAGGTCGGCATCAGCCTCGGCCGGCTCGGGCACAGCGCGCAGGCCCTGCAGCTGTACCGGGAACTGATCGACGACCGGACCCGCGTGCACGGGCCCGCCCATCCCGAGACCCTGCGCGCCCGGCACGGCCTCGGGGTCAACCTCGGACGGCTCGGCCGGTGGGAGGAGGCGCTCGCCGAGTCCCGTGACGTGTGCGCCATCCGGGAGCGGGTCCTCGGGCCCGATCACCCGGACACCCTGGTGAGCCGTCGCGAGGTCGCCGTCGGGCTCGGCTGGCTCGGCCGGTGGGGGGACGCGCTCGCGGAGTACCGGCAGGTGGCCGGGGCGCGTGAGCGGGTGCTCGGTGCCGACCATCTCGATGCTCTGGTCAGCCGTAATGACGAGGCGCACTGTCTGGAGCAGTTGGGGCGGGTGGGGGAGGCGGCGGAGTTGTACCGGAGAGTGGCTGCGTTGCGGCAGCGGGTTTCCGGGGCCTATTGAGGCGCCGGGCTGCCTTTGCCTGCACTGGGGCTGTGCCCCACGCCCCCCCCGCCCCTGGGTTGCTTTTCGGGTGCGGGGCCGTCGTGGTTGGTTGCGCAGTTCCCCGCGCCCCTTGGGGGGTGGGGGTTGGGCGGGGTTTTTGGGTGCGGGGCCGTCGTGGTTGGTCGCGCCGTTCCCCGCGCCCCTTGAGGGGCGCGGGTTGGGCGGGGTTTTTCGGGTGCGGGCCGCTCGTGGCCGGGTGCGCCGTTCCCCGCGCCCCTTGGGGGGGGGCGTCCCCGCCTGGGGGGCCGCCGGGTGCGTGTGAGGGTGGTCGGTGTGGATCTTTGCGTGTTACCTAGGGGCATGGGTGCTCACGAGGGATACCGGGAACACGACGTCGTCATTGTCGGCGGAGGGCACAACGGGCTGGTGGCCGCCGCCTACCTGGCCCGCGCGGGGAAGTCCGTGCTCGTTCTGGAGCGGCTGGGGAACACCGGCGGTGCCGCCGTGTCGACGCGGCCGTTCGCCGGAGTCGACGCCCGGCTGTCGCGCTACTCCTATCTGGTCAGTCTGCTGCCCCGGAAGATCGTCCGGGATCTGGGTCTCGACTTCCGGGTGCGCGGCCGCAACGTGTCCTCGTACACCCCCACCGAGCGGAGCGGCAGGCCCGCCGGACTGCTCGTCGGGGGCGGCGAGCGGCGCACCCGGGAGGCCTTCGCCAAACTCACCGGTTCGGGCAGCGAGTACCAGGCCTGGCAGCGCTTCTACGGCATGACCGGCCGCCTGGCCAAGAAGGTCTTCCCCACCCTCACCGAGCCGCTCCCCACCCGCGACGAACTGCGCCGCCGCATCGACGACGAGGACGCCTGGCGCGTCCTCTTCGAGGAGCCGCTCGGGATCGCCGTGGAGGACACCTTCGCCGACGACCTCGTGCGCGGAATCGTCCTCACCGACGCCCTCATCGGCACCTTCGCCGACTCCCACGACCCGTCCCTGCGGCAGAACCGCTGCTTCCTGTACCACGTGATCGGCGGCGGCACCGGAGCCTGGGACGTTCCGGTCGGCGGCATGGGCGCGCTCACCCACGCGCTGGCCGCCGCCGCGCGCAACGCCGGCGCGGTCCTCGCGACCGGCCATGAGGCGGTCCGGGTGGAGACCGACGGACGCGCCGCCGAGGTCACCTACCGCACCGCGGACGGCGAGGCAACGGTCGCCGCCCGGCACGTGCTCGTCAACGCCTCCCCGCAGGAACTCGCGCGGCTGACCGGCGGCGAACCGCCCGCCCCCGCCGAAGGCGCCCAGCTCAAGGTCAACATGCTGCTGAAGCGGCTGCCCCGGCTGCGCGACACCTCCGTCGACCCGCGCGAGGCCTTCGCCGGGACCTTCCACATCGCCGAGGGGTACGAGCAACTGGCGACCGCGCACGCGCAGGCCTCGGCCGGCCTACTGCCCGAGGCACCGCCCTCCGAGATCTACTGCCACTCGCTGACCGATCCCACGATCCTGGGCCCCGACCTGGTCCAGCAGGGCTACCACACGCTCACGCTCTTCGGGCTGCACACACCCGCCCGGCTCTTCGCGAAGGACAACGACGGCGTACGCCGGGAACTGCTGAAGTCGACCCTGGCGCAGTTGGACGCACACCTCGTCGAACCGATCGTCGACTGCCTGGCGACCGACGGGGACGGCCGCCTGTGCATCGAGGCCAAGACGCCCCTCGACCTGGAGCGTGACCTCCGGCTCCCCGGCGGCAACATCTTCCACCGCGACCTCGCGTTCCCCCACACCCAGGAGGACACCGGTCGCTGGGGCGTGGAAACCGCCCACCCCAACATCCTGCTCTGCGGCGCGGGCGCGGTGCGGGGCGGAGGCGTGAGCGGGGTGCCGGGCCACAACGCGGCCATGGCGCTCCTGGAAGCCCCGTAAGGGCCTCCCCGGCTTTTTCAGGGGCGCGGGGAACTGCGCGGGCAACCCCCACGCGCCCGCAGACGCACCCGCTACCGGTGGGCCAACGGCGGATGCGACTGCGGGTCCTGGGGGTCCGGCCCCAGGGCGCTCACCCCTAGGAGTCCGGGCCCCGCAGGGCGCTCACCCCGAGGACGCCACCCACCCCACGGCCTCGACACGCGCAGAGTCCGCCGGACGGCCGTCGTCGAACAGGACACGGTCGTCGTCGCCGACACGCAGCGCGTCCACATACGCGCCACGCCCCACGTACAGCCGATCCGTCGCGTACCGCCACCGCAGGACAAGCCGCGCGGCAGCGGGAAGGTCCGCGCCGACCCGGTGCCACGCCCGGCCCGACCAGCCGGTCACCGAGCCGGCAGGATGCCCGGCCGGAGCCTGACCGTCGCGGACGGTCGTGAACGGCACCGCCCGCCACGTCTCGCCGCCGTCCGCCGAGGACTCCAGGAAGAGCGCGTCGGCCCGCGGTTCGGTGTCCCACCACAGCGCGCACCGCAGCCGCCCGCCGGCGCCCACGTCCAGCGCGGGCAGCGTCAGCGTCGCGGAGGCCGCGGTCGCCATGCCGGAGAACCAGGCCGTACGCCCTCGCGCGGGCCGGACCGGAACGGCGCGGGCCAGGTTGTCGGCGGCGGCGACGCGGGGAGCGGAACCGGAGCGCCAACTGCGCACGGGATGCACGGAGTTGCCGAGGAGGACGAGGAAGGAGTCGGTCGTCGGGTCGAGGACGAGCGAGGTGCCCGTGAAGCCCGTGTGACCCGCGGTGCGCGGAGTGGCCATCGCGCCCATGTACCAGTGCTGGTAGAGCTCGAAGCCGAGACCGTGCTCGTCGCCCGGGAAGGCCGTGTTGAAGTCGGTGAACATCAGGTCCACGGAGGCGGGCTCCAGGATGCGCGCCCTGCCGTACACCCCGCCGTTGAGCAGCGTCCGGCCGAGGACGGCGAGGTCCCACGCGGTGGAGAAGACACCGGCGTGCCCCGCGACACCACCCAGGCTGTACGCGTTCTCGTCGTGCACCTCACCCCATACGAGCCCGCGGTCGAGCCCGGACCACGGCCTGCGGGCGTCCTCGGTGGCGGCGATCCCCGGCTTCCAGGAGGGCGGCGGGTTGTAGCGGGTGCGGTGCATCCCGAGCGGAGCGGTGATCTCGGTGCGGAGCAGGTCGTCCAGGGCGTGACCGGTGATCTTCTCCAGGACCAACTGGAGTGAGATCAGGTTGAGGTCCGAGTAGAGGTACTTGGTGCCGGGCGGGTTGAGGGGCGCTTCCCTCCAGACGAGCTGGAGCTTCTCCTCGTACGTCGGCGCGTTGTAGAGCGGGATCCAGGCGCGGAACCCCGAGGTGTGGGTGAGCAGTTGCCTGATGGTGATGTCCCGCTTGCCCGCGCCGCCGAAGTCGGGGAGGTACGAGGCGACCCTGCCCTCCAGCTCCAGCGTGCCGCGCTCGATCTGCTGCACGGCGAGGATCGACGTGAACAGTTTCGAGACCGAGGCCAGGTCGAAGACCGTGTCCCCGGCCATCGGGACCTGCCGCTCCGCGGGGAACTCCACGCCGGTGTCGGTCTTCTCGTCGTACGCCGAGTAGCGCACGGCCTTGCCGATCGGCTCGTGCAGGGCGACCGTACCGCCGCGGCCCGCGAGCAGGACGGCACCCGCATACCAGGGGTGCTCGGGGGAGGGGGCGAGGAACGACTCGGCGTCGGTGACGAGTTGGCGCAGCTGGGCGGGGAGCAGTCCGGCGCGCTCGGCGGAGCCGTGCCGCAGGGTGGGGCGGCCGGAGCCCGGCCCGTCGCCCCTGCCCGTGCCGGGCGCCGCCGACGCCGCGGGCAGGGGCGCCAGGATCAGTGCGCCGCCCAACGCCGTCAAGCCGCGCCCCACTTGACGACGGGACGGCCCGCCGTCCGCTCCGTCCCGTCCCGATGGTATCGACGCCATTGAAGAGCCTCCCGTCGCACCGCCTGAAAGTATCTTTCCGCTCGCACCGTGCCCGGTGAAACTTTTGTGTCGGAGGAGGGCGGTGTCAACGGTGGCGCCCGACTCGTCCGCGGTCCAAAAAACTGACGGGTCATCAGGAAAGGTCTTCCCTCGTCCGGAGGACTGCGGCATCCTGCGCCCATGCAGACGGAGCTGAGCAAGAAACTGGGAGTCGAGCACGCCCTCTTCGGCTTCACGCCGTTCCCCGCCGTCGCCGCTGCCATCAGCCGGGCCGGCGGACTCGGCGTGCTCGGCGCGGTCCGCTACACCGACCCCGACGAGCTCAAACGGGACCTCGACTGGATCGAGGCACACGTCGACGGAATGCCGTACGGGCTCGATGTCGTCATGCCCGCCAAGAAGGTCGAGGGCGTCACCGAGGCCGACGTCGAGGCGATGATCCCCGAGGGGCACCGGCAGTACGTCAGGGACACCCTGGCCAAGTACGCGGTGCCCGGACTCGACGAGGGCGAGGCCTCAGGCTGGCGCATCACCGGCTGGATGGAACAGGTCGCCCGCACCCAGCTGGACGTCGCCTTCGACTATCCGATCAAGCTGCTGGCCAACGCGCTCGGCTCGCCGCCCGCCGACGTCGTCGAGCGCGCCCACGACAAGGGCGTGCTCGTCGCCGCCCTCGCGGGCAGCGCCCGGCACGCGCGCAAGCACGCCGAGGCGGGCATCGACATCGTCGTCGCCCAGGGCTACGAGGGCGGCGGCCACACCGGTGAGATCGCCTCCATGGTGCTCACCCCCGAGGTCGTCGAGGCCGTGGCGCCCCTGCCCGTGCTTGCCGCGGGCGGCATCGGCAGCGGACAGCAGATGGCCGCCGCGCTCACACTCGGCGCCCAGGGTGTGTGGCTCGGCTCCCTGTGGCTGACCACCACGGAGGCCGACATGCACTCGCGCGCCCTGACACAGAAGCTTCTCGCCGCCGGATCCGGCGACACGGTCCGCTCGCGCGCGCTGACCGGGAAACCCGCACGGCAGCTGCGTACCGAATGGACCGACGCCTGGGACGACCCGAACGGACCCGGCACGCTCCCCATGCCGCTGCAGGGACTCCTGGTCGCGGAGGCGGTCTCACGGATCCAGAAGCACGAGGTGGAACCACTGCTCGGCACGCCCGTGGGACAGATCGTCGGCCGCATGAACAGTGAACGCGGTGTCCAGGAGGTCGTCGACGACCTCACCCGCGGCTTCGAGGAGGCCGTGGACCGACTCGACCGCATCGCTGGAAGGAGCCACGAGTGAGCCGGCCCCCCAACGGCTTCTGGTCCCAGGCCACCGCCGACCCCGAACGCATCGTGCTCGTCGCGACCGACGGCGAGGAGTGGACCGCCGGACGGCTGCACGCCGAGGCCAACCGCCTGGTCCACGGACTGCGCGCCGCCGGGCTCGAACGCGGCGACTCCTTCGCCGTCGTGCTGCCCAACGGCGTCGAGTTCCTCATTGCCTACCTCGCCGCCTCGCAGGCCGGCTTCTACCTCGTGCCCGTCAACCACCATCTGGTAGGCCCCGAGATCGCCTGGATCGTCGCCGACTCCGGGGCGAAGGCGCTCATCGCGCACGAGCGGTTCGGCGACGCCGCACGCCACGCGGCCGACGAGGCCGCTCTCCCCGCCGACCGGCGGTACGCGGTCGGCACGGTCGACGGCTTCCGGCCGTACGGTGACCTCCTCGACGGGCGGCCCGGGTCCGTGCCCGGGGACCGGACGCTCGGCTGGGTCATGAACTACACCTCCGGCACCACGGGGCGTCCGCGCGGCATACGTCGCCCGCTGCCCGGCAAGCTCCCCGAGGAGACGTACCTCGGCGGCTTCCTCGGCATCTTCGGCATCAAGCCGTTCGACGGCAATGTGCATCTGGTGTGCTCGCCGCTCTACCACACGGCGGTCCTGCAGTTCGCGGGCGCGTCCCTGCACATCGGGCACCGGCTGGTGCTGATGGACAAGTGGACGCCCGAGGAGATGCTCCGGCTCATCGACACCCATCAGTGCACCCACACGCATATGGTGCCGACCCAGTTCCACCGCCTGCTCGCGTTGCCCCAACACACCAGAGGGGCGTACGACGTGTCGTCCATGCGGCACGCCATCCATGGCGCCGCCCCGTGTCCGGACCATGTGAAACGGGCCATGATCGAGTGGTGGGGCCACAGTGTCGAGGAGTACTACGCGGCCAGTGAGGGCGGCGGGGCCTTCGCCACCGCCGAGGACTGGCTGAAGAAACCCGGCACGGTCGGCAGGGCGTGGCCCATCAGCGAACTCGCCGTCTTCGACGACGACGGGAAGAGGATGCCGCCCGGCGAACTCGGCACCGTGTACATGAAGATGAGCACCGGCGGGTTCTCGTACCACAAGGACGAGACCAAGACGAGGAAGAACCGCATCGGGGACTTCTTCACCGTCGGTGACCTGGGGTACCTCGACGAGGACGGATATCTCTTCCTCCGCGACCGCAAGATCGACATGATCATCTCGGGCGGGGTCAACATCTATCCCGCCGAGATCGAGGCCGCGCTGCTCACCCACCCCGCCGTCGCCGACGCGGCCGCCTTCGGGATCCCGCACGACGACTGGGGCGAGTCGGTGAAGGCGGTCGTCGAAGCCGCTCCCGGCTTCGAACCCGGCGAGGCGCTGGCCGCGCGGATCCTCGAACACTGCGCACGGCGACTGGCCGGGTACAAACGCCCGGCGAGCGTCGACTTCATCGAGACGATGCCACGCGACCCCAACGGGAAGCTGTACAAACGACGGCTTCGGGACCCGTACTGGGAGGGGCGTACGCGACCGGTGTGAGGCCTCGGCCCGGACGTGGCCGGGTCCCATGTGGTCGCGGCCCACCTGTGCTCCGGTCCTGTGCGGTCCCGAGCCGTACGGGACCGTCCAGGTCGCCCGTCACGGAGCCCGTGCTGCCCGGCTTGACCTGCGACCTGGACGGAACCAGGATCACGTCCCATGACGCCTGGACACGGCAGCACGGTTGACGGGGTACTGCGACGCAGCGCCCGGCGCACCCCGGCTCGCGTCGCGGTCACCTACCGCGAACGCACCTGGACCTACGCCGAACTCGACGAGGCCGTCTCCCGCGCGGCCGGGGTACTGCGCTCCTCAGGACTCACCCCGGGGGACCGCGTCGGCGCCTACGGGCACAACTCCGACGCGTACCTCATCGGCTTCCTGGCCTGCGCCCGCGCCGGACTGGTCCATGTGCCGGTGAACCAGAACCTCACCGGCGACGAGCTCGCGTACATCGTCGGCCAGTCGGGCTGCACACTGGTCCTGGCCGACCCGGACCTCGCGGACCGGCTCCCCGAGGGTGTCCGCGCGCTGCCGTTGCGCGACGCGCAGGACTCGCTCCTCGCCCGGCTGGAGTCGACACCTCCCTACGACGGCCCCGAGCCGCGCACCGAGGACCTGGTGCAGCTGCTCTACACCTCGGGCACGACGGCACTGCCCAAGGGCGCGATGCTGACCCACCGTGCGCTGGTGCACGAGTACCTGAGCGCGATCACCGCCCTCGACCTGAGCGCGGGCGATCTGCCCGTGCACTCGCTGCCGCTCTACCACTCGGCGCAGATGCACGTGTTCCTGCTGCCCTATCTCGCGGTCGGCGCCTCGAACACCATTCTCGACGCGCCCGACGGGGACCAGTTGTTCGACCTCGTCGAGGCCGGCCGTGCGGACAGTCTCTTCGCGCCGCCCACCGTGTGGATCGGCCTGTCGAACCGCCCCGACTTCGCGACCCGCGACCTGAGCGGACTGCGCAAGGCGTACTACGGGGCGTCGATCATGCCGGTGCCCGTACTGGAACGGCTGCGGTCCCGGCTGCCGAAGCTGGCCTTCTACAACTGCTTCGGCCAGAGCGAGATCGGTCCACTGGCCATGGTCCTCGGGCCGCACGAGCACAGGAAGAAGCGGATGGACTCCTGCGGGCGTCCGGTGCTCTTCGTGGACGCGCGGGTGGTCGACGAGGACGGCAAGGACGTGCCCGACGGCACCTCCGGTGAGGTCGTCTACCGGTCACCGCAGCTCTGCGAGGGCTACTGGGACAAGCCGGAGGAGAGCGCCGAGGCCTTCCGGGACGGCTGGTTCCACTCCGGTGATCTCGTGGTGCGGGATGCCGAGGGATACTTCACCGTCGTCGACCGGGTGAAGGACGTCATCAACTCCGGCGGCGTACTGGTCGCTTCCCGGCAGGTCGAGGACGCGCTCTACACCCACCCCGAGGTGGCCGAGGCCGCGGTGATCGGCCTGCCCGACGAGCGGTGGATCGAGGCCGTCACCGCGGTCGTCGTCCCCCGTGGCGAGGTCACTGAGGAGGAACTGCTCGCCCACGCACGCGAGAAACTCGCCCACTTCAAGGCGCCGAAGCGGGTGGTGTTCGTGGACGAGCTGCCGCGCAACGCGAGCGGGAAGATCCTCAAGCGGGAACTGCGGGACCGGCTCGGGGAGGGCTCCCCGGGGGCGCGCCCCGGTGACCTTGACCCACCGGTGACCGAATCTTTGCCGGGCGGACCGCCGCCCCACTGAACTGAACCCGCCGGTGGCCCGTACCAGTTACGTTACGGCGGTCCGACCACCCGAGTCCGGTCCGCCCAGCCACCACCGGGTTTCGCACGGAAGGACCTTCGGGTTGTCTAGCACCACGAACTCCCACCCATTGCCGGACCAGGACCGGACAACCCCGAAGGAACCCGAGATGCCCGAGGCAGTGCCTCCGGCGGACAGCACGCCCACCGACAAGGCCGGGACGCCCACCGACAAGGCCGGGACGCCCGCCGGGACCGCGGACGCGTCGATCGGCCCGGCGCCCGCCCCGGCTGAGGCCGAGGACGGAGAGGCCCCGGCAGGGGAGGACGAGGCCGCACCCGCCGACGCGGATGCGCCCGTCGTCGCAGGTGGGGGTGCCTCCCCCGACTCGGGCGAGGCAGCGTCCACCGCCGCAGGCAAGGGCACGTCCGTCGTCCCCGACGCCGACGAGGACGCCTCGACCGGCGCCGAGGAGACGGCCGAGACTCCCGCCACCCCCCGCGGCCGGCGCGCCAGGCACCCCGGTGCCGCCCGGACCCTGACCTACACGATCACCTCCCTCGCCGCGGCGCTCGTGCTCTTCGCGCTTCTCATGCCGAACGAGCCCGACCGCTTCCGGCCGGCCGTGTTCCTCCGGCTGCCGGTTGAGGCGATCTTCGGCGCGGCCGTCCTCATGGTCCTGCCGAAGACACTGAGGCTGATCACGGCCGCCCTCGCCGGTCTGAGCCTGGGCGCGATGACCGTCCTGAACCTCCTCGACCTCGGCTTCAACGAATTCCTCGGACGCGGCTTCAACGTCGTACTCGACTGGGTCCTGTTCGACGACGCCCGGACGTACCTTGAGGACTCGATGGGCAAGGCCGGCGCGGTCGGTGTCGTCGTCGCGGTCGTCGTGCTCGTCGTCGCCGTGTTCGCGCTGATGGCCCTCTCCGTCGTCCGGCTCGCCAACCTGCTGGCCCGGCAGAGCGGCCGTGCGACCCGTGCCACGCTGGTCGCCGGCACGGTCTGGGTGGCCTGCTCGGCGCTCGGCGTGCAGTTCGCGGGGGTGCAGTTCGCGGCCCGCAGCACCGCGGGGGCCGTCCAGAACCGGGTGGACCGGGTGCAGGCGACCCTCAAGGACGAGGCGGAGTTCGCCAAGATCGCCAAGAAGGACAAGTTCGCGAAGACGCCACCGGACCAGCTCGTCCCCGACCTGCGCGGCAAGGACGTCATCTTCGCCTTCATCGAGAGTTACGGCCGCAGCGCCATCGAGGACCCGGTCATGGCGCCCGGAGTCGACGCCACGCTCGACGACAAGACGGCGGCGCTGACCGAGGCCGGGTACGCGGCGAGGAGCGGCTGGCTCACCTCGGCGACGTACGGCGGCAGCAGCTGGCTCGGCCACTCCACCTTCCTGTCCGGGCTGTGGATCAGCAACCAGGCCCGCTACCGCACCGTCACCGCGGGCGACCACCTGACGCTCACCGGCGCCTTCCAGCGCTCCGGCGCCTGGCGGACCGTCGGCATCATGCCGGGCATCCAGAAGAACTGGCCCGAGAGTTCGTTCTACGGCCTCGACAACGTCTACGACTCACGGGAACTCGGCTACAAGGGACCCAAGTTCAGCTGGTCGACCATGCCCGACCAGTACGCCCTGAGCGCCTACCAGCGCCTTGAGCACGGCAAGAAGCGCGACAAACCGCTGATGTCGGAAATCATCCTGACCTCCAGCCACCAGCCCTGGGCGCCGATCCCCAGGACGATCCCCTGGGACGAGATCGGCGACGGCTCGGTCTACAAGGACATCCAGAAGGACGGCAAGAAGGCCTCGGACGTCTTCTACGACTCCACCAAGGTCAAGGAGGAGTACGGCAAGTCCATCGAGTACTCGGTGACCAGCCTCATCGACTACGTGGTCAAGTACGGCGACAAGAACACCGTGCTGGTCTTCCTGGGGGACCACCAGCCCCTGGCCAGGGTGAGCGGCGACCACGCCAACCGGGATGTGCCGGTGTCGATCGTCGCCCACGACAAGTCCGTGCTCGACAAGATCGACGACTGGAACTGGACCGAGGGCCTCAAGCCCGACGACACGGCCCCGGTCTGGCGCATGGACGCCTTCCGAGACCGCTTCCTGACGGCGTACGGCTCGACGCCCCACCCCTGAGAACTGTCCCGTACCGAACAAGCGGCGCGGGCCGGCGCGGGCTATCGCGGGCGCAGGTCCACGATGCGTCTGATCTTGCCCACCGACCGTTCCAGCGACTCCGGTTCGACGATCTCGACCCGCGCCGAGACGCCGATGCCGTCCTTCACGGCCGCCGCGATGGCGCGCGTGGCCGCGTCGCGGATCTCCGGAGTGGCGCCCGCGCGCGCCTCGGCCCGTACGGTGAGCGAGTCGAGGCGGCCCTCGCGGGTCAGCCGCAGCTGGAAGTGCGGGGCGACGCCCGGGGTGCGCAGGACGATCTCCTCGACCTGGGTGGGGAAGAGGTTCACTCCGCGCACGATGACCAGGTCGTCGCTGCGGCCGGTGACCTTCGCCATCCGGCGGAAGACGCGCGCGGTACCGGGCATCAGCCGTGTCAGGTCCCGGGTCCGGTAGCGGATCACGGGCATGGCCTCCTTGGTGAGGGAGGTGAACACCAGCTCGCCCTCCTCGCCGTCCGGCAGCACCTCGCCGGTGAGCGGATCGACGACCTCCGGGTAGAAGTGGTCCTCCCAGATGTGCAGTCCGTCCTTCGTCTCCACACATTCCTGGGCCACCCCGGGACCGATCACCTCCGACAGCCCGTATATGTCGACCGCGTCGATGGCGAACCGCTCCTCGATCTCCCGGCGCATCTCCTCGGTCCACGGCTCGGCGCCGAAGATGCCCACGCGGAGCGAGGTGTGGCGCGGATCCACGCCCTGCCGCTCGAACTCGTCGAGGATCGTCAGCAGGTAGGAGGGCGTCACCATGATGATCCCGGGCTTCAGATCCTGGATCAGCTGCACCTGGCGCGCGGTCATGCCGCCGGACGCGGGAACGACCGTACAGCCGAGCCGTTCGGCGCCGTAGTGTGCGCCGAGCCCACCGGTGAACAGGCCGTAGCCGTAGGCCACATGCGCGATGTCACCGGGTCGGCCGCCCGCCGCGCGGATCGAGCGGGCCACCATGTCGGCCCACATGGAGAGGTCGTTCCCGGTGTATCCGACGACCGTGGGGAGCCCCGTGGTGCCGCTGGAGGCATGGATGCGGCGAACACGGTCCCGCGGCACGGCGAACATCCCGTACGGGTAGTTGTCGCGCAGGTCCTCCTTCGTGGTGAACGGGAAGCGGGCCAGATCGGCGAGCGAGTGGCAGCCCTCGGGCCGCAGCCCCGCCTTGTCGAAGGAGTCGCGGTAGAACGGCACGTTCTCGTACGCGTGCCGCAGGGTGGTCCGCAGCCGCTCCAGCTGGAGCGCGCGCAGGCCGTCGGCGTCGAGCCGTTCACCCGCGTCCAGCAGGTCCGTCACATCCGCCACAGGTCTTCCCCCTCGCCTCTTGACCATGACCATTTCGGGCGACCGATCATTCGGTCGTGACCGTGGGGATCAAGTAATCCAGCCGTACGGGCGGCCGTCAAGGCGTGCGGAGGGAACCGGCACCTCCCGTTCACCCCTCTTCCCCGCCGAGGGAACGATCGCTGTCCGACAGCGGAGGGGTACGGGTGCCACGTACGGGGAAGAGGGCCGCCGGGGCGGGAGGGCTGGTCGCCGTGCTGGCACTGACCTGCCTGGAACAGGCCCTTCAGCGTGCCGCCTCCGCCGCCACCGACCGCGCCCACCGGTAGTCCGCCTTGCCGCTCGGGGACCGCTGGATGGAGTCCGTGATCACCAGCCGGCGAGGGATCTTGTAGCCCGCCAGACGCGTACGGCAGTGGGTCTGGATCTCGTCCAGGGAGGGCCGCCGTCCGCCTTCGCGCAGTTGCACCACGGCCGCCACATGGTTGCCCCAGGTCTCGTCGGGCACTCCGGCCACCAGCGCGTCGTACACGTCGGGGTGCGACTTGAGCGCCTGCTCGACCTCCTCCGGATACACCTTCTCCCCGCCGGTGTTGATGCACTGCGAGCCGCGGCCCAGGACGGTGACGATGCCCTCCTCGTCGACGGTCGCCATGTCGCCGAGCAGCACCCAGCGCTCGCCGTCCTTCTCGAAGAAGGTCTCGGCGGTCTTCTTCGGGTCGTTGTAGTAGCCGAGAGGCACGTGTCCGCGCTGCGCGATGCGCCCGGGTTCGCCGGCGGCGACCGGCTCGTACGTCGCAGGGTCCACCACCCGCGTGCGGGAGTTGACCTGGATGCGGAAGCCGCGGTCGGGACCCGAGTCGGCCGTCGCCGTGCCGTTGAACCCGGACTCCGAGGAGCCGAAGTTGTTGAGCAGCATCACGTTCGGTACGAGGGCCTGGAACTGTGCGCGGACCGTCTCCGACATGATCGCGCCCGACGAGGAGACGCTGAACAGGGAGGAGCAGTCGGTGCCCTTCATGGGGCCGTTCAGCGCGTCGACCAGCGGCCGCAGCATCGCGTCGCCGACCAGGGACACGCTGGTGACCTTCTCCTTCTCGATGGTCCGCAGTACCTCCTCGGGCACGAACTTGCTGTGGATCACGATGCGTTGGCCGAAGTGGAAGCCGATGAACGCGGTGAGGGTCGAGGTGCCGTGCATCAACGGGGGCGTGGGGAAGAAGGTGATCCCGTCGCCGCCGGCCGCCACCCGCTCGGCGAGTTCCTCCGGCTTCTTCACCGGCTCTCCGGTCGGCGCGCCGCCGCCCAACCCCGCGAAGAACAGATCCTCCTGACGCCACATGACGCCCTTCGGCATCCCGGTCGTGCCGCCGGTGTAGATGATGAACTGGTCGTCGGCCGAGCGTGCGGGGAACCCCCGCCCGGGGGATCCGGCGGCCTCGGCGGCCTCGAAGCCCAGCGCCGGCAGCGAGGGCGCGTCGAGGGCAGGGGTACCCACCCGCACGAGGAGGCGCAGGGCCGGGGTGTGCGGCAGGGCGGCCGCCACCCGCTCGGTGAACTCCGCGTCGAAGACCAGGGCGGCCAGGTCGGCGTCCTTGTAGAGGTAGATCAACTCTTCTTCGACATAGCGGTAGTTGACGTTGACCGGCACGATCCGTGCCTTCAGGCACCCCAGGACGGTCTGCAGGTACTCGATGCCGTTGTAGAGGTGCAGTCCGAGGTGTTCACCGGGGCGGATGCCGGTGTCGATCAGGTGGTGGGCGACGCGGTTGGCCGCCGCGTCCAGCTCCGCGTACGTCAGGCGGCGCTCGGCTCCCGTACCGGGATGGTCGATGTGGACCAGCGCCTCACGGTCGAGGGCCACGTCGACGACCGACTCGAACAGGTCGGCAAGGTTGTACTCCACCGCTCCTCCAGACCCCGGCAAGCATCGACGGACATCGACGTGCGCCGAGACGAGCATCGGACGCGCATCGATGAATGGACGTGCGTCATCGCTTCGCCGGTCATCAGAGCAAAGCCCGCCACAACTGTGAAGGGTCCGCGCAGAAGAAAACTGACTGTCTGTCAGAAAACCCTTGAACTGCTTCGGCGCCTCCTGCAACCTGTTCTCGTTCCTGAGACGGGAGGACGGCTATGGGTGGGACGGAACACCTCACCGTGCAGCGCGAAGGCGCCACACTGGTGCTCACGCTCAACAGGCCCGAGGCCAAGAACGCGCTCTCGCTGCCGATGCTGGTCGGCCTGTACGACGGCTGGGTCGAGGCCGACGAGGACGACGCCATCCGCTCGATCGTCCTGACCGGTGCGGGCGGCGCGTTCTGCGCGGGCATGGACCTCAAGGCGCTCGCGGGCAAGGGGATGCAGGGGCAGCAGCACCGGGACCGCCTCACGGCCGACCCCGATCTGCACTGGAAGGCGATGCTGCGTCATCACCGGCCGCGCAAACCCGTGATCGCCGCGGTCGAGGGCCACTGTGTGGCCGGCGGCACCGAAATCCTCCAGGGGACCGACATCCGCGTCGCGGGGGAGTCCGCCACGTTCGGGCTCTTCGAAGTGCGGCGTGGGCTGTTTCCGATCGGGGGCTCGACGGTGCGGCTCCAGCGGCAGATTCCGCGTACGCACGCGCTGGAGATGCTGCTGACCGGGCGTCCGTACTCGGCTCGGGAGGCGGCCGGCATCGGGCTGATCGGGCATGTCGTGCCCGACGGGACCGCTCTGGAGAAGGCCCTGGACATCGCCGAGCAGGTCAACGCCTGTGGGCCGCTCGCCGTCGAGGCGGTGAAGGCGTCCGTGTACGAGACGGCGGAGATGAGCGAGACGGAGGGGCTCGCGGCCGAACTGAAGCGCGGGTGGCCGGTGTTCGACACCGCTGATGCGAAGGAGGGGGCGCGGGCCTTCGCCGAGCGGCGGGCCGCGGTGTATCGGCGGCAGTGAGCCCCGCCGCGGCCCGCCGTGGCCCGTCGTGCCCGCCGCTCTGCCCGTTCCGCGGGCGGCCGGTTCGTCGCTGCGGGTCCGTCGTGGCCGGGCGCGCGGTTCCCCGCGCCCCTGACCGGGCGCTGCCCCTGACCGGGGCCGAAAGCCCCCTGTGTGAGGAGATTCCATGCCCGAAGTTCTCAAAGCTCCCCTTGTCGTCGAGTTTCCCTTCACCCGGTCCCTCGGGCCGGTCCAGAGCGCGTTTCTCACCGGGCTGCGCGAGCGGGTCGTGCTCGGGGTGCGGACCGGGGACGGCCGGGTACTCGTGCCGCCCGTCGAGTACGACCCGGTCAGCTCCGAGGAGTTGAGCGAGCTCGTCGAGGTCGCGGCCACCGGGACGGTCACCACCTGGGCCTGGAATCATGAACCCCGTCGGGGACAGCCGCTCGACCGGCCGTTCGCCTGGGTACTGGTGCGGCTCGACGGCGCCGACACCGGGCTGCTGCACGCTCTTGACGCCCCCGGCGGCCCCGACTCCGTGCACACCGGTATGCGTGTCCGGGTCCGCTGGGCCGCGGAACGCTCCGGTGGCATCACGGACATCGCCTGCTTCGAGCCGTCCGAGCCGTCCGAGCAGTACGAGCCGGTAGTGGGGAAGACCTTCGAACCGGCAGGTCACGACGGGCGGTTCGAGAACCCCGTGACGGGCATCGTCGCGCCCGCCCGGCTCGACTACACGTACTCGCCGGGCCGTGCCCAGACCGCCTACATCCACGCGCTCGCCGAGCGGCGGGTCGTCGGGGAGCGCTGTCCGTCGTGCCGCAAGGTGTACGTCCCGCCGAGGGGTGCGTGCCCCACGTGTGGTGTGGCCACAGCGGAACGGGTCGAGGTGGGTCCGCGCGGCACAGTGACGACCTACTGCATCGTCAACATCAAGGCGAGGAACCTCGACATCGAAGTGCCCTACGTCTACGCGCACATCGCTCTCGACGGTGCCGACCTCGCCCTGCACGGCCGGATCGGCGGCATCCCCTACGACCAGGTGCGCATGGGGCTGCGGGTCGAGCCCGTGTGGTCGGACGGGGGTGGCCACCCCGACCACTACCGGCCCACCGGCGAACCTGACGCGGACTACGAGACGTACAAGGAGCTGTTGTAGATGCCCGCACCGAGGCCCGCACCGGGGCCCGCGCCCTTCCCGCTCAGGGACATCGCCGTCGTCGCCTTCGCGCAGACCGACCACCGACGCACCAGCGACGAGCTCTCCGAGGTGGAGATGCTCATGCCGGTCCTGCACCAGGTTCTGGCGCAGACCGGGCTGAAGACCAGCGACATCGGCTTCACCTGCTCCGGCTCCACGGACTATCTCGCGGGCCGGGCCTTCTCCTTCACCATGGCCCTCGACGGCGTAGGAGCCTGGCCGCCGATCTCCGAGTCGCACGTGGAGATGGACGGCGCGTGGGCGCTGTACGAGGCCTGGACGAAGCTCCTCACCGGCGACGCGGACACCGCGCTCGTGTACGCGTACGGCAAGTCGTCCCCCGGCTCCGTACGCGATGTGCTGACCCGGCAGCTCGACCCGTACTACATGGCACCCCTGTGGCCCGACTCCGTCGCCCTGGCCGCCCTCCAGGCGCAGGCGCTCATCGACGCGGGCGACACGGACGAGCCGGCGCTCGCCGCCGTCGCCACCCGCAGCCGAGCCTCCGCCACCGACAACTCGCATGCGCAGCTGAGCGGTTCGGTACCGCAAGGCGAGTACGCCGTACGCCCTCTGCGCACCGGAGACTGTCCGCCCATCGGGGACGGAGCCGCCGCCGTGATCCTCGCCGCGGGGGAGCGGGCCCGTGAACTGTGCGAGCGGCCCGCCTGGATACGGGGCATCGACCACCGCATCGAGGCGCACGGCCTGGGGGTACGGGATCTGACCGACTCGCCGTCGACGCGGCTGGCGGCGGAACGGGCGGGCCTCTTCGAACGGCCTGTGGACACGGCCGAGTTGCACGCTCCCTTCAGCTCGCAGGAAGTGGTGCTGCGCAAAGCCCTGCGGCTGGGCGACGGTGTCGACGTCAATCCCTCCGGGGGAGCGCTCGCCGCCAATCCGGTCATGGCCGCGGGTCTCATCCGGATCGGCGAGGCCGCAGCCCGGATCGGGCGCGGTGACTCCGACCGGGCACTGGCGCACGCCACTTCGGGGCCCTGTCTGCAACAGAACCTGGTCGCCGTACTGGAAGGAGACCCGCGATGAGCCCGGCAACGAGCCCAGCGACAGGCCGCGCGACGGGCCCGGTGAAGGGCCCGGTGACGGGCAAGGAGCCCGTGGCCGTCGTCGGGATCGGTCAGACCAAGCACGTGGCCGCCCGAAGGGACGTGTCGATCGCGGGACTCGTCCGCGAGGCCGCTCAACGCGCGCTCGCCGACGCCGAGTTGACGTGGGCCGACATTGACGCCGTCGTCATAGGCAAGGCCCCCGACTTCTTCGAGGGCGTCATGATGCCCGAGCTGTACCTCGCCGACGCCCTCGGCGCGGTCGGCAAACCGATGCTGCGCGTCCACACCGCGGGCTCCGTCGGAGGCTCCACCGCCCTCGTCGCCACGAACCTGATAGCGGGCCGCGTCCACGGCACCGTACTGACCCTCGCCTACGAGAAGCAGTCCGAGTCGAACGCCATGTGGGGCCTGTCCCTGCCGATCCCCTTCCAGCAGCCGCTGCTCGCCGGAGCGGGCGGCTTCTTCGCCCCGCACGTGCGCGCCTACATGCGACGCACCGGCGCCCCCGACACCGTCGGCTCCCTGGTCGCGTACAAGGACCGCCGCAACGCGCTCAAGAACCCGTACGCGCATCTGCACGAGCACGACATCACGCTGGACAAGGTCCAGGCCTCACCGATGCTCTGGGACCCGATCCGCTACTCGGAGACCTGCCCGTCCTCCGACGGCGCCTGCGCGATGGTCCTCACCGACCGGGCGGGGGCCGCCCGTTCGCCGCGGCCGGCCGCCTGGATGCACGGCGGCGCGATGCGCAGCGAACCGACGCTCTTCGCGGGCAAGGACTTCGTCTCCCCCCAGGCCGGCAAGGACTGCGCGGCCGACGTGTACCGGCAGGCGGGCATCGCGGACCCCCGCCGGGACATCGACGCGGTCGAGATGTACGTCCCGTTCTCCTGGTACGAGCCGATGTGGCTGGAGAATCTGGGCTTCGCCGACGAGGGCGAGGGCTGGAAACTCACCGAGTCCGGGGTGACGGAACTGGACGGCGACCTTCCGGTGAACATGTCGGGCGGGGTGCTCTCCACCAACCCCATCGGGGCCTCCGGGATGATCCGGTTCGCCGAAGCCGCACTTCAGGTGCGGGGACAGGCCGGAGAACACCAGGTCGACGGCGCCCGCAGGGTCCTCGGGCACGCCTACGGCGGCGGCTCCCAGTTCTTCTCGATGTGGTTGGTCGGAGCCGAGCCGCCCACCTCCTGAACTGTCCCCCTTACGTGGCCTGTGCGCGGCAGTGACCGAAAGCTAGGCTGGCCGCGGACGACGAAACCGGGAGGAGCACGGACGTGGCCGAGCGCACCATCCAGCAGCACCCGCTCGCGGGCTGGGACAAGCCGGAGCTTGACCTCAGCAGCGCCGACTGGCATTCGAGCAGCCGTGGGCAGGGGGATGTCCAGATCGCCTTTGTCGAGGGTTTCATCGCGATGCGCAACAGTGGCCGCGCGGAAAGCCCGTCCTTGATCTTCACGCCCGCGGAGTGGGGCGCGTTCGTGTCGGGGGCGCGGGAGGGGGAGTTCGACCTCACCTGAGATCCGATCCCGTCGCGGAGGGGGACACGCGCTCTTCGACCCCTTCCTGGGGTCCTGCCCGAGCAAGGCCGGCCACAGGAAGCGGAAGAAGATGTTCCGGAGGTGGGAAGCTCAGGAACACCCTGCCGGTCATCGCCGCGGTCGATGGATCGGACGACAGCCTGCGCTCTCTCGACTGTGCCCTCGACGCGGCCCGCGGACGCGAGGTGCACGACTCCGCGCTGGTCGCCCCCGAGGGCCGGCATCCCTGGGGCACGGGGTCACGGGGTCCGTGAATTAATGGTTGTAGTGAATTAATGGTTGTAGAGGTCCGTATCATTAGGTCATGACCGACTCGATCAGTCCGGACGCACGGCTCGCTCTGGACCTCGCCCTGACCGTCCGCCATGACGGCCGGGGCGGAGTGGCCGACGATCTCGCCACCGCGCAGGGCCTCACCGCGTGGGTGGCCGAGCACCCGGAAGCCGCTGCGGCCGTATCCGGCGCCGTCGAGAGCGTCGAGAGCGTCGAGACCGCCGGGTCTGCCGAGGCCGCCGGGTCTGCCGGAATCAAGGGCTGCGGGTCCGCCCGGTTTCAGGCCGGCGACGCGGCTCTGGCGGCCGTGCGCGAGGTGCGCGCCGCCGTGCGCGCGCTGTTCGCCCACGCCGTGCGCCCCGGCGAGCCGAGCCCGGCCGACGCGGGCCGGCTGATCCCGTTGCGGGACGCCGTCGAACGGCTCAACGCCCGGGCCGCCCAGGCCCCGACCGTCCCGGTGCTGTCGTGGACCGAGGGCGCCGACCCTGTCGTGCGCCAGGAACCCTTCGTACGCCAGGAACCCGTGCACGACGGTTCGGACCTCGCGCCGGCCCTGGCCCGCGCCGCCATCGCCTTCCTCGCGAGCCCCGAGCGGCAGCGGTTGCGCGCCTGCCACGCCCCGCGCTGCGTGCGCTACTTCCTCAAGGACCACCCGCGCCAGGAATGGTGCGGACCCTCGTGCGGAAACCGTGCTCGTGTCGCCCGCCATCATGAGCGGCGCAAGAAACGGCATAACCTCCTGGCATGAGCGGAGCGAGCGGTGGAACGGGCGCGGAACGTGATCTCGGTCGGCTGCTGAGCGGTATGGAACCCGCCCTGCACCCCGGCCGCTACGTCTTCACCACCGTCCCCGGCAGCACGGCACCCCCCGGTCTCTCACCCGTCGTCACCGTCGTCGAGGACGAGGGCCTCACTCTCGTCGTCGAACAGGAGGACGCCGACGCGGCACGTCTGACCTACGACTACGTGGCCGGGTGGATCACCCTGCGCATCCACTCGGCGCTGGACGCCGTCGGACTCACGGCCGCCGTCGCCCAGGCACTCGCCGAAGAGGGCCTGAGCTGCAACGTCGTCGCGGGCTTCCACCACGACCACCTCTTCGTCCCGCACGAGCGGGCCGCCGAGGCGGTGGCCCTGCTGGAACAGTTGGCGGACCGCTCCGGCCGGTAACGGTCGGACGGACCCGCGGCACTCGCTCCGGCGTAGGGGGTGCGGCATGGGGCGGCAGGGCATGCGGAGCAGCTGAACGCTCTTCGAACGCGAGCGGGAACTCGCCGCTGCGGACGAGGCGTTGGGCGAGGTGTCCGGGCTGCGCGCTTCGCCTGGGCCCGCGCTCTGCTGGGCACCGAGGTCTCCCCGACGCTCGCCGCGGCCGTGGCGAGCCTCGGTTCCGAGGAGGCGGCCGACGCGGCGGACGCGTTGCGCGGCGCCCGTATCCTCACCGGCGCCGGGACGGGCGGGGCCCTCTCGAATACGTCCACCCGCTCATCGCCACCGCCGTCTACCAGGCCATCCCCAGTAACTTCCGCGTCGCACTGCACGGACAGGCCGCCTGGTGGCCCGCGTCTCCCTTCTCGAAGAGTCCGTCGACCATCCGGAGCGCTTCCTGGCGGCATACGAACCGGCCTGTGCGCTCGTCGCCCTCGGCGCGGAGCCGCGCCGCAGCAGCCGCCCCCGGGAGGCCGCCGGGTCGCGGCCCCGCCGCCCGCACGGCGCCGAGACGGACACGCTCACCGCCCGGGAGTGCGCGGTCACGGAACCGGCCGTGCGCGGCCTCTCCACGGCGACCATCGCCGAACAGCCCCGCACCGAGGAGACGACGGTGCTGCGGCTGCCCCACGGCGGTACGCCCTCCGATGCACGTACCATTGCGGCATGTCCTTCCTCCGCCGCCGTAGCGCCACTCCCGCAGGGCCAGACTTCGACGTTCTGGCCATGGATCCGGGCGACTGGCCGGGCAATCTCGGCGCGGGCCTGCTGCCCGCCCCCGATGGCAGCTGCCAGGGTGTGTTCCTGCGTTACGACCTGTTCGGCGGCCGCGGCCCGGCGATGATCATCGGTAATCTGCCGGAGGGCTCCCCGGCCCGGGAGGTCGCCGAGGGAGAGGTCCCGTTCGAGGTGGCCCAGCTGCTGCAGGCGCTGGAGAACGACGAAGAGGTCGTCGTCACCGGCGCCGAGGACATGCCGGTCATGCAGGGGGACAACCTCCTCATCGTGCGCCGCCTGAAGCTCTCCGAGACGCGTATCTCGTGTGTGCAGTTCGACCGCAGCGACAAGGTCCTCGTGACGATCGCCGCCTGGGACCGCCCCATCACCGACGACCTGTACGCGCTTCTGAAGCCGCTGCCCGCAGAGCTGTTCCAGCAGGGCTGAGCCTCCCGGCGGGTGAACCGCTTCCCCACCTCCCTTCGTCTTTGTCATGACCCTTGCCGCTCAGGTGATCGGACCTCTAGCGTCAGGGGTCATGTCGTTTCAGTCACCTGAATCACGCGCTGCGCAGCCGAGCCCTGAACTCTCCCGAAGAGCCACACTAAGGACCGCAGTTGGTGGTGCGGCCGGTATCGCCCTGGGCTCCGGAGCCCTTGCGTCTGCCGGGGTGGCGACTGCCGATGCCCCGGATACATCGGAGGTGTCAACGGTGGCGCCACCACCATCACCCGGACTTTCGTCCCTCTGGTACACCACCCCGGCCGACGACTGGGAGCGTGAGGCGCTTCCCATGGGCAACGGCGCCCTCGGTGTCACGGTCTTCGGGACACTCGCCTCCGAGCGACTGCAGCTCAACGAGAAGACCCTCTGGACCGGGGGCCCCGGCTCGGTGCAGGGGTACGACCACGGCAACTGGCGCGACGCCCGTCCCGGCGCGATCACCGGAGTGCAGGACCGCATCGACGCCGAAACCCGCCTCGACCCCGAGGCCGTGGCCGACGAACTCGGCCAGCCCAAAGCCGGGTACGGCGCCCACCAGACCTTCGGCGACCTCCACATCGACGTTCCGGACGCACCGGCGACGCCCCCGGACACGTACCGACGCGAACTCGACATCGCCGACGCCGTGGCGACCGTCGTCTACACCCACATGCAGGTGCGCCATCGCAGGGAGTTCTTCGCCTCGTACCCCGACGGGGTGATCGTGGGACGGCTGAGCGCGGACCGGCCGGGCAGTGTCTCCTTCACCCTCCGCCACACCTCGCCCCGCGACGACTTCACCGTCACCTCCGTCACCACCGCGGCCGGCGGAAGGCTGACGGTGCGTGGCGCGCTGGCCGACAACGGGCTGCGCTTCGAGGCACAGACACACGTACGCGTGAACGGCGAGAGCGGCACCGTCACCGCGAATTCCGACGGCACCCTCACCGTGACGGACGCCGACAGCGCCTGGTTCGTGCTGGCCGCCGGTACGGACTACGCCGACACGTACCCCGACTACCGGGGCGAGGACCCGCACGCGGCGGTCACCCGTGCCGTCGACGCGGCGTGCAGCGAACGCTACAAGTCGCTGACGGCCCGTCATCTGCTCGACCACCGGGCCCTGTTCGGCCGCGTGACGCTGGACCTGCGCGCCGAGGTCCCCGACATCCCGACGGACCAGCTGCTGGCGAACTACACCGGCGGCGCCACAGCCACGGACCGCGCCCTGGAAGCCCTCTACTTCCAGTACGGCCGCTACCTCCTGATCGCGTCCTCGCGCCCCGGCTCGCTGCCCGCCAACCTCCAGGGCCTCTGGAACAACAGCACGTCACCGCCCTGGTCGGCCGACTACCACGTCAACATCAACCTGCAGATGAACTACTGGCCCGCCGAGGCGGCGAACCTCGCCGAGACCACGGCACCCTACGACCGCTTCGTCGAGGCGCTGCGCGCACCCGGACGCCGTACCGCGAAAGAGATGTTCGGCTCGCGGGGCTGGGTCGTGCACAACGAGACCAACCCGTACGGCTTCACCGGCGTGCACGACTGGGCCACGGCCTTCTGGTTCCCCGAAGCGGGCGCCTGGCTGGCGCAACAGCCGTACGAGCACTACCGGTTCGGCCAGTCCGTGGAGTATCTGCGCTCGACCGCGTACCCGGTCATGAAGGGGGCCGCCGAGTTCTGGCTCGACAACCTGCGTACCGATCCGCGCGACGGCACGCTCGTCGTCACGCCCAGCTACTCGCCCGAGCACGGCGACTTCACCGCGGGCGCGGCCATGTCCCAGCAGATCGTGCACGACCTGCTGACCAACACGCTGGAGGCGGCTCGCACCCTGGGTGACAGCCCCGCGTTCCGTGCTCGACTGGAGAGGACCCTCGCCCGCCTGGACCCGGGTCTGCGTATCGGCTCCTGGGGCCAACTGCAGGAGTGGAAGGCGGATCTGGACGACCCGAAGGACGACCACCGGCACGTCTCCCATCTCTACGCGCTGCACCCCGGCCGCCGGATCGAGCCCGGCAGTGCGTGGGCCGACGCCGCGAAGGTCTCGCTCACCGCACGCGGGGACGGCGGCACCGGCTGGTCCAAGGCCTGGAAAATCAACTTCTGGGCACGGCTGCGCGACGGCGACCACGCGCACCGGATGCTCGCCGAACAGCTCAAGTCCTCGACCCTGCCGAACCTCTGGGACACACACCCGCCGTTCCAGATCGACGGCAACTTCGGAGCGACGTCCGGAATCGTCGAGATGCTGCTGCAGAGCCAGTACGACATCATCGAAATCCTTCCCGCGCTGCCCGCCGCCTGGCGGGACGGTTCGGTCCGCGGGCTGCGCGCCCGCGGCGGCGCCACCGTCGACATCGAGTGGGCCGAGGGCCGCGCGAGCCGCGTCACGCTGAGGGCGTCCCGCACGCGGCGCCTGACCGTCCGCAGCGCCGTGGTGCCGACCGGCGAGACCACGTTCAAGGCGATCGCGGGCCGGACATACGTCTGGGGCGCACAGCCCGGTACCGAGGAGCCCGGTAACGACGGGACCTAGCCCGGCGAGCCCGGCGCACCGATGAAGTGGAAACCGGGTCGCGGGTGCATGAGGAAGTCGTGGTGGGAGATGTTCCACGCGTAGGCACCCGCCAGCCCGAACGCCACACGATCGCCCGCACGCAGCGCCCGCGCGGGCACGTTCCGGGCCAGGACGTCCTTCGGAGTGCACAACTGGCCGCTGAGCGTGACGAGTTCGCCTCGCGCGACCGGCCGGGCCCACGGATGCGGCCAGTCCTCCACCTTGAGCAGGGTGCAGGGCTGGTCGTGTCCCTTGGTCGCCGGAGTGCGCAGGTGATGTGTGCCGCCGCGCACCACGGCGAACTCCTCGCCGTGGCTCGGCTTCACGTCCAGCACCTCGGTCGCGTACCAGCCGCAGTACGCCGTCAGCGCCCGCCCGGGTTCGACACGCAGGGTCAGACCGGGATGCCGCGCCAGCAGTCGGGCGAGCCCGGACCCGTACGCGGCCCAGTCGAAGCGCTCGTCGGGGGCCGCGTAGTCGACCGTCATGCCTCCGCCGACGTTCACCTCCGCCGGCCGCACCCCGTGCCGCTCCGCCAGACGAACGGCCCACTCCACGATGGACTCGGCCACCGCGAGTTGTTCCGGAGCCCGGAGTCCACTCGCCAGATGGGCGTGCCCACCCTTGAGTTCGAGATGCGGGTACGTGCCATCGGTGAGCAGGCCCATGACCGCGTCCGCCTGGGCCGGGTCCAGGCCGAAGGGCGAGGGGCGACCGCCCATGGCGAGGGAACTCGCCGCCAGCGAGCCGGCGGCCACGGGCAGGTTGAAGCGCGGCAGCACCCCCACCCGGCCGTCGGGGCGCACCTGCCGGGCCAGTTCGGCCAGCATGTGCAGTTCGTACTCGCTCTCCACATGGAAGCGCTCCACCCCCAGCTCCAACGCGGCGACGATCTCGGCGGGAGTCTTGCCGGGACCGCCGAAAGCCAGCGGACGGCCGGGCACCGCTTCGGCGACATGGGTGAGTTCACCGCCCGACGCGACTTCGTAACCGTCCACGTACGGGCTCAGCGCGGCCAGGATCTCCGGCTCCGGGTTGGCCTTCGCCGCGTAGTAGAGCTCGACACGCTCGGGCAGACAGGCTCGCACGGCCGCCGCGTGCGTACGTAGCGCCGCCAAGTCGTATATGTAGGCGGGCAGTTCGCCGGAGGACAGGGCGAGCACCCGGTCCCGTACGGCGTCGGTGGGATCGGTCATCGTTTGCCCCCGGCAGCGGCAGCGGCAGCGGCAGCGGTAGCGGTAGCGGTAGCGGTAGCGGTCGTGTGGGGCGGGATGCCTCCGCCGAGCGGCTCGCCGAGTGTCTGGCCGAGCGGCTCGCCGAGCGGCGAGGGCAGACGGACGTATCCGGCCTCGCGGTCGGCCTTGCGTTCCCAGCGGGTCAGGAGGTTCGCCTTGGCGGGCAGGGGCACTCCCGCGAGCAGCGCGGCCAGCGGCGGCGGACAGCCGTATCGGTCGCCGTACGTCCGCAGGGCGCCGCGGACCTCGGCCCACAACGCGGCCTCGGCACGGGGATGCAGGTCGGCGACGGCTGCGAGCAGCTCGGCGACGTGGTTCACCAGCAGGCAGTAGACGACACGGTCCCAGCCGCGCTGCGCGTCGTACGTCATCGGGCCCGCGACCTCGGGCGGCAGCGAGGCGAGGGTCTCGGCATGCCGCTCGGGCACGAGCTTGGTGCCCTCCAGGTCGCGGAAGAGGACCTGGGCGGGCATGCCGTCGCCGTCGACGCAGATCAGCACGTTCTGCAGATGGGGTTCCAGTACGAGGCCGTGGTCGAAGTAGGCGGCGAGTACGGGCGGCACGAGCAGCCTGAGGTAGGCCGCCCACCAGTCGAGTGCGGCCCGCGGCCCGGCCCCGTCGAGGAGATGGGAGATGTGCGCGGGACTGGTGGGGTACTCGTCCGCCACGGCCGCCGCGAGCAGCGCCGTGGTGCCGGGCAGGAGCCGGTGGGCCAGGCCCTCGCGGACGATGACGCCGAAGCCTTCGAGCAGCTCGCGGTCCGGTGTTCCGTCGGGACCGGGCAGGGCGAGGCTGCGGTAGGCGGGCTCGCGGAGCACCGCGCTGCCGGGGAACCGTTCGGCCAGGTCGGCCAGCACCGGACCCAGCACCCGGGTGAGCGCGACGGCGCCGGACAGCTCGTAACTGGCGTTTTTACGAAGGCAGTTGGTGATCCTGATGTTCAGGCTGAACTTCAGGAACGACTCGCCGTCGTACAGGGTTCGGACGGAGGCGGTGGCGGCGAACGGCCTGCCGCCCTGCCCGAGGTCGATGATGTCCCCGCGTCCGAGAGCCGCGCGCAGCGCCGGGTGCTCGCGCAGCATCTCGTACTGCCAGGGGTGCGCGGGCAGCAGCCGGTAGCCCTCGGGGAGGGGGACGGGGGCGGTGTCGGTGGCGTGCCCGTTCTGCCCGGTCCTTTCGGCCGGCCAGTCCTGCGGGAACTGCCGTTGGCGCCCGTCCCGCAGATCACGTCGGCCCAGCCGGTCGAGTGCGTCCAGGGCGCCGGGCTCCGCGGATTCCTCCGCGATCAGGTGCTCGCGCACGGCGAGGTGGCGCAGCGGGAAGACCGCGCCGGCCTCCGGCGCGTAGGCGGGCCAGGAGTCCGCGTCCCCGGTGCGGGCCTTGGGCGTGGGGTGGAAGCGGTGCCCGAACAGCAGCGCCTGCTCGGAGGCGAGGTAGGTGGTGACGGGCGTGTCCGCCGCCGCCGGGCCGGTCCCACGCCGTGCGCGGTGATCCCCTGTCCGTACGGGGAAGGACGCGGCGATACTCCGATGGCTGGAGTCGATCTGCTCCAGGAACTCCTCGTTGCGCACACCGGTCCGCAGGGACAGCTCGTCCTGAGTGTGCTCCGCCAGCCGCCGCCAGCCGATCTCGCTCCAGTCTCCGTCGGCCGTCCGCTCACTCACCGGTCCGGTGAAGCGGTGCGCGCCGAGCATCGACGTGCGGCGCACCGCGACCCGCAGCAGCACACCGCGGCGGGGCAGCCGCAGCACCAGGTGGCGGTCGGTGAGGGCGGTCTGGTGCTCGGGGGCCGACACCTCGCGCAGCAGACAGTTGAGGAGCGTGTGCGCCACGACCTCGTCGGCTGAGGGGAGTCGGGCCTGCGTTCCGGGGTCCGGGGCGTCGCTGGGGGTGCGGCCGGGGGTGGCGAGGGAGGTGCTACCGAGCGACTCGGTCAGCGAGGGCATGTGCGGCTCCAGCAAGTGCGAAGAGAGCGAAGAACGGTCGCGCGTCGAGAGATCCCGGCGTCGGCCGGGGAGGGGGCCGACAGCGCCGCGCCTCGGTACTCACGCCGAAGTCCCTACGCGGCGAAGGTAGTTGGGCCCGCTGGTGTAGTACTTGTTGATGTCCGCCGCGCCCGAGCGTTCCTTGGTGAGGAGCGTTCCTGCGGTGACCATCGCCTTGACCGGCAGGCGCGGCGCGTCCAGCACCCGGGCCCGCAGCACGGCACCGGGCTCGCCCGCTGCGGTCCCGAGCCGTTCGATCGCCTCGGCGAGCCGGTCGCGCACGATCCGCAGCAACACCGGCAGGGGTGCCCGACCGTGCCCCGCCAGCCCGAAGGCGTAGGCGCCCGCGCACAGATGGACCGTGATGGTGGTGAACAGGTCGACGACCGGCCCGTCGCCCCCGGTGAAGGTCCTGACGTCGTCGAAGTCCGCGGGCCCCGGAGCCGCGGCCCCCAGCCGCTCGTTCAGCCGCGCGCTGTTGACGCGCGGCCCGTCGTTGTCCTTCAGCAGCAGGCGCAGCCGTGTTCGGCCGTCGTGCTGCCGGTCGAGGACCAGCGAGATGTTCTGCTGGTGCGACTCAAGCGCGATCCCGTACCCGAACAGGGTGGTCTGCCAGTCGAAGAGCGGGGTCAGGCAGGCGTCCAGCAGTCCGAGGACGTCACCGTCGTAGAAGCGGTCGGCCAGGTGGTCGGCCACCAGTCGTCCGCCGGGTGCTTCGGCGAGGAGCGCGGCCATGGGTACGACGACGGCGTCCTGGAGGCCGTCGTCGTACCGCCGGAACAGCGCGGCGAGCAGTTCGTGCCCGGCATGCGCGTACATGGTCTCGTCGGCGTGCAGGATCGTGCTCCGGAAGCGCGGCTCGCGGTCGATGATCTGCTCGATCAGGCGTTGTCCCGCGGCCCCGTCGAGGAGTGTGCCGGGTTTGATGGTCCGCCGGTTGCGCAGCCCCAGCGTGGCGGTGGCCAGGGGGAGCTTGACGTGCAGGAGCGGCTGCGCGGACAGGGCCACGGTACGCATGGACAGGGTCGGCACGGCTTCGAGGTGGGCGCGGTCGGCGAGCACGGCCCGGTCCGCCAGCCCGGTGGCGCGCAGGGCTCCCTCCAGTGCGGGCCCGACGGTCAACGGGTGTACGGGCAGGGCCACATGTGTGCCGTCGAGGCCGGTGAGCCCGAGCCGCGCGGGGGTGGGCCAGCCGTCCGGAAGCGTTCCGGTGACCGCGTCCCGCGGCAGCGCGAGCCAACGCAGGGCGAATCGTGGTGCGAACTCCGGTGCGTAAGCGCGGAGTTGTCGCTCCCCCAGCCCGGAGCGGCCTCGGGCGGTGGGGTAGACGGGATGGTCCAGACGGGCGGCGAGGGTGTCGTACGCCAGCCCTCCGGTCATCCCCGACCAACGTGCCGGGTTCTGACCGTGACGGTCCGTCAGTCGCTTGACCACCTCGTCGCGGGTCGCCGTGTGCAGCCGCATGGTGGCCAGCGTCTGACGGCACTCCTCGGCGAACGCGTCGAAGCCGTCCCGGTCGAGCGGGTGAGCGAGGCCGCGCAGGGCGGCGAGGATCGCGTCGCACGTGTCGTAGGACACGGACTCGGACCCTCCAGGTCCCTCGACCCCTTCTGTCTCCCCGGGCTCCCCGAACTCCCCCACAAGCAGCGGCAGTCGGGCCGCGTACTCGCACTGGAACCCGTCCTCGACGACCGGCAGCAGGAGAGACCGCCCCTGACCGGCGGCCCGTCGGAGCCAGGCGCCGTCCGGCCGGTGTACGAGCCTGCCGGACGAGCGCAGGCCGACGACGTCCTCGCGCAGCAGTGCGCTGAGCACCCGGATCACCAGTGCGCCCTCGGCGGTGTCGGCCTTGCCGCCCGCGCCACCCTCGCCGGCATCGGCATCGGCATCGGTATCGGTACCGGTACCGGGAAAGGAACCGATCACGGCTGGATCTCCCACCGCTGCCCGGCCAGGAACCCGGTCACCGCCTTGTCGACGTCCTCCTGGACGGTTCCGGTGGCCCTCACCACGCCGAGGAAGTCGCGGTTGGTGCGGTACACCTCGTGCCGCTCACCGATCTCCCGGAGCGGGCGGTAGGTCAACCGCACTCCGCCGACGCTCAGATCAGTCGCGGCGGGAGCGGCGGTCAGCGTTCCCGCGCTCTCGGCGCAGGGATAGTCCAGCCGGGCCACGCCGTCGCACCGCGCTCCGAGCGAGGCGGGCAGGGGCTCACCCAGATGCGTACGCAGGATGTGCTCGAAGAGCGGGATCTCCAGCAGGTGTGCCAGCAGCAGATCGCACTGGTCGCCTATCGCACGGTAGTTGACCTCGATGATCCTCGCCCGGCCCTCGTGCACCACGAACTCGGTGTGACAGGCGCCGAAACCGACGCCGAGAGCGTCGAGTTGAGCGAGTACCTGGGTGACGACCGCTTCGGGATGGGCCGCGACGAAGGTCAGCCGCTCCTCGATGAAGTGCGGCGGCGGGGACAGCTCGGTGTGGAAGCCGCCCAGGACATGGCGGACGTGACCGTCACCGAGCGTCTCCAGGGTGTACAGCTCCCCGGGCAGATACTCCTCGACCACCAGGGCGGCCCCGGGGCGTCGGCCCTGGATCTCCGCGCAGCGGGCCACCAGTTCCCCGGGGCCCTCGACGCGTACGACGTCCTCGCTGGCCACGCCCTCACGCGGCTTGACGACACACGGGTACGGCACATCGAGGGCGGCCACGTCCGTGTCCTCGGTGACGTCCGCCGACCACACCGTGTCCAGGCCGGCGGACGTGAGACGCCGCCGCATCTCCGCCTTGTCCTTGGTGCGCAGGGCGACCCGCCAGTCCTTGCCCGGCAGACCGAAGTAGTCGGCGGCCAGGGCGGTCTGGGTCTGCAGATGATCGCTGTTGGAGAAGACAGCGTCAGGGCGGCCGAGCGTCGAGATACGGGTGACCACGGAACGGAAGTCGCGGACGTCGCACCGCACGCTCTCGATCTCCGGATACACGCGCCGATGGGCGTCCGGCTGGTCGGTGAGCACAGTCACGTCGAGGCCGAGCCGCGCGGCGGCGGGGAGGAACCCTTCGGTGACGGAGTCGGTGGGGTTGCGGGCAAGCAGATACATACGCACGCGGAGCACAACTTCCGCTCGTGGGTGGGCGGGTGAGAACGGCCGGTCGGCCGGTGAGGCGTGATGAGGCAGGGCGCTGCCCGCACAGGCGCGGCCTGTTCGGTCGCAGTCACATTAAGTGATTTCAGGTGAGGCATGTTCTGTTTCTCGACCGGCCATGGAGGTGCTGTGACGTGCGCCTCCCTTGATCGTTGCTCGGGGGTGTCGTCACGCACTGCTGTTAGTGATCTCTATACTAAGGTAAGGCTTACCTCGTTTCTTGCTTTCCCTCTGCACAGGAGTACCGATGACCGTGGCCCTGGAGACCGTGTCGACCGGTGCGCCCGCGACCGTGTCCGGCCTGCTCTCCGACACGTATCGGCAACTGACCGAGGTGTGCCAGGCGTTGACGGTGCGCGTGGCGGATCCGGCGTCGGACTTCACCCGAAAGGGCGTGACCGGCGCGGAGTTGACGAAGGATCAGGCGGCCCTTGAGGCGTTCCTGTCGGCCGAGGACTGCCGCATCCGGGAACGCTACGACCATGTACCGCGCCGTGACGTCGCCGCGTCCCGTGCCCTCCACGACTACGCGTGGTCGGTCGGCCTGCTGATGAGCGGCGTCTGGTACCTCACCGGCCGGGTGCCGCGTGTCCGCCCCGAGGACGTGCGGATCGACCTGTCGTCCGGCACGTTCGAGATCACCCCCGGGCCGGGCCTGGCCTGCCTGCCGAAGGACTCGGCCGGCTCTCTCCCCGGGGTCCTGACGGTGCCGCACGAGGAGGCCCTGCGGGCGGAGTTGAGGGTCGCCGTCGCCGATCACATGGAGCCGCTGCTCGCCGCGATCGCTCCCTACATCCGGCGCGGCCCGCGCGCACTGTGGGGCCTGGTCACCGACGACCTCGTCTCCGGTATCTGGTACCTCGGCCGCATGCTCGGCCGGGAATCGGACTCCGTGAGGGCCGCCACCGCGCTGCTGCCCTCAGCGGTCACACCCTTTCCCGGTGGAGCGGACTTCCGCCACCTCACCGGCGGCGACGGCCGGCAGCACCCGACCCGCACCCGCATGGGGTGCTGCCTCTACTACACGATCCGCCCCGCCGAGGCCTGTGCCACCTGTCCGCGCACCTGCGACGCCGAGCGACTGCGCCGGATCGAGGCCTGAACTCCGGCGCAGCCTGCCCCCTGCCCCCTGCCCCCTGCTCACGCGGACGGCATCACCCGCACGTCGGCGGCCCGTACGAACGCCACGCGGTGTCCGAACTGGATCTCGTAGTACAGGTCCGAACCCCGCACCACCCGGTGCGGTGTCGTGTCGAAGGTCGGCGCGTAGAAGTACTCGCCGGGCACCTTGTCACCGACCGCGTACCTCTGCCCCGCGAGCAGCTTGTACGGCAGCGGCGAGACCGGCTGGACGGGCACACCCTCCGGGTACGCCTCCTTCTCCGGATACGCGCGCCCGTACACGGGGATCTCGGTCAGTCCGGCCTTCGGGGTGATGACGGCACCGGCCGCGTCCACCGCCGTCGGCTGCTCCGCCGGGTTCTTGAACCAGGCCTTCTGGCCGAGGTACCAGATCGCCGTCCAGTCGCCGTCGCGCCCGGCGACCGCGTACCGCTGACCGGTGGAGACCCGTGATCCCAGGTCGTTCACGCCGGTCGTGGAGTCGCCACCGCCCGGCCGCAGACCGATGTCCTTGACCAGCGGGGCGTCCTCGCGCGGCTCGGTGTAGAGGCGTACGGCACTGGAACCGTGGGCCGCGCAGGGCTCGGCCGCCGTGACGCAGCCGGTGAACACCGGCTTGTTCGTGGCGAACTTCGGCGCGACGGTCACCAGCCCGCCCTTCGGCCCCGCCGTGGCGCGCAGGGGCTTGCCGAGCAGCGCGAAGTAGTGCTGCCAGTCCCAGTACGGGCCCGGGTCCGTGTGCATCCCCGGAATGGTCGCGGTCGTCGTACCGGGCACGGTGTCATGGCCGAGGATGTGCTGGCGGTCCAGCGGGATGCCGTACTTCTTGGCCAGATACGTCACCAGACGCGCCGACGACCGGTACATCGCCTCCGTGTACCAGGTGTCTGGCGCGGTCAGGAAACCCTCGTGCTCCAGGCCGATCGACTTGGCGTTGATGTACCAGTTGCCCGCGTGCCAGGCCACGTCCTTGGCCTTTACGTGCTGGGCGATGTGCCCGTCGGTGGAGCGCAGGGTGTACTGCCACGACACATAGGTCGGGTCCTGCACCATGGCGAGGACGCCGTCCCAGGCACCCTCGGTGTCATGGACGACGATGTACTTGATGCTCTGGGCCTTCGGCCGGTCGCCCAGATCGTGGTTGCCGTAGTCGCCGTCCCCGAACTCCTCGTACGGTGCCGGGATCCACTCGCAGGACACGGTCGGCGGACACTCGGTGGTGCCCGCGGCCGGCGCCCGCAGCCCCGCGCCCGTCAGCTGGGCCGTCGCCGGGCGCAAGCGCGGCTGCCCGGCCAGCACGACCCGCTGCCCCGCGTCCGTCGTGCGCTCCGCGCCGCTGCGGATGACGTCGAAGACGTCGTCGGCGTACGTCGCCGCCGTCGCCGTGTCGTCGGCACCCGAGTAGCGCGCCACCGCCCCGTACCAGTCGGCCGCGTCGTCACTGAGCGGTTCGCCGAGCTGCTGCTGGGCCGCCGCCAGCAGCGCCGCACCGCCCGCCACGTTCGCGGCGGCGTCCGTACGCAGCCGCTCCGCGGGAATGCCGCTCAGCTGGGCGGCCTTCGTCAGCGTCTTGAGGCGCGCCGGAAGCTCGGCGTTCTCCGGCACCCGCGTGTCCGAATCCCGCGTGTCGGGCAGACGGGGGCCGCGTGAATCGTCGCCCCGCGGGTCCTCCGTACCGTCGCTGTGGTGCGGTACCGCGGTCCGGGCGATCGCCGTGCGGGCGTCGGTCAGATGCATCGGACCGTAGCCGCCCGTCACGCTCGCCGCCCTCTCGTGCGCGTCCCACCGGGACTGCAGGTAGGAGACGGCGAGGAGCACACTCCGCGGCACGTCGTACGCGTCGGCGGCGTTGGCGAAAGCATTCTGCAGAGACGCGGAGGGCGCGGAGGGCGCAGAGGACGCGGAGGACGCGGACGTCCGGTCGTCGTTGCCGTCGCCGCCGTCGTACGGGGCGGCACCGAGCAGGGGCAGCAGCAGCGCGGCCGAGGCGACGGCACCCGCGGTCCGGCGGACACGCCTGTGCCGGGCGGAAGCGCCGGGGTCGGTGGGGGATCCTCGCAAAGCAGGCCTCCTGGGACGATCGGGCGTGACGGTGCGTACGGGGGCGGGTGTGCGTCAGTGGTACCGGCTCTCCGACGATCCGTCAATCATTCCCGGAGACTTCTCGGAGACTTCCCGGAGACGGACGATTTCCCACGTCAGCGGTGGGGGTTCACCGATTTCGGTGCGGTGGTGACCGGCCTGCGTGGCGTCAGTGGAGTGGACCTCTGACGAAGTGGCGGCCGAAAGGCGGCGGAAGGGCGGCGGAAGGGCTGCGGAAGGGCTGCGGACACGAAGAAGGCCCGCGGTACGCCCTGTCCCTGGGCGTACCGCGGGCCTTCGTCCCCGTCAGCGAGTACCGACCGCCGCGCGAACGGCCTTGCGGGCCATCTGGCAGTCGTCGTGCAGCCGCCTCAGCAGCAGCCGCTGTTCCTCGCCGGACGGCGCGGCGCCCGGGTGGGCCGGTCCCGGTGCCGCCGGGGTCGCCTCGTGCATCGACCGCTGCACGGCTGTCTCGTACGTCCGGATCTCCCTGGTCAGGACGAGCATCAGGTTCACCAGGAACGCGTCACGCGCCGCGGGTCCCGCCGACTGGGCCAGCTGGCTGATCTGCCGGCGGGCGACGGGCGCCTCCCCGAGGACCGCCCAGAGCGTCGCCAGGTCGTACCCCGGCAGATACCAACCCGCGTGCTCCCAGTCCACCAGCACTGGACCGGCCGGTGAGAGGAGCATGTTCGACAGGAGGGAATCGCCGTGACAGAACTGGCCCATGCCCTGGCGGCCGGCCGAATGCGCGATGCCGTGCACCAGTTTTTGCAGGTCACCCATGTCCCGGTCGGTGAGCAGCCCCAGCTCGTGATACCGGGAGATCCGCGCCGCGTAGTCCAGCGGGGCGTCGAACGTCCCCGCCGGCGGCCGCCACGCGTTCAGCCGGCAGATCGCGCTGAGCGCCGCCCTGATGTCCGCGCGGGGCGGGGCCTCCACCGGGTGCCGGTTCAGCGCCGCCACCCGTCCCGGCATCCGCTCGATCACCAGGGTGCAGTTGTCCGGGTCCGCCGCGATCAGCCGGGGCACCCGGACCGGCGGCCGGTGCCGGACGAACGAGCGGTATGCCGCTATCTCGTGCCGGATCCGATCGGTCCACACGGGGGAGTGGTCCAGTAAACACTTGGCGACCGCGGTGCTGCGCCCTGTCGTACCGACCAGGAGCACGGAGCGTCCGCTGCGGCGCAGCACCTGCACCGGAGCGAACTCCGGGCAGATCCGGTGCACCGAGGCGATCGCCGTGCGCAGTTGGGCGCCCTGGGGGCCGGACAAGTCGAGTCTCCCGCTGAGCGGTGGCGTCCCGAGCCCCGGAATACGCCGCGTACGGCCGGCACCGAGCGGGGGAGCCGCCGTGGGACGCGCGGGGTCGAGGTAAGGGCCGCCGCCGGCCGGACGGGCGTGCAGCGACCGGGATGGGGCGGACACGGAGGACGATGCTGTGTACATGGGCGAAACAGATCCCTTCGTGTGCCGGCGAATTGCCGCGCTACCCGCCCCGGTCGCGCCGGTACACCCTGGGGAGTGTCCCTCGGCGACCGGGTCGGGGTGGCGCGTTCCTACCTGACACCCGGCGCCCACTGGCACACCATCTGGCGTGCCCTGGCGAACCCTGGCGAATAGTCGCTCAGCAACTGACAGACGGTTACTGTCAACTCAGCCGAGAACCTGGGGGCTTGACGTGAGCGGACAACCCAATACCCGACTGTCGGACCTGTTCGGCCTGGCCGGCTGGTCCAAGGGCGAACTCGCGAGGACGGTCAACCGGCAGGCGGCGGCCATGGGCCACCCCCAGCTGGCGACGGACACTTCGAGGGTGCGGCGGTGGATCGACACGGGAGAGATCCCGCGCGATCCGGTGCCGCGGGTGCTGGCAGCACTGTTCACCGAGCGTCTCGGCCGTGTCGTGACCATCGAGGATCTCGGTCTGGTCCGGCACGGGCGTACGGGAAAACGGCAGGGCGGCGGGAGTGCGGAACATCCCGACGGTGTGCCGTGGGCGCCCGAGCGGACTGCCGCGGTCCTCACCGAATTCACGGGAATGGACCTCATGCTCAACCGACGCGGCTTGGTGGGTGCGGGCGCCGCGCTCGCCGCAGGATCCGCAATCAGCAGCTCCATGCACGAGTGGCTGCACACCGATCCGGCCCTGGTGGCCGACGCCCCTGAAACCGACAATCTCCTGCACGCCGACCCCGCTGGGTTCGACCGCTACGAGGCCGCCCCCATCGGGTCGCAGGAGATCGAGGAACTGGAGCGCTCGGTCGAGGTGTTCCGGGCCTGGGACGCGGCCCGCGGTGGCGGCCTGCAGAGAAAGGCTGTCGTAGGACAGCTCAACGAAGTGGGAGGCATGCTCTCCTACCGGCACCCCGACCATCTGCAGCGGCGCCTGTGGGGCGTCGCCGCCAACCTCGCCGTCCTCGCGGGCTGGATGTCGCACGACGTCGGCCTGGAGCCCACGGCGCAGAAGTACTTCATCATCGCCGCCCACGCGGCCCGAGAAGGCGGTGACCGGCCCCGCGCGGGTGAGGCGCTCTCCCGGGCGGCCCGTCAGATGGTGCACCTGGGCCGGCCCGACGACGCGCTCGACCTCATGAATCTCGCCAAGTCGGGATCCGGCGACGAGGTCCTGCCCCGTACGCAGGCCATGCTCTACACCATCGAGGCCTGGGCGCAGGCGTCGCTGGGCAAGGGCCAGGCCATGCGGCGCACCCTGGGCGAGGCGGAGGACCTCTTCGTCTCGGACAAGGGTGACGTGCCGCCGCCGAGCTGGATGCAGCTCTTCGACGAGGCGGACATGCACGGGATGCAGGCACTGGCGTACCGGACGCTGGCGGAGCACGACCCGGCCGCGGCCGCCGTCGCGCAGCGCCATGCCAAGGAGGCCCTGGCGCTGCGGGAGAAGGGCCGGGACCGGTCGAAGATCTTCGACCATCTCTCGCTCGCCTCGGCCTGTTTCATCGCCGACGACCCCGAGCAGGCCGACCGGTACGCACGCCTGGCCCTGACGTCGATGGGTTCGAACTCCTCCCATCGCACCTGGGACCGGCTCCGGGAGATGTACCGGCTGACAGGGCAGTACTCCAGCTATCCGAAGATCCACGATCTGCGCGAGGAGATCAAACTGTCGCTGCCGAAGGGTGCGTTGAAACCGAGGGGCAGCAACAGCGCACGGGCGTAGGGGCCGGTGCTCCGAGATCGGTGACCCGGCCGCCCGCCTCAGGATTCCTCAAGTCCTTGGGATTCTTCAGGTGGTGACCCGGGCGACGAGTACGCAGGCGTCGTCCTCGCGTTCCGTCTCCCCGAACTCCTCCACCACTGTCCGTACGCAGTCCTGGGCACTGCGGGCCGCCCGGAAACGGGGTGCCAGGTCGAGGAGGCGGCTGACGTCAGCGGTGCTTTCCACTGTCCCGGTCGCGTCCGGGCGGGCGCACCCCCACCGTGCGGGGACGAGCCCGTCGGTGTGCAGGAGCAGCAGGTCGCCCGGTTCGAGGGGCACTTCGGCCTGCCCGTAGACGGCACCCGGGGTGGCGCCGAGGAGGACGCCGTCCGGCGGAGCCAGCATGCGCCCCGTCCCGTCGCGGAACAGCAGCGGGGCGGGGTGTCCGGCCTGCGCCCAGACCAGGGTCCGGCTCCGAGGCCGGTAGCGGCAGCACACCGCGCTGCCCAGGGCCGGCTGGACGGAGGCGTCCAGTAACTGGTTGAGCCATGCCATGAGCCGGCCGGGTTCGGTGCCCGCCACGGCCATGCCGCGCAGCGCGCCGAGCAGCATCGCCATGCCCGAGGTGACGGTGACCCCGTGGCCGGTGAGGTCGCCGACGCTCAACAGCGTCTGCCCGTCGGGCATGGCGAGGGCGTCGTACCAGTTGCCGCCGATCAGCGAACTGGTCGAGGAGGGCAGATAGCGGGCGGCCAGGTCCAGTGCTCCCGGGCCCCTTTGGGGGAGCGGCGGGGATCCGCGCCACGGCGGCAGGACGGCTTCCTGCAACTCGACCGCGAGACGGTGTTCGGTCTGGGCGGCCTGCCGTTGACGCTGCAGCGAGTCACGGGTCTCACTGACGGTCCGCTGGCTGCGGCGCAGTTCGCTGACGTCCCGCAGGACGGCCCACATCGAGGCGGTGCTGCCGTCAGTGTCGAGGACCGGCTCACCCATCATGTGCACGGTCCGTACGCCGCCGTCGGGCCGCACCATGCGGAACTCCCCGTCGATCGGTTTGCCGTCGATCAGACAGTCCGTGACCATCGAGGTCAGCCTCGGCCGGTCCTCGTCGAGGACGACGGAGGGCAGTTCGTCGAGGGTGAGCGGGGGAGCGGCGGGGTCCCTGCCGAGGATCTGGTAAAGCTCTCCGGACCAAGTCGCCTCGTCCGTCAGCAGGTTCCACTCGGCACTGCCGACCCGACTGATCAGCGAGCCGCGTCCGCGGGGTGAGGGCGGCACGGCCCGTACGGCGGGGGGTGCCGCTTCCTGCCCGGCGGGGGCGGTGGAGGGGCCGTCCCTCAGTTGCGACAGGTGCGCGTCGAGATCGTCGAGCTGATGCATGGCCAGGTCGCACAGGGCGCGCTGCCAGCGCCCCTCCGGGTCCGTGCCGTCGGCCGGCGCGTCGCGTCGGACGGCGTCCATGTCGCCCCGGAGCCGGCGCGTCTGCGAGATGAGCGCGTCGACCGAGCCGCGCGGAGGCGGCTGGGCGGCAGGGTGGTCCGCCGAGAGATGGGACGGCATGACGTACTCCGATACAGGCACGGTACGACCAAGGCAGAGGAAGGACCGTTACGACTGTTGCACAGCCTGCGACGCGCTGTAAGGGATTCGGCAACACACGACAGGGTGGTGCCACCGGCACGTGCCACTGTCCTTCCGAGGGGCCTGACCGGGACGGATCCGGTACGCGGATCGACGGTCGGGTCGTACTCAACAGGGGTGAGTCGAAGGGGTGCGACTCACCCCTGCCAGTCGCAGCACGGCGTCCAGGCCCCGGGGCGCGCCCGGGGCGGCCCCGGCGGGCAGCACGTAGGCGCGGAGCCCGGCGCCCGCCGCCCCGCCGTCCTTCGCCGGATGGTCGCCCACCATCAACGTCTCGGCCGGCGCGACCCCCAGTTCGCGGCAGGCGTGCCCGAAGAGCGCAGGGTCGGGCTTCTCCGTGTCGTGGGCGTAGGAGTGCACCCACGACGAGAAGTGCTGTTCGAGCCCGTGGTGCGCGAACGTCGCCCGCAGATCCCACCCCACGTCACTGACCACGCCGAGGGCGATCCCCTCGTCGTTCAGCCGCGCGAGCGTGGACGCGCTGTCGGCGTACGGCACCCAGTGCTCGGGTGCCTGCAACTGCGCGTAGAGCGCGTCCGCGTGCGGCGCGAGCTCCCGTACCGACGCGTACCACGTGGTGAACGCGTGCCGGTGCGCGCGCGAGGACACATCACGGCCGCGCTGCGCCTCGATCACGTCCGGGTCGGCCAGCCCTTTCTCCAGCCCGTTCAGGAGCTCGTCCATCTCCCGCTCGCCGACACGGCGTCGGAGCGCGGTGCGGATCCGGTCCGCGTACGAGCCCATCTGGAAGAGCGTGCCGCCGAAGTCGAACAGCACGGCCCGGACGGGGGGCGGACCCTGTTCGGAGAGCGTGGCCCGCAGGGGGCCCTCGGGGCCGCAGACCGGGAGCGGGGAGCGAGTCATCCGATCTTCCTAGCCGCTCCGCGCGGCACAGGCAATGGCCGTGCTCAGCCCGGCGCCCTCGGATGTGTGGCAGGTCAGTACCGCTGGGCCTGGGACAGCTTCGGAGTCAGGGCCGGTTCGGCCGGCTTGCGGCTGACGGCGAGCGGCTGGGCGCGTTCGCCGGGCGCGAGGTCCTCGGCACCGACGTACCTGGTCTCCACCGTCTTGCCGGAGGAGTCGAGGAAATCGACCCGCACGGCGTACGAGGCCTCGCTGTCGGTCTTGTTGGTGATGTTCACCAGGACGACGAGCAGGCCGCCGGTCCCGGACCGGGGTTTGCCGGTCGTGGAGACGTCGGACATGGCGTTTCCCCGACCGTCGACGTCCTTGAGCGCCTTCTCCGCGGCCTTGTCGGCCCGCTCCACCTCCGCCGACACGGACGCCTCGAAGGAGGAGGCCGCGGCCGAGGCGGAGGACGCCGCCGCGGAGGCCGCGGCGCGCGCGGACTCGACGACCGACTCCTTCATGGAGGGGGCCCTCCCCGAGAAGGACGCGGTGTCGGGAGGGGAAGGGCGTTCGCTGAACGAGGGGATGGAGGTTTCCGAGTCGCTGTCGGTGCCGCACGACGTGAGGGCGCTCGCGACCGCGGCCAGGGCCGCCACCGCGACGACAGACGAACGCGTGCGGCCGGGTCGGCGGGGCCCGCGGACCCCACGGACCCCACGGACCCCACGGACCTCATGGGCCCCACGGGGCAGTGGTGTGTTCATCGAGTGCTGTCCTCGCTGCCGCTGCCGCTGCCGGTGTCGGTGTCGGTGTCGATGGGTCGGAGAGGCCGGGCGGTCGAAATGCACCGCGTGCCGGGGAACGTACTGGTGTGCTGACGGCCACCGCGCGCGGCACCGGTATCGGACCCGTTCAGTAGCGGAGCACTCCCGCGATGCCCTGCGCGTCGGCCAGCGTCCCGTCCGGGACGAAGCGGACCTGCGCGCCGGTGTCCAGGCACTGTTCGACGATCTCGTCCACGATGTCGTGCCGGGCGTCGAGGTCGTCACCGTCGGCCGGGACGAGATGGTCGCCGCCGTCGTCGCGTACCGTCACGCGGTAGTTCTCCTCGACGGCCAGCAGGCGCACGCGGCCGGCGGTCGCCTTCTGCCACACCTCGTCGACGCCCGCCGCGAACGCCCGGCGGCCCTTGGCGCTCTCCAGCTCGGTCGTCACGGTATCGATGTTCCGGAAGTCCTCGGCCGTGACCAGCGGCCGGACCGACTGCCACACCGCCTCGGCCCCGGCGTGCCCGAGACCGCCGTGCGGGACCTGTACGGCGTCCGCGGCGACGGTGCCGACCTCGCCGAGGAGCGAGAGCGCGGCCTGTTCACCGGCGACGTACAAGGGCCGCGGGGCGGAGCGCAGGACACCGGCGAGCGCGGTGTCGGCGTCCCGCAGGAAGCGGCGCGTCTCCTCGTCGCGGAAGGTGCTCGGCACATCACCGACCCGTTCCTCGCGCTCGACGTCCTGCGGTTCCAGGCTCCGCGTCAGCGGGAATCCCGCCAGGTCGGCCTGGACGACACGTTCTCCGCCACCGCTCCACAGCGCGATCCGGTCGGCGGAGACCGTCAGTACCCAGAACGGGCTCTCGGCGGCCTGGGCGGCGACGAGATTGCGGGTGAGGAACGTGTCGGACAGCACGACGCGCTCCGGAACGGTCCGGGCCAGCGACCACACCTGGTGCTCCCCGGGAGCCGCGAAGATCGCGAGGCCGTCCTGGGAGTGGCTCAAATCGACTTCCGCCAGCGCCTGTTCGAGCTGCTGGACGACGTCCGTCCGCCGCTCACGGGTGACCGCGGGGTCGGCTTCCAGCTGCTTCTTCGCCTCGGCCAGCACATTGCGCAGCCGGACGGGATCCTGCGCGTTGTCGGGCTCCCTGCGGTGGGTCGGCGTCAGCACCGACACCGCCGGGTAGGGCCGAGGTCGACGCAGTTCGGTCAAAGTGGCGGAACTCAGCACATGCTCCATAAAGGAACCATAGGACCGAATCGACGGCGAGGCATTCGGAGGAACCCGGCCGGACAAAAGGGGTGATGCGAGTCGCGCACGCCCGCAGCCGCACTGGCGCTGCCCACGCCGACCACGATGGTCGTCGGTTCCATGGCCGGTGCGGGCGTCTTCTCACTGCCCCGGCGCTTTGGCCACGAGAGCACTTCAAGGGCCAGGCCACGTTCGAGGGCCTCTGCGTGCGCCGCCACGCCCCGTCCCGGGTCGTACGCGGCTCACTCCTCCGAGCCGCACGAGCTGCCGTCGGCCGGCAGTCGCCCGTACAGCAGGAAGTCGTCGATCTTCCGGTGCACGCACTTCGAGGAGGAGTAACCGGTGTGACCCTCGCCCTTGTTGTCGAGCACGACGGCCGACGGACCGAGCCGGTCCGCGGTCTCGGTGGTCCAGCGGTACGGCGTGGCGGGGTCGCCGCGGGTGCCGACGAGGAGCATCTTCGGAGTGTCGACGTCCCGTACCTCGTCGCGGATGTACGAGGTGCCCTTGGGGCGCCCGTAGCACATCAGGGCCTGGGCGAGCCGGTACCGGCCGAAGACCGGCGACGCCTGCTCGTACGCGGCACGCAGCCTGTCGAGGTCTGCGAGGACCTGGTCGGCGGTGGGTCGGTCGGGGTCGTCGGCGCAGTTGATGGCCATGAGAGCGGACGGAAGGTTGTCGAGCGGGATCTCCCCCTCGCCGACGAGACCGCCGTCCTCACTGGGGGAGTCCGGACCGGGAAGGTCCTGACCGGGAAGGTCCTTACGGGGAAGGTCCTCACGGGGGAGCGAGCTGCCGCCGACGTAGAACCCCATGATGCCCCGCGTGTCCCCGTCCTGGACCAGTGAGGTGAGCGCCTGCGAGAGGGCAGGCCACAAGTCCTTGCTGTAGAGGGCCTGTCCGATGGCCCCCACCAGGTCCTGGCCGGAGAACGGTATGCCGAAGTCCGACGGCACCGGGTTCTCGTCCAGCGAGCCGATCAGCCGGAGCACCTCCTCGCGGGCCGCTCGCGGATCCTGGCCGAACGCGCAGTTGACGTCCTCGGTGCACCAGTCGAGGAAGTCCTCCAGGGCGGTCTGCAGGCCCTGGGAGCCGGTGATGCCCTGCTCGCTCAGCGGTTCGGTGAGGGTGTCCACGCCGTCGAGGACCATGCGGCCGGTCCTGCCGGGGAACTGGGCCGCGTACACCGCTCCCAGCCGCGTTCCGTACGAGAAACCGAGGTAGTTGAGCTTCTTGTCGCCGAGGGCCGCACGCATGACGTCGAGGTCGCGCGAGGCGTCGACCGTGCCGATGTGCGGCAGCACCGGCCCGGAGTGCTCGGCGCAGTCAGCGGCGAGCTTTCGCAGTACTTCGAGAGCGGCCCGCGGATCGTCGCTCTCGTCCGCCTGCGCCTGCGCCTCAATGTCCGTGTCCTCGTCCGAGCCGGGGTCGGGGTCGGGGTCGGGGTCGGTGGAGTCCGTCGAGTCGTCCATGCCCTCGCCGCAGCTGACCGGCGAGCTCCGGCCGACGCCGCGCGGATCGAAGGTGACCACGTCGTAGCCGTTCGTGAGACCCATGAAGTCCTTACCGCCGTCGGCGAGTTCGCTGACTCCCGCGCCGCCGGGGCCGCCGAAGTTCAGCAGCACCGAGCCTCTGGACTTGCCGGTCGCCCGGAACCGGGCCATGGCCAGGTCGAGCGTTCCGTCGGCGGGTTTCGCGTAGTCGACGGGGACGGTCACCTTGCCGCACTGCAGGCCGTCGGGCAGTCCGTCGCCCGGGCAGGCCGACCACTTGATCGTCTGGTCGTGGAAGCGGGACAGGTCGGGTCGGTCGTCGGCAGCCGCGGCCACCGACGGCAGCCCTGCTCCCAGCAGGGCCAGTGTCATGGCGCAGGTGAAGGCACGGCGTTGGCGCGTTGACAGCATCAGGCCTCCCGGGACGCCCCGGCCCACGGCCGGGATTTCCCCCTCGATCACGATAAGGGGGCACCCGCGGCCACGCCTCTCGGCGAGCGGGGCGGCGGAACAGGCCTTATCCTGCGCCGCCTGCTCAGCGACCGCCTGCTCAGCGACCGCCTGCTCAGCGACCGCCTGCTCAGTCCGTCCGCTCAGTGCCGTCCGCTCGGCCGCGCTCGCTCGTCGCCAGCTCGAAGGGGGGTGTTTGCCGGATGGGCCATAACCTGAGTGGTTTGCCCGCGTTTAAACGGTGCGGGCGCCTGCTCGCGACCATGTCCTGGAAGGCAGGGAACCTATGAAGCGGGTTGCCCGTAGTGGTTTGATCATCGTGGCCGCCGCCTCCGGCGCAGTGGCCGTGACCATGCCGGTGTACGCGGACTCCGCGGCCGACGGCGGCACGGCCCACTCGCCCGGGGTGATCTCCGGCAACACCATTCAGCTCCCGGTGGACGTACCGGTGAACGCGTGCGGGAACACCGTGAACGTGGTCGGGCTCCTCAATCCCGCGGCGGGCAACAGCTGCGCCAACGAGGGCGGCGACGGCAAGGGAGGCGGCCACGGGGGCGCCGCGGGCGCCGTCGCCGAGGGCGTGGGGAAGGATTCACCGGGCCTGATCTCCGGCAACGGCGTGCACCTCCCGGTCCAGCTCCCCGTGAACGTCTCCGGCAACTCGGTGAACGTGGTCGGCATCGGGAACCCCGCCGTCGGCAACGAATCCACGAACACCTCGGCGGAGAGGCCGCAGCACCCGAACCCGCCGTCCGGCCCGAAGCCTGCCCAGCCGTCGAAGCCGCCCGTGCACCCGGCCGACCCCGCCGACCCGGTGGAGGCCGAGGGGCCGCAGATCCTGCCGCAGGCGGTCCCCAGGGCCGCTCTCGCCCAGACCGGCACGGACCTGATGGGTGCAACGGTCGCCGCGAGCGCCGCGCTGATGCTGGGCGGAGCCGCGCTGCACCGCCGCTTCCGGCCCGCCGCCGTACAGCGGCCGGGGCGCCGGGACGGGCACTGACCTGAAGTCGCCGGCACGCACGGGGCCGGGCCCGAGCCCGGACCCGTGCGTGCCATCGTTCTGTGCGAAGAGAGACCTTCCGGTTCGGCGGAGTCCCGACAGCGGGTGCGGCCACCGCGGCCACCGCCTCCGGCGTTCGCGGCGCGCAGGTGGCCGACCTTGAGGCGGTCATCGCGTACGACAGCGGCTGTCACCCCGCCGAGCGGCCGCGGTTCGTGGAGAGCTGGCTCGGTGGTGCCGGGCATCGCGCCCTGGTCCGTGTGGTCGACGGGCGGCTCACCGGCTACGGCGTGATCCGGCCGGCCGCCGACTCCCTGCGCATCGGCCCGCTGTTCGCGGACACCCCGGACGACGCCCGCGCGCTCTTCGCCGCGCTGATCGGCGAATCCGGCGGCCGAAGGGTCTGTGCCGACATCCCCGAGACGCACAAGATGGCCGTCGCCCTGGCCGAGGAGCACGGCCTCACCCCGTCGTTCGAGACGGCCCGCATGTACACGGGTCCGGTCCGGCCGTACGCCACGGACCGCGTGTACGCGGTCACGACGCTGGAACTCGGTTAGACGTCCTTGGGGGCCCGGTCCGACCGGACCTCGTCGCCGCGGCGGAACATCCACTCCATGCGCGGCTCGACGGCGAACCGGAACACCGTGCGGACCGGGGCGGAGCACAGCGCGGTGATGAGCCCCACGGCCGCCGCGGTGACGGCCAGTTCGCCGAGCGCGGTGTGCAGCCAGGGGCGGTCGTACCAGTCCCAGAAGCGGGATGCCTTGATGACGAAACCGTGCAGCAGATAGCCGTACATCGTGCCCGCGCCCAGCGCCGTGCACCACAGGTGCCGCCCGGGGACCCAGGACAGGAAGCAGGCCGTCAGGACCAGGGCGAGGCAGAACAGTGCCGGGGTGGTGAACAGCCCCACCCAGTTCGGTGCGCCCTGGCCCGTGACACTGCCCCGGTGGTAGAGCCAGCCGGCGCTGAACCAGGGCGCCACCAGGTACGCCGTGACCAGCGCCGCAGCTCCCACCGGCAGCGCGAACAGCCGTACGCGCCAGGTCCGCAGCCGCTCGAAATGCTCGGCGCGCAGCGTCAGACCGAGCACGAAGAACGGCAGGAAGCCCAGGACCCGCTGGATGGAGATGTCTCCGCCCAGATCAGGCGAGACGGCGGCCAGCACGGCCAACCCCAGTGCCACCGGGACCGGGTGACGCAACGTCAGCCAGATCGGCGTGGTGATCCGCCAGATGAAGAGCGCGAGCAGGAACCACATCACATACCAGGGGTCCAGCAGACTCAGTGGGTAACCGGGGTCGTCCTGGGCCCACCGGTAGAACAGCGTGTACGCGGTCTCGAAGACCAGATACGGCACGACGACGCTCGTGAGGAGCCGCCGCACCCGGCCCGGCGCCATGTCGAAACTCCGCGAGAAATAGCCGGAGACGAGGGCGAACGCGGGCATGTGGAAGGCATAGACGGTCAGATACGCGGCGGTCGCGACCCGGCTCCCCTGGGTCAGGGGTTCCCAGGCGTGGCCACAGGCCACCAGTACGATGGTGAGGTACTTCGCGTTGTCGAAGTACGGATCCCTGCGGACGGACGCCGGTTCGGCCGGGGCCGCGGTGAGGCTTTCCCGTGGCGCGGTCGGCGCGAGGGCTGACAGATCGTGCGACACCACATCTCCTGGCCTCGGTGGCGGTGAGCCGATCTCTCCCGCCTGCCCCCTCACGTACGGCTCAGTCGTGTCCCGCGTTCGCCCGTACGTCCGAGGGGCGTTCGGGTGGGAGGGCGGTTCCCGCACGTGGCCACCTCGCTCCGGACCACCGTCTGCAACGCGGGCATCGCGGCCACCCTTCTCTGACACCCGGGGCGCGCGGCCACGAAACTCCGTTGCCCGGCCGGTCCGCGGATGCTGGAGTGGCCGGATGGATCACACAGCGGTACTGGCACTGTTCGACCGGGACATGCGGGAGAACGCGCGACCCTTCGGCACCGGCTCCGTCGTGGAACGCGTCGGCAGGGTGGTCCGACACGTGGGATCGGAGCAGGGCTGGAACGGAGTGCTCTGGTCGGACCTCACGGAGTCCGACGCGGACGCGGCGATCGCCGAGCAGCGGCGATACTTCGCACAGCTCGGCCGCGAGTTCGAGTGGAAGCTGTACGGGCACGACCGGCCGCACGATCTGGGGCAACGCCTGCTGGCCGCCGGGTTCACCCCCGAACCGGCGGAAACCCTGATGATCATCGAGGCCGGGGAGCCGGGTCTCGACGCCGTGCCACCGCCGGGCGTCGAGCTGCGGCCCGTCACCGACGCCGCCGGGGTCGGCCTCATGGTCGACGTCCACGAGCAGGCCTTCGGCGCACCCGGTACCCGGCTGCGCCACCAGCTGCTCGCCCAGCTCGACGAGGCGCCCGACACGGTCGTGGCGGTCGTGGCCCTCGCCGGTGAGGTCCCGGTCAGCTCGGCCCGGATGGAACTCATCCCCGGCACACGGTTCGCCGGCCTGTGGGGCGGCGGCACCGTCGAGGCCTGGCGGGGCCGCGGCATCTACCGCGCCCTGATCGCCCACCGGGCCCGTATCGCCGCCGACCGCGGATACCCGTACCTCCAGGTCGACGCCTCCGACCAGAGCCGCCCCATTCTCCAGCGGCTGGGTTTCGCACCGCTCACCACGACCGTCCCGTACGTCCACGCGGCGCCGTGACATCGCGGTAGGAGTGGGCCGAACAGCCTCCGGCGAGGGCCGGTCGCCCCGGGCGGCGGGAACGAGCCCGTGGGCCCTCCGCCGCGGAGGGGAAGACATACCGGCGGGCCCGGGACCGGTGCGCACGGTGACGCGGTGCCCGCGGTCGTGCCGCGCTCCAGCACGTTCATGCTCGGTGCTCGGTGCTCGGTGCTTCGGTGCTTTGAGCGAACAGGACGTCTCCGCCACGGCCGAGCGCCTACTGCGGGAAGCCCGCAGACGCCGGTCATGACGGAGACGTCCTGCGACAACTCTTCGTACGGTGCCTCGCCGAACGGCGTGCGGTGCGCCGCCGCGGTCCGCTCCCGTCAGCGGCGGCCCGCCTTCGACCGGTCCAGCGCCGCGACACCGATCGCCGCGAGCCCGATCTGGATCAGCCACTCGATCCAGTCCACCCCGTCGGTGTCGCCCACGTCGAACGCGTTCGCGAGCACCGAGCCGATGAGTGCGGCCACGATGCCCACCGCGATCGTCCACAGGATGCCGATCCGCTGACGGCCCGGAACCACGAGCCGGCCCAGCACACCGATGACAATGCCGATCACGATGGCACTGATGATGCCCGAGATCTCCATCTCAGCCCCTCTTCGTCGTACTCCTTACGCATAGGAGTGCCCCCTGGAACCGAGTGCAGTCCCAGCCGTTGCCCAACTCACCGACCGCGGCTCCTCCGGCTCACCGGCCGCCGTCCGCGACTCAGCCCACAACCCAGCCCGTGACCCCCAGTACGTCACGCGCGATGTCCATCACCTCGCGGTCGTCCGTGACCACGCGCAGGGTGTCGGCGGGCACCCGTTCCTCCAGCAGCCGCGCCTTGTTCGCGCTGCCCCGCAGCTCCTGCTCCAGTTCCGAGCCGATCTCACGTCCCTTGAGGCGCTTGGCCGCGGTAGCGTCGGTGGCGGTCAGGAGCACCCGTACGAGTCGTACGTCCTCGCCGATCGCCCGTTCGAACATGCCCGCCGCCTCGGCCAGCACGCACACGGTGTTCGTGTAGACGAGGCGGTGGTGGCCCAACTCGGCGAAGTTCCCCCACACCGCCGCCAGATTGCGCTCGGCGATGCGGGCCCGGTGCGGGTCGTCCTCCGGGGCCGGATGCACCTGTCCCATGAAGTCCCCCTCGATGACGGCATGCGCGACCCCGGCCCTGCGCAGCCGCGCCGACACCTCCCAGCCGACCGTCGACTTTCCGACCCCTGCCCGCCCGCCGATGAGCAGAACCTCTACATGTCCCATCTGAGCAGCCTGCCATTCACCGGCTCTCAAGGAGTGCTGGTGAGACTCCATGTCCGCAGCGCGATCTCGCGTCCTCGTGACATCCGCAGGAGCGGCTCGTCGTCGGTGCGGACGAATCCGGCGCGCAGGGCGACGGCCGCACTCGCCGCGTTGGCCTCCTCGATGCACAGCACCACGCGGCGGGCGCCTGTGTGGCCCAAGACGTAGGAGGAGAGCAGCCGGACGGCCCGGGAGGCCAGGCCCCGGCCGCGGTGGGCGGCGCCGACTCCGTACGCGATCTCGGCGTCCCGCTCGTCGGTCTTGCTGCGGAACAGCAGCACCTCGCCCCGCGGCAGGCCACCGTCCGTGGTGATCGCGAGCTGCACCTTGCGTCCCTGCGCCCGGGCTTCCCGTGCCTCGGCGAGATAGACCCGAGCGGCGGGCGGGTCGAACGGCGAGGCCACCGGCGTCCAGCGGGCCATCTCGGGGTCGTCGTACAGCGCGATCAGCGCGTCCAGATCGTCCCCGGACCATTCGCGCAGGTGAACCCCCTCCCCTTCGAGCCGGAGGTACGAGGGGGCGTCGAGTGTCAGCGGACTGTCCATGGGGCGATCCTGCCCCGCCTACGGGTGGGCGGCCAAGGGCGCGTGGCTCACGCTCACCACGCCTTGGTGCGCCCCGGGTCGGCGAGACTCGGGTCGGGAGCGTCGCACGGCGTACCGCCTCGCGGATCGCGGACGTGGGATCGCCCTGGTGGTGGGCCTGTTCCGACGGTTCGACACCGTCGAGGAACTCCTGGTGGCGGACCGCGGACGCGAGGGGCGCGAGCGGTTCGGCGACGGTGAGGGCACGGGCAGGACCACTGTCCGGAATCCGTCGCCGCCACGCGTCGGCCCAGGCGCGCGTGGCGCTCGCGCGCACCGTTTCGGGCAAAGAGGAGCACAGGCGCAGACCGTCGAGGACCGGGTTGCCCCAGTGTGCGTCGGCGAAGTCGACCACGACCGGAGGCCCTCCGTCGGCACGCCAGTTGGCCGGTGTGCGGCGACGAACCGCCGTACCCCCGAACCGCCGTACCCCCGAGGCGGCGGTCCGTGCCGACGCCTGCCAGCAGTCCTCGCCCGGGATCACCTACGACATCAGGCCGCACGGCGCCATCGTCCGGCTCACCGTCGCCCACGAGGACCTGGCCGCCGAGACCGCGGTCAAGCAGGTCTCCCTCGGTTGGCCGGCCGTCCTGGCCGACCTGCAGTCGCTCCTGGAAACCGGAAAGCCGCTGCCGCGGGAGCCGTGGCTGGTGCCCGAGCACTGACCGCGGGGGCGGAGCGAGGGCCGCGCGTCGGCCGGCCCGCGGCGCCGAGCGCGCGGACCGGCCGACAGTCCTCATCCGTCCTGTCATGCCTTCTAGGTCTGTGGCGTGCTCTTCGCCGAAGCGGTCGCGCACAGGACCCCCATCACCACGGTCAGCACCCCGATGATGATGTTGTTGAGCACGACACCCGCGTCAGGGCTGCTGCCCACGATCCACGGGGAGACGATCATCCACACACCCAGGGCGCACATGGCCCAGCTCAGGCCGTACATCCGTGCCGGATTGACGGTGAAACCGAGAGCCAGCAGGCCGATGGCGATGCCCATGATGAGGTTGTGCGTCACCATGGCGGGCTGGCTCGTCGTGTAGTGGAGAATCCACGGGGAGGCGGCGCAGTACAGACCGAGCAGGAACACCGGTCCGTCCACGAGCGCCACATCGCGACCACCGAGCATGCGGGCGTAGCGATCCCGCATCTCGGGCACATCGGGGTGCCGGGTGATGTCACCTCTGGTGTTCGAGACGTTGGCCATGACTGGACTCCTTTGCCACTGGACGTCACTTGGGTCCAGTCTGCGCTTATTTGTCCCTTATGTGTAGAGGTGATGAGATATATCTGGAGGCCACCCGGTCAATCCGTCGTCGGCCCGGGCGTCGCCGGGCTCACCGCCGCGTACATCCTCGTACGGGCGTACGGGCTGACGCCGGACGCCGGACGACGCCGGGGTGGCGCGCACCGACAAGCGGTTGCGTCTCGCCGTTCTTCCCCGTCGACGGCGTCCACCGCATGCGCCTTCCCGCGCCGGACGGCCGGCTCGACCTGAGCGTGCGGCTGGAGCGAGACTGTGGGCGGCCGTTCACCGCGACCGTTTCCGCCGAAGCGGCGCGGCTGCTGTCCTCCTGCGGGTTCACCCACAACTGACTGTGCCGTTCCCTCCCCCGCCGGGGAGGAAACGGCACAGTCGGTCCGGTCAGGCGGGGAACGTCATCAGGGCCACGGGGTCAGAGGTCGGTTCGGCCGAGCCGCCGGCCGGTTCGACGGTGATGCCCATACCGGACGCCTGGTCCACGGCCCCCTCCAGGAGGACCGCCTCGGCCGTCCGTCGGGGGTCCATCAGCCCGGCGGACCGCATGGTGCCCCCGTCGTCGAACCACAACTGGTAGACCTTGCCGCTCGGCGGGGCCGCCATGCCCGAGGCGATGAAGACCGCCTCGTCACGGCTCTTGGAGACCACGACCGTGCCGCGGGCCCCGTCCGGGAGTTCGGCGCCGGCCGTCCTGGCGTCCGGGGCGGCCAGGACCGAAGCGATCGCGTCCGAGCGGCGTTCCGACTGCCGTGCCTGCTCATGCGCGTCCTGCGCCCGGTCGTACTGCCACACGGTCGCGCCGCCGAACGCGGCCACCCCGGCCACACAGGCGGCCAGCGCCCACCGGGACAGCCTGCGGGCACGCATGCCGCCGCCCGGGGGTCGCGTCAGGGGTACGGCGCGCGGGCTGTCCTGGCGGACCGTCGTGATCCGCCGCATGACCCGGCTCTTGAGAGCCGAGGGGGAGGAGCCGCGAACCGCCAGACCGAGCCGGGCCGCGGTCTCGCTCAGTTCGAGAGCCTCCTGAGCACAGACCTCGCAGTCCGCGGCGTGCCGTTCGAACTCGCCCCGCTCCTCGTCGGAGAGCGCGTGCAGCGCGTACGCGCCCGTCAGCGTGTGCAGGTCGACCGTGCTCATGCGGTCACCCCCAGGCAGTCGCGCAGGCGGATGAGACCGTCGCGCAGCCGGGTCTTGACCGTGCCGAGCGGCAGCGCCAGTGACTCGGCCACCTCGCGGTAGGTCATACCGCGGTAGTACGCCAGCGTCACCGACTGACGCTGCAGTTCCGTCAGTGTGCGCAGACAGCGTCGGACCTGTTCGCGTTCCAGCCGGGCTTCCACCTGTTCCGTCACCTCGTCGTACTCGGGGGCGTGGTCGAGCAGGGCCGCCCTGTGCTCACGTGCGGCGGAGGCCTCGACCGAGCGGACCCGGTCGACGGCACGCTGATGGGCGAGTGTGAGCACCCAGTTGATCACCGAACCGCGTTCGCTCCGGTAGCGGGCGGCGGACCGCCACACCTCGACCAGTACTTCCTGGGCCACTTCCTCCGACTGGGCCTGATCGCGCAGCACGCCGCGCACGACGCCGATGACGGGACCCGCCACGACGTCGTAGAGCCCGGCGAAGGCCTGCTGGTCACCGAGGGCGACACTGCCCATCAGATCCTGCAGATCCGGTTCGGCCGAGGGGTTCTTGCCGATGTGCACGGCTTCTTTCACGGGGGGTCCTCCGGGAGGCGAGCATCGTACGGCTGGAATCCGTTGCCGGGGCGCCGGCGGATTGGTCATGGGCGGATCTCTCTGTCCGCCCGTCTGCCCGTCTGCCCGTCCGCCGGGACGCGTCGGCCGAAGCCCGAGTCCGGGGCGCCGTCGATCGTTCGGGACGGCGCCCCGGACTGCTGGGCCGCACCGGCGGGCCGAACGCCGACGCGGCCTCCTCCTCCCGGGACAGCCGACTGCCCCGGGAGGAGGGTCCGTAGAAGCGGTGTCACGGCTGTCCGTGTCCGTGTCCGCGGCCCGAAGTCCCGGGCCGTGCCGCCCCTTGTCCTCCGTTCTTCCGGCGATACGAGGCATCGGGATGCACCGGAGCGACATCGGTACGTTCCGAAACGAAATAGGCATGCATCGAAACGAAGGAGACAGGAAGTGAAGTGAAATTGGACGGTTTGCGAGGCAGAAGGAGACGTGCATCGTTTTTGCGTCGAACTGGGTCACGGTAGGCGCGTACCCGTTCGATCGCCGTCATGTCAGCCGCTCGCTTCGCGGCGCAGTCCGTGTTTCAACTGGTGCAGCCCACGGCGGGCATGGCTCTTGACGGTCCCCAGCGGCAGGCCGGTGCGCCGGGCGATCTGGGTCTGGGTGAGGTCCTCGTAGAAGGCGAGGCGCAGGACCCGCTGCTGGGGGGTGGGCAGCTTGGCCATCTCGCGTCCCACCAGCACCCGGTCGAGCACGGCCTCGGGCCGCTCCGTCACGGGATCGGCGAGCACCAGGACGGCCCCCGCCGAGGCGACGAGCTCGGCGCGGCGCGTCCGGGCCGCGAGAGCGTCGGCGATCTTGCGCTTGGTGATGCCGACGATCCAGCCGGCGATCGTGCCGCGCTCGGGCCGGTAGCCGTGCCGGCCGCGCCACACGCCCAGGAACACCTGCTGGGTGACGTCCTCGGCCTCCCTGTCGTCGCCCAGCGCCCGCCGGGCGAGCGTGAGCACCAGGGGTGACCACCTGTCATGGGCGGCGGCGAGACAGGCCTCGTCGCCGCGCACCAGGCCCCGGGCCAGCTCCTCGTCGGTGAGTGGTTCCTCCAGCGGCACCCGTCGGGGCAGGGACATCTGCGCGGGCATCGGTTGTCCGGTCATGGCTCACGGCTCCTCGCCTCGGACGACGGCGTCCCGGCCGCGCGGGGCGGCCCGGTGCGGTCATCCTGGGAGCGACGGGGCGCAGGCTTCAAACCGCGTCGATTCTGCGTCGTATAGTCGTTCCATGGATGAGCCGACGGGGGAGCCGGGTCCCCCGGAGCCCGATACGAAGGAGACCGCGGCGGTCGGCACGGGGATGACGACCGGAGGCCTCGCCCGGCGTCTCGGGGTGTCGCCGACCACGCTGCGCTCGTGGGACCGCCGGTACGGAGTGGGCCCCGCGGTCCGCCCCGACGGACGGCACCGCCGCTGGACACCCCAGGACGTGGCGGTGCTTGAGGCGATGTGCCGGCTCACCGCGGCCGGAGTGCCGCCCGCGGAGGCGGCACGCGCGGCCAGGGAGGCAGCCGCCGGAGCGGTGGCCGCCGAGGGCCGCGCCGTGCCGGACGACGCCCGCTCGGCCGCTTCCGGCCGGTCGCCGGACGACCGCGCCTGCACGGCGGAAGAGCAACCGCCCTCGGCCGACGGCGGGCCGTCCGGCAGCGGTCGCCGCCTGCAGGCGGCGACCACGCTGCCCCTCGGCGATGTGCGCCAGGAGTGCCGCGGACTGGCCAGGGCGGCCGTGCGTCTCGACGCCCCGGCCGTGGACGGCCAGCTGACCTCGGCCGTCCAGCGGTACGGTCTCGCCGTCGCCTGGGAGGAGGTGATGGTGCCGACCCTGCACGCTGTCGGCCGCAAATGGGCGTCGTCGGGCGACCGTTATGTCGAGGTCGAACACATGCTGTCCTGGCACATCTCCACCGTGCTCCGCCGTGTCACGCCGGTCTCGCGGACGGCCGTGCCGGACAGCGCGCCGGGGCCCGTGGTCCTGGCCTGCGTACCCGGCGAGCAGCACACCCTGCCCCTGGAGGCGCTCAACGCCGGGCTCACGGAACACGGCATGCCCACCAGGATGTTCGGCGCGGCGGTGCCGGCGGAAGCACTCACCGCCGCGGTGCGCCGGCTGGGGCCCGCCGCCGTCGTCCTGTGGGCCCAGGCACGGTCCACGGCGAGCCTCCCGCTGGCCCGGCACGTCGCCGCCACGCAGTGGGGCGTGCGGGGCGCGCGCCGGCATCCGATGGTGGTGCTCGGCGGCCCCGGCTGGGCAGGCCGTTCGGCCCAGGGCATGCTGCGCCCGTCGAGCCTGAAGGAGGCCCTGTCCCTCCTCACGGCCCGCTACGAGAGCGCCGCACCGGGACCGGTGGGCTGACGGAACGTGCGGGACGGCGGGCCTGTCGGCGGGCGGCCCGGCCGCCGTCTCACTCGCGCTCGCGGGCGTGCTTGAAGCGTGCCAGCGCGTCGGGGAGGTCGACGATGGGCTCGGGATAGTCGTAGGCGGCCCGTTCGGGCCCCTTGAGTTTCCACGGTTCGTGCACGGCGGCCCCGGCGAGCCCTTCGAGTTCGGGCACCCAGCGCCGTACGTACGCGCCCTCGGGGTCGTACCGCTTCCCCTGGATGACCGGGTTGAGGACCCGGTTGGGGCGGCTGTCGGTGCCCGTTCCCGCCACCCACTGCCAGTTGAGCTGGTTGTTGGCGATGTCGCCGTCGACGAGGAGGCCGAGGAAGTGGTCGGCGCCCACCCGCCAGTCGACGTACAGCGTCTTGGCGAGGAAGCTCGCCGTCAGCAGGCGTCCGCGGTTGTGCATCCACCCCTCGTGACGCAGTTGCCGCATGGCCGCGTCGACGACGGGATAGCCGGTCCGCCCCTCCTTCCAGTCCTCGATCTCCCGCCCGGCCGAGTCGGGTGACCGCCACAGGTCGTCGCGGGTGCGGAGGTCCTTCGTGGCCGCCGCGGGCCGCGCTGCCAGCAGCTGGTAGTTGAAGTCCCGCCACGCGAGCTGCCGTACGAAGGCGTCGGCGCCCGGACCGCCCGCCCTGCGGGCCCGGTGGACCAGCTCCACGGCGGACAGCGTGCCGAAGTGGAGATGCGGGGAGAGGCGCGAGGTGGCGTCCCCTGCGAGATCGTCGTGGCCGTCCACGTACGAGTGGATCCCGCTCCGCAGCCAGGCCGTGAGCCGCTTCCTGCCCTCCCGCTCGCCGCCCGTGGCGAGCCCCGCGGACAGGCCGGACAGTTCCGCGCGCGTCGGCAGCCGCCCCGAACCGACGTCCTCCGGTACGCGCACGCCACGCGGCGCGCCGAGCACCTGACGCTGGTGATGCCGTTCCCAGTGCCGGAAGTACGGGGTGAACACGGCGAAGTGGTCCGAGGAGGCCGGCGTCACCGCGCCCGGTGCCAGCGCGGTGACCACCTCGTCGTGCACGTGCAGCCGGCGCCCGTCGCTCTCCAGCGCGGCTCGCAGCCGTTCCTCGCGCCGGTGGGCGTGGGCGGACACCCCGGCGGCCATGTGCACCTCGTCGGCGTCCGTCTCGGCGACCACCTTGCACACCTCGTCGACGAGATCGCCCGAGCGGTACACGAGCCGGCCGCCGCGCTCACGCAGACCCGCGTCCAGGTCCCGCAGACAGTCGGCGAGGAACGCCAGCCGGTTGGGGACGGCGAAACCGGCCCTGTCGACGGCCCGGTCGCGGACGAAGAGGGGCACCACCGCGCGCGAGCCGTCGAGCGCCGCGCACAGCGGCGGATGATCGTGCAGGCGCAGGTCGGAGGTGAACAGGACGACCGAGACGTTCATGACGGGACTCCGGAGCTCCGGGACGGGAAGAGAAGGGGTGAGCCGGACCGTGGTGCCTGCGGCCGTCGAGTACTTCCGGTACTTCCTGGCCGGGACACCCGACGGATGCGGCGGTCGGCGGGATGCGGCGGGGTGGCGGGTGGCGGCCCGCGTCAACGGGCGGGCGCGCGCGACGGCGCGGCCACCGGGGGACCCGTCCTCGCGGCGGTCCGCGCGATGTTGCGGGCCATGCCGCCGAACACGATGGCGTGGAACGGCGACACGCTCCACCAGTAGGCGTGGCCGAGCAGCCCGTGCGGATGGAAGAGGGCGCGCTGGCGGTAGCGGACGCGGCCGTCGTCGTCCGTCTCCGCGTACATCTCCAGCCAGGCCAGGCCCGGCAGCCGCATCTCGGCGCGCAGGCGCAGCAGCCGGCCCGGTTCGATCTCCTCGACGCGCCAGAAGTCGAGCGAGTCGCCGACCCGCAGCCGTGCCGCGTCGCGGCGCCCCCGGCGCAGGCCCACACCGCCCACCAGCCGGTCGAGGAGGCCGCGGGCCGCCCAGGCGAGGGGGAAGGAGTACCAGCCGTTGTCGCCGCCGATGCCCTCGATCACCCGCCACAGGGCCTCGGGCGAGGCGTCGACGACGCGTTCGCGCCGGTCCGTGTAGAGGCTGCCGCCCGCCCAGTCGGGGTCCGTGGGCAGGGGGTCGCTGGGAGCGCCGGGCAGCGAGGCGGACGACCAGCGGGTGGTGACCCGGGCGTCCCGGACGCGTTGCAGGGCCAGGCGCACCGACTCGTCGAAGGGGATCGGCCGGCCCGGCGGGTCGGGCACGTACCGGGCGATGTCGTGCTCGTGGCAGACCACCTCGTGGCGCAGCGACTCGGTCAGCGGGCGCGCGATGGACCGCGGTACGGGGGTGACCAGTCCGACCCAGTGACTGGAGAGCCGCGGCGTCAGGACGGGCACGGGCACGATGAGCCGCCGGGGGAGCCCCGCCACGGCCGCGTACCGCACCATCATCTGCCGGTACGTCAGGATCTCCGGGCCGCCGATGTCGAAGGCCCTGCTGACGTCGTCCGGCATCCGCGCGCTGCCCACGAGTGTGCGCAGGACGTCCCGCACCGCGATCGGCTGGACGCGCGTGTGGACCCAGTTGGGGGTGACCATCACCGGGAGCCGCTCGGTGAGATACCGCAGCATCTCGAAGGAGGCCGAGCCCGAACCGATGATGACGGCCGCCCGCAGCACGGTGGTCGGGACACCGGAGTCCAGCAGGACGCGGCCGACCTCGGCCCGGGACCGCAGATGCGGCGAGAGTTCCCCGTCCGGCACCCCGGCGGGGGTGAGCCCGCCCAGATAGACGATCCGGCGTACGCCCGCCGCGCGGGCCTGCTCCCCGAAGATCCGCGCCGCCCTGCGGTCGGTGTCCTCGAAGCCCTTGCCGGTACCCAGCGCGTGCACCAGGTAGTACGCGACATCGATGTCCCGCATCGCGGCGGCGACCGACCCGGAGTCCGTGACGTCACCGCGTACCACCTCGACCTCACCGGCCCACGGATGGTCCCGGAGCGCGCCGGGGGACCGGGCCACACAGCGCACCCGGTGCCCCTCGGAGAGGAGCTCGGGGACCAGGCGGCCCCCGATGTACCCCGTCGCGCCCGTCACCAGGCAGCGCAGCCCCGCTCCGGCGTCGTCACCGCTCATGGTGTTCCGGCCTTTCTCTTCGGCCCTGTTCGACTCTGGGCAGCTCTGTTCGGTGCCCTCCTCGGGATCCCTTCCCCGTGCCGGCCCTCCGCGGATGCGCCGTCTGGGCCACTTGGGTCACATGCGCGGGGCGATCGGGGGCAGACGGAATTCTGCGGAGACGTCGGTTCACACGGAAGGTCGGCCGTCATGGGTGCGAAGGTGCTGGAGCAGTTTCCCGCGGGAGCCCCGCGTGGGTCGTGGCCCGCGGAGGAGTACGCGGCGCGTTGCCGTGCCGAGGGCGAGCCCGCGGCCGTGGTGATGGATCTGGAGTCGGACGCGTTCCTCGTGGTGGTCCCGGCGCGCGAGAACGACTGACCTACGCGCGGCGGACGGCTGCGCGTCAGGCCGCGTCCCTGACGGCTTCGGTCAGCGTTCCCCCGAGTGCCGCCGCTCGTACCGTGGCCTGTTCAAGGGGCGCCGCCCTGTCACACCTTCGTGGAATGCGCCGGTCCGGGATACGAGACCGATCGGGTATTCCTTGACGGTCCGGACCGCCGGCTGCCACGATCGAGAACATGATGATGCGACTGGACCTCACGCGGCGACGCCATGTCGACCTCGCGCGTGTCTCCAGTGCCGCGTGTTGCTCCGTGGCCTGATCCGCCGGATCCGCCGCACCTCACCATGTTCTTCCACGGCTTCCGGCCGCCGTGCGACGCATTCCGCTGACCTGATGCGACGACTCGCGGTCGAGGCCCTGGCCGACACCGTCGCGGCGCGGGTGGCCGCCGTGCAGGCCCGCGCTCCGATGTCGCCCTGGGGATCAGCCACCGCGTCTTCGAGGTGACCGGCGCCCGCTCCACCACCGACGGCGGCCTCCACCCCTTCTGGCGCGACGTCCGCATCCGCACCCTCCATGACCTGGTCGCCTACCAGCGGCGCGAGGTCGGCCGCTGGGGCCGCGAAGGAGAGCTGCCCGGACCCCGGACACACCTGGCACTCCTGACCGCCCACCTCGGGCGCCTTCCGCTCGCAGGCACCCCCGTCCCGAAAGAGTCTCAATGACGAAGTCAAGCCGCTTGCGTGACCGGTGGGACGGGGGTGAAGACCCGTGCGTCACGCAGCAACGCCCACAGAACGCTCGCTCGTCGGCGGGCGAGGGCGATGACGGCCTGGACGTGTTTGCAGCCCTCGCCGCGCTTCTTGAGGTAGAAGTCCCGGTTCGGTCCTTCGCGGATGATGCTGGTCTGCGCGGAC
>NZ_JBIUVD010000009.1:0-331231 GCF_044742785.1 Streptomyces sp. NPDC087844 | reverse complement strand
CGCGTGCCGGTCGAGCCCGAGTCGTGGCATGTCCAACGAGACCGTGGCTTCCTGGGTGTGGTGGGGGTCGAGGTTCACGACCACCAGAACCGTGTTCGATCCGCGTGCGTCCGTGGCCGACTTGGAGTACGCGAGCACCGCCTCCTTGTCCGTGTGATGGAAATGCAGATCACGCAGTTGTCGAAGGGCGGGGCTGCGGCGCCTGATCGCATTCAGCTCGGCAATCAGGGGCGCGATGCTACGGCCCTCGCGCTCTGCCGACTCCCAGTCCCGCGGACGTAGTTGGTACTTCTCGGAGTTCAGGTATTCTTCGCTGCCGTCGCGCACCGGCACGCCTTCGCACAGCTCGAATCCGCTGTAGACACCCCAGGTCGGGGACAGTGTCGCGGCCAGCACCGCGCGCAGTTCGAAGGCCCCCCGGCCGCCGTGCTGAAGGAACTCGTGCAGAATGTCGGGGGTGTTGACGAAGAAGTTGGGCCGCATGTAGGAGGCCGCGTCACCGGAGAGTTCGGTGAGGTATTCGGTCAGTTCCTCTTTGGTGTTGCGCCAGGTGAAATACGTGTAGGACTGCTGGAAACCGATCGCGCCGAGCGTGTGCATCATCGCCGGGCGGGTGAACGCCTCGGCCAGGAAGATCACATCAGGATCGGTGCGATTGATCTCCCCGATCACCTCCTCCCAGAAGATGACCGGTTTCGTATGCGGATTGTCGACACGGAAAATCCGCACGCCATGACTCATCCAGAACCGCAGCACCCTGAGCGTCTCCCGCACCAGGCCCGGCATGTCCTTGTCGAAGGCGAGCGGATAGATGTCCTGGTACTTCTTCGGCGGGTTCTCCGCGTACGCGATCGAGCCGTCGGAGCGGTGGTGGAACCACTCGGGATGCTTCTCGACCCACGGGTGGTCCGGTGAGCACTGAAGAGCGAAGTCGAGCGCGATCTCCAGGTCCAGTTCCCCGGCTCGGCGCACGAAGTCGTCGAAGTCGTCGATCGTGCCGAGATCGGGATGGACGGCGTCGTGCCCGCCCTCCGGCGAGCCGATCGCCCACGGCACCCCGACGTCGTGCGGGCCGGGGTCCAGCGTGTTGTTGGGGCCCTTGCGGAAGGTCGCGCCGATGGGGTGGATCGGCGGCAGATAGACGACGTCGAAACCCATGCCGGCGATCGCGGGCAGCCGCCGGGCCGCGGTCCTGAACGTACCGCTGACCGGTGGCTTGCCGGGCTCGACCACCGCGCCCTCCGAGCGCGGGAAGAACTCGTACCAGGAGCCGAACAGCGCCCGCTCCCGCTCGACCTGGAGACTCAACGGGTCGGCGGCGGTGACCAGCTCGCGCAGGGGGTGGCGGGCGAGGACATGGTTCACATCCGGGGTGAGCGCGGCGGCCAGCCGGGCCGCCGCGGGACGGCCGGTGTCGCGCAGGGCCGCCACGGCGGCGAGGATCGCCTCCCGCCGGCCCTTGCTCTTCGGCACCCCGGCCGCGGCACGCTCGTACAGCAGCGCGCCCTCCTCCAGGACGAGCTCGGTGTCCATGCCCGCCGGGATCTTGATCCGGGCATGGTGGCGCCAGGTGGTGATCGGATCGCCCCAGGCCTCCACGGTGTACGTCCAGAGGCCGGGCTCCGGTACGGAGACGGTGGCGCCCCAGCGGTCCGTGCCGGGTGCGAGTTCGCGCAGGGGTGTCCAGGGGCCCGTGCGGCCCTCGGGGCCGCGCAGCACGACGTTCGCGGCGACCGCGTCGTGGCCCTCCCGGAAGACGGTCGCGGAGATCTCGAAGGACTCTCCCACCACGGCCTTGGCAGGGCGCCGGCCGCCCGCGACGAGAGGACGTACGTCCAGGACGGGGATGCGGCCGATCACGGGGGCACGCACGGAGGCACTTTCGGGGGTGCGGGCCGTCGGCCCGGTCGGTGCCGCCGGAGTCGCCTTCTCGGCGGTTCGGGCCTTCGATGCCGGTGGGCGGTCTGCTTTCTCCCCCGGGTCCGGGGGTGGTGTGGTGCCGGGTGTCGGGGGTGGTGACGGCTGGTGGTGCATGGCGGGCATGACCGCTCCTGTCCGCGTCAACGTGGGTGGGCGGATGAGAGTGTGGGGAGGTGGTTCCTGTGGTGTGTTACCGAGGGAGCCTTCCCTCCCCTTTCGGGTGGGCAATCCGGCACTGTGTTAACTACTCGCGCGTATGTCCACACACAAGACCGGCCCCGCCCGCTGGGAATCCGCCACTGATCTGCAAAGCGTCCACTGATCCGTGAAGCATCTACCCGGGATTCGCGGGACGAGACCGGTCGGTGAATGTGTACTTGGTCGAAAATTGTCGACCTGTGGAAGTCGGTCGGGGGACGCGGCCCCGTGTGCGCTCCCCTCGTCGACATGCGGCAGCCTCTCGTGCGGCGCGAACCCCCACAAGGCCGCACGCCGGTGCGGAATCGGCCATACCGCCCACGTGCCCCGAACGGGGCGCGGGGAACTGCGCGGCCCGCCCCCGCCGGCCCGCGGAGCAAGCACCGCGCTCCGCGCGGCGCCGTGCGCCGTAGTTGCGAAGCCACCCGCGCCGCTACCGTCGTGGGTGACGTCCGTACGTCCTTGGCGATACGCCCTTTGTGAAGGTGGAAGCTCGTGAAGGCCATCCGCAGGTTCACCGTGCGTCCCGTACTCCCGGAAGCCCTCCACCCCCTCAGCGATCTGGCGCGCAACCTGCGCTGGTCCTGGCATGCCGAGACCCGTGACCTCTTCCAGTCCGTGGACCCCGAGCGCTGGACCGCCTCCGGCTGCGATCCGGTACGGCTCCTCGGGAGCGTGTCGTCCGGACGGCTGGCCCAGCTGTCCGGCGACCGAAGGTTCCTGAGGCGGCTGGCCGCCGCCGCCGACGATCTCCACGACTATGTGACGGGGGACCGCTGGTACCAGTCCCAGCCGTCGGAACTCCCCGCCGCCATCGCCTACTTCTCACCCGAGTTCGGCATCACCGCCGCGCTGCCGCAGTACTCCGGAGGCCTCGGCATCCTCGCCGGGGACCACCTCAAGGCCGCCAGCGACCTCGGCGCACCCCTGATCGGTGTCGGACTGCTGTACCGGCACGGCTACTTCCGGCAGTCCCTGTCCCGGGACGGCTGGCAGCAGGAGCACTATCCGGTCCTGGACCCCAACGAGCTGCCCGTCTCCCTGCTGCGCGAACCCGACGGCACCCCCGCCCAGGTCTCCCTGGCCCTCCCCGGCGGTACGGCCCTGCACGCGCGCGTCTGGCTGGCGCAGGTCGGCCGGGTCCCCCTGCTGCTCCTCGACTCCGATGTCGAGGAGAACGACCTCGGCGAGCGCGGAGTCACCGACCGGCTCTACGGCGGCGGCAGCGAGCACCGGCTGCTCCAGGAGATGCTGCTCGGCATCGGCGGCGTGCGGGCCGTGCGCACGTACTGCAGGCTCACCGGCCACGCGCGGCCCGAGGTGTTCCACACGAACGAGGGCCACGCGGGCTTCCTCGGCCTGGAGCGCATCCATGAACTGTCCTACGAGGACCTCGACTTCGAGGCGGCCCTGGAGGCCGTCAGGGCCGGGACCGTCTTCACGACCCACACCCCCGTGCCCGCCGGCATCGACCGCTTCGACCGGGAGCTGGTGGCCCGCCACTTCGGCCCCGACGCGGAACTCCCGCGCATCGACGTCGAACACATCCTGCGCCTCGGCATGGAGACCTACCCGGGCGGCGAGCCGAACCTCTTCAACATGGCCGTGATGGGACTGCGGCTCGGCCAGCGCGCGAACGGCGTCTCCCTCCTGCACGGCCAGGTCAGCCGGGAGATGTTCGCGGGGCTCTGGCCGGGTTTCGACCCCGCCGAGGTCCCCATCACCTCCGTGACGAACGGCGTCCACGCCCCCACCTGGGTGGCCCCCGAGGTGTTCCGGCTGGGCGCCCGGCAGATCGGCGCGCAGCGCACCGAGGACGCCCTCACCGTCGGCGGCTCCGAGACCTGGGACGCCGTCGCCGACATCCCCGACCAGGACATCTGGGAACTGCGCCGCTCCCTGCGCGAGCAACTGGTGACGGAGGTACGGGAGCGGCTGTACGCGTCCTGGCGGCAGCGGGGCGCGGGGACGGCCGAACTGGGCTGGATCGACGGCGTACTCGACCCGGACGTCCTGACGATCGGCTTCGCGCGCCGCGTCCCCTCCTACAAACGCCTGACGCTGATGCTGCGGGACCGCGACCGGCTCATGGACCTGCTGCTGCACTCCGAGCGGCCGATCCAGATCGTGGTGGCGGGCAAGGCCCACCCGGCCGACGACGGCGGCAAACGCCTCGTACAGGAACTGGTGCGCTTCGCCGACGATCCGCGCGTACGCCACCGCCTCGTCTTCCTCCCCGACTACGGCATGGCGATGGCGCAGAAGCTGTACCCCGGCTGCGACATCTGGCTCAACAACCCGCTGCGCCCCCTGGAGGCGTGCGGAACCTCCGGCATGAAGGCCGCGCTGAACGGCTGCCTCAACCTGTCGGTCCTGGACGGCTGGTGGGACGAATGGTTCCAACCGGACTTCGGCTGGGCGATCCCCACGGCGGACGGCACCGCGGTCGACGACGACCGACGCGACGAACTGGAGGCCACCGCCCTCTACGACCTGCTGGAACAGCGGGTGGCCCCGCGCTTCTACGAACTCGGCCAGGCCGGCCTGCCCGACCGCTGGATCGAGATGGTCCGCCAGACCCTGTCCCACCTGGGCCCGAAGCTCCTGGCGGGCCGCATGGTCCGCGAGTACGTCGAACGCCTCTACACCCCGGCCGCCCTGGCCCACCGCTCCATGGACCACTCCGCCGCGAGGGAGCTGGCGGTGTGGAAGTCCCGGGTGCGGGCGGCCTGGCCGCACATCACGGTCGACCACGTCGAGACGACCGCCGCGACCGCCACGGCCGAACTGGGCTCGACGCTCTCCCTGCGGGTCCTCGTCGGCCTCGGCGACCTGGCCCCGGACGACGTCGAGGTCCAGGCGGTCTCGGGGCGCGTCGACTCCGAGGACCGCATCACGGACGGCACGACGTTCCCGCTGAAACCGGCGGGCGGCCCGGACGCGGAGGGCCGCCGGCTCTACGAGGGCCCGCTCGCCCTCGACCGCACGGGCCCCTTCGGCTACACGGTCCGCATCCTCCCGGCCCACCGCCTGCTCGCCTCCAACGCGGAACTGGGCCTGGTGGCGGTCCCCGCGGAGGAGCTGGTGGAGGGGGCGGGGGTGCTGATGCGGTGAGGTGAGGTGAGGTGAGGTGAGGTGAGGCGAGGTGAGGTGGCGTGCGGCGGGGCGGCCGGGCGGCCGGGTCCTACGCCTCGTCGAACTCCGCGCACATCCGCCGCAGGACCGCCCCGCACCGGCGCGCGTACGCGTGCTGCAGGCCGCGGGTCGCCGGGCCGCCCGCGCGGGTGTACCACTTCGCCGGGCGGCTGAAGGCGGTCACGGTCAGCCAGACCGTGCCGTCGCCCGTGCGGTCGACCACGAAGGCCTCCTCGCCGGACTCCGGATGGCCGGGGAGGGTGCCGTAGGCCCAGCCGGCGCGGCGAGGGTCGTCAAGGGTCCAGACGACGCGGCAGGGCGCCTGGATGAGGGAGCCCAGGCCGACCGTCACGTCGACGCCCGGGGCCGCCTCGGCGGCGTCCGTCGTGATCGTGACACCGGCCGCCCTGTGCAGTTCCCAGGTCATGACCGCCCGGGTGGCCGAGGTGAAGACCCCGTGGCCCTCGCCTATGCGGGTGCGGACGTGCAGGGGGTGGAAGCCGGGTGGGCACCGGCCGTCGCGGGTCGCGCCCACATCCTCGTACGTGAAGGGCATGGGAACCAAGAGTAGGGCGGTACCCGGGACCGACCTCGTCCCGGGTACCGCCCGCGTACGGCCGTGTGGCTGTTATGCCACGTTCACGCCGGACTAGGCGACGTTCACGCCGGACCAGGCCGCCGCCACCGCCTTGTACTCGGTGCTCGTCGAGCCGTACAGCGCCGACGCCGCGCTCAGGGTCGCCGTACGGGCGCCCGCGTACTTCGTCGTGGACGTCATGTACTCGGTGAGCGCCTTGTACCAGATCTTGACGGCCTTGTCGCGGCCGATGCCGGTGAGCGTCGTGCCGTTGGACGTCGTGGAGTTGTAGCTGACGCCGTTGATGGTCTTGGCGCCGCTGCCCTCCGAGAGGAGGTAGAAGAAGTGGTTCGCCGGACCGGAGGAGTAGTGGACGTCCACCGAGCCGAGGCTGGACGACCAGCTGTCCTTGGACGCGCCGTCCTTGCTCGGCTTGTCCATGTAGCGCAGCGGGGTGCCGTTGCCGTTGATGTCGATCTTCTCGCCGATGAGGTAGTCGCCGACGTCGGTGGTGCTGGCCGCGTAGAACTCGACCGCCGTGCCGAAGATGTCGGAGGTGGCCTCGTTCAGGCCGCCGGACTCACCGCTGTAGTTGAGACCGGCGGTGTTCGCGGTCACGCCGTGGCTCATCTCGTGGCCCGCGACGTCCAGCGAGGTGAGCGGCTTGACGCTGCCCGCGCCGTCGCCGTACGTCATGCAGAAGCAGGAGTCCTGCCAGAAGGCGTTGACGTACGCCGTGCTGTAGTGGACGCGGGAGTAGGCCGCGACGCCGTTGTTCTTGATGCCGCTGCGGCCGAGCACGTTCTTGTAGAAGTCCCAGGTGACCTGGGCGCCGTAGTGCGCGTCGACCGCGGCGGTCTGGGTGTTGGACGCCGCGCCCGTGCCCCAGGTGTCGTCCGCGTCGGTGAACAGGGTGCCGGTGCCGGAGGTGCCCTTGTTCAGGTTGTACGTCTTGTGCGCGCCCCGGGTCGTGTCGTTGAGCTGGTACGTCGAGCCCGACAGCGAGGTGCCGATGGTGACCTTGCCGGAGTACTGGCTGTTGCCGATACCGGTCTTGACCGCCTCCCACTCGTACAGCTTCTTGCCCGACTCGGCGTCGGTGACGACGTGCAGCTCCTGCGGGGTGCCGTCGTGCTGGAAGCCGCCGACGACCGTCTCGTAGGCCAGGGCCGGCTTGCCGTCGGCCGCCCAGACGACCTTGCGGGGCGCCTTGTCGGCGGCGGACTTCTTGCTGCCCTCGGCCTTCGCGGCCGACACGGCCTGCTTCTCGGCCGCGGACTTGGCGATGGACGGGGTGACGTCCGGGACCTTGACGGTGGCCTTGGTGGCCTTGGTCACGCCCGTGGTCTTCCCGGCCTTGGTCTCGTGGACGACCAGGTCGCCGCCGAGGACCGGGAGTCCCGCGTACGTGCGCTCGTAGCGGGTGTGGGTCGTGCCGTCGGCGTCCTTGAGGACGTCTCTGACGACCAGCTTCTCGTCGGCGCCGAGGCCTATCTCGTCGGCGGTCTCCGTGGTGGCGGCGTCGGCCTTCGCGATGAGGCTGGTACGGGCCGCCGGGGTGAGCTGGACCGGCGCCGCGGCGAGGGTCGCGTCGGACTTCTCCACCGGGGTCTGGGCGGAGGCACCGGTGGTCAGACCGGTGGTGAGGAGAGCACCGGCCGCGACAGCGGTGGCGATGGCCAGGGTGGTGCGGTTGCGACGCGCGTAGAGGGGGGTCACACAAGCTCCTTCGTGGGGGGTGTCCGACCGGTATGGGGGGACGGTCGGGCTGCTGTGAAGTTGCGGTGCGGGTGTGCCTGCCGTGCGAGGTGAACAGTGCCAGGTAGGTCGCGTACATGTCAGCGGGGCAAAGGGAGGTTGGCCGGAAATCGTCCGCTGCCCGAAGATCGGCGTACGCATTGCGGACTTGATCGCCCGCAAAGGCCCGGCAATGGAACGGAAAGCGCGAAGCAAGGCGGCGGCAAAGCCGGAGCAAAGAGGGTGCCGTCCCGGGAGTCGCGTCCCGGGACGGCACCCCTGTGGGCCGGGGTCGCGCGCCTAGCTCTGGGGGAAGGTGATCTTCCAGCCGTTGATCCTGCCGACGTCCTGCGCCGCCTGGTCCTGGACCTTCAACTGCCAGGTGCCGTTGGCGACTTCGGTCGAGGCGTTGACCGTGTAGGGCTCGGTGACGTTGTCCGCCGAGTCCGAGGAGCTGAACGGCTTGAGGCGGTACGACGAGCCGTCCGGAGCCACCAGGTCGACGACCAGGTCACCGCGCCAGGTGTGCGTGATGTTCGGCGTCACGATCAGGTTGGACGGTGCGTTTCCGGCCTGGCCGGAAACAGTTATCGAGGAGGTGACAGCGGCTCCGTTGTCCGGAATCGATACCGCGGTCGTGCTCTCGAACGAGGTGCCGCCGCCTCCGCCGCCGGGCCGGGCGCCGACGTTGATGCCGGCCCAGGCGTTCTGCACGGCCGTGTACTCGGCGCTGGTGGTGCCGTACAGCTCACCCGCGACCGCGAGCGTTCCGGTGCGTGCCGCGGCGTAGTTGGTCGTGGTGGTGAACTTGGTGGTGAGCGCCTTGAACCAGATCAGCGCGGCCTTCTCGCGGCCGATACCGGTGACCGGCAGACCGTCGGAGGTCGGCGAGTCGTACGCGACGCCGTTCACGGTCTTGGCGCCGCTGCCCTCGCTGAGCAGGTAGAAGAAGTGGTTCGCCGGGCCGGAGGAGTAGTGCACGTCCACCGAGCCGATCCCCGAGTACCAGCTGTCCTTGGACGCGCCGTCCCTGCTCGGCTTGTCCATGTAGCGCAGCGGCGTGCCGTTGCCGTTGATGTCGATCTTCTCGCCTACCAGGTAGTCGCCCACGTCGGAGCTGTTGCCGGCGTAGAACTCGACGGCCGCCGCGAAGATGTCGGAGGTGGCCTCGTTCAGGCCGCCCGACTCACCGCTGTAGACGAGCCCCGCGGTGTTCGCGGTCACGCCGTGCGTCATCTCGTGCGCGGCCACGTCGATCGACGTGAGCGGCTTGGCGTTGCCCGACCCGTCGCCGTACGTCATGCAGAAGCAGGAGTCCTGCCAGAAGGCGTTGACGTAGTTGTTGCCGTAGTGGACGCGGGAGTACGCGCCGACGCCGTCACCGCGGATACCGCTGCGGCCCTGCACGTTCTTGTAGTAGTCCCAGGTCAGCGCGGCCCCGTAGTGGGCGTCCGCGGCTGCCGTCTCCAGGTTCGAGGCGGCGCCGTTGCCCCACACGTCGTCCGGGCCCGAGAAGAGCGTGCCGGTGCCCGACGTACCGCGGTTCAGGTTGTTCGTCCTGTGGTTCCCCCGCGTGGTGTCCGTGAGGTTGTACGTCGACCCGGACTGCGCGCTGCCGAGCGTCACCGAGCCGCTGTACTGGGTGTTGCCGGTGCCGTTGTCGACGCCCTGGTACTCGTAGAGCTTCTTGCCGGTGGCCGCGTCCGTGATGACGTGCAGTTCGTTCGGGGTGCCGTCGTGCTGGAGCCCGCCGACGACCGTCTCGTACGCGAGAGTCGGTTTGCCGCTCGCCGCCCAGATCACCTTGCGGGCGCCGTCGGCCCCGGTCCTCTTCGAGCCCTCCGCGGAGGCGGCCGTCAGTGCCTGTTTCTCGGCGACCGACGGCTGCACGGCGGCGCTGGTGGTGAGCCCCGTGAGCCGGGCCTTCACCGCCCGGGTGACGCCTTCCGTCTTCCCCGACCTGGCGGTGTCGACCACCAGGTCGCCGCCGAGGACCGGGAGTCCGGCGTAGGTGCGCTCGTAGCGCGTGTGGACGGTGCCGTCCGCGTCCTTGACGACGTCACGGACGACGAGCCTCTCCTTGGCGCCCAGGCCGAGTTCCGCCGCGGTGTCCGTCTTCGCGGAGTCGGCGTCGCGGATCAGCGCGGCGCGCTGGGCGGGGGAGAGCTCGACCGACAGGGAACCCTTGTCGAGCCTGCCCGGGGCGGGTGGGGCGTCGGCGGTCGCGGCGCCCGTCTGGACGGCCGCGGCGAGCAGGGCGGCGACGGCGACGAGCGCGCCGGCCGCCGCCTTGCGGGGGACGGAGCGGGCGGTGGGTCTGTGGGAGGTGCGCTTCAACACGGACTCCTTCTGCGTGGCCACGAACGCGTGGCCAGGGGGGACCGGACGATCGAGAGCCGTCCGGGCAGAACAAGACGGAACGCAGAACCTCGTGCTTGGACTTGTGACACGCCACAGCGGTTGCTGTGAGGTTGCTGTGAAGCGGTCGTGGGAAGAGTGGCAGGAGATCGGCTGTTCTGTCAGGTGCGCATCAGGAAGTTGGCCGGAAAGACTTCGTTGTCCGGATGGTCATGTTCGGTATACGGACCGGTTGCCGTACCGCCGCACCGCGTTCAGGAGGGTCGCGGGTACTCGCCGTGCCACGAGTGCCACAGAGCCGCGTAGGCGCCGTCGGCCGCCACGAGGTCCTCGTGCGTGCCGAGTTCGGTCAGCCGGCCCTCCTCCATCACGGCCACCCGGTCCGCGTCGTGCGCGGTGTGCAGCCGGTGTGCGATGGCGATGACGGTGCGCCCTTCGAGCACGGCGGCCAGCGCGCGCTCCGTGTGGCGTGCGGTGGCCGGGTCGAGCAGCGCCGTGGCCTCGTCGAGGATCAAGGTGTGCGGGTCGGCCAGCACCACCCGGGCCAGCGCCAGTTGCTGGGCCCGCGAGCCGTCCGCGACGGGCGCGCCTCCCGGCGACCGGGCGTGGTCGGCGGCCGGAAGACGGACGCCGGGGCCCAGCTCCGTGTCGAGCCCGTCCGGCAGCTCGCCGACCCAGTCGTCGGCGCCCACCACCGCGAGCGCCGCCCACAACGCGGCGTCGTCGGCCGCCGGATCGGCGATCAGCAGGTTGTCGCGGACCGTGCCAAGGAACACGTGGTGCTCCTGGGTGACGAGCACGACCTGCCGCCGCAGCTGCTCCGGGTCCAGGCCGGCGATCGGCACCCCGCCCACCGTCACCGTGCCGGAGCCCGGCACGTCGACGCCCGCGAGCAGCCGGCTCAGGGTCGTCTTCCCGGCTCCGGAGGGGCCTACGACAGCCAGCCGCTCCCCGGGCCGCACGGTCAGATCGACCCCGCGCAGCACCTCCCCGCCGCGGTCGTAGGCGTACCGCACCCCCCGTACGTCGATGCGGTCGTCCACCGGCGCGGGGGACTTCGACGGTGATCTTGACGGTACGGTCCGCGGGGCCCGGCCGAGGCCCTCCACCCGGGCGAACGAGGCGCCGCTGCTCTGCAGTTGTTCCACCCGCATCAGGATCGTGTCGAGCGGCGACTCCAGCTGGCGCAGATACAGGGCCGCCGCGACCACGGCGCCCACGCTCATCGCGCCCCGCGCGTGCAGGGCGCCGCCCACCATCAGGACGACGGCCACGGGCAGGACGTTCGAGATCTCCACGGTCAGGAAGAACACGGACCGCAGGTTCAGCGTGCGCATGCGGGTGCGGCGGGACGTGTCGAGGGCGTCCCGGCTCGCGGCGACGCGCCGCCGCTGCAGCCCGAACGCCTCGACCGTGCGCGCGCCGGACGTGGTGGCCGAGACGATCTCGGCGACCTCCGAGGTGGCGGCGCCCTCGGCGAGGTAGGCGGGGCGGGCCCGGCGCAGATACCACCGCACGGCGAACCAGATACCGCCCTGGGCGAGCACCGCGCAGACGCCGAGCAGCGGATCGAGCAGGAAGACCGCGCCGATGAGGAACAGCGCCTGCACCGAGGAGATCAGCAGTTCGGGCCCCGCGTCGCGCAGGGTCGTGCCCACCGCGGCGACGTCGGCGGTGCCGCGGGCCGTCAGATCGCCGGTGCCCGCCCGCTCCACCACGGACGCGGGCAGTGCCAGCGCCCGGTCGACGAACTCCTCGCGCACCCGCGCCAGCGTCCGCTCCCCGAACCGGTGCCCCACGAACCGGGCGGCCCGCGCCAGCAGCAACTGGGCGGGCGCGCACACCAGGATGACGAGCGCCAACCGGTCCACGACGGCGACACCGGCACCGGCCCCGACCTCGTCGATGATGCGGCCCAGCAGCCACGGGCCGGTCAGACCGGCAGCGGCGGCCAGCGCGTTCAGGACGAGCACGGCGGCGAAGGCGCGGCCGTCCGCGCGGATCAGCCGGGCCGCGGCGGCACGCACATCGGCCGGTTCGGCGACCGGCAACTGCGTGCTCATCGCACGGCCCCTTCCGTCTCTTCCGCGTCGCGGGCAACCAGCGCCCGGTACCCCGGCTCCCTTTCGAGGAGCTCGCGATGTCCGCCGACGGCCGCGACCTCGCCGTCGACCAGGTAGTACACGGTGTCCACCTGATCGAGCACCAGGGGCGAGGTGCTGGTGACGAGGGTCGTGCGGCCGGCGCGCTCCGCACGCAGCCGGGCGGCGACCGCGGCCTCGGTGTGCGCGTCGAGCGCCGAGGTGGGCTCGACCGCGAGCAGCACCTCGGGGTCGGCGAGCAGGGCCCGCGCCAGGCGTACGCGCTGCCGCTGGCCTCCGGACAGGCTGCGGCCCTGCGCGTCCACGGCCGAGTCGAGCCCGTCGGGCAGCCCGAGCACGATGTCGTCCGCTGCGGCCGCGTGCACGGCCCTGCCGACGGCCGTGTCGTCCGTACCGTCCTGGTCCAGGCGGCCGGCGAGCAGCTCGCGCAGGGGGCCCGCGAACAGGTCGGCCTCGTTGTCGGCGACCAGGACGCGCTCCCGTATCCGCGGCAGGGCGATCGCGTCGAGCCGTACGCCGCCCCAGGTCGCGGCCGACCCGGTGTACCGGCCGAGCCGGTCGACCACGGCGGCGGACTCCGCCGGACGGGCACCGACCAGCGCGGTCAGCGAGCCCGGCACCACCCGGACACCGGACTGCGGATCGTGCAGCACCGAGGGCTCCGCCGGGGCGTCCAGCGGGGTGTCCGCGGCGCAGTTCGCAGGGGAGTCGTCCGATATCAAGGGCTCCAGGGCCAGGAAGCGTACGACGCGTCGGGCGGCCACCACGCCCCGGCTGATCTGGTAGCCGCACTCGACGAAGAACGCCACCGGGCCCACGAGGACCGCGGCATAGCCGTACACGGACACCAGCTCGCCGACGGTCAGCGAGCCCTGGGCGGCGAGCCGGGCCGCCAGCCAGGTCACGACGGCCAGGAACACCGTCGGCAGCCCCACACCGAGCGCCTGCAGCCAACTCGTCACGGCCCCGACCCGGTACCCCTGTTCCCGCAGCAGCTGCGAGTCCCGGCGGAAGGCGTCGGCGAACAGGCCCTTCCCGCCGAGGCCGTTGAGGACCCGCAGTCCGCCCGCGAGATCCCCGATCCGCGCGGTCAGCGCGCCCTGCCGCTCGCGGTACTCCGTCTCCGCGCCCCGCAGCCGCCCCATCAGGGGACCGACGAGTACGACGATCACCGGGATGCCGACCAGGACCACCGCGGCCAGCGGCGGCGAGACCGACAGCAGCAGCCCGGCCACGACGACATAGGCGGCGACCGAGCCGACGCCGGGCCCCACGACGGTCAGGGCCCAGCTGATCGTCAGCACGTCGCCGACGCCGATCGTGACGACCTCCCCGGTCCCCGTCTGCCGGGACAGCCCGGCGCCGAGCCGGGTCGCCTGCCCCACCACGAGCTTCACCGAACGGAAGTTGGCGTCCATCCGGACCTTGGTCATCGTGCGGTGGCGCAGGACGCCCACCACGGCGTTGAACACCCCGAGGCCCAGCAGCGCGGCGCACCAGCCGGCCAGCGCGGCCCGGTCACCCGGCTCCAGCCCGTCGTCGATCGCCCGGGACAGCAGATACGGCGTCAGCGCGATGAGCACCAGCCAGGTGGTGGCCAGCACCGCGCCCGCCGCCGACCGCCCCGGCTGCCGGGTGACCAGCCACCACAGATACCGGCCGCCGCCGCGCAGGTCGGGCACGCCGGGATCGTCGTACGCGAAGCGCTCCAGGCGGCTCACCCGCTCCGGGCTCACCCGCTCCGGGCTCACCCGCTTCGGGCCCACCCGCTTCGAGGTCACTCGGTGTGCCCCTGCACGAGACTGTCCCGCCAGGCCCGGTGCAGGTCCGCGAACCGGCCCGTGTCCGTGATGAGCCGGTCCGGAGTGCCGTCCTCGACGATGCGGCCGTGCTCCATGACGAGGACCCGGTCGGCGATCTCGACCGTCGAGAGACGGTGGGCGATGACCACCGCCGTACGGCCGCGCAGGACCGTGTGCATGGCCCGCTGGACGGCCCGCTCGCCGGGCACGTCCAGCGAACTGGTGGCCTCGTCGAGGATCAGGACCGCCGGGTCGGCCAGCAACGCCCGCGCGAACGCCACCAGTTGGCGCTGACCGGCCGAGATGCGCCCGCCCCTCTTGCGTACGTCCGTGTCGTAGCCGTCCGGCAGGGAGCTGATGAAGTCGTGGGCGCCGATGGCCTTCGCGGCCCGCTCGATGTCCTCGCGGGAGGCGTCGGGGCGGCCGATGGCGATGTTCTCGGCGACCGTGCCCGAGAAGAGGAAGGCCTCCTGCGTCACCATCACCACACCGCGCCGCAGCTCGGGCACGGACAGCTCGCGCAGGTCCACCCCGTCGAGGAGGACGCGGCCGGTCGTGGGGTCGTAGAAGCGGGCCAGCAGCTTGGCGAGCGTCGACTTGCCCGCGCCCGTCGAACCGACCACGGCGACGGTCTGGCCCGCCGGCAGCGTCAGCGAGAACGACGGCAGCACCTCCCCGCCCGTCCGGTACGCGAAGCGCACGTCGTCGAACACGACCTCGCGGCCCGGGAGTTCGGAGGCGGGAGCGGGCAGCGCACGAGGCCGCTGGGGCTCGGGCACCGAGGGGACCTGGGCCAGCAGACCCGCGATCTTCTCCATCGAGGCCGCCGCCGACTGGTACGCGTTGAGGAACATGCCGAGCCGGTCGATCGGGTCGTACAGACGCCGCAGGTAGAGCACCGCGGCGGCCAGCACACCCAGCGCGAGTGAACCGGACGCCACCCGGTACGCGCCCCACAGCACGATCCCCGCGACCGCCGTGTTGGCGACCAGGCGGGAGCCGACGACATAGCGGGCCATCTCCAGGATGGCGTCGCCGTTGACGCGCTCGTGGCGGCTGTTGAGCGCGTGGAAGGCCGAGTCGTTGACGGCCTCGCGGCGGAAGGCGCGGACCGGCCTGATGCCGTTCATCGTCTCCGCGAACTTCACGATGACCGCGGCGATGGCGGTCGACCTGACGGCGAAGAGCCGCCCGGCGCGGCGCCGGTAGAGCCGGATGAGGAGGTACAGCGGTAGGAACGACGCGACCGCGACCGCACCGAGACCCAGGTCCAGCCAGAGCAGCATCGTGGAGATGTAGACGAACGACAGGATGACGGTGATGAGCTCCTGGAGGCCCTCGCTGAGCAGTTCCCGCAGCGACTCGACGTCCGTCGTGGAGCGCGAGATGAGCCGGCCCGAGGTGTAGCGCTCGTGGAAGTCGACACTGAGCGCCTGCGCGTGCCGGAAGATCCTGCCGCGCAGATCCAGCAGGACGTCCTGGTTGACGCGGGCCGAGGTGAGGACGAAGCCGTACTGGAGGGCGCCGGCCGCCACCGAGCACAGCGCGTACGCCGCCGCCACCGCGATCAGCGGGCCGTGGTCGTCGACGCGGAAGGCCGGTACGGCACGGTCGATCGCGTACGCCACGAGCATCGGGCCCGCCTGCACCGCCGCCTGCTGGAGCAGCAGGAGGACGGCCGCGAGGGCGACGCGGGGCTTCATGGGCGCGAGCAGGGAGCGCAGGAGGGTGGACGTGGCGCGCGGGGGAGCGGGCAGGGCGTCGCGGTCGAAGAGATCGCCGTCCTTGGGCGGCGGGTCCGCCGGCCGCGTCGCGTCGCCGTGTGCCGGCGCGGTGGTCGTGGGCGCCGTCATCGATTCTCCCTCTCGGTCGTCTGTGTCCTTCCCGACATCAGCCAGGCGTACTCCGCGCTCGTACGCAGCAGTTCGTGGTGCGTGCCCACGGCGGTGACACGGCCCCCGGAGAGCAGCGCGACGCGGTCGGCGAGCAGGACCGTGGACGGGCGGTGGGCCACGACCAGGGCGGTCGTCCCGGCGAGGACGCGCCGCAGGGCCGCTTCGACCAGGGCCTCCGTGTGGACGTCGAGGGCGGACAGCGGATCGTCCAGGACGAGGAAGCGGGGGTTGCCGACGACCGCTCTCGCCAGGGCCAGGCGCTGGCGCTGGCCGCCGGAGAGGCTGAGGCCCTGCTCGCCGACCTGGGTGTCCGTCCCGTGGGGCAGCGCGTGGACGAAGTCGGCCTGCGCGACGGCCAGGGCACGGGCCAGCTCGCCCTCGCCCGCGGAGTCCGGCGCCCCCATGAGGACGTTCTCGCCGACCCCGGCGGAGAAGAGGGTGGGCTCTTCGAAGGCGACGGCCACGAGGGCGCGCAGTTCCTCCCTGGGCATCCTGGTGATGTCCGCGCCGTCCAGGGTGATCCGGCCCGCGGTGACCTCGTGCAGCCGGGGAACGAGCGCGGTGAGCGTGGTCTTGCCGGAGCCCGTACCGCCCACGAGGGCCATGGTCTCGCCATGACGGATGTGCAGGTCCACCCCGTCGAGCACGGGAACGCTGCCGGTCTCGGCATCGGGATACCGAAACCGCACCCCTTCGAACCGAAGCCCACCGTCGCGCGGTACGACACCGCGCACCGCACCGGCCGCCGGCACTTCGGTCGGTTCCGGCCCGGACATCGGGGTGGCCCCGGACTCCGACTCCGGGGCCGCGTCCATGACCTCGAAGTACCGTTCCGTCGCCGTCGCCGCCTCCTGGCTCATGGCCAGCAGGAAGCCGATCGACTCGACGGGCCAGCGCAGGGCGAGGGCCGTGGAGAGGAACGCGACCAGCGTGCCGGCCGACAGGGAACCGTCGGCCACCTGCACCGTGCCGAGCACGAGGGCCGCGCCGATGGCGAGTTCGGGCAGCGTCGTGATGGCGGCGAAGATGCCGGCGAGCAGACGCGCCTTCGCCAGTTCCGTGCCGCGCAGCGTCCGGGAGAGCTCCCGGAACGCCGACGCCTGACTGCGGTGGCGCCCGAACCCCTTGATGATCCGGATGCCCAGCACGCTCTCCTCGACGAGCGTCGTCAGATCACCGACCTGGTCCTGCGCCTGCCGCGCCACCCGCGAGTACCGCTTCTCGAAGAGCCAGCAGACGAGCATCACCGGTAGGGCCGGCGCGAGCAGGACCAGTCCCAGCGTCCAGTCCTGGGCCAGCATGATCAGGACACCCACGAGGATCGTCACCGAGTTGACCAGCAGGAACGTCAGCGGGAACGCGAGGAACATCCGCAGCAGCATCAGATCCGTCGTACCCCGCGACAGCAACTGCCCCGACGGCCAGCGGTCGTGGAAGGCGATGGGCAGCCGCTGCAGATGCCGGTACAGATCGGCCCGCATCGCCGCCTCGACCCCGGCGAGCGGCCGGGCGACCAGCCACCGCCGGAGCCCGAAGAGCACCGCCTCCGCGGCCCCGAGCAGCAGCAGGTACAGCGCACCGAGCCACACCCCGCCCGTGCTCCGGTCGGCCACCGGCCCGTCCACGATCCACTTCAGGACGAGCGGGATCACCAGCCCCGTACAGGAGGCGACGACCGCGACGACGGCCGCGACGGCCAGCCGTCCACGCACGGGCTTCACGTACGGCCACAGCCGCAGCAGGCCGCGTACGGCGGAACGGCTCTCGGCGGGCTCGGTCTTCTCGGTTCCCTCGGCGGGCGCAGGTGTGGTGGACATCAGCAGCGAGCCTACGTTTCGGCACTGACAACACCCACCGAGTTTTGGCCGGTCCGGCGCGGGATCGGCCTGTTCGCGGGAGTCGGCGGCAGCGGGTTGCACCCCTCCTGTGGAGGTGCCCCTCAGCCCACCACCCGCAACAGCAGCACCGCCCGCGCCGGCACGGTGATCGTCGCGCCCGCCCGGTGCGTCACGCCCGGCGCGGCCGACTGCTCCTCCCGCGAGGTGTCGACGACGACCTCGTACGACCGGGCCCACGGCGGCCCCGGCAGCACGAAGCCGGCGGGTCTGTCCCCCGCGTGCAGCACCGCGAGGAAGCTGTCGTCCGTCACGGGCACGCCCCGCGCGTCCCGCCCCGGGATGTCCCGCCCGGACAGGAACATGCCCAGCGTGCCGGCGGGCGCGTACCAGTCCCGTTCCGTCATCTCCGTGCCGTGCGCGGTGAACCACGCCAGGTCCCGCAACCCGTCGGCCGAGTGCGCCCGGCCGGAGAAGAAGGCGCGCCGCCGCAGCACGGGATGCGCGTGGCGCAGGGCGATCAGCCGGGACGTGAGGTCGAACAGGGCCCGCCAGCAGGGGTCGTCCAGCAGGCTCCAGTCGAGCCAGCTGATCTCGTTGTCCTGGCAGTACGCGTTGTTGTTGCCGCCCTGGGTGCGCCCCAGTTCGTCGCCCGCGACCAGCATCGGGACGCCCGTGGAGAGCAGCAGCGTGGTCAGCAGGTTGCGCAGCTGGCGGCGCCGCAGAGCGCGTATCCGGGCGTCCTCGGTCTCTCCCTCGGTGCCGCAGTTCCACGCGCGGTTGTCGTCGGTGCCGTCCCGGTTCCCCTCGCCGTTGGCCTCGTTGTGCTTGCGCTCGTACGACACCGTGTCCCGCAGCGTGAAACCGTCGTGGGCGGTCACGAAGTTCACCGAGGCGTACGGCCGCCGCCCGCCCCACGCGTACAGGTCGCTCGACCCGGAGAGCCGGTACCCGAGGTCCCGTACGTCCGGCAGCGCGCCCCGCCAGAAGTCCCGCACCGCGTTGCGGTAGCGGTCGTTCCACTCCGTCCACAGCGGCGGGAAGGCGCCCACCTGGTAGCCGCCGGAACCGACGTCCCACGGCTCGGCGATCAGCTTCACGCGGCGCAGCACCGGGTCCTGCGCGATGACGGCCAGGAACGGGGACAGCATGTCGACGTCGTGCATGGACCTGGCGAGTGCCGCCGCGAGGTCGAAGCGGAAGCCGTCGACGCCCATCTCCGTCACCCAGTAGCGCAGCGAGTCCGTGATGAGCCGCAGTACGTGCGGCTGGACGACGTGCAGAGTATTGCCGCAGCCCGTGTAGTCCGCGTACCGCCGGGCGTCGTCCTGCAGCCGGTAGTAGCCGCGGTTGTCGATCCCGCGCAGCGACAGCGTGGGACCCAGCTCACTCGCCTCCGCCGTGTGGTTGTAGACCACGTCGAGGATGACTTCTATCCCGGCGGCGTGCAGCGCGCGGACCATGCGCTTGAACTCGCCGACCTGCCGGCCGTTGGTCCCGGAGGCCGCGTATCCGGCGTGCGGGGCGAAGTAGCCGATCGAGTTGTAGCCCCAGTAGTTCTTCATGCCCCGGCGCAGCAGATGGTCCTCGTGCGCGAACTGGTGCACCGGCAGCAGCTCGACGGCCGTCACGCCGAGCGCCACCAGGTGCTCGATCGCCGCCGGATGCGCCAGCCCGGCGTACGTGCCCCGCAGCTCCTCCGGAATCCCCGGGTGGAGCTTGGTGAATCCCTTGACGTGCAGTTCGTAGATGACGGAGTCCGCCCACGGCGTCTTGGGGCGCCGGTCGTCGGCCCACTCGTCGCCGGGCGTGTCGTCATGGACGACCACCCCCTTGGGGACGTACGGCGCGGAGTCCCGGTCGTCGCGCACGGTGTCCGCGACCTGCTGCTGGGGCCAGTCGCGCACATGCCCGTACACCTCGGGCGGCAGGCTCCCGAACTCGTCGCGTCCGGCGCCGTCCACGGCACGGGCGTACGGGTCCAGGAGCAGTTTCGCGGGGTTCCAGCGGGCGCCGGTCCACGGGTCCCAGCGGCCGTGCACCCGGAAGCCGTACCGCTGTCCGGGGCGCACGCCGGGCACGAATCCGTGCCAGATCTCATGGGTCAGCTCGGTCAGCGGCACCCGGATCTCGACACCGTCGCCCTTGCCGCCGGTGTCGTCCGGCGTGCCGAAGAGGCAGAGTTCGACCGACTCGGCCCCGCCCGCCCACAGCGCGAAGTTGGTGCCCGAGACCCCGTCGGGCCCCGTCCGGAAGCGCGCCCCGAGGGGGGTCGGCGCACCCGGCCACACGCAGACGCCCGGCGCCGTGCGCGCCGTGCCGTTCACGGCTGGGGCCGCCTGTGCGGGCAGCCCTCCGCCGAGGGCGCGCCCCTCCCGCACCGGTTCCCGTACTGCCTCCTGCTCGGCTGCGCTCGACACCCTGGGCCCTCCCGCGGCTCGGTCGGAGCGGCACGAGGAGGACCGCGGCGTCCCGGCCGCGGTCTCCTGTCGTGGCGTCCTCCCCACTGTTCTGCCCAGAGCCGGGCTCGCACTCACGTTTCCTGAGGCGGAGGCCGAACCGGGGCACGGAATGTGAGGCGCGCGCCCGGCGTCGCCCGGCACCCGCCGAACGGACCCACTTCCCCGGGGCCCGCTCCGTCGTTGGGTCCCACGTGATGCACGCACAGAGGCGCGCGGGGCGCGCAGGGGCCGCGCTGGCCGCCGTACTGACATGGGCGGGCCTGCTGGCCGCGGCCGCGGGATGCACCTCGCACGGGGTGGACGAGATGCTGGGCAAGCCCCGCTCGCCCGAGGAGGCGATCCGGGTCTCGCCGGACGACGGCAGCAAGGCCGTACAGCCCGAGGAGGGCCTGAAGGTCCGGGTGCCGGCCGGGCGCCTGGAGTCCGTGAAGGTCGTGAAGTCCCAGGACGCGCAGGAGTCCCCGGTGCCCGGCTCGATCGGCCAGGACGGCGCGACCTGGCGGCCCGACGACGCGAAGCTCGCGCTGGCCGCCAAGTACACGGTGGACGCGGTCGCGCTCGACGCCCACGGCCGGCGGGTGGCCCGCCACGTGACGTTCACGACGTACGTCCCCGACGAGCGGTTCATCGGATACGTCATGCCGGAGAACCGCTCCACGGTCGGCACCGGCATGATCGTGTCCCTGGAGTTCAACCGCGGGATCGAGAACCGGGCGGCGGTCGAGCGCGCGATCCGCGTGACCTCCGTACCGAAGGCGGAGATCGCCCCGCACTGGTTCGGCGAGGACCGCCTCGACTTCCGGCCCGAGACCTACTGGAAGCCCGGCACCAGGGTCACCGTCGACCTGCGGCTGCGGGACGTCGAGGCGGCCCCCGGCGTGTACGGGCTGCAGTACAGGACCTTCTCCTTCACGGTCGGCCGCAGCCAGACCAGCGTCGTCGACGCCGCCGCCCACACCATGCGGGTGAGCCGCGACGGAGAACTCCTGTCCACGGTGCCGATCACCGCGGGAGCCCCCGGCAACACCACGTACAACGGGAGGATGGTGGTCACCGAGATGCTGGAGGTGACCCGGATGAACGGGGCCACCGTCGGCTTCAAACGGGCCGACGGCAAGGGCGAGTACGACATCCCCGACGTCCCGCACGCGATGCGCCTCACCTCCTCCGGGACCTTCCTGCACGGCAACTACTGGGCCAAGGGCGTGTTCGGCACGGCCAATGTCAGCCACGGCTGCGTGGGACTGCGCGATGTGAAGGGCGGCAGCTCCGCGACCCCGGCGGGCTGGTTCTTCGACCGCAGCCTCATCGGTGACGTCGTCGAGGTCGTCCACAGCAACGACAGGAAGGTCGCCCCCGACAACGGCCTCGGTGGGTGGAACATGGGCTGGAAAGCCTGGAAAGCGGGCTCAGCGGTGAAGTAGCCCGACATAGGGGTACGCACAGGTAGGGCCCCGGTCGCGCTCCCGGCTCCAGCGGTTGGGACTGAACGGTGACATTCCCGGGAGGTCATCTCTCCTGGCAGTGTGATTAATTAGCGCGATGCGTGCGCGGGACGCGCCGTAGTACGGGCCTGAACAGGCCGTGCGAGGGGAGAACGAACTTGAACGGGCGACCGATATCGGGGGCGTCGGTTGGCGCGCGGACACGAAACGGCAAGGGGGCCCTGGCACTTGTGCTGGGGGTGCTGCTGCTTCTCGTGACCGCGTGCGGCGGAGGAGGCGGGGAGTCGGACGCCGGGTCCGGCGGGGACAAGGGCAAGGATTCCGGCCGGGCGGACACCAAGGTGTCGCAGGCGGCGGTGACCATAGCGCCGAAGGACGGTGCCGACGCCGTCAGGACCAGCGGCGCACTGAAGGTGACGGCGGCCAAGGGCAAGCTGACCGAGGTGAAGGTCGAGGACACCAAGGGCAACCCGGTCGAGGGGAAGATCACCGGCGGGGGCGCGAGCTGGACGCCCGCCGCGCATCTCGCGGCCTCGACCAAGTACAAGGTCCACGCGGTGGCGAAGGACTCCGAGGGCCGTGAGGCCGCCGAGGAGTCCGCGTTCACCACGCTGACCCCGAAGAACACGTTCGTCGGGATCTTCACACCCGAGGACGGTTCCAAGGTCGGCGTCGGGATGCCCTTCTCGGTGCGCTTCACCCGGGGCATCACGCATCCCGAGGACATCGAGAAGGCGATCAGGATAAAGACCGAGCCGGCGGTCGACGTCGAGGGCCACTGGTTCGGCAACGACCGCCTGGACTTCCGCCCGGAGAAGTACTGGAAGTCCGGTACGAAGGTCACCGTCACCCTGAACCTCGACGGCGTCGAGGGCAGGCCGGGCGTCTACGGCGAGCAGGCCAAGACCGTGAAGTTCACGATCGGCCGCAGCCAGGTCTCCACCGTCGACGTCAAGACCAAGAAGATGACCGTCAAGCGCGACGGCAAGGTCATCAAGACCGTCCCGGTCACGACGGGCAAGGCGGGTTACGAGACCTGGAACGGCCAGATGGTCATCAGCGAGCGCCTCAGGGTGACCCGTATGAACGGCGAGACGGTCGGCTACGGCGGCGAGTACGACATCAAGGACGTGCCCGACGCGATGCGCCTGTCCGACTCGGGCACGTTCATCCACGGCAACTACTGGGGCGGCGACGCCTTCGGCAACTACAACGCCAGCCACGGCTGCATCGGCCTGCGCGACCAGCGCGGCGGCGGTGACCGGGGCGCCCCGGCCGCGTGGTTCTTCGACCGCTCGATCGTCGGCGACGTGGTGATCGTGAAGAACTCCGACGACCGGATCATCGACCCGGACAACGGCTTCAACGGCTGGAACATGTCGTGGGAGAAGTGGACGGCGTGACCTCGCGCTGACCGGGCGCCGTCGACCGCGGCGCCGTCCTTCCCGAGGCCGTACGGCCCCGGTGCGCTCCTGTGTGACGGAGCACACCGGGGCCGTTGCCGTTAGCCTTCGTTAACCTCCTCCCATGACCGTCACTCTCGAAGTCGCCGAAGGCGTCGGCACGATCCGCCTCGACCGTCCGCCCATGAACGCGCTGGACGTCGCCACACAGGACCGGCTCAAGGAACTCGCCGAGGAGGCCACCCGCCGCGAGGACGTGCGGGCCGTGATCCTCTACGGCGGCGAGAAGGTGTTCGCGGCGGGCGCGGACATCAAGGAGATGCAGGCCATGGACCACGCGGCCATGGTCGTACGCTCCCGGGCCCTCCAGGACTCCTTCACCGCCGTCACCCGTATCCCCAAGCCGGTCGTCGCCGCGGTCACCGGCTACGCACTGGGCGGCGGCTGCGAACTGGCGCTCTGCGCCGACTTCAGGATCGCCGCGGACAACGCCAAGCTGGGCCAGCCGGAGATCCTCCTCGGCCTGATCCCGGGCGCCGGCGGCACCCAGCGCCTGTCCCGGCTGATCGGCCCCTCCCGCGCGAAGGACCTCATCTTCACCGGCCGCATGGTCAAGGCCGACGAGGCCCTGTCGCTCGGCCTGGTGGACCGGGTCGTACCGGCGGCCGACGTGTACACCGAGGCACACGCCTGGGCCGCGAAACTCGCGAAGGGGCCGGCGCTCGCGCTGCGCGCGGCCAAGGAGTCCGTCGACGTCGGCCTGGAGACGGACATCGAGACCGGGCTCGCGGTCGAACGCAACTGGTTCGCGGGTCTGTTCGCGACGGAGGACCGGGAGTCGGGGATGCGGAGTTTCGTCGAGGAGGGACCGGGCAAGGCGAAGTTCCGCTGAAGCGGCGGATGTTGCGTAACCGGCCCGGTCAACTTTCTGTTGACACGATGTATCACCCGTGAGCGTGGAGGTTCCCTCGCAGGGGCGGTTTGTCAGACCCATGAGGCAGGCTTACGGGTGTCCCCTCGGGGAGCGCGGGCGATTGCCCCGAACACCGCTGTCGGAGCAGGCCAGATGGGGTGTATGGGCCGTTGTGATGCCGATGGCATATGTCGATCGGCTGATGCGGAACAATAGCCTCCGGAGGGCGCATTCCTCCGGAACACCCCCGGAGAAGCCCCTCCGGGGGCCATGATGGGGGCATGGCGGGGCTGGAGGGTATCGAACAGCCGCGGCGGCACGGGAGTGCGACCGCGGCGCGCTGGTCGCCTGCTGTCGAGGACGAACACGCGCTGAAGGCGCTGGAACTGTTCGGCAACCCCACCGAGGCGGAGGTGCCGCTGCCGTCCCGGCCGGAGTCGGCGGCCACGGCTCGCCGGCTGACCCAGGTCGTGGTGCTCCGCCAGTGGGGCCTCTCGCCGAAGATGACCGAGGACGCCGTGTTACTGGTCTCGGAACTCGTGGGCAATGCCGTGCGGCATACCGGGGCGCGGGTCTTCGGGCTCCGGATGCGCCGCCGGCGCGGGTGGATCCGGGTCGAGGTCCGTGACCCCTCGCGTGGGTTGCCCTGTCTGATGCCGGTCCAGGACATGGACGTCAGTGGCCGGGGCCTGTTCCTGGTGGACAAGCTGTCCGACCGCTGGGGGGTCGACTTGCTCCCGCGGGGCAAGACGACATGGTTCGAAATGAGAGTGGCGGACCGCTAGGACTTTTCCTCGCCCCCGCCGCCCCTACCCTCCCCGTCACCGCATGGGGGCTGCGCCCCCTCGCCCCCCCTCATCGCGCTTGCGCGCTCGTCCTCAAACGCCGGACGGGCTGGTCTTTCAGCCCCTCCGGCGTTTGAGGAGCGGGGGTTCGGGGGCGGAGCCCCCATGCGTGGACGGGAACGGGTAGGGGCGGCGGGGGCGAGGAAGCCCCCGCGGCAACCCCACCCACGGACACGCCGCCATACGAGTGAGGGTCCGCCCCCGGAGCAACCCCCACCAGGATCGTGCTCCCATGACCACAACCCGCTGGAAGCGCCACGCCACCACCCTCGCCTTCACCCTGACCGCCGTCCTCACCACCTCCGCCGCGACACCCCCCACCGAGACCCCCACCAAGCCCACGGCGAAGGCGGCAGCCGCCCCCGCCTGCCCCCGGTACGCGGACCCCGTCCACGCCGCCGCCGACCACCGCGTGGACATCGACCGCATCACACCGGACCCCGCCTGGCGCACCAGCTGCGGCACGCTCTACCGCAGCGACGGCCGCGGCCCGGCGGTCGTCTTCGAGCAGGGCTTCCTGCCGAAGGACGTCGTCAACGGCCAGTACGACATCGAGCAGTACGTCCTGGTCAACCAGCCCTCTCCGTACGTCTCCACGAGCTACGACCACGACCTCTACAAGACGTGGTGGAAGAGCGGCTACAACTACTACATCGACGCCCCGGGCGGCGTGGACGTCAACAAGACCATCGGTGACACCCACAAGTGGGCCGACCAGGTCGAGGTCGCCTTCCCGGGCGGTATCGCGCGGCAGTACATCATCGGCGTCTGCCCCGTCGACAAGAAGACCAAGACCGAGATCATGAGCGACTGCGAGAGCAACCCGCACTACGAGCCCTGGCACTGACCCCGGCACTGACCCCGGCGCCGCCTGCGGCACTGAGCGGACTCCTCGGCAACGCCGACCGGGCCGCTGCCCGCGCACACCGAGGAGTTCGCCTGGGTGGTCGCCGCGCTGCGCGCCGGAGCGGAACGTTAATCTGACCTCGTCAGTGAAGCACCACGAAGGGGCGGGGTCCGGTGGCGGACATCGAGGAAGCACGCAAGGCGTTCGAGCGCATCGACGTGGACGGGGACGGCTACATCACCGCCGCCGAGTTCAAGAAGGCCCTGGCCCAGGGCGGGGACTGGAACGTCACGGAGTCGGTGGCCGAGGCAGTCATCGGCGCCCAGGACCTCAACGGCGACAAGCTGCTCTCGTTCGACGAGTTCTGGGCCCACGTCAACAGGTGACGTGAGCGGCAGGGGCGCCCACCGGTTCACGGAGGGCGCCCCTTCGTCGTGTTCGCCCATCCGAGTGCGGCTCGGAATAGCCCGGTACGACCAGGGGTTGGTCCATCGCACCAGGAGTTTCCCACCCCTCGAAGGGCGAGTCCCCCATGAAGATCGGCATCATCGGAGCAGGGAACATCGGCGGCAACCTCACCCGCCGCCTCACCGCACTCGGGCACGACGTGTACGTGGCCAACTCCCGCGGCCCGCAGACGCTCACCGCGCTGGCGGAGGAGACGGGGGCCACCCCCGTCACCGTCGAGGAGGCCCCCCGGGGCGCCGAGATCGTCGTCGTCACGATCCCCCTGAAGGCGATCCCCGACCTGCCGTCCGGCCTGCTCGACCAGGCGGCCGACGGGGTGACCGTCATCGACACCGGCAACTACTACCCGCAGCGGGACGGCAGGATCGCCGCGATCCTGGACGAGGGGCTGACGGAGTCCCGCTGGACGGCCCAGCACCTCGGCCACACGGTCGTCAAGGCCTTCAACGGCACCTACGCGCAGGACATCCTGGACCGCCCCCGCCCGGCCGGCGCCCCCGACCGCGTCGCCCTCCCGGTGGCGGCCGACGACGCGACCGCCAAGCAGGTCGTACGCGCCCTCATCGACGAACTCGGCTTCGACACCGTGGACGCGGGCGACCTCGACGACTCCTGGCGCCAGCAACCCGGCACGCCCGTCTACGGCCTCCAGGAGGGTGTGGACGGGGTGGCGAAGGCCCTGGCCGAGGCATCCAGGGAACGCACCCCGGACTTCACCGCATAACCCCCGCCCCTCGCCCCCACGCCCTTCGCTCAGACGATCTCCAGCGGCAGGTGCGGCCCGGCCGGCAGTTCGACCTCGACGGGGTCTCCGGGCCGCACCGGCCCGCCGACGACGACCACACTCATGATCCCGGCCCTGAACCGGGGCCTTCCGTCCTCGCCCCGCCCCACGACCTCTTTCATGAGCCCCTTCCGAAAGGTGTCGATCTGCGCACAGGGATTGCGCAGCCCGGTGACCTCCACCACGGCCTCGTCCCCGAGTCGCAGCAGGGTCCCGGCGGGCAGTCCCAGGAGATCGACGCCCCGAGTGGTGACGTTCTCCCCGAGCTGCCCGGCCGAGACCTCGAACCCGGCGGAGCGGACCTCGTCGAACAACTCCTCATGGATGAGGTGCACCTGCCGCAGATTGGGCTGCGAGGCATCCTTGCGCATCCGGAACCGATGCCTGACGGTCACCCCGGCATGCACATCCCCCTCGACCCCGAGCCCCGCGAGCAGCGTGATGCTCTCCCGGTTCGGCTTGCTGAACGAGTACGTCCCCTTACTGCTGACCGCAGCAACGCTCCCGCCCATACGGCGCGGCTCCCCTCGTCCCGAACTGTTCGTTCGCACGCCTCAGGCGTCCTCGGCCCATTCTCGCAGGGCCGCCTTGCTGGAGAAATCGGCGACGTTCTTGTCCAGCGGGTCGTCCGTGTACTGGTGGAAGCGCCACTTCGCCTGGATGCGGGGCTTGCCCGAGGCCACGTAGTCGGCGATCCAGAGGCCGTCACCCGCGTACGAGGTGTCGTCGACATTCAGCCAGTAGTTCCGGTTGCAATAGAGGACGACCCGGTTGTTCGGCCGCAGTTCCCGCACCTTGCGGATGAAGCGGTCCTTCTCGGCGTTGCTGGCGTGGGTTCCTTCCCCCGTCGTCTCCCAGTCCACGGCGAGGATGTCGCCGGCCTTCTCCGGGGCCTTGCTGACGAAGTACTCGGCCTGGGCCGTGAGGTTGCCGGGCCACAGGAAGTGGTAGAAACCCACCACGCAACCGGCGTCCCTGGCCCGCTTCGTCTGCGCGCTCAGCTTCGGGTTGACGTACGTCCGGCCTTCCGTGGCCTTGACGAAGACGAAGGACAGGCCCTCGGTGCTGTACGAGGACGACTGGTAGGCACTTACGTCGATGCCGCGCAACATGCGTGACTCCTTGGTGCTGGGGTGGCCGGAAACACGGATCGTGCTTCCTGGGGCCTGTGGGGGGCAATCCCCTTTGTGGTTCCCGCACTTGGCCCGCACTACCCTCACGCGCGCCATCGCCTGGGAGACCGCGCCGGAGCACGCGCCCCCCCAGGACAGGCCCTGAGGCCTCAGCACTCGATGATGTTCACAGCCAGCCCACCCCGCGCCGTCTCCTTGTACGTGACGGGCATGTCGGCTTCCTGTGGTCATGGCGCTGACCTGGTGTTTTTGCTCGACAAGCGCGGCTCGCGTGGCGCCGGGGACTTTTCGGGGGACTTCTTGCCGATGCTTACCTGCAAGGTATCTGGTGGCGCGCGACATCCGTTGTGCAGGGCGAATCTAGAACGGTGTTGACGTTTGGGCCAGCATCCGCCCGGGCCATCGAACCGGCGGCCCCGGTAGAACGGCCTGTCCGCCAAGACGAGTCGTTCAGAACCAGGAGCTCCGCTGTCTGGTCAGTGTGACGGCAGGCGGAACTGATTCCCTCGCATCTCATGTCCGGTGGTGGTGTGAAAGTAGGTTAGTTCTGATCAGGTGCCGGGCCACCGCCGCCGTGGGCAGGTTCGTGTTGGCGCGAGGCACAGTCGGCATCACGGATGCGTCCACGACCAGGCAGTTGTCCAGACCGCGCACCCGACCGTCCGGGTCGGTGACCGCTTTCTCACTTGTGCCCATGGCGCATGTGCCGACGGGATGCCAGTAGTGGCCGTGGGACTCGCGTACCCACGCGGCGAGATCGACCGGACCGGGTGACAGTTCCGTGCCGATGAGTGCGCGCAGTTCCGGTGTCGAGGCCAGGGTGCGGACCAGGCCGATGCCGTCCAGCAGGACCCGCAGGTCCCGCTCATCGGTCAGGAAAGCGTGCCGGATCAGCGGGGGGACCGCGGGATCGCGGGACCGGAGGCGGACTTCGCCGCGGGAGCGCGGTGTCAGACAGGCGACCGGCAGCACCCAGCGCCACTCTCGGCCTTCGAACGGCGTTTCCGACACGGGGAACACATGAAGGTCGAACGCGTCGGTCGCCTGACCGGACCTCGCCTTGACGAGCACCGGCTCGTCGGCGACCTGGGCCTTGGTCAGCCAGCGGCACATGGCGCGGGCCAGTTCGGGAGAGCCGGTGAACTCGACATCGGCCGTGGGCTGATCGTGCAGGTTGGCGCCGACACCGGGCAGCGGCACCACGGGCGTGATACCGAGGGCCGCCAACGCATCGGGCGGGCCGACTCCGGAGCGCAGCAGGACCGCGGGCGAACCAAAGGTGCCAGCGGCCAGCACGACGAGGTCCGCGCCGAGGTTTTCACCGTCGGCCAGCCTCACTCCCGTAACGCGGTCACCGGCCAACAACAGCCGGTCGACGACACGGTCCGCCAGCACCGTGACGGCATCGCGGACGTCGTCGAGGAAGGAGAAGGCCGAGTTACGCCGGATGCCCCCCCGGGTGGTGCTCGGCACGGTCCCCACACCCTCGTCGTCGTCCAGGTCGTTGACGTCGGGCTGGAACGGGAATCCGGCCGCGATGGCGGCGTCCAGGCACGCGCGCTGGAACGGCGTGGTCTCCTCGGGCGTCGTCGTGCGCACGCGGAAGCGTTTGCTGACTGCGGCGAGTTCCACCCGCATCACCTCGGCGGACCAGCCCGCGAGCTGCCAGCCGTCGTAGTCTGCGCGGCTCCCCCAACTGGCGACGCAGCCGTTGACCGACGAGGACCCGCCGATGACGCGCCCGCGGTCCAGCGCGAGCGTGCGGCCGTTCGGCAGTGTCTCGGTGAGCTGCCAGTCGTGGCTGGTAGGCAGCGACCACGGCGCCAGCAGGTCGGCGGGCCAGTTGCCGTCGGCCAGCGCGCCGAAGTCAGGGCCCGCTTCGACCAAGATCACGGACCGGCCGGCGCGCACCGCCTCACTGGCGGCGACGCATCCGGCTGTGCCGCCGCCGAGGACGACTACATCTGCTGTGCGCAACGCATACCTCCGACAGAGATCCGAGGGCGGAGCCCGGTGATGGTCACCGGGCTCCGCGGGTTTCATGCGGCGAGGCCACCCCTCCCGCAGGTGGGTGCCCGTCAGACCGGCAGGCGTCGCAGCGCCGGACTTCCTGGCAGGTCGTGGTCGGCCAGTCGGCCGAGGATCTGACGGTAGTCGCGCAGGACGCCGGGTGCGGCGGCAAGGACCTCGAAGACCCGCGTGACCTCGGGCGCCGGCTCCGCGCCTGTTCGGCTGCTCTCCACTGCGGCGAGCCAGCCGGCCAGCATCGCCTGCCATGCATGGCCGCCCCGCCCGGCTCCAACGAGCGTCCCCCGAACCGTCTCGATCGTCTGGTCGGCCCCGTCCCCGGTAGGTTGGCCCAAGACCCGCAGCACCTGCCAGGTATCCTTGGTCAGGGATGTGGCCCGCACGAACAACCCGTCCGGCGGCATCGGTTCGCCGAGCAGGAACATCGCGGTCGCCTGCTCGCAGCGCGCCCACGCACCGTAGAGGTGGAACTCCGCACGGTCGTAAGACGACGCGGCGTCGTCCGCGAGACGCACGGCAGCTGTGAGGTCTCCCCGCCGCCTGGCCAGGACGCTCTCGGCCAGGACCACGCTGGCTGACGCGCGGGGGTTGCAGCCGTCGGCAGCGGTGTGGCAGCGCCGGATGGCACTCTCCGCCGCGTCGGCGTCGAACAGGTCGGTGAGTGTCCAGGACAGCGTGGCCAGCCCCGCGGCCAGGCCCCACCGGTCACCGATCTCCTCGTACGCCTTCAGTGCACCCAGCAGCAGCGGAACGGCGGCGGCTGGCGTGCCGGTGACGCGTGCCAGACCGGCGAGTACGCAGTCCGCGTACGCTTCCAGGCCCCGGTCACCGATGCGGCGGGCGAGGTCGCGCGCCGCGGTGGCCCGCGTCGTGGCCTGAGCCGGCACACCGAGAAGGCTGTCGGAGACGGCGGCGTTGATCAGGGCGCCCGAGGTGAGGAACGCGGCGGTCGGGTTGGTGTCCCGCTCGGGCCTCACCAGCGACACGGCACGTTCCGCACTCGACACGGAAGCGGCGAGGAAGCCCATGGGGCGCAGGGTGTGTGTGACCTGGATCAGGCCGCGTGCGACGACCAGGAGCGTGCCGTCGCCCCTCCGTCCGGCGGCGTCCAGTGCGCGCCGGAACGTGCGCAGCGAGGCGCGCAGCCCTCCGGAGTCCCGTTGCGCCGCGCCGAGGTCGACCAGGATCGCCGGCAGTGTGCCGTGGTCGCCGCTGTTCGTGGCGGCGACCTCTGCCCTGGCCAGCCAGTCCACCGACGCGGCCGCGTCGCCCATCAGCCAGCACAGCCTGCCGAGCCGCATGGCGTTGCGGAGCCAGTCGTCTCCGACAGCGACCTCGGCCAGTGATCGCGCCAGGTCGGCTGTCGCCCGGTACTGGCCGATGTTCTCCAGCAATCCGCCGACCTCTTCGAGCACTTCGGCGGCCTGATGGTGATCGCCGCTGGTCAGCAGGTGCTCGACGGCGAACAGGATCGGCCGGACCGCCTCGATGTCCTGCGGGTCGGCGGTCGCCCTGCCGGTCCGTAGGTAGAAGTCGGCGGCCCGGCGGTGGATCAGGTCGACGGTGGCCTGCTGCTCTTCGGCGGCCTGGCGCAGCAGATACCGGCGGTCGGCCGGATGAAGCGCGACGCGCTTGGTGATGCGGTCACCGGACACGATCTGGGTACGGACGAGCCGCCGGACCAGCGACGGCACGTCGAGGCCGGGCGCGAACGGCCGCAGGATGAAGTCCACTGCGCCGATCGCCACAGGACGGCCGACCACTGCGAGCGCCAGCAGGACCCACCGGGCCGGCCGGTCGAGTCGGGCGAGGGTCTCGGCGATCAGCTCACTGAGCGACTCGTCCACGGCCGGCATGTCCAGCGCGACGAGATCATCGACGGTCAGCAGCGGGTCGTTGGCCAGCATTCCCGCTATGAGCTGCAGCGCGCGGGGCAGGCCGTGCACTGCGGTGGCCAGCCGCCGCAGCACCTCGTCTGATGAGACGGCCAGGCCGTACTCCGCCTGCGAGTCCAGCTCACGCAGCATCCGGATGGACTCGTCGTCCGGAAGTCCGGCGCGCAGTTCGACGCATCGTGTCCTGGGCAGCACAGCGGCGGGGAACTGTACCTGCTCCCGGGAGGTGACCAGGAACGACACCGGGCTGGCGACGAGCATGAGTTCGGTCAGCAGCGCGCCCAGTTCGTCCCCGCCGGTCAGGCGGCCGGTGTCGTCGAGCAGGTCCTCAAAGTTGTCCAGCAGGACGACCACGCGCCGGTCGCCGAGGGCTTCCAGCACCGACGAGACCCGGTGGTGCAGCGGCACCGTACGCGTCGACCAGGTGCGGAACAGGTCCGCAGCACCGGTGAGTTGGGCGAGCTTGAGGATGACCTCGTCGCTGGAGATGCCGGAGCTGGTGCGCGTGGAGAGAAAGACGACGCCGTCGATGTGCGGCCGCGGGCCGCTGTGGAACCAGTGCTGCGAGCGCAGCGCGTTCAGTACCCGGGCGGCCAGCGCGGTCTTCCCCATCCCGGTACGGCCGATGACGGACACCAGACCGACCGAGTCGTCTGCGAGCGCCTGGCTAATGTCGTTTGCCTCGCGTACGCGGTTGCGGAACAGGTGTTGCGGGTCGAACGGTCGGACGCCGACAGCGGGCACGAGGTCGCCCGTAGCCGTAGCCGCCCCCGGCGGGCTGCCGTTGGCCAGGACTTCGATACGGCGTTCCTGGCGCTCCCGGCGGGATGACCAGCCGCCGACGGTCGAGCGCAACTCATCGATTCGGGACTGGAACCGGCCCGGGTCGGGCGAGCAGGACTGGATCTCCTCCAGGGCGTCGGCCAGCACCGCCGGCCGGGCCGCGAACGCCGCGTCGGCTCTGGCGGAGGTCGCCGCGGCGACGGCGTCCTGTATTGTGCGGACCCTGGTGAAACCTCGCAGATAGCCGGGGAGTTCAATCCCTGCGTCGGCCAGGACGATGAGCGCGAGTTGCCGCACCACCGCCGCCACGACCAGTTCCCGGGTGAACTCCAGCGTGCCGGCCATGCCGTTGGTGACCAGCACCACCACCTGGGTGTCCGCGAGGTCGGCCAGGTTCGGTTCCAGTATCTCGCCTGCCGACACGAAGACCTTGCGCACGGCGAGACCCCGGACGTTCAGCTCGGCGGCGATCCGGCCTGCCAGGCCGTCGGCTGCGGTGGCCACCACCATGATCTGCCGGCCGGTGGGCGAGCGACTGCCCGCAGCTTGGTCGGCCTCGATCTCCTCCAGCCGGTTCCACGCCGAGGCCACCCGGTACAGCGGCATTGCGAGCACGGTGTCACGTGCGCCGCGCGACCCGGTGACCGCCTCAACCTGGATGCCGACCACGGCGCCGACTTCGGCGCTGACGATCGGAGCGCCGCTGTAGCCGGGCTCGGCCAGCTCCTGGCTACGGCAGCGGAAGAGCCGGAGCGCGGCGTCGTTGCGGGGGTCGAACGGGCCGATGATGTCGCCTGCGCCCGCGCTGATCGTACGGAGGGTGACGCCGTAGCCGGCACTGGTGAACGAGCCGCGCGGGGCGCGGGCCAGCGCAATGGGCAGCGCCGCGATCGTACGGCGGCCCAGGTCCACGTCCAGCACGGCGAAGTCGACGCCCTCGGCGGGCTCGTACGCGGCGATGAGGACGCGTGCCGGTAACGGTCTGTGGCCGGGGAAGGTCACCTGGAGGTCGCCGGACCCCGCGAGTAGATGGCCAGCGGTGAGGACGACACCGGTCGGCGTCGCCAGCCAACCGGTGCCGGAGACCGGGGCGTCGCCGACCGAGATCCCACAGACAGCCGTGCTCAGCAGGTCGGCGAGTTCCTGGGTGGTCATAGCCCGGCCGCATCAGCCTTCTTCCAGGTGAGTTTCGCCCGCAGCGTGTAGTTGCCCTTGACCGCCAACCACACCGGTCCGCCCTGCGCCGACAGCCCCAGGCACACCTCGGCCTCCACCTCCGCAGGACGGTGCTCGGCCGGGATAGTCACCAGTTCACGGCCGACCTCACCGGCGATGTGCGAAAGCAGCGTGGCCAGTTCACCGACCGCGTCGTTGAACTGGTCCCGGATGCCGGTCGGTGATGTCATCCGCTCTTCGCCGGTGGCTTGCGGCGGCAGTGGCGAAAGCGGGCCGTCCAACTCCACGACCTCCACCTCGTACGGCCGGCCCCGTTCGGGCTGTGACGCCATTACACCCATCGTCAGCACCTCACTCATGGCTCATGGCGATCGACGGTTTCCACCGTCACGAATGCCGGGATGCGGGCCGGCCGCCGGCGGTCCAGCCGCCAGTATCCCGGCGCGTACTCGCGGAAGCCGGCCATCGCGTACAGGCCGTGGCACGGCTCGTTGAGCCGGGTCCGGACCAGCCGTGCCTCGATCGGGGTCCCGTGCTCGGTAATCACGAGGTCCAACAACACGCCTTCCGCGCCGTAGCCCATCGCACGACAGCTCAGGACGAACGACTCGATCGACCGGCGTTCGCGGTGCACGACCACCGCCGCGACCAGGCCGAAGTCACCCATCCGGTCCCGCAGCCAGGCCACGTGCACGACCTGCTCCGCGCCGGGGTCCGCCATACGCGACAGCGCCTCCTTCGGGATCGACGTACCGGTGGTGTTGAACTGGTGGGTACGCCGCAGGAGTTCCTGGGTGCGGGGCACGTCGGCCAGTCGCATGGGCCGGCTGGAGAGCCTCAGTTCCAAGGAGGCCATCGCGGTCGCCGTAGCCTGCGCTCCGGCTTGGAGCGACACAAGGTCCTTGCGGCGCAGGGCAGTTCGGTAGCGCTTTGCGCGACGGGCGCCGTCGCTCGTGACGGCGGCTAGGTCCGCGGCGTGCGACAGCCTGCGCCACACGTCGCGGTCGCTGCCGTCGAGGACCGTCAGATCGGGGAACGCGGCGGCCAGTACGGCACGTTCGCTCGCGTCGTCGTCGAGGACGCCGGCGTACTCCGGCCGGATGTTCAACTTCTCCAGTGACTCGGCCAGGGCTATGGGTTTGGCTTCCCAGCCGCGCCTGACCAGGACGAAGTCCTCCGGGACCAGGTCCGTCTCTGCCCAGCGAACGGAATCAGGAGTGCCTTTGCTGAGCCCGATCAGAACAGTGCCCTGGCGGGCGAGGCGCCGCAGCAGCGTCTGCCTGTCGCGGTGCTGTGTGACCGCGCCCTCCGCCATCACACCGGACCACAAGGTGCCGTCGAAGTCGACGGCCAGCGCGCGTAGTTGGATCATCGTGGCCGCGGCTTCGACGATCTCGGCGTAGGAACCGGCGATTTCGCGACTTAGTCGGCTGGCGTGGTAAAGCGCGTCCGGAAGACCGACTCCCGCCGCAGCGGGCCCGGACGCCTCCCGCAGGCCGACCCGCTCGACGACGTCGGTCTCGTCGATGAGCAGCACTCCCGGCCACGCAGTCATGCGTTCCTTCAGCGCTGCATTCAGCGTGTCAATCGCGGACCGCCGGGCCGGCGTCAGCGGCGGCAAACTGGTGATGCTGGCACGCTCGGAGCCCACTGGGGCACCGCAGGCGTTGTGCAGCAGGATCGGCGCGTCGGACCAGAGCCGGATTTCGCCGACCACGTGGCCGACCACGTCCACCACCGCATCGACAGCGGCGGTAGGTGGGGGGCGTTCGGACGCCTCGGCGAGAAGCTGCCGGAAAACGGGCAGCGCGTCGTAGGTGAAGGGGCTGAATCCGATCAGCCCCACCGGGTGGTCAGCAGCGAATTCGCGGGCTGCGGCGAGGTGGAGGGGTGCGCTGAGCGCGCCGCTGAAGTAGTGGTGGTAGCCATGGAGGTCGATGCCCCTGCGGCGTAGCGTGTCCGCTAGGAAACACCGGACCCCGTTCATCAGGCAGTCGCCGAGCAGCAGCATGTCGTAGCGCAGTCCCGGCGGCGCGAGCAACGGTTCGTGTAGGCGGTCGAGCAGGTCGAGCAGGTCGAGCAGGTCGAGTACAGGGCACGCGCCGAGTTGGCGGCTGATCGCCGCGCGCTGTCCGGCCGCTAATTCGGCCACGCCGAATCCGAATAAGTTGCCGCTGCCCGGGTCGAGGGGATGCCCCAGCTGCAGGGGGTATCGCTGAAACTCGTCCCGATAAATGGCGACGAGTTCCGGCGAAGGCTTTTCAATTAACCGGGCGACAAGGTCCAGCATCGCTGGCAGATAGCGGTCGGTGAACTCCACGCGAACCAGTCCGTCCGCATTGGGGCCGTGCGCATCGACGTTCATATGCGCGGCCCAGTCCTGAGCTATCGATCGGTTGTTCTGACGCAGCGACGTGGCAAGCAGGGTTTCGCTAGGCGGCATGACACCTTCCCGTGCTCGGACCGCGGCCGATGTGGCTCATGATGGCGTATCCGCGTGCACACACGCAATGGTGCGACGCGCCTCCGCCGTGGATCTTCACGGCGAGTGAGTACCGGCGACAGGACACGATCATTTCGGTCGACGCGGCCGGAACTCGCCGATTCCGCGATCCCTCGCGTATGTACTGATGGACACCGCGCGGCGGCCTCAGGCAAGGTTGTACCTCACGTCAGGGAAGGTTCGATTATGTGATCATGACCAGCGGCTGGAGGCTCGCTGTGCGTCAGGCCGAACCACATGAACTCATCCGGTACGTTCAGTTGGAAACCGGGACCGCCTGCAATTACCGCTGCCGATACTGCCCCGTGGCCTACCATCCCCGCAGTGGCGGATTCCTTCCGCTGGAGGTCATCGAGACCCTCGCCGCCGAGCTGTCCGGACTGCCGGCACTTGAGCAAATCTACCTCAACGGATACGACGAGCCGACCACGAATCCACAACTGGCCAGGATTTTCGAACTGCTGTCGCCGCTGTCGGCCAGGATTACACTGCTGACCAACGGCACCCGGCTGACGCGGAAACTCGCCGAACGTATTGTTGACTCCGGGGTCGATGTCGAGTTCGACGTACATCTCTCGGCGGCAGATCCCGTCGAGTTCAAGCGCATCCATCAAAGTCCGCTCTACTCGACGGTAATGCGGAATCTTGAAGATCTCGCGGCCTCCCCGGTCGCCCGTCGAACGGAAATGCACATCAGCATGCAGGGCCGGGACGCACCGGGTGACAATGCGGCCTTCGCCGCAATTCAGGAGAAGTTCGCGGACACTCCATTTCTTATCCATCGGTACGAACCGAACGATCGTGCGGGGTCGCTGGAGAACGAGTACGGCGAGGAAATACATCACGAATCACTGCACGGCTGTGGATTACAGAATCGGACACTGGAGTGGCTGCACATCAATGCCACCGGAATCGCCGTCCTGTGCTGCCAGGACTACTTCGAGCAGTATCCAATCGGTCGAGTGCCCGACTCCAATCTGATGCAGCTCGTCGCTTCGCCGGACCGGCTCCGCTACCATTCCTGGACGATGGGCGAGGAGGTTGCACCGAAGGACTACTTATGCCGACGGTGCGCGCACGCCAAGGGCGGCAAGGCGATCTGAGATGAATTCCGGGAGTTCAGCGGGATGTCCGGACTTCGAGACCGTCCACCGCGCGCTCAGGAATCGAACCGCAGACCCGGGCGGCAGCTATATGGTGCCGGCGTTCCTCCGCGACGGTGCGAGCAATGATACGGAACTGGTTGACGTAAGGGATCCGTTCGCGTTCTTCGCCAGTCTGTTCGACAGGATCCTGGCCGAGAACCGACCTGGTGGTGCTCGGCAGGGAATCCACCGTGCGGACCGTATCTATCAGAGCTTCCCTCGCACCTTCGCCGGCCTGAACGGGCGCATCGGGACCGCGCTCACCCAGATCGCCTTCCTTCCCTTCCTTCGGGACCGGCTCGGCATCAGCATCTTCGTGTGCCTCCCCGTCGGCCGAATCGGCCGCACCCATCGAAAAGGGGCACGAGGCTCCCCTTTCGCTGTCAGTGATCCGTTCGACATCGATCCGTCCCTCGGCGATTCGCTCCTCCCCGAGGTCCCAGCCGTCGTTCAGTACCGGGCTCTGATCCAGGCTTGCGCCCTGCTCGGGATTCGCGCGGGCTCGATTGTTCCGATGTCTACTCTCGCGATCGACAGTCCGCTGTTCGAGGCGATCCCGGAACTGGGGTTCTGGTGGCGGGCAGAACCCGGAGAGCTCGTTCACTGCGCGCCCCCTGCGCAGGGGGCGTCACTGCAACCTGATGTGTCCGCCCCGGATATCGACACGCGAACAGCCGGCCGGTTCGTGTTGGCGCCCGATGCGAAAGTCCTGAGCACCGTCGAGAAGGTGACCGGGCAGTACTACATCGTTCAGGACGCCGCGGCCGACGGCATGGTCGTGACACTGGCCAACGCCTTTCCGGATGTACTCGCAGGTGACGCCACCACCTATACGTGGAGCGATGTCGCTGCCGTCCGCTACGGCCGCAGCGCGATTCCACCGCCGGCAGGACGGCGGGACGCAGCGGCGTGCGACCCGAAACAGCCGGCCTGGGACCTGATGCCGGCCCTGCTTGCATGGCGCCATCAGGAGCTCGGTGAGCGGGTCTTTCTCATCGACGTGGGCCCGAGCGTCCCCCCGGAACTCCTCCGCCGAGCCCGCGACCTTGCCGGGACCTGGCGTCCGGATTTCGCCCGGCGACTCGGCTGCCTCGGGGCCGGGCAGTTGTCGGCGGTCGACGCCAAGGATCTCCTGCGGGATCTGCGTCGAGCGACCGCCGCGGGGGCCGCCGGCGCCGCTGATGACATGACCTTCATCAGCGAGGAGCTGTGGGAATTCGACCTTCCTGACGCCGAGTTCAACGCGGAGTTCGACGCAGTGTGCGGACCACTGGTCTACTGCGTCAGCGCACACACCCACAACATCCCCCTCTTGGCGGAATCCCTGGCCCACCACCTCACCCTCCTCCAGGACCGCTCCGGCGGACACCCCTTCCTCGCTGGCGTGGGAAACCACGACACGATGCCCGCCCTGCCGTGGGCCGCAGCCCTCCTGCGGGTCGTCTACGAGTTCCTGCCGGGTGCGGTGCCGCTCGTTTTCAGCGGCACCGAATGGGGGTCGAACGTCGTCATCAACAAGGAGTTCGGCTTCGACACGACTCCGGAGCTGCTGCGCAGGCGCGAACTCCTGGGCGACCACGCCCTGGCCCTGTTCAACGACATCCCGTTCGACTGGCAGGACATCCCGCCTGAGAAACACCGAACCGAGGCTACGGACCACTTGCTGGCCGTCTCGCGCCACCTCGGTGACCTGGCCGACTGGGACTACACGACATATTTCCCCGACCCGGACCTGGCCCCCGACTGCTTCGGCTACATCCGCTCTTCCCTCAATTCACCCACCAGCCGGCTCATCGTGCTCACGAACTGGTCACCCGCCGAGACCGCTATTCGATGGACGGCACCCCCCGCGCGTGCGATTCTCAACATCCCGTACGCCTGGGCACCCCCTCTCTTCCGTACGGGCGAGACGGTCGTACTGCCCGCGAGGTCGGCCGTCGTGGCACTGGCCGGCCGGGACACCTGACAACGGGCTGACCCCGGCCGATAGGTCTCGGCCCGGAGTCCGAAAGGCGGTCGACAGCGTCGGCTCCCGTCACCCCGCCCTAATGGGAGCTGCCGGGGCGGAGAGACTTGGTGCCGTAGCCGCCAGCAGGTGAGCACTCACCAGCCCGGAAGCATCCGACTTCTGTGGTCAGACCGTGCCCCTACTGGTCGGCCGGAAGGCCAGACCGCTGATGGGGTGGCGTGCCCGCCGAGCAGAGCGTGAGCACTGGATCCAATAGGGAGCGTGCCGCGTCTTCCGCAGGCTGCACGACGAGTGCTACCTGACCGGGAGGGTGAGTTGCTTCTGATCGGCGACGCCTGGGCCGAGGACCACTACGATGTCGAGGTCCAGGGCGAGAGCGGCCGCAAGCGGGCAGTCGCGAGACTGCCCGAGGGCGTGGAGGGTATCGCCAAGCTCCACGAACTCGTGGCGAAGTACGGCGGTGACGACCCCGGCCCGGGCGAGGTGATCGTCGGCATTGAGACCGACCGTGGCCCCCTGGGTACAGGCCCTGATCGCCTCCGGCTACCAGGTGTGCGCGATCAACCCGCGGCAGGCCGCGCGGTTGAAGGAGCGGTACGGCACCTCCGGCGCCAAGAGCGACGCCCACGCGCTCGCCGACATGATCCGCATCGACCGCGCCCAACCGCGTCCCGTCGCGGACGACAGCGACCAGGCCTAGGCCGTCAAGGTCGTCGCCCGCGCCCACCAGACCTTCATTTGGGAACGCACCCGCGCCTTCCAACGGCTGCGCAACACCCTGCGCGAGTACTTCCCCGCCGCCTTGAACGCCTACGCGGACTTGGAGCTGACCAGCACAGACGCACTGGAACTGCTGATCAAGGCAGCATCCCCGCAGATCACCGCCGTCCTGGCCCGGCACCGCCCGCACAACCGGAGGGCGAAGGCCGCTATGAGTCAGACCGCGCTGCGCGAGCAGCACCTTGGCCTGCCCGAGCCGGTCGCGGCCGCTTACGCGGCCACCACCACCGCCCACGCGAAGCTGCTGATCAGTACCTCCCGAACACCGGGGGAACCTCAGGTTCGAATCCTGACGTTTTAAGGCGGCTGGCCAATCCTGGCTCATGACCAGGTGAGGGTCGCTGCACTCCATGTGCGGTTGGCGGCATCGCCGTTGAGGAGCGAGTCTGTGAAGGCGGTGACCTGTCGGACGACGTCGGTGAAGCGTTCGGGGTAGTCGGTTGCGGCCGAGCCTTGCCGTCGGCGCCATGCGGTGTAGGAGGTCTGGCGACGGTCGCCGAGGTCGGTGATGGTGGTGCTGAGGGGTTTCAGGGTGATGCCGCGGTGTGCGGCGGTGGCGGTCAGCGCCGTGGTGAGTTCCTGGCCGTCGAGGTCGTTGAGGGTGAGCAGGCGGTAGAGGTCGCCGTAGTCGCGGTCGCGGGTGTTGAGGTCGCCGAGTGAGACGGCGGTGGAAAGCTTTTCGGCGATGACGGTGGCGAGTGGGTAGCCGAGGATCTGGAAGCTCTCCGCCGTGAGCTGTTGTGGGTAGTCGATGATTCGAGGGCCGGGGGTGACGGGGTCGCCGAAGCTGACGTCCAGTTGGAGCTTGAGCCGGGCCCGGGCGATGGAGGAGGCCATGGACAGGCGCAGACCGTGGTACTCGTCCTCCTCGCGGATGGGGACGGTCTTGAGTGTTGTGGGATCGAATACGACTCCGTCGTCGATCTCGGTGGCGGCGATGCCCGCGATCCTGTGGATGGTCTCGGTTTCGGTGCCTGGGAACGAGCGGCCGAGAATGTCGATGTCGCGGGTCATTCGACGTGCGCCGAACTGGGCAAGGAGCAGGCCGCCCTTGAGGACGAAGTGTTCCCGGCCGAGGGGCGATGCAGCCAAGCGGTAGAGGAAGCGTTCGAGGACGTACTCGACCATCATCTCGTCCGTGGACCGGCTGGTGCGGCGGGCCAGGTTGCGCAGGTCGTTGTAGACGCGGCCGGCGGTGGTGCTGCGTGCGGGGTTGGCCATCAGGCGAGCACCGCCTCAACGGCGGGGCGGATGACGGAGAGAGCACCCAACTCGCGTGCGACTTCCTGGAGTTCGCCGACGTCGCTGCGTCCGCCCCGGCGCAGGTAGCGGCCGAGCGCGGACAGGGCGAGGGTTTCGCCGATACGGCTGCGGTGGCGCATCGCGTCGACGACGCTGCGGGCGGCGTTGTACACGGGGATGGTCTCTCCCGGGGCTGCTTCGAACCGTTCGATGCCGAGGGTGAAGGTCTTCGAGGCGTACTGCGCCACCACGGTCGGCGGGTAGGAAATCGTGGGGCGGCGTGCACCGCGCGGCACGGCGATGTGTACCGCTGCGGGGATGTCGTCGATCAGCTCATGCAGGGCCAGGGCGGACTCACTGCACACGACGGCGCGAGGAGCCCGTGCGCACACGGCCAGCAGATCTGCGTGCGCGGTCTCCGGCGCGTCTGCCTGCCGGTAGACCCCTCGGGACAGTTCGTCTATCTCTCCCTCCGCGACCAAGGACGCCAGATCGCGAGGGGAGAGCAGGACCTGACGTGCCTGCGCCGTCGTGAACGTGGGGGAGAGGCCGGTCAGCCGCTGCTCCAGGCGCGAGTTCTCCGCAGCACTCATGTATCGAATGGTATCCCTCTGGAGGTTCCAGGGGATCGATTTGATACATCCTGGCGACGGCCGGCGGTCAGGGCGGATCAGAACAGTGATCGAGGATGTCACGAACCCCCAGGTCAGACTCCCATCCCTGGGGATTTCCCGGGGACTTTTCAGGGACTTTCAAGCCTGTCCCAGGGACGTTTCAGGGACTTTCCGCCGCGTAAGCAGGGAAGGCCCTGGCAGCGCTGAAAGACACGGACGCGCTGTTCAGGGCCCGTTTCCCTAGCACTCGATGATGTTCACAGCCAGCCCACCCCGCGCCGTCTCCTTGTACTTGACGGACATGTCCGCGCCCGTCTCCTTCATCGTCTTGATGACCTTGTCGAGGGACACCTTGTGGGAGCCGTCGCCGCGCATCGCCATCTTCGCCGCCGTCACCGCCTTGACCGCCGCCATGCCGTTGCGCTCGATGCAGGGGATCTGGACGAGGCCGCCCACCGGGTCGCAGGTGAGGCCGAGGTTGTGCTCCATGCCGATCTCGGCGGCGTTCTCGACCTGTTCGGGAGATCCGCCGAGCACCTCCGCCAGCGCGCCCGCCGCCATCGAGCAGGCCGAGCCGACCTCGCCCTGGCAGCCGACCTCGGCGCCCGAGATGGACGCGTTCTCCTTGAAGAGCATGCCGATGGCGCCCGCGGCGAGCAGGAAGCGTACGACGCCGTCCTCCTTCTCGGCCTCGGTGGAGGAGGCGCCCGCGACGAAGTTGACGTAGTAGTGCAGGACCGACGGGATGATGCCCGCGGCGCCGTTGGTGGGGGCGGTCACGACCCGGCCGCCCGCCGCGTTCTCCTCGTTCACCGCCATCGCGTACAGGGTGATCCACTCCATGGCGTGGGCCAGCGGGTCGCCCTCGGCGCGCAGTTGGCGGGCCGACATGGCCGCGCGGCGCCGGACGCGCAGGCCGCCGGGCAGGATGCCCTCGCGGGACATGCCGCGCGAGACGCACGCCTGCATCACCCGCCAGATGGCGAGGAGCCCCTCGCGGATCTCCTCCTCGGTGCGCCAGGCCCGCTCGTTCTCCAGCATCATCGCGGAGATGGACAGGCCCGTCTCCTTCGCCAGCCGCAGCAGCTCGTCGCCCGTGCGGAAGGGGTACTTCAGGACCGTGTCGTCCAGCTTGATGCGGTCCGCGCCGACCGCGTCCTCGTCGACGACGAAGCCGCCGCCCACCGAGTAGTACGTCTTCGACAGCACCTCGGCGCCCGAGGCGTCGTACGCCCACAGGGTCATGCCGTTCGCGTGGTACGGCAGTGTCTTGCGGCGGTGCAGCACCAGGTCGTCGTCGAAGGAGAAGTCGATCTCGTGTTCGCCGAGCAGGTCGAGGCGGCCCGACGACCTGATCTTCTCGACCCGGTCGTCGGCGCCCTCGACGTCCACCGTGCGGGGCGAGGCGCCCTCCAGGCCGAGCAGCACCGCCTTGGGGGTCCCGTGGCCGTGGCCGGTCGCGCCCAGTGAGCCGTACAGCTCGGCGCGGACCGCGGCGACGGGGGCCAGCAGGTCCTCGTTGCGCAGGCGGTGCGCGAACATGCGCGCCGCGCGCATCGGGCCGACCGTGTGGGAGCTGGACGGGCCGATGCCGATCGAGAACAGGTCGAAGACCGAGATGGCCACGGGAACTCCTCAAAACGGGGTGAAGCGGGGTGGAGCGGGATGGAGCGGGATGAGCGGAAGGGGTACCGCGCACCTTCCAGTGTGCGCGGTACCCCGTGAAGCCGAACTGCCTGCCAGGAATCGGAACTACTTGCCCAGACCGGGGTACAGCGGGTGCTTTTCGGCCAGGGCGGTCACGCGGGCCTTGAGCGCCGCCGCGTCGAAGACCGGCTTCAGCGTCTCGGCGATGACGTCCGCGACCTCCGTGAAGTCCTCGGCGGTGAAGCCGCGGGTGGCGAGCGCCGGCGTACCGATCCGCAGGCCGGAGGTGACCATCGGCGGACGCGGGTCGTTCGGGACGGCGTTGCGGTTGACCGTGATGCCGACCTCGTGGAGCCGGTCCTCGGCCTGCTGTCCGTCCAGCTCGGACTCGCGCAGGTCGACCAGGATCAGGTGCACGTCCGTGCCGCCGGAGAGCACGTTCACCCCGGCCTCGCGGGCGTCGGCCGCCGTCAGCCGCTCGGCGAGGATCCGCGCGCCGTCGATGGTACGGATCTGGCGCTCCTTGAACTCCTCCGTGGCGGCGACCTTGAAGGAGACCGCCTTGGCCGCGATCACGTGCTCCAGGGGACCGCCCTGGAAGCCCGGGAAGACGGACGAGTTCAGCTTCTTCGCGAAGGCCTTCCTGGCGAGGATGATCCCGCCGCGGGGCCCGCCCAGCGTCTTGTGGGTGGTGGAGGTGACCACGTCCGCGTACTCCACCGGGTTCGGGTGGAGGCCGGCCGCGACCAGGCCCGCGAAGTGCGCCATGTCGACCCACAGGTAGGCCTCGACCTCGTCCGCGATCCGGCGGAACTCGGCGAAGTCCAGCTGCCGGGGGTACGCCGACCAGCCCGCGATGATGACCTTGGGGCGGTGCTCCTTGGCGAGCCGCTCGACCTCGGCCATGTCGACCAGGCCGGCGTCGTCCACGTGGTACGCGACCACGTTGAACTGCTTGCCGGAGAAGTTCAGCCGCATCCCGTGGGTCAGGTGACCGCCGTGGGCGAGGTCCAGGCCGAGGATGGTGTCGCCGGGCTGGGCCAGCGCGAAGAGCGCGGCCTGGTTGGCGGAGGCGCCCGAGTGCGGCTGCACGTTGGCGTACTCGGCGCCGAACAGCTCCTTGACCCGGTCGATCGCGATCTGCTCGGCGACGTCGACGTGCTCGCAGCCGCCGTAGTAGCGGCGGCCGGGGTAGCCCTCGGCGTACTTGTTGGTGAGGACCGAGCCCTGGGCCTCCATGACCGCGACCGGGGCGAAGTTCTCCGAGGCGATCATCTCAAGGGTGGACTGCTGACGGTTCAGCTCGGCGTCGAGGGCGGCGGCGACGTCCGGGTCGAGTTCGTGCAGGGGCGTGTTCAGAAGCGACATCGGTCAGGGGTCCTTAGCGAGGAGCCGGAATCAGGAGCCGGAGAATTCGGTGTACTCGTCGGCGGAGAGCAGGTCCTTCGGCTCGTCCGCGACCCGTACCTTGAAGAGCCAGCCACCCTCGAAGGGAGCGGTGTTCACCAGCGCGGGGTCGTCCACGACGTCCTGGTTGATCTCGGTGATCTCACCGCTGACGGGCGAGTACAGGTCGCTCACCGACTTGGTCGACTCCAGCTCGCCGCAGGTCTCGCCCGCGGTCACCGCGGCACCGACCTCCGGGAGCTGGACGTACACCACGTCGCCGAGCGCGTTGGCCGCGTGCTCCGTGATGCCGACCGTCGAGACGCCGTCCTCGGCGCCCGACAGCCACTCGTGCTCCTTGCTGTAGCGCAGCTCTTGGGGGTTGCTCATGGCCTGAATTCTCCTGTACGCGGGGGAGTGCTGATGCAGGGGGAGTACGGGTGAGCTGGGCGGATGTGCCCAGAGTCACTTCCTACGGCCGGTGTTCGCCGACCGGTATCACTTCTGGCGCCTGTAGAACGGCAGGGCCACGACCTCGTACGGCTCGTGACTGCCCCGGATGTCCACGCCGACCCCGGTGGTGCCCGGCGCGGAGTGCTCCGCGTCGACGTACGCCATCGCGATCGGCCTGCCGAGCGTCGGCGAGGGCGCGCCGGAGGTGACCTCGCCGATCACCTTGCCGCCGGCGACGACGGGATAGCCGGCGCGCGGGACCCGGCGGCCCTCGGCGGCCAGGCCGACCAGGACGCGCGGGGGCTGCGACTCGGCGCGGGCGGCGGCGGCGGACAGCGCCTCGCGTCCCACGAAGTCGCCGTCCTTCTCGAACTTCACGACCCGGCCGAGCCCCGCGTCGAACGGTGTGAGCGAGGTGCTCAGTTCGTGTCCGTACAGCGGCATGCCCGCCTCCAGGCGCAGGGTGTCCCGGCAGGAGAGCCCGCAGGGGGCGAGGCCGGCCGCGGCTCCCGCGTCGGTCAGCGCCCGCCACAGCTTCTCGGCGTCGGCCGGTGCCACGAACAGCTCGAAGCCGTCCTCGCCGGTGTAGCCGGTGCGCGCGATCAGGGCCGGGACGCCCGCGACCGTGCCGGGCAGGCCCGCGTAGTACTTCAGGCCGTCCAGGTCGGCGTCGGTGAGGGACTTCAGGATGCCGGGGGACTCGGGGCCCTGCACGGCGAGCAGGGCGTACGCGTCCCGGTCGTCGCGCACCTCGGCGTCGAAGCCCTCGGCGCGCTCCGCGAGGGCGTCCAGGACCACCTGGGCGTTGGAGGCGTTCGCCACGACCATGTACTCGGTGTCGGCGAGGCGGTAGACGATCAGGTCGTCGAGGATGCCGCCGTCGGCCCCGCAGATCATCGTGTAGCGGGCGCGGCCGGTCTTCACACCGCCGATGTTGCCGACCAGCGCGTAGTCGAGCAGCGCGGCGGCCCGCGGCCCGCTCACCGTGATCTCGCCCATGTGCGAGAGGTCGAAGAGACCGGCCCGGGTCCGGACGGCGACGTGCTCGTCGCGCTCGGAGCCGTACCGCAGGGGCATGTCCCAGCCCGCGAAGTCGGTCATCGTGGCGCCCAGCGAGCGATGCAGGGCGTCGAGCGCCGTGCGGCGCGGTTCAACAGGGGTGTTGCTGCTCATCGGCGGGGCTCCCAAGGCATGACGGCGAGGTCGTTCCTCCCCATCTGTCATCGGAACCTGAGAGGTTCGCCGTGACCACCGCCGAAGGCGGGGGGCACTGACTTGCACCTTGGGTGGGGCCGACGCCCTGACGGTCAGGGGGCGGCCCGCTTTTCAGATGTGCCTCGTCCACGCGGTAACGGGGGCCTGAGAGATTCAAGGGAGGGACTTGCTCCTTCGGCGCCCGGGCACTCGTACACCTGCGTGTACATGTTCCCGGAACTCTCCCGCGCGGATTCAAGCGGCCGGTATGCAGTTGGCGGGCACATCATTGCACGGCCCCGGCTCCGGCAGGGGGCCGCACGGTGTCCGGACGGGTGGCCAGGGAGTTCACAGTGATCTGTGACGGGGCTGTGGCAGGACAAGAACAGAAACGGGGGGACCAGCGCATTACCTTTTCTTTACACTCGATGGAGATGGGTCCGCCGACCCCATGGGGAGGACGATCAGGGTGAACAGGACCACGGCGTACGCGACCGGCACGGGCATCGCGCTGCCCAAGCAGCCACCCGCTCCGGCCAGGGAGGCGTGCGACCCGTTGGTGACGCCAGTCGTCCGCGATCTCCGGGCGCGCTCGGGGCACAGCCCGCACGGCCTGCGCTTCGGCGCGGCCGATCTGGTGGTGGTCACGGGTCTGCCGGGCAGCGGCAAATCGACCCTGATGCGCCGGGCGGTGACCGGCCGCCGCATCGACTCCCAGGACACCCGCGACCGCTGGGACGAGCGCCTGGCCCGTTTCCTGCCGTACGCGGTCTACCGGCCCCTCGTGCGCGCCGCGCACTACGCGGGACTGCGCCGGGCCCTGCGCTCCGGAGAGGGCGTCGTCGTGCACGACTGCGGTACGCAGGCCTGGGTGCGCGACTGGCTCGCCCGGGACGCCCGGCGCCGCGGCGGCACCCTGCACCTGCTGCTCCTCGACGTCGATCCCGGCACGGCCCTCGACGGCCAGCGCGAGCGCGGCCGGGGCGTCTCGCGGTACGCGTTCGCGCGCCACCGCGGCGCGGTCGCCCGGCTGCTGCGCTCGGTGGAGAAGGGCGACCTCCCGGAGGGCTGCGGTTCCGCGGTGCTCGTCGACCGTGCCGCCGCGGACGTACTGCGCCGCATCGATTTCGGCGACTGAGGACGACTAACCTCGTCAACCGCACACGGCGGTTGGAGCAGGCGGTGGAGATGGACTTCCAGGCACAGGACATTCCGGGACACGCGCACCCTCACACGGGCTGGCCCGGCAACGAGTTGGAGGAGGTGCTCGCCGCCTCCCTGGGGCTCCCTCCGTCGCCCTCGGCGGGGGCCCGGATCGTGGAGACCCTCGGGCGCAGCTTCATCTGGGTGCCGCTGCCCGAGGGGGGCGGCCCGCACAGCGGGCCGCTCGACCTGCCCACGATCGAGCTGGCCGGGCAGGTGTACGTGCCGGTCTTCACCTCGGAGCAGCAGTTCCGCCAGGTCGTCGGCGACCACATGGCGTACACCGTGGCGCCCGCCGTGGAGTTCGCGCGAGGTCTGCCGCCCCAGGCCGGCATCGTGCTGAACCCGGACGGCACGGTCGGGATACCGCTGCCCCCGCCCGCCGTCGCCGAGCTGTGCCGGGCCGGCCGGACCGAACTGGACGGGTCCGCGAGCGGCGGCCGGGTCCGGCTGTTCCAGCCCGACTGGCAGGACGACCCGGTGGACTTCCTGGCCGCGGCCTCGGCGGAGTTCGACGCGACCGGCCCGGTGGTGAGCGCCCGGCGGTGTCTGGCGAGCATCGAGGGCGGCGACACGGTGATGTTCGTCGGCGTGGAGGTGGCCCACTGGGACGAGAACGCCCGCACCCTCCCCCTGGACGCCCTGGGCCGCGCCCTCGGCCGGGTCCCCCTGCCCCACCCCGTGAACCTGGTCTTCCTGGACGTGGCCCGGGACCCGGTGGGCGACTGGCTCAGGGACCAGGTCCGGCCCTTCTACACCCGGGCTTTCTAGGCGGGGCTGATTCGGGGCCGCCCGCGGGGCGCGCCCCGCCGCACACAACCCGCACCCGAGGCATCACACACGGTCCCGTGCTCAGAACACCAAACGCGGCGGAGCGCAACGGCGCTGTCGGGATCGCCACTTAAGCTGGTTTCATGGCTCGGTCGGAGTGGTGCGATGTTCAAGCGAACGGGGCACTTCGTCGAATGGGGCCGGTATGTCAGTGATGTCGCGAAGGGGCGGTAGAAGGTGAGCGCGTCGGGCACGGCCGCGGCCGGGCAGGTCGAGCACATGCTGCGCCAAGTGACGCCCGGGCGTTACGACGCCTACGAGGCGCTCCTGCGCGCACTCGCGACCCCGCCGTCCGGTCAGGTGTGGATGCTGCTCTGGCACGGCCAGTCGGGCTCGCCCGACGCCCAGTACGGGAACATGGAGGTCGACGGCTTCGGCTACGCGCCCTGTGTGACCTCCGCCCAGGAGCTCTCGGCCAGCGGCTGGAACCGTTCGTACGAGGTGGTCGACGGACTCGACGTCGCCCGCACCCTCTACCCCGACCACTACGGCCTCTGGCTGAACCCGCACGCGCCGGGCGGCGGCGTCGGCATCCCCTGGCTCGATCTGCGGCGTATCGCCACCGGCCTTGAGCGGCAGCCCTCGGGCCCGCTGCGGCTGTCCGAACCGGGCATCGAGATCCCGCAGTTCTACGCCCTGCTCACCCAGAACGCGCACCGGACGGCCGCCGTCCGCTCGCTGCGCCGCGCCTGGGTGCAGCCCGCGCTCGGAGCCCCGTACCTCGCCATCGGGCTCGATGTGTACGACACCAGCCCGCCGGCCGTGGACTCGGTGCGGGCGATGATGCAGCAGTCGATCGGCGCGGTGCCGGACGGGCTGCCGGTGTCGACCGTCGCGATGTCCGACGCGTACGACCCGGTGGCTCTGTGGCTGCGCGCCAACGCGCGGCCGTTCTACGACCGGGAGGCGCACGCGGCTCCCGTCCAGGCGCCGGCGGCGGGCGGTTACGGGTTCCCCGGCGCTTACTGAGATGATCTGGACGAACGCGCTCCATCCAGCCGGGTGGGCGTGATCCGTCAGGCGGAGTCCACCCAGTGGAGCATCTGCCCTCGCACCCGTACCCCCGCTGGGCGGAATGTCCCGATCTACGCGGGTAAATGGGATGCGAGGCACCTTTCGCCCCAAGTGTCATGTGTCCGACCCCCGTTACCCGGCGTTCGGATAACGGAACCCTCCTGACGGCATCACGGTTGCGCATCCATTCGCCTTCAAGTCTGGCTTCAGATCACTGCGGCGTTGAAGACTCCCGGTCCAGGGGGTTTAAACCTCCTGATGTGTACGACGGACTGATCACGCCGCTACAGCGGCAAGCGTGGGCCGGCTACCGCCGGTTGAGAGGGGTCCCTGCCACGATGACGGCACCATTGCACGAGCCGACGGCCGAAGCCGCACCGAGCGCGGCCGAAGAGGCGGCGCTCGTTGCCGGCTCCGCCGAGGCGAAGGCGGTACAAGGACGTTCCCTCGGCCGCATCGCCTGGGAGCGCCTGAAGCGCGACAAGCTGGCCCTGGCGGGCGGCATGGTCGTGCTCGTGCTGATCCTGATCGCGCTGCTCGCGCCCCTGATCACCAACTTGGTCGGCCAGGACCCCGAGGCACACCACGAGGACCTGATCGACCCGCTCTTCTCGACCCCGACCGGATCCTTCGGCGGTATCAGCGGGGACCACCTCCTGGGTGTCGAACCCGTCAGCGGCCGCGACATCTTCGCCCGCATCGTCTACGGAGCCCGGATCTCCCTGCTGGTCGGCTTCCTGTCGGCCCTGGTCGCAGTGGTGCTCGGCACGATCCTCGGCGTACTCGCCGGCTTCTTCGGCGGCTGGATCGACGCGGCGGTCAGCCGGGTCATGGACGGCCTGCTGGCCTTCCCGCAGCTGCTCTTCATCATCGCGCTGGTCTCGGTCATGCCGAACGAGATGCTGGGCCTGACCGGCACGGGCGTACGCCTGTTCGTGATGATCCTGGTGATCGGCTTCTTCGGCTGGCCCTACGTCGGCCGCGTGGTCCGCGGCCAGACGCTCTCCCTGCGCGAACGCGAGTACGTGGAAGCCGCGCGCAGCCTCGGAGCCGGGCGGTTCTACATCCTGTTCAAGGAGCTGCTGCCCAACCTGGTCGCTCCGATCATCGTCTACACGACGATGATGATCCCGACCAACATCCTCACCGAGGCGGCGCTCAGCTTCCTGGGCGTCGGCGTCAAGCCGCCCACCGCCTCGTGGGGACAGATGCTCTCCTCCGCGATCGACTACTACGAGTCGGACCCCATGTACATGGTGATCCCGGGTGTAGCGATCTTCATCACCGTGCTCTCCTTCAATCTCTTCGGCGACGGCGTGCGTGACGCGCTCGACCCGAAGGGCTCCCGCTGAACTGCCGTACCCCCAAGGGACCCGTCATCTGTCGACGGGCCGCTACATATCGGAGGATCCGAGTGAGTACCCAACGCACCACAGGGCGGCGCAAGCAGGCCGTGGCCGCCGCAGCCGTGGTCGCTGCACTGCTGTCCACGGCGGCGTGCGGCGGCGGCAACGACGACGACGGGGGCGGTTCGAAGAGCGGCGCGGCCGGCTTCGACGCCGCGAACAACAAGGTCGCCCAGGCCTCCCTCGCCAAGAAGGGCGGCACGCTGAAGTTCGCGAGCGCCCAGGACGCCGACTCGTGGGACACCACGCGTGGTTACTACGGCATGATGTGGAACTTCAGCCGGTACTACAGCCGCCAGCTGGTGACGAACAAGGCCGCGGCCGGTGCCACGGGCGCCGAGGTCACGCCGGACCTCGCCGAGAACACGGCGAAGATCTCGGACGACGGCAAGACCTACACGTACACGCTGCGTGACGGGATCACCTGGGAGGATGGCAAGGCCATCACCTCCAAGGACGTCAAGTACGGCATCGAGCGGGCGTGGGCGCAGGACGTGCTCTCCGGCGGCCCGATCTACCTTCAGCAGGTCCTCGACCCGAAGAAGGAGTACGAGGGCCCGTACAAGGACAAGTCCGCGGACAAGCTCGGTCTGAAGGCGATCCAGACGCCGGACGACAAGACGATCGTCTTCAAGCTGCCCGCGGCGAACTCGGACTTCGAGGAGATGCTCGCGCTGACCTCCGCGTCCCCGGTCCGCCAGGACAAGGACACCAAGTCCAAGTACGGCCTGAAGCCGTTCTCGTCCGGCCCGTACAAGTTCCAGTCGTACACGCCGGGCAAGGGCATCGAGCTGGTCCGCAACACCGAGTGGAAGCAGGACTCGGACCCGGTCCGCAAGGCGTACCCGGACAAGATCACGGTCGACTTCTTCACCAACGCCAACGACATGGACCAGCGCCTGATCAAGGGCGACTACGACCTGGACCTCGCCCAGACCGGTCTGTCCCCGCAGGGCCGCGCCACCGCCCTGAAGCAGCACAAGGAGAACCTGGACAACCCGGTCTCCGGCTACGTCCGCTACGCGGTCTTCCCGCAGAGCGTCAAGCCGTTCGACAACGAGCACTGCCGCAAGGCCGTGATCTACGGTGCCGACCACGAGTCGCTGCAGACCGCTCGTGGCGGCCCGCAGGCCGGTGGTGACATCGGTACCAACATGCTGCCGCCGTCGGTCCCGGGCTCCGAGGGTCAGAAGTACGACCCGTACGAGTCGGCGACGACGAACAAGAACGGCAACGTCGCCAAGGCCAAGGAAGAGCTCAAGGCCTGCGGCAAGCCGAACGGCTTCAAGACCACCATCGCGGTGCGTAACAACAAGCCGGTCGAGGTGGCCACCGCCGAGTCCCTCCAGGCGTCGCTGAAGAAGGTCGGCATCACCGTCGACATCGAGCAGTTCGACGGTGCCCAGACCACCGGCATCATCGGTAGCCCCGCGAACGTGAAGAAGAAGGGCTACGGCATCATCATCATGGGCTGGGGCCCGGACTTCCCGTCCGTCCAGGGCTACGGTCTGCCCCTGTGGAGCAGCAACTACATCCTTGAGAGCGGCAACAACAACTTCGCCCTGATCAAGGACAAGACGATCGACGGCCTCTTCGACAGCTACACGAAGGAGCTCGACGACACGAAGAAGGCCGCGATCTCCACGGAGATCAACCACAAGGTCATGGAGGGCGGTTACTACCTGCCCTTCGTCTTCGAGAAGTTCATCAACTGGCGCTCCAGCCGTCTGGCGAACGTCTACACGACCGACGGCTACAGCGGTCAGTACGACTTCGTCAACCTCGGCCTGAAGAAGTAACACCGACCGGCGCACCCGCCATACGGCACGAAAGGCAGGTGAAGGCCGGCGCGGCGTGACCCGCGGGCCACCGGAAGACCTCCGGTGGCCCGCGGCACCGCCGCCGGGCCGAGAGCAGTGCTCGCATACCTCATCAGGCGGCTCTTCGCCGCCGCAGTGATGCTGGTGGTCATCATTCTGGTGGTCTTCGGCATCTTCTTCCTCGTCCCCAAGTGGGCGGGGGTCGACCCGGCCGCGGCCTTCGTGGGCAAGCAGGCCGACCCCGCGGCCATCGAGGCCGTGCGGCAGAAGCTCGGTCTGGCTGATCCGATCTTCGCCCAGGTCTGGGAGTTCTTCAAAGGCATCTTCGCGGGCCGCACCTACGCGGCCGGCGGTGACGTCACCCAGTGCTCGGCGCCCTGCTTCGGCTACTCCTTCCGCAGCGAGCAGGCCATCTGGCCGGTGCTCACCGACCGCTTCCCAGTGACCCTGGCTCTCGCGCTCGGTGCCGCCGTACTGTGGCTCATCGTCGGTGTCGGGGCGGGTGTGCTCTCCGCGCTCAAGCGCGGCAGCCTGTGGGACCGCGGAGCGATGATCGTCGCTCTCAGCGGCGTCTCGCTCCCCATCTACTTCACCGCCATGCTGTCGCTCTCGGCCTTCGTCTACGGCCTGGGGTGGATGGACGGCCAGTACGTTCCCCTGGCGGAGAGCTTCACCGGCTGGTTCGGCGGCATGCTCCTGCCCTGGGTCACCCTCGCCTTCCTCTACGCGGCGATGTACGCCCGGATCACCAGAGCCACCATGCTTGAGGTGCTGGGCGAGGACTACATCCGCACCGCCCGCGCCAAGGGTCTGCGCGAGCCCGTCGTCATCGGCAAGCACGCCATGCGCTCCACGCTGACCCCGATCCTCACCATGTTCGGAATGGACTTCGGCGCCCTCATCGGCGGCGCGATCCTCACCGAGACCGCGTTCAGTCTTCCCGGCCTCGGCCAGGCGGTGCTCCAGGGAATCCGCAACCAGGACCTGCCCGTCATCCTGGGTGTCACGCTGATCACCTCGCTCGCGGTGATTCTCGCGAACCTGCTTGTGGACATCCTCTACGCCGTGATCGACCCCCGAGTGAGGCTCTCATGACCGAACTCAGCAAGAGTGGAGCCGCGGTCGGCGAGCCCGTCAAGGACTCGGCCACCCCCTCCGCCTTCCTCGAAGTCCGCGACCTCAAGGTGCACTTCCCGACCGACGACGGCCTGGTCAAGTCCGTCGACGGGCTCAGCTTCACGCTGGAGAAGGGCAAGACCCTCGGCATCGTGGGCGAGTCGGGCTCGGGCAAGTCCGTGACCTCGCTCGGCATCATGGGCCTGCACACCGCCGGCCAGTACGGCAAGCGCAAGGCGCAGATCTCCGGCGAGATCTGGCTGGACGGCACGGAACTGCTCTCCGCCGACCCGGACTACGTGCGCAAGCTGCGTGGCCGCGAGATGGCGATGATCTTCCAGGACCCGCTGTCGGCGCTGCACCCGTACTACACGATCGGCCAGCAGATCGTGGAGGCGTACCAGATCCACCACAAGGTCGCCAAGAAGGTGGCCCGCAAGCGGGCCGTCGAGATGCTCGACCGGGTCGGCATCCCGCAGCCGGACAAGCGGGTGGACAGCTACCCGCACGAGTTCTCCGGCGGTATGCGCCAGCGCGCGATGATCGCGATGTCGCTGGTCAACAACCCCGAGCTGCTGATCGCGGACGAGCCGACGACCGCCCTGGACGTGACCGTCCAGGCGCAGATCCTCGACCTCATCCGGGACCTGCAGAAGGAGTTCGGCTCCGCGGTCATCGTCATCACCCACGACCTGGGTGTCGTCGCCGAACTCTCCGACGACATCCTGGTGATGTACGGCGGCCGCTGCATCGAGCGGGGCCCGGCCGAGAAGGTCTTCTACGAGCCCAAGCACCCCTACACCTGGGGTCTGCTGGGTTCCATGCCGCGGCTCGACCGTGAGCAGACCGAACGGCTGATCCCGGTCAAGGGTTCCCCGCCCTCGCTGATCAACCTGCCGTCGGGCTGCGCCTTCAACCCGCGCTGCTCGTACGCGGACGTCCCCAAGGACAACGTCACCCGCACGGTCCGCCCCGAGCTGTCCGAGGTCGGCAGCCAGCACTGGGCCGCCTGCCACATGACGCAGGAGCAGCGGCAGCGGATCTGGACCGAAGAGATTGCGCCCAAGCTGTGAGCGAGGACAAAGCAGTGACCCCTTCCGCGCAGAGTGGCGGCGCGACCCTTTCCAGGGACGCCGCTCCCGGCGAGACGCTCCTCAAGGTGACCGGGCTGCAGAAGCACTTCCCGATCCGCAAGGGCCTGCTCCAGCGGCAGGTCGGCGCGGTGCGGGCGGTCGACGGCATCGACTTCGAGGTCAAGTCCGGTGAGACCCTGGGCGTCGTGGGCGAGTCCGGCTGCGGCAAGTCGACGATGGGCCGGCTCATCACGCGGCTGCTCGAACCGACCGCGGGCACCGTGGAGTTCGAGGGCAGGGACATCACGCACCTCGGGGTGAGCGCGATGCGCCCGATGCGCCGTGACGTCCAGATGATCTTCCAGGACCCGTACTCGTCGCTGAACCCGCGCCACACCATCGGCACGATCGTCAGCGCCCCCTTCAAGCTCCAGGGCGTCACGCCCGAGGGCGGCATCAAGAAGGAGGTCCAGCGGTTGCTGTCGGTGGTCGGGCTCAACCCCGAGCACTACAACCGCTACCCGCACGAGTTCTCCGGCGGCCAGCGCCAGCGCATCGGCATCGCCCGCGCGCTCGCGCTCAACCCGAAGATGGTCGTCGCGGACGAGCCGGTCTCCGCGCTCGACGTGTCGATCCAGGCGCAGGTGGTGAACCTGCTGGACGACCTCCAGCAGGAGCTCGGCCTCACGTACGTGATCATCGCGCACGACCTGTCCGTCGTACGCCATGTCTCGGACCGTATCGCCGTGATGTACCTAGGCAAGATCGTCGAGCTGGCCGACCGCGACTCGCTGTACAAGGCGCCGATGCACCCGTACACCAAGGCGCTCATGTCGGCCGTGCCGATCCCGGACCCGCGGCGCAAGTCGGCCAAGAGCGAGCGCATCCTGCTCCAGGGAGACGTGCCCTCGCCGATCTCGCCGCCGAGCGGCTGCCGCTTCCACACGCGGTGCTGGAAGGCCACGCAGATCTGCACGACCACCGAGCCGCCGCTCCTGGAGCTGAAGCCCGGTCAGCAGGTCGCCTGCCACCACCCGGAGAACTTCGAGGACCAGGCCCCGCAGGACACCGTGTTGCTGACCGTCGCGAAGCAGGCGGCGGAACTGGTGGCCGACGAGGTCCTCGCGGAGTCCGCGGCGACGTCGGCCGCGGTGGCGGCGGAGGTCGCGGCCACGCCGGCCGTGACGCCGGCCGAAACGTCGGCCGTGACCGCGCCCGAGGACGACGCTCCCGCCAAGGAGAAGTAAGTAAGGCAAGTAACACCGAGCCCCCGCCTTGCAATGTAAGGCGGGGGCTGTGTGCTGGGTGAGAATACAGAGGTGCTCCAGCAACTCTTCACTCCCTCCGTCCAGCACACGCTCGAAGTCGTCGGCATCTTCTTCTTCGCGATCTCCGGCGCGCTGCTGGCCGTGCGCAAGAACTTCGACGTCTTCGGCATCGCCGTCCTCGCGGAGGTCACCGCGCTGGGCGGCGGCCTGTTCCGGGACCTGATCATCGGGGCCGTGCCGCCCGCGGCCTTCACCGACCTCGCCTACTTCCTCACCCCGCTCCTCGCCACCCTGCTCGTGTTCTTCCTCCACCCCGTGGTGGAACGGATCCAGCTGGGGGTGAACGTCTTCGACGCGGCCGGCCTCGGCCTCTTCTGCGTCTCCGGCACGACGAAGGCGTACGAGTACGGGCTCGGCCTCACCGCCTCCGCGACCCTCGGCCTCGCCACGGCCGTCGGCGGCGGTGTGCTGCGGGACGTGCTGGCCAACGAGGTGCCGTCGCTGCTGCGCTGGGACCGCGACCTGTACGCCGTGCCCGCCATCGTCGGCGCCACGATGGTCGTTCTCTGCATCCGCTACGACGTGCTGAGCCCCTTCACCTCGGGGCTCGCGGTCGTCACCGCCTTCGCGCTGCGGCTGCTCGCGATGCGTTACCACTGGCGCGCGCCCCGGGCGTGGCACCGGCGCTCGACGGCGGCGGAGGTCCCGGAATGAACGGTCGCGGTTGCGGTCGCGTGGTGAGCCCGTGGATTCATGCGAGCGAAACAGGAAAAGCTACCGCTTAGTAATTACCTGTTGTACCGTTCATGCATGCCAGAAGCACCTTCCGCGCACGCGCTGCGGGCCAGGATCGGCGACAGCGAGTTCGACCGCGACACCGCGCTCACCCGACGGGAACCCGGCGTCTACGACATCGACCTGTCCGCCGGGTGGACGATCATCAGCGCCGTCAACGGCGGCTACCTCCTCGCCGTGCTGGGCCGCGCGCTCGCCGACGCCCTGCCGCACTCCGACCCGTTCACGATCTCCGCGCACTACCTGACGGCGTCCCGCCCGGGCCCCGCGGTCGTGCGCACCGACGTCGTACGCGCCGGTCGCACCCTCTCCACCGGCCAGGCGTCCCTCTTCCAGTACGACGACGAGGGCCACGAGGTCGAGCGGATCCGCGTACTCGCCTCGTACGGAGACCTCGACAGCCTGCCCGACGACGTGCGTACGACCGCGAGGCCGCCCGCGATCCCGCCGATCGACCAGTGCTTCGGCGCGGCGGACAGCCCCGACGGTGCCCCCGTCCCGGGCAGCTCCGCCATCGCCGACCGGCTGATGCTCAAGCTCGACCCGAGCACGCTCGGCTGGGCCCTCGGAGCGCCGTCCGGCCGGGGCGAGATGCGCGCCTGGTTCGGCCTCGCCGACGGCCGCGACGCCGACCCCCTCTCGCTGCTCCTCGCGGTGGACGCGCTGCCGCCCACCGCCTTCGAACTCGGCCTGACCGGCTGGGTGCCCACCGTCGAGCTGACCGTGCACGTGCGCAGCCGTCCGGCGCCGGGGCCCCTGCGGATCGCCATCACCACCAGCAATCTCGCGGGCGGCTTCCTGGAGGAGGACGCCGAGGTCTGGGACAGCGAGGACCGGCTCGTCGCGCAGTCGCGCCAGCTGGCCCGGGTGCGGCTCGGCTGACCTTCGTACGCGCCCGCCGTGGCGGCCACGCTCGGCGTGGACCGGGACGCCGGTGGCGGACAGCGCCCCGACGTCCCGGTAGAGGATCCGCACCGACACGTCGAGCCGCTCGGCGAGTTCGGGCGCGGGCACCCGGCCACGGGTCTGCGGGGCCCGGTGTCGCCGCCGTGACGGTGGCTCAGCCGCAGCCCGGGGTCGGCGAACACCGCGTCCTGGTCGACGCCTGAGAGGCGTTGCGGTGCGAGGTCGAGGAGCGGCCCGGCGGATCGACGGGGCCGTGCGGGTGCGGTGCGACCGCTTCGACCTGTTCCTGTGCGGCGGGGGAGTTGAGTCGTCCTTTGCCCTAACCACAGGCGGGGCACAGCGCGGGCCCAAGCGGGGCCTATGGACGGTTGGTTGCATGCGTTTCTCAGACTGATTTCATACAACGGAGTTGCTCTCATGAAGCGTGTACGTCACGTCCCCGCCGTCGCCCTGCTGGCCCTCGCGCCACTCCTGCTGACGGCCTGCGGCTCGGGCGACTCCTCGTCGGACAGCGGTAACGGCACGGCGACGCAGTCGAGTTGTCAGCCGCGGTCGGGTGGGCCGGGCTCAGGTGCTTCGGGGCGGCCGAGCGGGGCCCCGTCGGGGATGCCGTCCGGAGCGCCCTAGGGAACGCCTTCGGGAGCACCGTCCGGCGCGGCCACGGGGAAGGCTCCGTCGGGCGCGCCCTCCGGGATGCCGTCGGGTATGCCGAGTGGTGGCCCGGGCGGGCAGGGCGGCGGCTGCGGCCCGGGTGGCGGTGGCGGCGGCCCCCAGGGCCAGGGGCAGCAGAGTCAGCAGGCGCAGGGCTAGGAGCGGGCCATACGCGGGGCACGTAACGGGCGGGGCACGTAACAGGCGGGGCACGTAACCGGCCGGCACGTAACAGGTGGGGCGCGTACGGGATTGCCGTACGCGCCCCGCGGGCTTCGCGGGGCCGGGTGTCAGCCCAGCCAGTGGCGGCGGCCGATGCTGATCAGCCGCATCCGGCGTCTCGCCACCCGGGCCACCCGGTCCTCCTCGCCCGGGTCGTCCGGGTCCGCCTCCAGAAAGGCGCTGGCGGTCATCAGCATCTGGTCGACGTACAGCCCGGCGAGCATCAGCAGGTCGTCGTCGCTCCAGCCGTCCGACTCGGCCTGCTCGGCCAGTTCGGCCCGCACCTCGTCGGCGAACCGGTCCATCTGCTCCGCGATCGCGGCCCGGACCTTCTGCACACCGCCGTTGCGCTCACGGGCGATGAACCGGATGTGCGCGGGGTGCTCGCGCACATGACGGGCGATCAGGGCGACGGCCCGGTCTATGCGTTCGTCGCTGTCGCCGGACGCGGACACCGTACCGGCGATCATCGGGTGCAGGCTGCCCAGCGCCTCCTCGACCAGGGCGACACCGAGGTCCGCGGTCGAGTGGAAGTGCCGGTAGAAGGCGGTCGGGGCGACACCGACGGCCCGGGTGACCTCGCGCAGGCCCAGGCTGCTGAGGCTCTGCTCCTCCAGCAGGCCCAACGCGGCGTCCAGGAACGCCTGTCGGGTCTTCTGTTTCTGGGCCTGCCGGACACCAGGACTGTGACTCATGCCATGCAGTAAACAACTGTTCTTCGTAAGGGGAAAGTCGTCCGGCGAGCTAGACTGAGGAGTCAGTGGACAACTGTCACCACAATCGTTCACCGAATCTCAGCGAGAGGCGACTCATGCTGTTCCTCGTCGCAGCCCTCCTGCTGCTGGGCGTCGTGCTGGGCACCGTGGCCCACGCACCGCTCTCCTTCACCGTGGTGGCCGCCGTGGTCATCGGCGTCTGGCTGGCGGTGTTCGCGGTCCGCGAGCGCCAGGGCCGACGCCGCGAGACCTCGGGCTGAACCGACCTCTCCGTCCCTACCCACGTACCTCTCCAGGTACATGCCACCCATCCACGTACGACCGCCTGCTGGGAGCAGACACATGGAACTCACCACCGCCGCCCCGCGGCGCCGGAGCGCCGCCCGTGACGCCGACGGTATGGCCGTCGCGTCCTTCATCCTGGGTCTGGTCGGCCTGCTCGCTCTGAACGTCGTCCTCGGCCCCGTCTCGATCATCCTGGCCGCGACGGCCCTTTTGCGGGGCACCACCCGCCCCGGGCGAGCCTTCCTGGGCCTCGGCCTCGGTGTCGCCGACCTCGTGGTGCTGGTCGCCTTCATGTCGGCGGACAACACCTTGTCCTGGAGTTTCTGAGTCCGGCCGGTCCCCGCTGGGCCCGGCGCGGGCCGCAGGCCGGACGCAAACGGCCCCACCTGACCAGGTCGGTCGAGAGCGGGCCCTAGAATCGGGCTCACCATGGCATACCTCGACCACGCCGCGACCACCCCCATGCTTCCGGAGGCGGCCCTGGCAATGACCGCCCAGTTCGCCGTCACGGGCAACGCCTCCTCCCTGCACGCGGCCGGCCGCCGCGCCCGCCGCACGGTCGAGGAGTCCCGGGAGACCCTGGCGGAATCCCTGGGCGCCCGCCCCAGCGAGGTGGTCCTCACCTCCGGCGGTACCGAGGCGGACAACCTCGCGGTCAAGGGCCTGTACTGGTCCCGCCGCGACGCCGACCCGGCCCGCACCCGGATCCTGGCCAGCCCCGTCGAACACCACGCCGTCCTCGACGCCGTCAACTGGCTCGGCGAGCACGAGGGCGCCACGGTCGAGTACCTCCCCGTCGACCGGTACGGCCGGGTCCACCCCGAGGCCCTGCGCGAGGCCGTCGCCCGCAACCCCGACGACGTCGCCCTCGCGACCGTCATGTGGGCGAACAACGAGATCGGCACGATCATGCCGGTTCGTGAACTCGCCGACGTGGCGGGGGAGTTCGAGATCCCGCTGCACGCGGACGCCGTCCAGGCCTTCGGTCAGGTCCCCGTCGACTTCGGGTCCTCGGGACTCGCCGCGATGACCGTCTCGGGACACAAGATCGGTGGCCCGTACGGCATCGGGGCGCTGCTGCTCGGCCGCGAGTACACCCCCGTGCCCGTCATGCACGGCGGCGGCCAGGAGCGGCATGTGCGCTCCGGCACCCTGGACGTACCGGCCGTCGCCGCGTTCGCCGTGGCGGGCCGCACGGCCGCCGAACAGCGGGAGTGGTTCGACCGCGAGATCGGCTCGCTGCGCGACGCCCTGGTCGACGCGGTACGCGCGGCCGTGCCGGACGCGATCCTCGGCGGCGACCCGGCGGACGGGGGCCGCCTGCCGGCGAACGCCCACTTCACGTTCCCGGGCTGCGAGGGCGACTCCCTGCTCCTGCTGCTCGACGCCCAGGGCATCGAGTGCTCCACGGGCTCCGCGTGCACGGCGGGAGTGGCCCAGCCCAGCCACGTCCTCCTCGCCACCGGAACGGACCCGGACCTGGCCCGCGGCACCCTGCGCTTCTCCCTCGGCCACACGTCGACGGAGGCGGACGTGGAGGCGGTGGGAAAGGCGATCGGCCCGGCGGTGGAGAGGGCGCGGACGGCGGGACTGAGCTAGGGCCTGGCCCGTGCCTCCGCCCGGAGCGTCCGGCTGGCGCATCGAGACGAGGACGACGCCGCCGGGCACGCTCGTGACGACGCGCCGCTACTGCGATTCGGCAGCCGACGCCCCGGTCACGCGCCGCCCGCGGACGGCCCGTCAGAGGGGGTGGCCTCGGGGGAGGCGGTCCGCTCGGCGTCGCGCTTCGCGGCCGCACGCACCAGGGGTATGTACCGGTCCCAGTCCCAGTGCGGCCCCGGATCGGTGTGGTCGGTGCCCGGCACCTCCACGTGCCCGATGATGTGCTCGCGGTCGACGGAGATGTCGTAACGGGCGCATATCCGAGCGGTGAGCCGGGCCGACGCCTCGTACATGGCGTCCGTGAAGTCCTCCGGCCGGTCGACGAAGCCTTCGTGCTCGATGCCGACGCTCCGTTCGTTGAACTCGCGGTTGCCCGCGTGGAAGGCCACGTCCAGCTCGCGGATCATCTGGGTGATGCGGCCGTCCTTACCGACTATGTAGTGCGCGGCGGCACCGTGGCCGGGATCCTGGAAAACCTTCACGGCGCTCGTGAAGCTGCCCTGCGTGACATGGATGATCACCCGGTCCACGCCGAAGTCGTCGGGCCGGTCCGCCCGCCGCCAGTTCGCCGAGGACGCCGCTACCCAGCGCGCGCCGCCGAAGTCGACCTCGCCTTCCTTGCGCGGCTTCTCCACGCCCGGTGTACGCCACCACAGCCGCCCCAGCTCGTCCCTGGCCAGCACGGCGGTGCCCAGGGCGGCCGCGGCCCCGCCGATGAGCAGCGCGCGGCGCCCGATACGCCGGTCCGAGTCGTTCGTGGTCTCCCCCATGCGATCTTCAACGGATACTCGCGGGCTCCGGTTCCCGGGGACCCGTACCCTTGAGGGGTTATGACTGAGACCTCGCAGCGCCCCCGCCCCCTCCGCGTACTGGCCGCCATGTCCGGTGGCGTGGATTCCGCCGTCGCCGCCGCCCGTGCAGCGCAAGCCGGGCACGACGTGACCGGTGTGCATCTCGCCCTCTCGGCGAACCCGCAATCGTTCCGCACGGGCGCGCGGGGCTGTTGCACGATCGAGGATTCGCGCGACGCCCGCCGGGCCGCCGACGTCATCGGCATCCCGTTCTACGTGTGGGACCTCGCCGAGCGTTTCCGCGAGGACGTGGTGGACGACTTCGTGGCCGAGTACGAGGCCGGGCGCACCCCGAACCCGTGCCTGCGCTGCAACGAGAAGATCAAGTTCGCGGCCCTGCTGGACAAGGCCCTCGCTCTCGGCTTCGACGCGGTCTGCACGGGCCACTACGCGAAGGTGCTGGTGAACGAGGACGGCACGCGCGAGCTGCACCGCGCCTCCGACATGGCGAAGGACCAGTCGTACGTGCTCGGGGTCCTGGACGACCGCCAGCTCGCCCACGCGATGTTCCCGCTCGGCGACACGCTCACGACGAAGGACGAGATCCGCGCGGAGGCCGAGCGGCGGGGCCTGGCGGTCGCCAAGAAGCCGGACTCGCACGACATCTGCTTCATCGCGGACGGCGACACCCAGGGCTTCCTGTCGAAGCATCTCGGCAAGGCGGAGGGCGACATCGTCGACGAGTCCGGCGAGGTCGTCGGCAGCCACGAGGGCGCGTACGGCTTCACGATCGGCCAGCGCAAGGGCCTGCGCATCGGCACCCCGGCCCCCGACGGCAAGCCCCGCTACGTCCTCGACATCTCCCCGGTGAACAACACGGTGACGGTCGGCCCGGTGGCCGCCCTGGACGTCTCCGCCCTCACAGCGATCAAGCCCCGCTGGTGCGGCGCGGCCCCGACCGCCCCCGGCACGTACACGGCCCAGCTCCGCGCCCACGGCGGCGAGACGGAGGTCCGCGCGGAACTGGTGGACGGCACCCTGGAGGTCGCCTTCACGGAGCCGGTCCGCGGGGTGGCCCCCGGCCAGGCGATCGTCCTGTACGACGACACGCGGGTGGTGGGGTCGGCGACGATCGCTACGACGAGGCGGGCGGCGACGGCGACGGTCTGACCGCCTGTGGTTGTCAGCGGTTGTCAGTTGGGGGTCCGCTCTGCACTCGGCGTATGAGCGACCTGAGCGCGCCCCGGCTGAGTATCAGCACATCGGCCGGGCTGTCGCTCTCGCGGAGTGCAACCTGATTCGTGGTCGTGGCGACCTCGATGCAGTTGTTGCCTCCTCCGCCGGAGAACGAGGAACGCTGCCACTTGCTCTCGATCACGTCGATCAGGAGGGTGACGTTGTCCCGCTCAGAGGCCTCGGCCAGGTACTCAAGCTGAGTGCGGACGGCGTCTCGGCCGCCGAACTCCAGGCGTAGGGCGGTGTCGTGGATGATCCCGACGTAGGGAATGGCATTGTTCCGTGTGAGGACTTGCTGCCGTCCGAGCCGGTGAGCGACACGCAACTCCACTTCCAGCCGTGAGAGCTTGGGAACCGTCAGCTCGAAGATCGGGCGGGCATGATCCGCGGTCTGGAGCAGGCCCGGTAGATGCACGGTCTGTGCTGTGCGGATGTGCGTGGCGAAGTGTTCTACCTCTGATACCTCCAGATGGCCTTCGGGGATCTGGCCCCGGTACTGGTCCCACCAATGGGTGGGGCGCCGCGGCCCGAGCATGGAAGCGAGTGCGTCGCGCTGGGTGCGCTGTCCGCGTCACCCGGGGCCCACGCGGACGGCGGCCGGGGCCTGCTGATCCTGGGTATGGTCGCCGACAGGTGGGGCGGCTGCGCCATAGGGGACGTACCGATGGGCCCGGGCGGCAAAACCCTCTGGTTCGAACTGAACCTGCCCACACCACCACCGCCGAACGACACCCCCGCACCGGCGCTGGCGGCCTGACGCGTCGGGGCGCTCCGGAGCGCGAGTTGCCCCCGGCCCCGGCTCCGGACGCCCTTCCCGCGCGGGGTGCCCGATCAGGTCTACCCTCCACTGCCGACGCTGACATATAGAGTCTTAACAGCCTGAAAGCAAAGGAGAATCCGGTGATCTCGGCAGGAGATGGCGCGGCACTGCCGCCCGAAGAACCGCAGCCCATCCAGGCCCATGTCACGGTCTCGGGCACGATGGCCGGCATTCTCCGTGATCTCGCCGCTCTCGACGGGCGCACCCCCGAGGCACTGGCGATCGAATGGGCGGCGGGAAAACTGGTGATTCCCGAGGGAACCGTCGGTGAGGCCGTCGATGACTGGGGGCTCTTCGACGGACCAACCGATCTCGCGAGTCACGTGCACCAATATCTGCGGGGCGGAAGCGCCGCGTGACAGGACCCGTCACCCTCGCGGTGGCCGACACCAGCGTTCTGCTCGCCGCCTTCAACCGCCGCGACGACCGGCACCGGGACGGAGTTGACGCGCTCGGCTTGGCGAGGATTCTCGTCCTGTCTCCGCTCGTCCTTGCCGAACTCGACTACCTCCTTCATCAGCAGGCTTCGGAGAAGGAGGCGGTAGAGGCGATCTCACGCCTACGGGCCCTCGCCGCCACGGGATACGCGCGGATCCCCGTAGTGGATGCGCAACTCCTCGGCGAAGCGGAGAAGATTCAGCGCCAGTACCTGGGACAGGCGATCGGCCTGACCGACGCGGTCAACGCGTGTCTGGCCTGGCGGCTCCAGCATCCGATGGTCCTGTCCTTCGACAACCACTACAGGGTCATCGCTCCACGACGGTCGAGCGAGCCACCACTCGACGTACGGCCGTAGGCGTGCAGTCCTGATCTGTTCGGTGGGGACGGACCAACTGGCCAGTGGCCGTATCGCCGCGTGCGTCAGGTGCTGCCCTCGGTGGCCGCTCCGAAGCCATCGTCCGGGGCGGCGGGCGCCGGAGGTATGCACTCGTGTGCGCTGGTCCAGATGCCGGCTGACTCCAGGAGTGGTTCAGGCGTGCCCTCGGTGTGGAAAGTGAAGGTGACTCCGATCGGATCGGTCCTCAAGGTTGTCTGGCCCGGAGGTTGATTGAGGGTGACCGGTCGCCAACGGCACCCGGCCGCTTCGAGCGCCGAGGTCATCTGCCGGTGGGTCAGGGGACCCGGATGGGAGTCGATCGCTCCCGATCGGGGGTGCGGGAGACCGATCGTGTCGCGCCAGGTCTGGACGCAGATCGAGGTGACGAGGCGGCAGCGGCAGACGCAGAGTTCGACGTCGCCGTACGAGAACAGATGCGGCCAGCGGCGTCGTTTGCTGACGCGGCCGATGTCCCAGGGCGGCCCCAGCTTCGCCGCGATGTCATTGAGGGACACGTGGCAACGCAGCGGGCCGACGGCTCCGGTCGAACCGAATGCGGCAAGGGCGTGGGGTGGGGTCACGCGGTGGAGCATGCCAGCGGTTCCGCTGGAGCGCTCCTTATATCTCGGGCCTCATGTCCAGGTGCTCAGGAGTGTGGCCGCCCGCACGCTCTGACGCACGGGCGTGTGATGGCGAATTCCGTCCCTCAGCTCATGAAACCGCCGCCCTACGTTACGCGTATCAGTGCACTTCCCTCGACGGAAGGGACGGCCATGAGTGATGCGCTGAAAGACCCCATCCACGCCTTCGGTCAGCTGCCGCGGGGGGCGGTGATCTGGAACTCGGATCGCTATGACTCACCACGAAGGGCAGCTGGGTCGACCTGCCCGGGGCCGTGATCCCCGCCCAGGTCGGACAGGGCACCCCGAGCCTCGGCGGCCTGTTCGTGGCCACCTTCACGGCCGAGACGCTGATCGGTGGGCAGCCCGGCGCGGCAGTTTCTGATCACCGGACGTGCCGTCACCTCACGTGTGCACTTTACGAGTTCATCACAATCCGCAGGGTGACGTTCTTGCGGTTGCCGATCGTACGCAGCCGTCTTGACCTGGGGTTCGGCCGGTTTCCACCCGTTTTTGGTCGGCAAGGTCACTGCGGTCCGCTGACGCGCCCTCAGCAATGGCCCGCTCGACGACGGTTCCGCCCTGGCTTGTCAAGCTGGTTCGGGCCGACGTGTGGTCACGGTGAACGTCGCACGAAGATCCACGCACAAGATCTTGTTATCTAATCCGCCGCAGCGGCGCACGGCGCGTCGCTGTGTGGTCGCAGGAGTTGCAATGAGGAAGACCAGGGGCGGAACCTTCCGCCCGACAGGGACGAGACCCTCGTCCCTGACTCTGAGACGGACAGCGCTCGGCGTGGCCGCAATGCTGGCCGCCGAGGCGGCGCTGATATCACTGGGGTCAGGGGCGGCGTTCGCCGTCGGCTCCGGAATCGCTGGGGCGACGGCCGCGTCGGACACCGGCAAGTCGGCCGCTTCGTCGGCGGACTCGGTGTCGGCGGCGTTGCTGATGGCACGCCTGCAGGACCGGAAGATCGAGGCGCTGTCCGAGCGGACCAGCGATTCGACGACATACGCACTGCCCTCGGGGGAGCTGCAGACGGCGGTCTACGCGGGGCCGATCCGGCAGAAGGTGGACGGCGCCTGGCATGACATCGACACCACGCTGTCGGACACCGGCTCCTCCTTCGAACCCGAGGTGGCCGCCGCCGACATCGCCGTGTCCGACGGTGGGGACACGGCACTGGCAAGCGTGGCCGAGGGAGAGAAGTCGTTCGGGCTCGGCTGGGAGTCGAAGCTGCCCGCACCGACGGTGAAGAACGACACCGCCTCCTACGCGCTCGGCGACGGACAGACTCTGACGGTCACCGCGCTGGCGCAGGGCTTTTCACAGAACCTGCTGCTGGAGAAGGCGCCCATCAACGGCACCTCCTACCGGCTGCCGTTGAGCCTGGACGGGCTGAAGCTCTCCGAATCCCCTTCCGGGCACCTGCTTCTCAAGGACGGCGACGGCGACCTGGTGGCCGAGGCTCCGGCGCCGATGATGTGGGATTCCTCGACACACGCGGTCTCGGGTGAGTCGAAGCACCAGGCGGCAGTGGACACGAAGGTCGAGACGGCCGGCGACGGCTCCCAGACCCTGGTCCTCACGCCCGGCGCGGACTACTTCGAGCAGGATCTGAGCTACCCGGTCACCGTCGACCCGACGTCGACTCTCGCAGTGACCACCGACACCTGGGTCGCGACCAACTACCCAGACTCGCAAGTCTCCTCGGCCGAGCTGAAGTCGGGCACGTACGACGGGGGGACCACGGTCGCCCACTCGTACCTGAAGTTCGATGTGGCGGCCTTCAAGGGCAAGCACATCACCGACACCAACCTGGCGCTGTACTCGTACTACTCCTCGACGTGCTCCACGTCGGGCGCGGGCACGCAGGTCCGGCGGGTCACAGGCACCTGGTCGTCATCCGACATCACCTGGGCGGCCCAGCCCGCGACCACCGCGACCGGCGCGGTCACCAGCACCGCCGCGCTGGGATACTCCGACGCGTGTGCGGCGGGCACGGTCAACTTCGACATCGACGCCATCGTGCAGGCATGGGCGGACGGTTCCGCCAACTACGGTCTGCGGGTGGCAGGCGCGGACGAGACCGACTCGCTGACCTGGCGCCGGTGGCGTTCAGCCAACTACGTGTCAGGGGACGGCTCCACCGAGCCCCACCTGACGGTCACCTACAACTCGTATCCGGCGGTTCCGGCCTCGGGCGCGATCGCGCCGTCCCAGGTGAACGCCTACAGCGGCAAGCGGTACGTGACGTCGCTGACCCCGAGTCTGTCGGCGAAGGTCACCGACGCGGACGGGTCGAAGACCAAGGCCCAGTTCGAGATCACGCCGGATCCCGCCTACGCGGACACCACGTACGCGTACACGGCCTCCTCCGCGTCGGTGGCCTCCGGTGCCACGGCCGCGCTGGCCATACCCTCCGCGTCCGCGTTCCCGGCAGGCACCCATCTGCGCTACCGGGCGCGCGCCTATGACGGCACCGACTACGGGACGTGGACCGGCTACACCACGTTCGTGCTGAACACCGGGCTGCCCGCTGCCCCCACCGTCAGCTGCGACACCTACGCGCAGAACGGCTGGACGGCCAAGGCCGGTGCGGCGGTCTCCTGCACCCTGGACACTTCCTCCACCGACGGCGCGGGTTACTGGTGGGGTCTGGACGACAAGGCGGTGCCCGCCAAGAAGCTGGACACCACCAACGGCACCGGCGGTGACGCGCTGACCGTCTCGATCGACCCTGCCAACGGCTGGCACACCCTGTACGCACGCACCATCGACTCCGGCGGCAACCTGTCGACCGCCACCACCGCCTACTCCTTCGGAGTCGGTGCGGACGGTGCGGCCATCACTTCTCCCGCCGACGGGGCCGACACCGCCCGCCGCCTCACCCTCGCGGCCCGGGGACTCACCTCGTACACGGGGGTGACCTGGCAGTACCGGCGCGGCGAGACCGATGGATGGCACAACGTTCCGGTGGGTGACGTGACCGCTTCAGGCGCCGCGGTCTCTTCCTGGCCGGTGCAGGTCACCGACGGCATTGCCAGCAAGCTGGTGTGGAACACCGTCTCCACGCTCGCCGAGGACGGCGTGATCGAACTGCGGGCCGCATTCACCGACGGCACCACCACCGGCCACTCCCAGACGGTCGGGACCACCCTGGACCGGGACGCGGGCTCGGCGCCGGCGGCGGCGGTCGGCCCCGGCACGGTGAATCAGCTCACCGGCGACTACGAACTGTCCGCGACCGACGCCTCCGCGTTCGACGCGTCCTTGGAGCGCACCTACTCGTCGCGTGCCAACGACACCGACGACGAGGGCCAGGCAGCGATCTTCGGGCCCGGCTGGATCTCCGCCGTGACCGGTGAGGCGAGCGACTACACACAGATCCGCAAGACCTCCGGTACTTCGGTGGAACTGCTCAGCGGTGACGGCAGTTCGGTCGCTTTCACTCTCAACACCGACGGCAGCTGGGCGCCCGAGACCGGGGCCGAGTCCTTGATTTTGACCGGTACGGCCGACGGGGCGAAGTTCACCCTGGCCGACACCGATGCCACATCCACGGTGTTCACCAAGGCTGCCGACGCCGCGACGACGTGGACGGTGTCCTCCTCGGCCACCGCCGTGAACGACTCCACGCTGACCACCGTCTCGGAGACCGTCACGGTCGACGGCAAGATCCTCGCGCGCCCCAGATACGTGATCTCTCCGACCGGCGCGGTCACGGCGACCGCCTGCCAGGCCGATCCGTCCACGAAGGGCTGTCGGGTCATGGAGTTCGTCTACGCGGACTCCACCACCGCCACCAGCAGCGCACTCGGCACGTACAAGGACCAGGTCGCCTCGATCAGACTGTGGGCCACCGATCCCGGCGCTGCCAGGTCCACCGCCGAAGCCGTCGTCTCCTATGCGTACGGAGCCTCCGGCAACCTGCGCCAGGTATGGGATCCGAGGATCAGCCCCGCCCTCAGGACGGAGTACACCTACGACGCCGACGGCCGGGTCGCCACCCTCACCAAGCCCGGTGAACTGCCCTGGACCCTCACCTACGGCAAAGCCGGCTCGGCGTTGACCGCCGGCGCGGGCATGCTGCTGAAAGCGACCCGGCCGGTGCTGGCCGAAGGCTCCGCCGACACCACCTCGGGCACTGCCGCCACCACGGTCGTCTATGACGTCCCGCTGTCCGGTACCACCGCCCCCCAGCAGATGGACACCGCCACCGTTGCCACGTGGGCGCAGGAGGAGGCACCCACGGACGCCACCGCCATCCTCCCGGCAGACAGCGCTCCCGCCTCCAGTGACGGCGGCGACCTCACGGCTGCCGCCTACGACCGCGCCACGGTGACCTATGTCGACGCCAACGGGGAAGAGACCAACACGGCAACCCCCGGCGGTTCGATCACGACCACCGAGTACGACGAGTACGGCAACCTCACCGCCGAACTCGGCGCGGGCAATCGCGCGCTGGCGCTCGGCACATCCTCGGGCGCGGCGGACAGACTGTCCGCTCTCGGCTTGAGTGACCTGTCCACGGCTGATCGCGCCCGGCAGCTCGCCAGGGTCTCCACCTACTCGGCCGACGGCCGGCACCTCACCGACGAATACGGGCCCCTCCACGAGATCACCCTCGCCAGGGCCGCATCATCAAAACCGCCGTCACCGGCGGCACCGGCGCGGTAACTCCCGCCACCACGATCGCCTACGACGAGGCCAACGGACAGACCGCCACCCAGACCTCGAACGGCCAAACGATCACGTACGCCTACGACGCACTGGGCCGTCCGACCCGTTACGACGACGGCGCGGGCAATACCACCCTCACCGCGTACGACAACCTGGACCGCGTGGTGAAGGCCACCGACTCGGCGCCCTCCACCAAGACCTACATCTACGGCACGGCGGGCAACGTCAAGACCCTGACGGACTCGGTCGCGGGCACAGTCACCGGAACCTACGACACCGACGGCAACCTGACCGCCGAAACCCTGCCCGGTGGCTACACCCTGACCCGCACAACCGACACCACCGGCCGGGAGACCAGCCGCGAGTACGCCGCTTCGGACGGCACCACCGTGCTTGCCGACACCGCCGGATACACAGTGCACAACCAGCAGGCCGGACACACCCAGACGGACGGCTCCACCACCCGGTCCGACTACACCTACGACCAAGCCGGCCGCCTCACCCAGGCCGCCGACACCACCACCGGGGGCTGCGCCACCCGTGCCTACACCTTCGACGCCAGCAGCAACCGCGCGACGCTCAAGACCAGTTCGGACGACTGTGACACCAGCACCGACGACACGACCGCAGCCACCACGTCCTACGCCTACGACAGTGCCGATCGGCTGGTGAACACCGGCTACGCGTACGACGCGTTCGGCCGCACCACGGTCAGCGGCAACACCGCCCTGGCCTACTACACCAACGACCTGGTCGCCTCGGAGGCCGTGGGCACCAGCCGCAACACCTGGACCCTCGATGCCGCAGGGCGCCTCGCCGTCCGCAGTGCCCAGACCCAGACCGACGGCATCTGGAACACCGACACCACTACGACCAACCACTACGGCAACGCCTCGGACAGCCCCGCCTGGACCAGGACCGGTGACACCATCAGCCGCAACGTCACCGATCTCACCGGGTCCCTGACCGTCACCACGGCCGGCAGTGGCATCGTCCTGCAACTCGCCAACATCCATGGCGACATCGTCGTCCAGCGTCCTGTCGACACCACCGTGGCCGTCACGGTCCAGCACTACGACGAATACGGCAACGCGACCGACACGACCGCCGCCACCGCCTACGGCGCGCTCGGCAGTCACCAGAGGTTCAGCGGCACACTCAGTGGCCTGACCCTCATGGGCGTCCGGCTCTACGAGGCCACGACGGGTCGCTTTCTCAGCACCGACCCGGTGTACGGCGGGAACGACAACCCCTACGTGTATCCGGCCGACCCCGTCAACAAGTACGACCTGGACGGCCGAAAGGTCATCAAGAAGTACAACAAGAACCGCTTCTCCTGCGGCTACACGAGTTGCACGCTGAAGCTCAGCAGGAAGCGCACCAATGACCTCATCGACCTGATCGAAGGCGGAAAGAAAGTCGCCACCATCGCCGCTGCCATCGGCGCTTGGATCGCCAATGTCGGTGCCGCCGCAGTCGTCGCCATCGTTGCGATAGTGGTTGCGGCAGGCGACTTCTACCAATGGTATCTGGCTCAGTTGCTGAAGAGATATCCGAGGAGGGGAACGAAGGTCGTCAAGCCCTACTTCGGGGTGCCTCCCTACGCCTGGCACCAGTAGCCGCGGCGGCACCGCAGCACCTCAAGGTCCCAAAGAACGGCACACAGAGGAGTCATTGCTTTGAAGCGGGACAGCGGCCGAATCGCCAGGGATGTAAAGAAAGTTCTTTCCACCGCGACAGGAAAGGTCGCGTTCGCGCTCATGTCCTTCGCGCTGCTGCTCTTCCTTTCCGGAGTGGTGTGGTCGCTCGTCACGGACAACGAGCAGGATCTCGACCTGGCCACCGGGCTGCGACGGGCCGGCGCACTCGTGGGAGCGATCGGCTTCTACTTCGCGGTGCAGCATCACAGAAGCGTCCCGAAGCGGAAGGACCAAAGGGATTCGTAGCGGCGTTCGGCATGGTGGCCCGGCTCCGGCCGGGCCACCATGCCGAACGCGCCTTCCTGCCGAGGAGCGGGCTACTCCGCGGCGACCGTCTCCACCTCGTAGAAGCAGAAGTGGTCCTTGATCTCGGCCACCTCCGGCTTCGGGTCCGGGTATGCCCAGACCAGGTCCGGGGTGTCCGGCAGTGACCAGTAGGACGCGTCTCCCTTGAAGGGGCAGTGGGTGGAGGTGTCCGACGCGGTCAGCAGGTCCACGTGGACGTCCTCCGGGGGGAGGTAGTAGCGCGGCGGGAGGCCCGTCTCGCGCAGTACCAGCGGGCGTGCGCTGTCGGCGAGCACCTGCCCGTTGTGGACCGCCCGGACGTGCTCGGTGCCCTGCTCGACGGTGATGCGATGGCCCTTGGTCACGGTTCGACTCCTCGGTAGAGGTCGCGCGGCGGGGGCGGACGTATGGCCCTGTCCGTACAGCGCCGGGCGCCGTCGCGTTCTTCCAGGAAGAAGACCGACTGGTTCATCGACATCGTGACCCTCGCGGGCAAGGCCGCGATGGTGGCCAGCGCCATCGCGGGGCTCTTCCCCGGTGTCGGCTGGGGCACAGCCGTCCTTATCGCGGCAGCCACCTTCGCTGTGTCGGACTTCATTACCTCGTACCTCGGCTACCTGCTGAAGCACTACCCCAGGCCAGGCACGAAGATCGTCAAACCACACATCGGGCCCGTCTATGCCTGGCACCAATAGGATGCGCGCCCTCAAAAAACCCACGGAGTGAACATGCGGAGAAGACCCATCCTTGCTTCGCGGTCAGGCAGGCTGGCTCTCGTCTGCCTGCTGGTAGGCGCAGCCCTCTTGTTCTGGGGCCTGTATCAGGCATTTCCTATGCTGCGCGAATTCCAGGAGAACGGCGGAAGGGAACTGGACGCGGGCACCCTCCTTCTCTTCCTGTCCCTCGCGTTGGCACACAAGCACTACTGGCGATGCGAACGTCGGGAGACCGATGACCCGCAGGACAGCTGAGCCCGGATCCACAGGCATCAGCCGGTGGATCCGGGCTCAGTTGGTATCCAAAGAGAGGTACGAAAATCGTGAAGTATTACGTTGCAGGGATACCGGCGTATGCCTGGCATCAATAAACCTCCGCAAGGAGAGCGGGTTCGTCGGTCGCTGTTCAGGTCTCTTTACCCGTCGACCCTCGGGAAATGGTCCCTGCTCTTCGGGACGGCTGGCGTGTGCCTCTTGATCGTCGGAATTGCTTGGATGCTGCTCTCCTCGGGGCAGGAGGCTGTGGGTCGGAAAATTCTCTACATCCCTCCCGCCCTAGAGGTGATAGCAATAGTTCTGGCGTATCTTCATTTTCGGCGATACGGGAGACTCGGTCAGCGGGAGTGAGGCTTGAAGTAAGATCCCAGTCGTGGGCGTCCGTCTCTGTGAGCCCACGAACGGCCGCTTCCTGAGAGCTGACCTGCAGTCATCAGGACTCGATGCAGTCAAGCGGGGAAAGAACTCTTCCCCGCTTGACTGCATGTCGTACGAAATAAAGAGGAGCCAGTGTCCTGAAGCGCGACAATGGGCGAATTGGTAAGAACGTAGAGGGCATGCCTTCCACGGGAACAGGAAAGGCTGCATTCGCGCTGCATATCTTTCACGCTGTTGCTCTATATGTCCGGAGTGACGTGCGGTCTCTTCGCGGCGAATGACAAGAGTTATGACCTGGACATTGGGCTCCAATTCGCGGTGCAGCATTACGGGGAGCATCCAGAAGCGCAAGGATCAGACGAACTCGTAACGGCACCCTGCCGAGCAGTCCGGTTGGACTGAGTGGGACGTGACTACAGGTCGAGAACCGCTCGAAGGGCCTGGCTCACTCGGTCCAAGGTCGCCGGATCGACGACGCCGTGCAGCTTCGCCTCCTCGAAGCGGGTGGTTCTCAACTGCTGGATGTTGACCGCCACCGCGGTGCAGGGCAACGGTTCCTCGATCGCCACGGACATCGCGGTGTCCGGGAACCGGCCAGCGGGATGCAGCACGATCACGAGTACCGCGCCGTACGCCCCTTCCAGCCCGTCGAGCGAGATGACCAGCACGCTACGCCCATCATCGAGCGTCCAGATCTCTCCGCGTTTCACAGGACGTCCCCGTCGCCGCACAGGTCGTCGCCGAATCCGAGCGCCGCGAGCTGCTGAGCGGCGTCGATGACCGACTGCCGTCGGACCGCCCGCACGATGTACGCGTTGAGCGAGAGTCCCGCGGCGCCGGCTGCGGCTTTTATTGAAGGGTCGAGCTCATCCGGGATACGGAGCGTCATAACGGACATGCCACCACGTTAGCATCGTGACGTGGTGGCATGTTCTGGTGTCACACTCCGGTGTCGACGAGCGAGGTCATCCCGCGGAGACGGTCTCCACCTCGTAGAAGCAGAAGTGGTCCCTGATCTCCGCGACCTCCGGCTTCGGGTCCGGGTATGCCCAGACCAGGTCCGGGGCGTCCGGGAGCGACCAGTAGGACGCGTCTCCCTTGAACGGGCAGTGGGTGGAGGTGTCCGACGGGGTCAGCAGGTCCACGTGGACGTCCTCCGGCGGGAGGTAGTAGCGGGGCGGGAGGCCCGTCTCGCGCAGTACCAGCGGGCGTGTGCTGTCGGCGAGTACCTTGCCGTCGTGGACCGCCCGGACGCGCTCGGTGCCCTGCTCGACGGTGATGCGATGGCCCTTGGTCACGGTTCGACTCCTCGGTAGAGGTCGCGCGGAGGTGGCGGACGTATGGCCGTGTTCGGCTGCGTTCGGCCACGTTCTCGATGAGTACAGCGTCCGGCGCCGCCGCGTTCTTCCCTCCCGGCACGCCGAGGCCGCCCCGTAAATTGAGCGCATGAACATCTGTGTCTTCCTCTCCGCCGCCGAGCTCGACGAGCGCTACACCCGGCCCGCCCGCGAGTTCGCCGAACTGCTCGGCAAGGGCGGGCACACGCTCGTGTGGGGCGGTTCCGACGTCGGACTCATGAAGGTTGTCGCCGACGGTGTGCAGGAGGCGGGCGGGCGGCTCGTGGGTGTCTCCGTGGAGTTCCTGTCGGCGAGGGCGCGGCCGGGCGCCGACGAGATGATCGTCGCGCGGGACCTCGCGGAGCGGAAGGCCCTGCTCCTGAAGCATGCCGACGCCGTCGTCATCATGGTCGGCGGTACGGGCACCCTCGACGAGGCCACCGAGATCCTGGAACTGAAGAAGCACGGGCACACCGACAAACCGGTCGTCCTGCTCAACACCGCCGGCTTCTACGACGGGCTGAAGGAGCAGTTCCTGCGCATGGAGGCCGAGGGCTTCCTGCCCGTGCCGCTCACCGATCTGGTGTTCTTCGCGGAGGAGGCCGTGGGAGCGCTCGCCTACCTGGAGGAGAGCCGCGGCACGCGGTGAGCACGCGTGCTGCGAGCATGGCGGGCATGGCTACTCATGTGATCACCGGAGCCGGCTCCGGCATCGGCGCGGCCGTCGCCCGCCGCCTCCACGCGCGCGGGGACGACCTCGTGCTGCACGCGCGCGACGCGGGCCGCGCGAAGGAGCTGGCGGCCGAGTTCCCCGGCGCCCGGACCCTCGTCGGCGACCTCGCGGACCCGGACCGGCTGTCCTGGGCGTTCTCCCACCAGACGCTGCCCGACCGGGTGGACTCGCTCCTGCACATCGCGGGCGTCATCGACCTCGGCAGGGTCGGCGACCTCACCCCGAAGACCTGGCGCCATCAGCTCGACGTCAACCTCATCTCGCCCGCCGAGCTGACCCGCCACTTCCTGCCCCAACTGCGGCTCGCGCACGGGCATGTCGTCTTCGTCAACTCCGGTTCCGGGCTCAACGCGTACGCCGACTGGTCCGCGTACGCCGCCTCCAAGCACGGGCTGAAGGCCCTCGCCGACTCGCTGCGGCACGAGGAGCACGGCAACGGGGTCAGGGTCACCTCCGTCTATCCGGGGCGCACCGCCAGCGCCATGCAGGCCAAGGTCCACCAGCAGGAGGGCAAGGAGTACGACCCCTCGAAGTGGATCGACCCCGAGTCCGTCGCGACGACCATCGTCATGGCACTCGACCTGCCGAAGGACGCCGAGGTCAACGACCTGACGGTACGACCGGGACGCTGACCGAGGCCGAGGCCGAAGCCGAGGCCGAGACCGCGCGCTCGCTTCCGCGAACCCCGGACCCGGACCCGGACCCGGACCCGGACCCGGACCCGGACCCGGACCCGGACCCGGACCCGGACCCGGACCCGGACCCGGACCCGAGCCCGAGCCCGGGCCCCGGACCCGCACGCCCCCTCCCGTGGGCCCCGCGCCCCCGCCGGTTCCGTAGGCTGCCCGAGTGAGCGAAAACAGCGAGTTCAGGCCCGGCCCCGCCACCGGCATCGGGTCGATGCCGGGCGGGGACGCCCGGGAGACCGCCAAGAGCGTGGCCGGGACCTTCGAGGGCCCGGAGACGGGCATGCCGTACCTGGCGGAACTGCCCGCCCGCGGCCCCGGCGCGGACATGATCGGCCGCACCGCCGGAATGCTTTCCGAGCTCTACGCGCGCGTGGAGCCCAGCGGCTGGCGGCTGGGGGACCGGCCGGGCCGCGACACCAAGCGGGCCAGGTCCTGGCTCGGCGAGGACCTCGACGCCCTGGAGGAGTTCACGCAGGGCTACGAAGGGCCGTTGAAGGTGCAGGCCGTCGGCCCCTGGACGCTCGCGGCGGCCCTGGAGCTGCACAACGGCGAGGTCGCGCTCTCCGACCCCGGAGCCTGCCGGGACCTCGCCGGATCGCTCGCAGAGGGCCTGCGCGAGCACCTCGCCGACGTACGCCGCCGTATCCCCGGCGCCGAGATCGTCCTGCAGCTCGACGAGCCCTCGCTCATCAACGTACTGCGCGGCCACGTGCGGTCCGCGAGCGGCTACCGCACCCACCGGGCCGTCGACCGGCAGCTCGTCGAGGCGACACTGCGGGACGTGATCGGCGTGCAGGACGGCGGCCCCTCCGTCGTGCACTCGTGCGCCCCCGACGTGCCGTTCGCGCTGCTGCGACGGGCCGGAGCGACCGGCGTCTCCTTCGACTTCGCGCTCCTCACCGAGCGTGACGACGACGTCATCGGGGAAGCGGTGGAAGCGGGGACCCGGCTCTTCGCCGGTGTCGTGGCGGGCACGGACGGTCCGTTGTCAGACCCTGCCGGTAGCGTCATGGGTGTCAGGACGCTGTGGCGCAGGCTGGGGCTGAGTCCGGGGCTTCTCACGGACGCGGTCACGCTCACCCCGTCGTGCGGACTCGCGGGCGCCTCCCCCGAGTACGCGCGCGAGGCCCTCGCCCACTGCGTCCGGGCGGCGAGATCCCTCGCGGACAACCCAGAGTAACGGGAGGACGACACGGTGGCCGGCGACAAGGACGCACAGACCGCCTCGACCGAGGCCGAAGCCAGGGTCGGGGCCGCGGCTGCGGGGCCCGCGCCCAGCGAGGCACGGGAGAAGCACGCGCAGCTCGCCGAGCAGATCGAGGAGCACCGCTTCCGGTACTACGTGAAGGACGCGCCGGTCGTCAGCGACGCGGACTTCGACAAGCTCCTGCGCTCCCTGGAGGCCCTGGAGGACGAGTATCCCGAGCTGCGCACCCCGGACTCGCCGACCCAGAAGGTCGCGGGGGCGTACGCGACGGAGTTCACGGCCGTCCAGCACGCCGAGCGCATGCTCTCCCTGGACAACGCCTTCGACGACGAGGAGCTGGCCGCCTGGGCGGACCGCGTCGCCAAGGAGGTCGGCACGTCCGCGTACCACTTCCTGTGCGAGCTGAAGGTCGACGGCCTCGCGGTCAACCTCACGTACGAGCACGGGCGGCTCACGCGCGCGGCGACCCGCGGCGACGGCCGTACGGGCGAGGACATCACGCCCAACGTCCGTACGATCGCGGAGATCCCCGACCGCCTCCGGGGCGAGCGCATCCCCGACCTCGTGGAGATCCGCGGCGAGGTCTACTTCCCGATGGAGAAGTTCGAGGAGCTCAACGCCCGCCTGGTGGAGGCCGGCGACAAGCCCTTCGCCAACCCGCGCAACGCGGCGGCGGGTTCACTGCGCCAGAAGGACCCCCGCGTCACGGCCACCCGCCCGCTGCACATGGTGGTGCACGGCATCGGCGCGCGCGAGGGCTTCGACATCGACTGCCTCTCGCACGCGTACGAGCTGCTGCGCGAGTGGGGCCTGCCGACGACCCGCTACGGCAAGGTCGTCGAAGACCTCGACGGCGTCCGGGAGTTCATCGCCTTCTACGGAGAGAACCGCCACTCCGTGGAGCACGAGATCGACGGTGTCGTCGTCAAGCTCGACGAGATCCCCCTCCAGGGCCGCCTCGGCTCGACCTCCCGCGCCCCGCGCTGGGCGATCGCGTGGAAGTACGCGCCGGAGGAGGTCAACACCAAGCTGGTCAACATCCGGGTCGGCGTGGGCCGTACCGGTCGCGTCACCCCGTACGCGCAGGTGGAGCCCGTCACGGTGGCCGGTTCCGAGGTCGAGTTCGCGACCCTGCACAACCAGGACGTGGTCAAGGCCAAGGGCGTCCTCATCGGCGACACGGTGGTGCTGCGCAAGGCCGGTGACGTCATCCCGGAGATCCTCGGACCGGTCGTCGACCTGCGCGACGGCAGCGAGCGCGAGTTCGTGATGCCCGCCGAGTGCCCCGAGTGCGGCACACCGCTGGCACCGGCCAAGGAGGGGGACATCGACCTGCGCTGCCCGAACGGCCGCACCTGCCCCGCCCAGCTGCGCGAGCGGCTCTTCTACCTGGGCGGCCGCAAGTCCCTGGACATCGAGAACTTCGGTTACGTGGCCGCCGCCGCGCTCACCAAGCCGCTGGAGCCCTCGCAGCCGCCCCTGGGGGACGAGGGCGACCTCTTCGACCTCACCATCGAGCAACTGCTGCCCATCAGGGCGTACGTCCTGGACCAGGACAGCGGACTGCCCAAGCGGGACCCGGAGACCGGCGAGGAGAAGATCGCCACGGTCTTCGCCAACCAGGAGGGCGCGCCCAGGAAGAACGCCCTCGCGATGCTGGAGAACATCGCCGCGGCCAAGGAGCGTCCGCTGGCCCGCATCCTCACCGGCCTGTCCATCCGGCACGTGGGTCCCGTCGCGGCCGAGGCGCTGGCCCGCGAGTTCCGGTCCATCGACCGGATCCAGGAGGCCACGGAGGAGGAGCTGAAGGCGGTGGACGGTGTCGGAGGCATCGTCGCGGCCTCGCTCAAGGAATGGTTCACGGTGGACTGGCACCAGGAGATCCTCCGCAAGTGGAAGGCCGCCGGCGTCCGCATGGAAGAGGAGGGCTCCGGCGAGGACGAGGGACCCCGCCCCCTCGCGGGACTGACCCTCGTGGTCACCGGCACTCTGGAACGTCACACACGCGACGGAGCGAAAGAGGCGCTACAGAGCCGTGGGGCGAAAGTGACCGGTTCTGTTTCGAAGAAGACGTCTTTCGTTGTCGTAGGTGACAATCCTGGATCGAAGTACGACAAGGCCATGCAGCTCAAAGTGCCGGTCCTGAACGAGGACGGTTTCGCCGTTCTGCTCGAACAAGGACCGGAGGCAGCGGCGGAAGCGGCACTTCCGATCGAGGGCTAGCGGTTGAAGACCACCCGTTCGGCGCATACCAGATGCAGAGGGGCGGCCGTGTCGCATTCGGGCAACCGTAGACGACCGCTGCCCTTGGGAGCCTTCTGCGGCCTACTGTTGAGGTCTGCGCCTGCCGTGCCCAGCTGCGGTTGGCGCACCCCCTTGCTCCTCAGGAGTCGGGGGAAGGGTTTTTCAGACGCGGAGCCGTTGAGGGACTGATCGTGCGTCGGGCCGCGTGGCGTGGGAACCGCCGGCCGTGAGAGGGACGGGAATGGAACCGACCGAGAGCGCCGCCCCGGACTCACGGCTGCGCCCACGCTGGATGACCGGCGTGCGGCGATGGGGGCACCCCTTGCTGGAGCGAAGCCGGGAGTTCGGGGCGGGCCTCGGTGTCACCAGGCCCACGGACCGATCCGGCGTGCCGGGGTACGCCACGGGACAGCACGCCGGCACGGACGGGCACGGCTCGGGCCGGTTCACCGCCGCCCCGGGCTCACACTCCCAGCCGACCGGCCAGGAGGCCGACCGGCAGCCGACCTGGCCCGCGCTGCCCCCGGCGGTCGTCGTGGCCGCCGGGCTCGTGCTGGGCACGGGTTTCTACCGCGCCTTCACCGGCCGGCACGCGCTCTTCCCGTCCGGCGCGGCCGGCTGGGCGCTGGCCGTCCTGGTCGGCGTCATCGTCGGCCACCTGGTCGCGCTCGGCCGGTCCCGCTGGTGGGGCGGCACGGGCTCCGGAGCGGCCCTCACCCTCGCCGTCCTGCTGCTGTACGGCTGGGTGCCGGCCGGAATGGTCAGCCTCACCGTCGTCGTGCTCGTCGGCATAGCCCGACGGCACCGCTGGCGCCAGGGCATCCTGCACGGCGCGGTGGACATCCTCGGCCTCGGCGCCGGGGCGCTGGTGCTGGCCGCGTTCGGCCGGGTGCCGTCCGTCGAGGCGCCCTGGAAACCGGAGACCTGGACCGTTTTCACCGTGCCTCAGGTGGTGTTGGCGGCCGGGGCGTATCTCGTCGTGAGCCGCGCGCTGCTCTGGTACCTCAACGCGCCACGCCCGCCCGGACTGCCGACCGTCGCCCGCACGGCCCTGGCCAGACAAGGGCTGGTCGCCGTCGCGCTGCTCGGTATCGCCCCGCTGATCTGTGTCGTCGCCATCGCCCTCCCCGCGCTCCTGCCGCTCTTCGCCGTGCCCCTCATCGCTCTCGACTCCACGCTCTGGATAGCGCGGGCGCGGGCCGAGGAGCAACTGCGTGATCCCCTCACGGGACTGCCCAACCGGCAGTGGCTGCTCGAACGGACCTGGCGGGCGCTGGACGACGCCGAACGAATCGGTGCGCGTTCCGCTCTGCTGCTGATCGACCTGGACCGCTTCAGGTCCGTCAATGACACCCTCGGGCATCTCGCCGGGGACCGGCTGCTGTTGCAGATAGCGGACCGGCTGCGGGTCGCTCTGCCGCGCGGGGCGGAGGCCGCGCGGCTGGGCGGGGACGAGTTCGCCGTGCTGCTGCCCGTCGCCGACTCGACGACCTCGGCGACGCGGGTCGCCCGCGGCCTCGTGACCGCGCTCGGATCGCCGCTCGACCTCGACGGGCTGACGCTCGTCCTTGAGGCCAGCGCCGGACTCGCCGTCTTCCCCGACCACGCGCTGGACGCGGAGGGGCTGCTGCGGCGGGCGGACGTCGCGATGTACCAGGCGAAGCGGGACCGTACGGGGGTGGAGGTCTACGAGTCCAAGCGGGACTCCAACACCCCCGACCGGCTCGGGCTGCTGGGGGATCTGCGGCGGGCACTCGACGCGGGGGACGTCGAGCTGCACTACCAGCCGAAGGTGCGCTTCGACGGGCAGGTCGCCGGCCTTGAGGCGCTCGTACGGTGGGTGCATCCCGAGCGCGGGAAGGTGCCGCCGGACGAGTTCATAGCCATCGCCGAGTCGTCCGGTCTGATGCCGTATCTGACCGAGTACGTACTGGAGGCGGCGCTCGCCCAAGTGGCGCGCTGGCGTGCCCAGGGGCTCCGGGTACCGGTCGCCGTGAACGTGTCGCCCCGGGACGTGCACACCGCCGGCTTCGCGGGATCGGTGGCCGCGCGGCTCGCCCGGCACGGGGTCCCCGCGGGGGCGCTGCAGCTGGAGATAACGGAACACGTTCTGCTGGAGGACCCGCAGCGGGCCGCGGACACCCTCGCCGCGCTGACCGCGCACGGCGTGAAGATGTCCCTCGACGACTTCGGGACGGGGTACTCGTCGCTCGTGCATCTGCGGCGGCTGCCGGTGAGCGAGCTGAAGATCGACCGCTCGTTCGTCGCGCGGCTCGCGGTGGACACGGAGGACGCGGAGATCGTGCGCTGCACGGTCGATCTCGCGCACTCGCTCGGGCTGCTCGTCGTCGCGGAGGGCGTCGAGGACGACGAGACGTGGGAGCGGTTGCGGGATCTCGGGTGTGACGCGGTTCAGGGATGGCTGGTGGCCGCGGCGATGCCTCCGGAGGAGGCCACGGCGTGGTTGCTGGCGCGGGGGTCCCGGGGGTGGCAGCGGCCGAAGGCGGCGTTGCCTGCGGCGGCCGGGGACGAGTGAAGATCTTCTCCCACCCGCACCGCCCGTGACGGGCGGTGCGGGTGGGCGTTTTCCGTGGGGGGTCACCCGCCGTCGGCGCCCGCCCGTCCGTCGTCCGGCGCGTAAATCTCCTCGCGGGGAAACCGATGCACGGGGATCTCCTCGCGCCCCATAGGATTGGGCCACACCACACGCACTCACCCCTGAGGATCGCCGCATGCCTGGCATCACGCGCGAGGAGGTCGCCCACCTCGCCCGACTGGCGCGTCTGGAGCTGAAGGGCGAAGAGCTCGACCACTTCGCCGGTCAGCTCGACGACATCATCGGCGCGGTCGCCCGCGTCAGCGAGGTCGCCGACCAAGACGTACCGCCGACCTCCCACCCGCTGCCGCTGACGAACGTCATGCGCGCGGACGAGGTCCGTCCGTCGCTCACCCCCGAGCAGGCGCTCTCCGGCGCCCCGGCCCAGGAGCAGCAGCGTTTCAAGGTGCCGCAGATCCTGGGGGAGGACTAATCACCATGACGGACAGCAACGTCGACATCATCAAGCTCACCGCCGCGGAGATCGCCTCCCGGATCGCCTCCGGCGAACTCACCGCCGTCGAGGTCACCGAGGCGCACCTCGCGCGCATCGGCGCCGTCGACGAGAAGGTGCACGCCTTCCTGCACGTCGACCGGGAAGGGGCGCTCGCCCAGGCCCGCGCGGTCGACGAGAAGCGGGCGCGGGGCGAGAAGCTCGGCCCGCTGGCAGGCGTACCTCTCGCCCTCAAGGACATCTTCACCACCAAGGGGATCCCGACCACCGTCGGTTCCAAGATGCTGGAGGGCTGGATCCCGCCCTACGACGCCACGGTCACCGCGCGGCTCAAGGCGGCCGACGTCGTCATCCTCGGCAAGACCAACATGGACGAGTTCGCCATGGGGTCCTCCACCGAGAACAGCGCGTACGGACCGACCGGCAACCCGTGGGACCTGTCGCGCATCCCCGGCGGTTCCGGCGGCGGTTCGTCCGCGGCCCTCGCCTCCTACCAGGCGCCCCTCGCCATCGGCACGGACACCGGCGGCTCCATCCGCCAGCCCGCCTCCGTCACCGGCACGGTCGGCGTGAAGCCGACGTACGGCGGGGTGTCGCGGTACGGCATGGTGGCCTTCAGCAGCAGCCTCGACCAGGGCGGGCCCTGCGCCCGTACGGTCCTGGACGCGGCCCTGCTGCACGAGGTCATCGCCGGACACGACCCGCTCGACTCGACCTCCATCGACGAGCCGGTCCCGGCCGTCGTCGAGGCGGCCCGCAACGGCAGCGTGGACGGCATGCGCGTCGGCGTCGTCAAGCAGTTCCGCGGCGAGGGCTACCAGGCCGGTGTCGTGCAGCGCTTCGACGAGTCGGTCGCGCTCCTCAAGGAACTGGGCGCCGAGATCGTCGAGCTGGACTGCCCGTCCTTCGACCTGGCCCTGTCGGCGTACTACCTCATCGCCCCGTCCGAGTGTTCGAGCAACCTCGCCCGGTTCGACGGTCTGCGCTACGGCCTGCGCATCGGTGACGACGGCACGCACTCCGCCGAGGAGGTCACCGCCCTCACCCGCGAGGCGGGCTTCGGCGACGAGGTCAAGCGCCGCATCATGCTCGGCACGTACGCGCTCAGCTCCGGCTACTACGACGCGTACTACGGCAGTGCCCAGAAGGTCCGTACGCTCATCACGCGGGACTTCGAGAAGGCGTTCGAGCAGGTCGACGTGATCGTCTCGCCGACCACCCCGACCACCGCCTTCCCGATCGGCGAGCGCGCCGACGACCCGATGGCGATGTACCTCGCGGACCTGTGCACCATCCCGACCAACCTCGCGGGCAACGCCGCGATGTCGCTGCCCTGCGGCCTCGCACCCGAGGACAACCTGCCCGTCGGCCTCCAGATCATCGCGCCGGCCCTCAAGGACGACCGCCTGTACAAGGTGGGAGCCGCCGTCGAGGCCGCGTTCGTGGAACGCTGGGGTCACCCGTTGATCGAGGAGGCTCCGTCGCTGTGACCGCCATGGCCAAGAAGGCAAAGAACTTCAAGAAGTCGAAGACCGGTCTGTACGTGTCGCTCGGCAGTACCGCGTTCGGCGCGATCAGCGTCGCCAAGCAGATCAAGCTGGCCCGCAGTGACGGGGACACGCTGAGGCTGATCGACGCGACCGTGTCCGCCGCCGCCATCGTCACCGGCCTCGCCATCCTCTACCGGGAGCTCAAGCGCCTGGGCGACGAAGACGTCCTGCTGGGCTGAGGGGAAAGTTTCACAGTGACTGTCACGACTGACCTGGTGTCGTACGAGGACGCGCTGGCGTCGTACGACCCCGTCATGGGCCTCGAAGTCCATGTCGAACTCGGCACCAAGACCAAGATGTTCTGCGGCTGTTCCACCGAGCTGGGCGCCGAGCCCAACTCGCAGGCCTGCCCGACCTGTCTGGGCATGCCCGGCGCGCTGCCGGTCGTCAACGCGATCGGCGTCGAGTCCGCGATCAAGATCGGCCTCGCGCTGCACTGCGAGATCGCCGAGTGGTGCCGCTTCGCCCGGAAGAACTACTTCTATCCGGACATGCCGAAGAACTTCCAGACCTCCCAGTACGACGAGCCGATCGCCTTCAACGGCTACCTCGACGTCCAGCTGGAGGACGGCGAGGTCTTCCGCGTGCAGATCGAGCGCGCCCACATGGAGGAGGACACCGGCAAGTCGCTGCACGTCGGTGGCGCGACGGGCCGTATCCACGGCGCCTCGCACTCGCTGCTCGACTACAACCGCGCCGGCATCCCGCTCATCGAGATCGTCACCAAGCCGATCGAGGGCGCCGGCGAGCGTGCCCCCGAGGTCGCCAAGGCGTACGTCGCCGAGCTGCGCGAACTCATCAAGGCGCTCGGTGTCTCCGAGGCCCGTATGGAGCAGGGCCAGATGCGCTGCGACGTGAACCTGTCGCTGCGCCCGCACGGCCGGGAGAAGTTCGGCACGCGGAGCGAGACGAAGAACGTCAACTCGCTGCGTTCCGTGGAGCGTGCGGCCCGGTTCGAGATCCAGCGGCACGCGGCCGTACTCAACGACGGCGGCACGATCATCCAGGAGACCCGCCACTTCCACGAGGACACGGGCTCCACGACCTCGGGCCGGGTGAAGGAGGAGGCGGAGGACTACCGCTACTTCCCCGAGCCGGACCTCGTGCCGGTCGCCCCGTCCCGTGAGTGGGTCGAGGAGCTGCGCGCGGGTCTGCCCGAGCAGCCGCTGGCCCGCCGCAACCGGCTGCGCGAGGAGTGGGGGGTCAACGCCCACGACATGCAGTCGATGCTCAACGCCGGGGCCATCGACCTCATCGTCGCCACCATCGGGGCGGGCGCCGACGCGGCCTCCGCCCGCAAGTGGTGGATGGGGGAGCTGGCGCGCGCGGCCAACGAGTCCGGGGTGTCCCTGGACGGGCTGGCCATCACGCCCGAGCAGGTCGCCCGGGTGGCCGCGCTGGTCAGCGACGGTTCGCTCAACGACAAGCTGGCCCGTCAGGTCATCGACGGGGTCGTCAAGGGTGAGGGCACGCCGGACGAGGTCGTCGACAAGCGCGGTCTGAAGGTCGTCTCGGACGAGGGTGCGTTGACGGCCGCGGTCGATGAGGCCATCGCTGGGAACCCCGGTGTCGCGGACAAGATCCGTGGGGGGAAGGTCGCGGCGGTCGGTGCGCTGGTGGGTGCCGTCATGAAGGCCACGCGTGGGCAGGCCGACGCGGCGCGGGTCAAGGAGCTGATCCTTACGAAGCTGGGTGTCGAGGGCTAGCCCTCGGGCTCCCTCGCTGTCCTGCTCCCTTGTCCGGAGGGGCGTTGCACCTGGGTGGTGCGGCGCCCCTCCGGCGTTCCGCCGCCCGGGCCGTTCCCCGCGCGCCCGGAGGCAGCGCTACGGCGCTGGTCGGCGTCGGCACCGCGTACGCGGGAATCGTGCTGCCCGGACACGTGATGACCGTCGCCGACTTCGCGCCCATGCCCGGCCGGCTCGACCGGCGCCTGCCGCGGCTCGGTGTCGAACCGCCGGAAATCCGTACCGCCGGTCCGGGGCGTCGTGCGACGATCCCGGGGCGCGCGGTGACGCGTTCATGGGTGCGGTGGGCGCGGCGGGTGCAGTGGACGCACCGGCGGACGCACCGGCGGACGCACCGGCGGACGTACCCGTGGCGGTACTCGTGAAGGAGCGGCAGCAGGATGTACGCGATATCCCTGGGTGACGACGGCGGCGAACTGCGGCCTCTGGAGCCGTGGCACGCGGACGAGTTCCTGGCTCATCTCGACCGCGGACGCGAGTTCGTCCAGCAGTACATCTCCTTCGGCTCACGGGCCACGGATGTCGACTCCGCGCGCGAACTGCTCCAGTCGTTCGCCGACAAGAAGGCCGCCGACACGGGCGGTCTGCACGGGGTGTGGCTGGACGGACAGCTGGTCGGCGGTGTGCTCTTCCGCGTCTTCGACGCCGAGCACGGGGTCTGCGAGGTCGGCTGCTGGCTGGAGCCCGCGGCGTCGGGCCGCGGCCTGATCACGCGCGCGATCCGCGTCCTCATCGACTGGGCGGTCGACGAGCGCGGCATCCACCGCGTCGAGTGGCACGCGGCCGTCGCCAACGAGCCCAGCCTGAACGTGGCACGACGGCTCGGCATGAGCCGTGAGGGCGTCCTGCGCGAAAATTGGCCCCACCGGGGCGTGCGACAGGACACGGAGGTGTGGTCGGTCCTCGCCGGGGAGTGGCGGACCGCACGCGCGGCTGCCACTGCCACTGCCACTGCCTCTGCCACTGCCACTGCGGCTGCGGCTGCGGCTGCGGCTGAACAAGGCGATCCGCCGAGCCGCGCGTGAGGATTCCGGGATCTTAAAGAAATTCTCAGACAGCGTCCGTACGGTGCGAAGCATGGGAACCAAGACAGAGAACGAGGCCGGAATCGAGACCGGCACCGAGGCACAGCGCGACGACGAGGCAGTGAAGCTCGGCAAGGGTGACGAGAAGGGCACCGGCGGTACCGTCGGCGCGGTCGGAGAGGTCGAGGCCGCCGACGGCCGGACCGACTCCGAGAGCCTGGACGAGGACGACTTCGAGGGTGCGGGCGACGGCGAGGACGAGCAGGTCGCAGCCGCGGCGGGAGCCGGTTCCGGTGTGGCCATGGGCGCCGCCGCGATCGTCTCCGCCGGACTGGGCATCGTCTCGCTGACCGGCAGCTGGATCGGCACCATCGCGCAGGCGCGCGACTCGCTGTACGGCCAGCTGGAGACCGCGCAGGGCTCGCCCGTCGCCACCCAGATCAAGCAGGTGTACGCCGACTCCTGGAACGCCAACGCCCTGGTCGCCGGCTTCTTCGCGCTGGCCGCGCTGATCGTCGGTGTCGTGGTGCTGGTGAGGCCGGCGTTCGGCAACCCGGACCGGATCCCCGCCCAGTCCCCGTGGGTCAAGTCCGTCGCCTGGGCGGGTGTCTCGCTCGGCGTCATCGGCCTGCTGCTGGCCGCGCTCAAGTACTCCGACATCCTCCTCGGCATGCCGACCACGAGCAGCTGACCGACCGCGCGTCCTGAGGGGCCTTAGTCCCGACGCGAGCCACTTACGGCGGGACTAAGGCCCCTCGTGCGTCCAAGATGCGGAACTCTCCCGATGTGCCGCACCCCCCTTGGAGACGAAGGTTGAGGCATCGCGAACGAGCGAAGCCGACAGTGACCTCTCACCGGTCGCCCTCCGCCGTTCACTCTTCCCGAGGGGTACAGGATGTTCGAGTACGAGCTCCAGCAGATCCGTTCCGCGGAAATGATCCGCGCCGCCGACAACTACCGCATGGCCCGTGAGGCCGCCCGCACCCGCCGTGCCGCCCGGCGCGAGGCCGCGCGATCCGGTCACGACGACAGCGAAGGGCGGGTGAACGGCCACCGCTCCCGCAGGCCCCGGTTCGCACGCGCCGCATGAGTGCCGGCGCGTCGCAGGGCGGCCGCACGGGGGTCGGCCGCCCTGCACGGACCGAGGGCACGGCGACCGCCTCCCCGGTCACGACCGCGTCCTCGCCGCCCACGCCTCCGGCGACCGCCACCTCGGCGACCACGGGCCCGTCCACCACCGCGGACGGGCCCGCGACGGCGGACGGCCACTGGACGAGCGGGCCCGGGGCTGCGAGCGGGCCCAGGGCAAGCAGGCCCGGGGCTGCGGGTTCGCTGCAGGCAGGTAAGCCCGAGGTGGGGGGCGGGCCCCGGGCAGGCGGGCCCGAGGCTGTGCGCGGACCCAGGACGAGCGTGTCCGGGGTCGGGGGCGGGTTCCGGGCGAGCGGCCGAGCGGTCGTGGACGGGCCCCGAGGAGGCGTGTCCGGGGTCGGGGGCGGGTTCCGGGGGAGTGCGTCCGTGGTCGGGGACGGGTCCCGGGGGAGTGCGTCCGTGGTCGGGGACGGGTGCCGGGGGAGTGCGTCCCTGGTCGGGGGTGGGCGGCCGATAAGCAGTGCCGCCGTGTCCGACCCCTGTGCGATGCTCGGCGCTGTGGAGACCAGGTCCGTCAGTCCGGTCTTCGTCGGCCGGGCCGACGAGCTGGACGTACTGAACGACGCGCTCGCCCGTGCCGCCGCGGGCGAGCCGCAGGCGCTGCTCCTCGGCGGTGAGGCCGGCGTGGGAAAGACCCGGCTCATCGAGGAGTTCGCGGCGGGCGCCTGCCGCGAGGGCGCCGTCGTGGCTGTCGGCGGCTGCGTCGAGATCGGCGCCGACGGCCTGTCCTTCACCCCCTTCTCCACCGCCCTGCGGGCCCTGCGCCGCCACCTGCCCGACGCGCTGGCCGCCGCGGCCACGGGCCAGGAGGAGGAACTGGCCCGGCTCCTGCCCGAGTTGGGGGAGACCACCCGAGGGCGGCACGACGAGGACGGCATGGCCCGCCTCTTCGAACTCACCGTCCGCCTCCTGGAACGCGTCGCCGCCGACCGCCCAGTCGTCGTCCTCCTGGAGGACCTGCACTGGGCGGACGCCTCCACCCGCCACCTCCTCGCCTACCTCTTCCGGACCCTGCGCAGCGGTCACCTCCTCGTCGTCGCCACCTACCGCGCCGACGACATCCACCGCCGCCACCCACTGCGCCCGCTGCTCGCCGAACTCGACCGGCTGCGCACCGTCCGCCGGATCGAGCTGCGCCGCTTCACCCGCGCCGAAGTCGCCCGCCAGATCGCCGGAATCTTCGGCTCCGAGCCCGACCCGGTCCAGGTCGACGACATCTTCGCCCGCTCCGACGGGAACGCCTTCTTCGTGGAGGAACTGGCCGTCGCCGCCCACGACGGCTGCGCCACCGGCCTCACCGACTCCCTGCGCGATCTGCTCCTCGTCCGCGTCGAGAGCCTGCCCGAGGGCTCCCAGCGGGTCGCCAGGATCGTCGCGGAGGGCGGCTCGACGGTGGAGTACCGGCTGCTCGCGGCCGTGGCCCGGCTCTCCGAGGACGACCTCATCGAGGCACTGCGGGCCGCCGTCGGCGCCAACATCCTCCTCGCGACGCCCGACGGCGACGGCTACCGCTTCCGCCACTCCCTGGTGCGCGAGGCCGTCGGCGACGACCTGCTCCCCGGCGAGCGCTCCCGCCTCAACCGCCGCTACGCGGAAGTCCTGGAGGCCGACCCCTCGCTCGTCCCGGCCGGCGAGCGCGCCGCCCGGCTGGCCAGTCACTGGTACCACGCGCACGACGCCGCCAAGGCCCTGCCCGCCGTCCTCGACGCCTCCGTCGCGGCCCGCCGCCGGCACGCCTACTCGGAGCAGGTACGGCTCCTGGAGCGGGCGATGGAGCTGTGGGACACGGCCCCCGAGGCCGTACGCGCCGCACTGCGCACCGCCGACTACAGCGAGGCCTATCCGCCCCCACTGCCCGAAGCGCGCGGCGGGAACCCCAGCCGCCGCGACCCGGCCACCACCCCGCTGCACTACCTCGACCTCATGGCCGAGGCCGCCGTGGCGGGCCGGTTCTGCGGGGAACGCAAGCGCGCGCTGAAGACAACCAAGCGGGCCCTGCACCTCCTGGAGGACGAACGGGACCCGCTGCGCGCCGCCTGGTTCTGGATCCAGCGATCCCGTCTCATCGAGGGACAGGGCCTCGGTGACGGCTGGCAGGAACTCGGCACCGCGCAGGACCTCGTCCGGGGACTGCCGCCGTCCGAGGTGCACGCCGACGTCCTCGCGCATGTCGCCAACTGGCTGATGGCGCACCGGCCCGGACCGGACGCCCTCCAGGCCGCCGAACGCGCCGTGGAGTACGCCCGCATGGTCGGGGCCCGTGACATCGAGCTGAACGCCCGCCTCACGCTGGGCGGACTCCTGGTCGAGTCCGGCGACATCGGCGCCGGACTCGCCGAGGTCCACGAGGTCAAGGAACGGGCCACGGAGCTCGGCGCCACCTATGTGCTGGGCCGCGCCCATGTGAACCTGCCCTCCCACCTGGAGGGCGTCGGCCGCTCCCAGGAAGCCGTCGGCATCCTGGAGGAAGGAGTCCGGCTCACCCGGAGATACGGACTGCTGGACACCGAGGCCTGGGTCTGGGGCAACCTCGGCGAGTCCCTCTTCTCGCTGGGACGCTGGCCCGAGGCCGCCGAGGCCGGAAACAACGCGGAGCGGGTCGGCCAGAGCGCCAAACCCCGGGGCTTTCGCACCATGCTCCACGCACGCCTCGAACTGGCCAGGGGTGACCTGCCCACCGCACGCGCGCAACTGGCCGAGGCCCGCGGCCACTTCGGCACCCACGACGCCGTGCCCCAGAACGCGCTGCCCCTGACCACCCTCGCGATCGGTATCGCCGCGGGCGAGGGCCGCCTCCTCGACGCCCGCACGGAGCTGGCCGAGGCGCTGAGCCTCGGCTTCCCGCCGGGCACCCAGCGCTACGGCTGGCCCCTGCTGCTCGCCGCGGCGACCGCGGAGGCCGACGCCCGCGGCCTGCCCGCCGCCGAACCGGGCCGCGCCGAACTGGTCGAGCGCCTGCGCACGACCGCCAAGTCCCTCACGACGAACGTGCCCATATGGCAGGCGTACGAGCTCTGGGTACGCGTCGAACTGCTGCGTGCCGAGGGCCGGGACACCCCGGACGACTGGTCCGAGGCGGTCGCCGCCTTCGAACCGCTGGAGCGTCCCTACGACCTGGCCCGCGTCCGCTACCGGCTGGCGGAAGCCCTCTTGAGTTCCGGCGGCACGGAGGAGGAACGGGGCCGCGCCACCGAGCTGCTGCGGCTGGCCCGGGCCGTCGCCGACCACCTCGGCGCACGGCCGCTCACCGACGCCGTCGCCCTGCTCGCCCAGCGCGCCCGCCTCACACTCGCCCGGTCGCCCGGCCGGAGCCCCCTCGCTCCCACCGACCCGGCCGAGGCGCTCGGCCTCACCAGCCGCGAGCGTGACGTCCTGCGCCTGGTGGCCGTCGGCCGCACCAACCGACAGATCGCCGAGGAGCTCTTCATCGCCCCGAAGACGGCCAGCGTCCACGTCTCGAACATCCTGGCCAAGCTCGGCGTCTCCGGCCGGGGCGAGGCGGCGGCCGTCGCGCACCGGATGCGGCTGTTCCCGCCGGAGACGGCCGCCGCCCGCCCGACCGGACGAGCCGGATGAGTTCCACGAGGTGAGGTTTACGCTGTAGGAGACGCCGGGCCGAGGGAGCCGCTGTGTTCAACATGATCGAGAACCTCTTCGCACCGGGCCGCAAGCACACCGAGGACGAGAACAAGCGGCTGGAACTGACCCGCGTCGATCTGAACGACGGCGACCCCGGGCAGGGCCCCATAGACCTGACCTCGGGCAAGGTGGTCGTACGCCCGCCGACGCAGCCCACGGGGGAGCGGGACGGCCGGGCTGACCCGCGGGACGACCAGGATCACCCGGAAGCTCCCGCTTAGGCATCTCGCCTAGCCTCGCCCCACCTCACCCCACCCCACCTCACTTGACCCGCAGCTCCAGGATCCGGTCGTCCCCGTCGCCCGGGGTGCCCCTTCCGTCCGTCTCGCTCGTGACCAGCCACAGCTTGTCGCCGCCCGCCGCCACCACCGTGCGCAGACGGCCGTGGTCGCCCTCCAGGAAGGCCTGCGGCTCCGCCGACTCCGCCGTGCCCTTGAGCGGGACGCGCCACAGCCGCTTGCCGCGCAGGCCCGCCATCCAGACGGAACCCTCCGCGTAGGCGATACCGCTGGGGGAGGCCTCGTCGGTGCTCCACTGGTCGATCGGACTCTCGTACTTCGAGTCGTCCGACTCGCCCTCCACGTCCGGCCAGCCGTAGTTGCCGCCCGGCTTGATGTGGTTCAGCTCGTCCCAGGTGTCCTGGCCGAACTCCGAGGCGAACAGCCGCTGCTCGGAGTCCCAGGCCAGGCCCTGCACATTGCGGTGGCCGTACGAGTAGACGGGTGAGTCGAAGGGGTTGCCCGGTGCCGGTTCGCCCTCCGGGGTCAGGCGGAGGATCTTGCCGCCCGTCGACTTCTTGTCCTGGGCCAGCTCGGTGACATAGGTCTCGCCCGTGCCCACGTACAGCATCTTGTCCGGGCCGAAGGCGATGCGACCGCCGTTGTGGTTCGTGCCCTTGGGGATGCCCCGGAACACCGTGTCGGGGGCGCCCAGCCGCTCACCGGCCGGCCTCTTCGCGTCGTACTGCATGCGCACGACGCGGTTGTCCGAGTCCGAGGTGAAGTACGCGTAGACCATGTGGTCCGACGCGTACGTGGGGGACAGGGCCAGGCCCATCAGGCCGCCCTCGCCGCCGGGGGCGACTCCGGGTACCGAGCCCACCTCGGTCTTCTTGCCGGTCTTCTCGTCGACCAGCGTGATCGTCCCCTCGTCGCGCGAGGACACCAGCAGGCCGCCCTCGGGCAGGGGCGCCAGGCCCCAGGGTGTCCTGAGGCCCTCGGTGACGGTCCGCACGACCTGCACGGAGCCCTTGGCGGGCGGTGCCTCCTCGGCCGCCCGCCCGGAGGCCGGGGGCGAGGTGCCGGGTTTCGGAGAGACCCAGGGCGTGCTCCCGCCACCGTCCGGACTCCCCCCGCCGTCCGAGGAGCATCCGGCCGTCAGCAGGAGCGTGGCTGCGGCCAACACGGCCGTCACAGCTCGACGTTGCACGATGCGGGATCCCTTCGACGCGGCAGGTTCTCCTTTTCATACACCGCCCGGGCCTCCCGGGTTCCCGATCACGGACACCGAATCGCCGGACCCCTGCCCGAACCGGGCGATTCAGGACCCGGACCCCGGCTCGGCCCCGGGATCCCCGCTCAGTCCCAGGACCCCAGCGCCGAAGGCAGTTCCGCCACCTCGGCGAGATCCTCCGCCGTCAGCCGCAGCCCGGCCGCCGCCGCGTTCTCCGCGGCCCAGCACTCCCGCTTGGTCCCGGGCACCGGAACCACCTGTTTCCCGCGCGAGAGCACCCAGGCGAGAGCCACCTGCGCGGGGGTGACGGGCGCGCCCCCGGTCGCGGCCGAGTGGCGGGCGGCGATGCGGCGCAGACCGACGACGATCGGCTGGTTCGCGGCCATCATCTCGGCGGTGAACCGGGGATGCCTGGCCCGCAGGTCGTCGGGTTCGAACCCCTCGCCGGGAGTGAGGGTGCCGGTCAGGAAGCCGTTGCCGAGCGGCATCGCGGCGAGGAAGCCGACCCCGCGCGCCTCGCACCACGGCAGCAGGGCCTCCAGCGCCTCCGGCGACCACACCGACAGCTCGGCCTCCACCGCGCTCACCGGGAAGACCTGCTGCACCCGCTCCAGCTTCCGTACCGTCCCGTCGTGCAGCCGCGCACCCGGCCTGCGGCCGGCGCGGGCGCCCACCGCGCACAGCCCGAGAGCCCGCACCTTCCCGGCCGAGACGAGCTCCGCCATCGCGCCCCAGGTCTCCTCGACCGGTACCTCCGGGTCCTCGCGGTGCAGTTGGTAGAGGTCTATGACATCCGTCTGCAGCCGGCGCAGCGACGCGTCGCACGCCCGCTTCACATAGCCGGGACGGCCGTTGGCCACGATGTGCTGATCACCCACCAGCAGACCGACCTTGGTCGACACGAAGGCATCCGAACGCCGCTCCTTCAGCGCGCGTCCCACCAGCAGCTCATTGGTGAACGGCCCGTACATGTCGGCGGTGTCCAGGAGCGTGCTGCCCCGGTCGAGGGCCGCGTGCACGGTGCGCAGCGATTCGGCACCCCGCTGCCGCGAACCCGAATACGCCCAGTTCATCGGCATGCACCCGAGACCGACAGCCCCCACTTCGAGCGCCGCCGCCCCGATCGTCCTGCGCTCCACCTGGCCGTGCCCTCCCTTTACTGGCACCCCAAACTAACCTCTGCGTCCACGGATGCTTCGCATAGCCTCCTGACCATGACGTACGAAGTGTGGCTCCCGTTCTCACCGGACGAACTCGACGGCCTTCCCGAGGGCCTCGACTACCGCTTCTGGAACGGCGAGGAGGACTTTCCCGCCGACCCAGCCGACTGCGCCTTCTACGTCGTGCCCTACATGAAGGGCGGCGACATCTCGGTGCGGCCCATGGCCGACATGACCTCCGTGCGGGTCGTGCAGACCCTGTCGGCCGGCATCGACCATGTCCAGCCGGGCCTGCAACTGCTGCCCACGGGCGTCCAGTTGTGCAACGCGCGCGGTGTGCACGACGCGAGTACCGCCGAACTCACCCTCACCCTGATCCTCGCCTCGCTGCGCGGCATCCCCGACTTCGTCCGCGGACAGGACAGCGAGGAATGGCGGTCGGGGTTCCGTCCCGCGCTCGCGGACAAGAGCGTTCTGATCGTCGGCTACGGAGCGGTGGGCTCGGCCGTCGAGGACCGGCTCGCACCGTTCGAGCTCGCGCGGGTGGCGCGCGTCGCGCGCTCCGCACGTGAGACCGCGCGCGGCCCCGTGCATCCGATTTCCGCCCTGCCCGAGCTCCTCCCGGAAGCCGATGTGGTGGTGCTCGTCACGCCGCTCACCGAGCAGACGAAAGGCCTGGCCGGAGCCGATTTCCTGGCCCGAATGAAGGACGGGGCACTCCTCGTGAACGTGGCCCGCGGCGGTGTCGTCGACACCGAGGCGCTCCTCGCCGAGCTGGGGAGCGGCCGGCTCCGGGCGGCCCTGGACGTCACCGACCCCGAACCGCTGCCGCCGGGGCACCCCCTGTGGCACGCCCCGAACGTGCTCATCAGTCCCCATGTGGGCGGCCCCACCTCCGCGTTCCTCCCACGGGCCCAGCGGCTCCTCCTGGACCAGTTGCACCGTTTCGTGAACCGGGAGCCACTGCGGAACGTGGTCCTTACGACGGGCTCGTAGTCCTCCTCGCTCCCGTCCGGGCGTGTGCGAAGGGCACTCATGGGTACCCTCCGCATTCCATCGAACGCACGCCGTGTCCAATCCCCCATCGGCCGTTACGGAGCGTAGAGGGACTATGTCCCTGAGTGACGAGACTGGTGTATCGTCCCGACAGGGGCTGCGCCGCGCACCATCCGGCGCCGGGGACTGAGAGACAGCAACAGCGAGGGGGGCGACGGGCGATGTACGGCCTATGGACCAACGATCCGACGCGACGGGGTCGCCGACGGCGATCCTGGTGTCCACCCGCGCGCAGATGCGGCCACAGCGGCCACCACCACCACCACCACCACCGGCCGAGCGGTCGCAGGCGTCACATACACACGGCGCACCGGGAACAGAGGGACTCGGGGGCGGCTCGGCCGGGAGAGACGCAGTGAGCTCCCCGGGGGCGGTGCTCGCCCGCGGCCAGGTCGCCGGGGGCGGGTCGCGCATGGTCCCGCAACTCGTGCTCGCCCTGATGTGCGCGGGATACGCCGTCGGTTCCGCGCTCGGCTGGGGCTCACCACGACTCGCCCTGATCATGGGCGACTTCGGGCTGAGCGCGGCGGCCGCCACCGCGGCCGTCTCCTGCTTCCTCTGCGCCCGCACCCGGCGCAGCCGCTTTCGACCGGCATGGCTGCTCTTCTCGCTCTCCTCCACGATGGCGGCGATGGGCAACTTCGTCTGGGGCTGGTACGAGGTGGTCCTGCGGAGCCAGGTGCCCAGCCCGAGCTACGCCGACCTGTTCTTCCTGTGCTTCGCCCCACCGGCCATCGTGGGACTGCTCGTCCTCGCCAAACGGCCGGTGAGCAAGGCCGGCTGGGTCTGCCTGGGACTCGACGCCTGGCTGATCGGCGGCTCGCTGCTCACGCTCTCCTGGAGTCTCGCGCTCGCCCAGGCGGCCAAGGCGGAGGAGCCGAGCGTTCCCCACACCGCGCTGTCGCTCGCGTATCCGCTGCTCGACATCGCTCTCGTGAGCATGGTGCTCGCACTGCACTTCAGGCGGTCGGCGGTGAACCGCTCCGCGGTGAACACCGCGATCGGGGCGCTGGCCCTGACGGTGATGTGCGACGCCCTGTTCACCTCGCCACTGCTGCACAACGACTACCGCTCCGGGCAGCTGCTCGACGCCGGCTGGTTCGCCGGCTCACTGCTGCTCGCCTACGCCCCCTGGGTGGGGCAGGGGCACGGACACACGGAAGAAGAAGGGCACACGCGCGTGGTGTACGGCTACGTGCCCGGGCCCCGGCAGGGACAACCGGCACACGTACCCCTCCAGGAAGGAGGTCGCGGCCGGTATCCCCTCAGCCGGCCCATCAGCAGTTCACTGGCGGCGCTCACTCCCTACCTGGCCGCCGCCGTCTGCACGCTGGGGATTCTCTACAACGTGCTCAACGGCCGCAGCGTCGACCGCGTGGTGCTCGTCACCGGGGGCACGGTCGTGCTCGCGCTCGTCGTGCGCCAGGGCATCATGCTCGTCGACAACATCACCCTCACACACGAACTGGCCCAGAAGGAGAACCACTTCCGCTCCCTGGTGCAGGGCTCAAGCGACGTCATCATGATCGCCGCACCGAACGGCATCCTCCGGTACGTCAGCCCGGCCGCGGCCGGGGTCTACGGACGGCCCGCAGAGGAACTGGTCGGTTCCGAACTCGCCACGCTGATCCACCCGGAGGACCTGGGCTGTGTGGTGCACGAGGTGCGCCGCTTCCTCGCCGCCAGCCCCGCGGAGGAACCCACCACCCGCATCGAGTGCCGCTTCAGGTCCGGTGGCGGTGGCTGGCTCAACGTGGAGTCGACCGTCAACCGCCACCACGGCGGCCTCATCTTCAACAGCCGTGACGTGACCGAACGGGTCCGCCTGCAGGCCCAGTTGCAGCACAACGCCGAACACGACCCGCTCACCGACCTGCCCAACCGCGCCCTGTTCACCAAGCGCGTCGGCCAGGCGCTCTCCGGCCGCCGCTCCTCCGACCACGGCACCGCCGTGCTCTTCATCGACCTCGACGGCTTCAAGGCGGTCAACGACACCATCGGCCACCAGGCCGGTGACGAGCTCCTCGTACAGGCCGCCCGCAGGCTCCAGGACTCGGTCCGCAAGGGGGACACGGCCTCCCGGCTCGGCGGCGACGAGTTCGCGGCCCTGATCGTCGGCGACGGCTCCCGCGACCGCACCGCGCGCGAGCGCCACATCTTCGAGCTGGCCGACCGGCTTCGTACGACCCTGTCGCAGCCCTACCTCATCGACGGCAACGATGTCCGGGTCGCCGCCTCCATCGGGGTGTCCTTCTCCGAGCCGGGCCTGGGTGCCGGTGAACTGCTGCGCAACGCCGACCTGGCGATGTACCGCGCGAAGGCGGCAGGCAAGGGCCGAGTCGAGCTGTACGTGCCACAGATGCAGCAGGACGTCGTCCGCAAGGCGGAGCTGGCCACCAGACTGCGCGCCGCCCTGCACGACGGCGAGTTCGCCCTGCTGCACCAGCCCGTGGTCTGCCTGGACACCGGCCGGATCACCGCGGTGGCCGCGCAGGCGCGCTGGCGCTCGGCCCAAGGGGTGCTGTTCACGCCCGCCGAGTTCCTGCGCGTCGCCGAGGACAGCGACCGCACCGCCGAGCTCGGCCGCTGGATGCTGGAGGAGGCGGTCGAACAGGCCGCCGAGCGCGCGGCCACCGGGCTCGCCGTGCCCGTCGCCGTCCGGATGACCGCCCGCAGACTCCTCGACCGCTCCATGCCGCTGAGTTCGGTGGAGGCGCTGCTCACCCGGCACGGACTGCCCTCCGGTGCCCTGATCGTGGAACTGGCCGAGACGGACCCCAAGGTCTCCCTGGACGAGCTGGAGCGCCGCCTGAAGGCGCTCAGGCGGCTCGGTGTCCGGATCGCCCTGGAGGGCTTCGGCAGCGGCTACGCCACGATCACCGCGCTGCGCCGGCTGCCCGTCGACGTACTGAAGCTGGACCGCGGTCTGGTCGAGGGGGTCGTCGAGTCCGCCCGACTCCACAAGATCACCAGCGGACTGCTGCGCATCGCCAACGACCTGGGGCTGCAGTCCGTGGCCGACGGCGTGGATCTGCCCGAGCAGGTCGTCGCCCTGCGCTCGATGGGCTGCACCCATGGACAGGGCGCGGCCTTCTCCGGACCGCTGGACGAGTACCGAATGCGCCGAGCCCTCGCCGGCGGCGTCTACGCCGTGCCCCACGGCCCCGTCGAGCCCGTCTTCGCAGGAGGTGGTGGCAGCGGCGTCTTCGCAGGTGGGGGCAGAAGTGCGTACGCGGCGGGTGCCGCCTCGGGAGGGTATGGAACCGGTATCGCGCTCCGCTCACATGATGAGACTCCCGTCCCACCCACTTGACACGCACAGCGTGCCGGGGGGAGGGTCTGTGCCATGCGCACCCGAATTCTCGTACTTGGAAAGCGCGTCGGCTGAGCTGGGAAGCACCGGATCGATGACCCGGAAGTCCCCGCTAACGCACCCGACGCGCTCCCCTCGCTTGCCTCACGGCACGAGGGGTTTTTTGTTGCACCAGTGACTGTCGATCAGTAATCGCACATCGCTCAAAACTCGCAAAAACCCTCAGCATCGAGAAGAGAATGCCGATGACCGAGCAGGCCACCGGGGCCCACCACCCGCAGCCGCGGCCCCGTTCCGGAGGACAACAGTCCGCCCCCGAGCAGGTGACGGGAGCGCAGTCCCTCGTCCGTGCTCTTGAGGAGGTCGGGGCCGACACGGTATTCGGCATTCCCGGCGGCACCATCCTCCCGGCGTACGACCCGCTGATGGACTCCAAGCGGGTGCGGCACGTGCTGGTCCGCCACGAGCAGGGCGCCGGCCACGCGGCCACCGGATACGCGCAGGCCACCGGCAAGGTCGGGGTGTGCATGGCGACGTCAGGGCCGGGCGCCACCAACCTGGTCACCCCGATCGCGGACGCCCACATGGACTCCGTGCCGCTGGTCGCGATCACCGGGCAGGTCGTGTCCAAGGCGATCGGTACGGACGCCTTCCAGGAGGCGGACATCGTCGGCATCACCATGCCGATCACCAAGCACAGTTTCCTGGTCACCAGGGCGGAGGACATCCCCCAGGCGATCGCGCAGGCGTTCCACATCGCCTCCAGCGGCCGCCCGGGGCCGGTCCTGGTCGACATCCCCAAGGACATCCTCCAGGCCAGGACCACCTTCTCCTGGCCGCCGGTCATGGACCTGCCCGGCTACCGCCCGGTGACCAAGCCGCACGCCAAGCAGATCCGCGAGGCGGCCCGGCTGATCACCCAGGCGAAGCGGCCCGTCCTCTACGTCGGCGGCGGCGTCATCAAGGCCGGTGCCACCGCCGAACTGAAGGTTCTGGCGGAACTCACCCAAGCGCCCGTCACCACCACCCTGATGGCGCTCGGCGCATTCCCCGACAGCCACCCGCTGCACGTGGGAATGCCGGGCATGCACGGTGCGGTCACCGCCGTCACCGCGCTGCAGAAGGCCGACCTGATCGTCGCCCTCGGAGCCCGCTTCGACGACCGCGTCACCGGCAAGCTGGACAGCTTCGCCCCGCACGCGAAGATCGTCCACGCCGATATCGACCCGGCCGAGATCGGCAAGAACCGCGCCGCCGACGTGCCGATCGTCGGAGACGCCCGCGAGGTCATCGCGGATCTGGTCCAGGCCGTGCAGAAGGAACACAGTGAGGGTCACGCAGGCGACTACACCGCCTGGTGGAAGGACCTCAACCGCTGGCGCGAGACGTACCCGCTGGGTTACGAGCAGCCCGACAACGGCTCGCTCTCCCCGCAGCAGGTCATCGAGCGCGTCGGCCAACTCGCCCCGCAGGGAACGATCTTCACCGCGGGTGTGGGCCAGCATCAGATGTGGGCCGCGCACTACATCCAGTACGAGCAGCCCGCGACCTGGCTGAACTCCGGCGGCGCCGGGACGATGGGCTACGCGGTTCCGGCCGCGATGGGTGCCAAGGCCGGCGCACCGGACCGTACGGTCTGGGCGATCGACGGTGACGGCTGCTTCCAGATGACCAATCAGGAGCTCACCACCTGCGCCCTGAACAACATCCCGATCAAGGTCGCCATCATCAACAACGGCGCCCTCGGGATGGTCCGCCAGTGGCAGACCCTCTTCTACAACCAGCGGTACTCCAACACCGTGCTGCACTCCGGTCCCGACGCCGACGGCAAGCAGCCGAGCGCCGGCACCCGCGTCCCCGACTTCGTGAAGCTGTCGGAGGCCATGGGCTGCTACGCGATCCGCTGCGAGTCCGCGGACGATCTGGACAAGGTCATCGAAGAGGCGAACTCGATCAACGACCGTCCCGTAGTGATCGACTTCATCGTCCACGAGGACGCCATGGTGTGGCCGATGGTCGCCGCCGGCACCTCGAACGACGAGATCCTGGCCGCCCGGGACGTCCGCCCCGACTTCGGCGACAACGAAGACGACTGAGAGCCGTAGGTAAAGGAAGCAGACCCATGTCCAAGCACACGCTCTCCGTCCTGGTGGAGAACAAGCCCGGTGTCCTCGCCCGGATCACCGCCCTGTTCTCCCGCCGCGGCTTCAACATCGACTCGCTGGCGGTCGGTGTCACCGAGCACGCAGACATCTCGCGCATCACCATCGTGGTGAACGTGATCGAGGCACTCCCGCTCGAACAGGTCACCAAGCAGCTCAACAAGCTCGTCAACGTGCTGAAGATCGTCGAGCTGGAACCCGGCGCGGCCGTTCAGCGCGAACTCGTTCTGGTGAAGGTGCGCGCCGACAACGAGACGCGTTCCCAGATCGTCGAGATCGTCCAGCTGTTCCGCGCCAAGACCGTCGACGTCTCCCCGGAGGCCGTCACCATCGAGGCCACCGGCGGCGCCGACAAGCTGGAGGCCATGCTCAAGATGCTGGAGCCGTTCGGCATCAAGGAGCTGGTCCAGTCCGGCACGATCGCCATCGGCCGCGGCTCCCGCTCGATCACCGACCGGTCGCTGCGGGCCCTGGAGCGGTCCGCGTAGACCCCTGGCCCCGTCACCCGCGCGGAGCCCCGTAAGAGATTCGAGTACGACCGGAAACGGGCGGTCGGCGGCCGTCGGCCGCCCGCATTCCGAGACCCCGGAACGTCCCCTCATCCCTCCGGCATACGGTGGGACGCAACACCTGCACACCAAGGAGAGAACCCAAAGTGGCCGAGCTGTTCTACGACGCTGACGCCGACCTGTCCATCATCCAGGGCCGCAAGGTCGCGGTCATCGGTTACGGCAGTCAGGGCCACGCCCATGCGCTGTCGCTCCGTGACTCGGGCGTCGACGTCCGGGTCGGTCTGCACGAGGGCTCCAAGTCCAAGGCGAAGGCCGAGGAGCAGGGCCTGCGCGTGGTGACCCCCTCGGAGGCCGCCGCCGAGGCCGACGTCATCATGATCCTGGTCCCGGACCCGATCCAGGCCCAGGTCTACGAGGAGTCCATCAAGGACAACCTGAACGACGGCGACGCGCTGTTCTTCGGCCACGGCCTGAACATCCGCTTCGGCTTCATCAAGCCCCCGGCCGGCGTCGACGTCTGCATGGTCGCCCCCAAGGGCCCGGGTCACCTGGTCCGCCGCCAGTACGAGGAGGGCCGCGGCGTTCCGTGTATCGCGGCCGTCGAGCAGGACGCGACCGGCAACGGCTTCCCGCTGGCCCTCTCGTACGCGAAGGGCATCGGCGGCACCCGCGCCGGCGTCATCAAGACGACCTTCACCGAGGAGACCGAGACCGACCTGTTCGGTGAGCAGGCCGTCCTCTGCGGTGGTACGGCCGCGCTGGTCAAGGCGGGCTTCGAGACGCTGACCGAGGCCGGCTACCAGCCGGAGATCGCCTACTTCGAGTGCATGCACGAGCTGAAGCTCATCGTCGACCTCATGTACGAGGGCGGCCTGGAGAAGATGCGCTGGTCGATCTCCGAGACCGCCGAGTGGGGCGACTACGTCACCGGCCCGCGGATCATCACGGACGCCACCAAGGCCGAGATGAAGAAGGTCCTCGCCGAGATCCAGGACGGCACCTTCGCCCAGGCGTGGATGGACGAGTACCACGGCGGTCTAAAGAAGTACAACGAGTACAAGACGGCTGACGCGGAGTCCCTGCTGGAGACCACCGGCAAGGAGCTGCGCAAGCTGATGTCGTGGGTCGGCGACGACGAGTGACTCCATCGGTTCGGCCGTGGTACCGGGTGCGCCCCGGTGCCGCGGCCGTATCCGTCCGCCCGTGGTGACGTCACGGGGCTGTGCCCCGGACCCCGCTCCTCGATCTCCCCCACAGCCTCAAGGGCGCGGGGGGACCCCCAGGGGCCAAGTAGTAGGCGTGCGGGTGATCCTTCTGCGGAGGCGCGTGAACACGGCGCGTCGCCACTAGACTGCAGCACTACATACGCGTCGGGCCCACAGCGTCGTGCGTCTTCCACGCGGCATTCCTTCACCGCCTGCGGCCGTCGGGACGGCCGTCCGCATTGGACTTGTGAGGACTCACGTGAGCTCGAAACCTGTCGTACTCATCGCTGAAGAACTGTCGCCCGCGACTGTGGACGCACTGGGCCCGGACTTCGAGATCCGGCACTGCAACGGCGGCGACCGCGCCGAGTTGCTGCCCGCCATCGCCGACGTCGACGCGATCCTGATCCGCTCCGCGACGAAGGTCGATGCCGAGGCCGTCGCCGCCGCGAAGAAACTGAAGGTCGTCGCACGAGCCGGCGTCGGCCTGGACAACGTCGACGTCTCCGCCGCCACCAAGGCCGGCGTGATGGTCGTCAACGCCCCCACCTCGAACATCGTGACCGCGGCCGAGCTGGCCTGCGGCCTGCTGCTCGCCACCGCGCGCCACATTCCGCAGGCCAACACGGCCCTGAAGAACGGCGAGTGGAAGCGCAGCAAGTACACGGGTGTCGAGCTCGCGGAGAAGACCCTCGGTGTCGTGGGTCTGGGCCGCATCGGCGCGCTCGTGGCCCAGCGCATGTCGGCCTTCGGCATGAAGGTCGTCGCCTACGACCCCTATGTACAGCCCGCGCGGGCCGCGCAGATGGGCGTCAAGGTCCTCTCGCTGGACGAACTGCTCGAAGTCTCCGACTTCATCACCGTCCACCTGCCGAAGACGCCCGAGACCCTCGGTCTCATCGGCGACGAGGCGCTGCACAAGGTCAAGCCGTCGGTGCGGATCGTCAACGCCGCGCGCGGCGGGATCGTCGACGAGGTCGCGCTGTACTCGGCGCTCAAGGAGGGCCGGGTCGCCGGCGCCGGCCTCGACGTGTACGCGAAGGAGCCCTGCACGGACTCCCCGCTCTTCGAGCTCGACCAGGTCGTCTGCACCCCGCACCTCGGCGCCTCCACGGACGAGGCGCAGGAGAAGGCCGGTATCGCCGTCGCCCGCTCGGTGCGTCTCGCGCTCGCCGGTGAGCTGGTCCCGGACGCGGTGAACGTCCAGGGCGGAGTCATCGCCGAGGACGTCAAGCCGGGTCTGCCGCTCGCCGAGAAGCTCGGCCGCATCTTCACCGCGCTCGCGGGCGAGGTCGCGGTCCGCCTCGACGTCGAGGTGTACGGCGAGATCACCCAGCACGACGTCAAGGTGCTCGAACTCTCCGCGCTCAAGGGTGTCTTCGAGGACGTCGTCGACGAGACCGTGAGCTACGTCAACGCCCCGCTGTTCGCGCAGGAGCGTGGTGTCGAGGTACGGCTGACGACCAGCTCGGAGTCCTCGGACCACCGGAACGTCGTCACGGTGCGCGGCACCCTCAGCGACGGCCAGGAGGTTTCGGTCTCCGGCACGCTCGCCGGTCCCAAGCACCACCAGAAGATCGTGGCCGTCGGTGAGTACGACGTGGATCTGGCGCTCGCCGATCACATGGTCGTCCTCAACTACACCGACCGTCCCGGTGTGGTCGGTACCCTCGGCCGGATCCTCGGTGAGGCGGGTATCAACATCGCCGGCATGCAGGTCGCCCGTGCGGACGTGGGCGGCGAGGCGCTCGCCGTTCTCACGGTGGACGACACGGTGCCGCAGCCGGTCCTGACGGAGCTGGCGGAGGAGATCGGGGCTACGCAGGCCCGGTCCGTCAACCTGGTCTGACCCTGACCGACTTCCCTGGGGCTGCCGCCCCCGGACCCCCGCGCCCCTAGTACCTAGGGGCGCGGGGAACTGCGCAATCGGGGGTGCGGGGGCGGAGCCCCCGAGTCAGTGACGATGGGGGTCCCCCCGGTCGAGCGAAGCCGAGAGGGGGAGGGTAGGGGCGGCGGGGGCGAGATCCGGCCCTGTGCATTCCGGCTCGCGGACCCGAACTTCGCGCAGGGTCACTGCCGCCAGCACCGCCGCGCCCACCAAAAGCAGCGTCCCCGCGAGAGCCGCCGCCTGCATCCCACCGGTGAACGCCTCACGCGCCGCGCCCACCAGCGATTCGCCCGCCCGCGAGGGCAACCGCTGAGCCTCGGCAAGCGCCGCGCCCAGCGTCTCGTGCGCCCCCGCCGGCGCCGAGGCAGGCATCTCGTGCCGGTAGACCGCCGTACCGATCGACCCCAGCAGCGCCATACCCAGCGCGCCGCCGAACTCCGCGCCCGTCTCCAGGACCGAGGACGCGGTCCCCGCCTGCTGCACGGGTACGGCGCCCAGCGCCAGGTCCATCATCTGGGACATCACGGTGACGATCCCGGAGGCGATGACGCCCGCCGCCGCGAGCACCAGCCACATCGAGTCCGTACCGGCGGCCGTGAGCATCCCGTATCCGCAGGCGGCGAACACGAACCCGCCGGCGACGACGTACGCCCGGTTCACTCCCCGCTGGACGAGTTGCGCGGCGACCGGGGCGGCGACACCGACCAGCACCGTGGGCAGCAGTGCCCACAGCGCGGCCTCCATGGAGCTCTTGCCGAGCACCGACTGGAGGTACTGCGTGGTGAAGTACGCCGAGCCCAGCATGGCGAACGACGACAGCAGGTTCAGTACGACGGCGGGCGTGAAGCCCCGGCCGCGGAAGAGCGCGGGCGGGAGCATCGGTGACTCGGTGGTCCGCTGGCGGTGGACGAACAGCGCGGCGAAGAGCAGGCCGACGGTGACCGAGACGACGTAACGGACGTTCCAGCCCTCCGACGGGATCTCCTTGATGCCGTAGATCACCGGCAGGACGGCGGCCATGGACAGGGGCACGCTCAGCAGGTCGAAGCGGCCCGGCGAAGGGTTCTTGGACTCCGGGAGCAGGAACGGGCCGAGGATCAGCAGCAGCGCCATCGCGGGCAGGTTCACCAGGAACACCGAGCCCCACCAGAAGTGCTCGACGAGGACACCGCTCATCACCGAGCCGAGCGCGACACCGCCCGTCATCACCGCGGACCACATGCCGATGGCCTTGGAGCGCTGGCCCGGGTCCGTGAAGAGCGTGCGGATCATCGCCAGGGTGGACGGCATCAGGGTCGCACCGCCGATACCGAGCACCGCGCGGGCAGCGATCAGCGTCTCAGGGCTGTTCGCGTACGCCGCGATCAGTGAGGCGGCGCCGAAGGCGGCGGCGCCGATCAGGAGGAGCCTGCGGCGGCCGATGCGGTCACCGATCGAGCCCATCGTCATCAGCAGCCCGGCGAGCACGAAGGCGTACACGTCGAAGATCCACAGCTGCTGGGTGCCGCTCGGCTCCAGGTCCGCGCTGATCTGGGGGATCGCGAAATAGAGGACCGAGACGTCCATGGACACCAGGAGCAACGGCAGCATCAGGACGCCGAGTGCGGTCCATTCACGGCGTCCGGCCAGGGGTCCGGGAAGGGGCGCGGGAAGGGGCGCGGGAGGGGGCGCGGCGTCGGCGATCGGGTTCGGCGGGTTCGTCATGCCGTGGACTGTACGGGCGTCTTAAACGCGTGTCTAGTACGCAAGTGTAATACGCGTGTCTGGGACGCTTGTCTGTCGCAGAGGTAGGGTGACGGGCATGGGACACCGTGAGGATCTGCTCGAAGGCGCCAAGCGCTGCCTGCTGGAAAAGGGCTTCGCGCGGACGACCGCGCGCGACATCGTCAAGGAGTCGGGGACGAACCTGGCGTCGATCGGCTACCACTACGGGGCGAAGGACACGCTGCTCGCGGAGGCGTACATCTCCATCGTCGAGGGGGTCTCCGACGACTTCGACGGTACGGAGCAGCAGCAGGAGGCGGCCGGTTCCGAGCCGGGTTCGCTGGAGCGGTTCCACGAGGTCTGGAAGAACATCATCGCGACCATGCGCACACCCGGCTCGCCCTGGCATCTCAGCATGGAGATCGTGGCCATGGGCGACAAGCTGCCCGGGGTGCGCGCCCATCTCGCCAAGGCCCAGCGCGAAGGGGCGCGCGGCGTCATCCCGATGCTGATGGGCGGCCTGGAGGAGGACGTGTCCGAAGACGACGTCGACACCCTGGGCAAGTTCTACATGACCCTGATGATGGGGCTCATCGCACAGTGGACCTTCGACCCCGGGACCGCGACCGACGCCGACGAACTCACCGAGGGCCTGCGGAAGGTCATCGAGGCCACGGAAGGGAAGGTGCCGGGACCGAAGGGCGAGCCGTCGTCCTGAGGATCCGGCCGTCGCGCATCTCGGCCACCCGGTCGCGGAAGTGGCGTACGACCGCCATGTCGTGGCAGATGAAGAGGTAGCGGTCCTGGGCCGTGGTCGGTTCGTCGGCGACCACGAGTGCGGGGGAGTGGAGCAACGCCATGGCGGTGACGGCCCGTTGCCGCATACCGCCCGAGAACTCGTGCGGACGGCGCCGGGCCCGGTCCGCCGTGATGCCGACCTCCTCCAGCGCGGCCACCGCCCGGGCCGGCGCCGCCCCGCGGGACACCCCGTCCACGGACCGGACGGCCGCCGCGAGCTGGTCGGCCACCGGGTGCACGGGGGAGAGCGCCGAGAGCGCGTCCTGGGGTACGAGGCTGAGACGGCGGCCCCAGAGGGCGGCGCGTACGGAACGGGGGGCGTCCACCAGTTCCCGTGGTCCGAGCCGCACGCTGCCCGACACCGTCGCCCGGCGTGGCGGCATGCCGAGCAGCGCGCGGGCCGTCAGGGACTTGCCCGCGCCCGACTCGCCCACCACGGCGAGGACCTGACCGGCACGTACGTCGAAGGAGAGGCCGCGTACGGCCTCCACGGCGCCGAAGGAGACCCGCAGGTCCCGTACGCGGAGCAGTACTTCGGGGTGGGTGTTCAACGGGCCGGCTCCTCGCGTGGGCGACGAAGTGCGGCCGGGACGAAGGAGAGGCGGGTCCGGGCCGGTGAGCGGCCTCGGACCGGCTCGCTCGCCGTGTACGAGGCCGCCGACACCGAGAGTCCCGCCAGCAGTGCCAGCGCTACCGCCGGGGCCAGGGCCGCCCGGGGGGCGCGTTCCACGTAGGCGCGGGACTCGTCCAGGAGGAGACCCCACTCCGGTGCGGGCGGCTGAGCGCCGAGGCCGAGGAAGCCGAGCGAGGCGAGGGCCAGGGCGATGCCGGGCAGACGCAGCAGGGCGTGGCGGGTGACCGGGGCCGCCACCGAGGGCAGGACGTGCCGGGTGAGGATCCACAACGGGCTCGCGCCGATGGCCCGTTGGGTCAGGAGGAAGGTGGACGCGCGGATCTCCTGCACCAGCGCCGCCGCGTGGGCCGCGAGGGGTGGCCAGGAGATCAGGGCCACGGCCCACGCGGCACCGCCCGTGCCCGGGCCCGCGACCGCCGCGACCAGGATGCCGACGATCACCGGCGGCAGCGCGTTCGCGATGTCGGAGGCGCCGGCGGCCAGGTTCGGCAGGAAGCCGAGGGCCAGCGCGAGCAGGAGACCGGCCAGACACACCGCGGCGGCGGTGCCGACCGTCGACGCGGCCCCGTGCCCCAGCCGCGCCAGCACGTCACGGCCGAGCCCGTCGGTGCCGAGCGGGTGGGTCCAGGAGGGTGCTCGGAGGCGGGCGGCCGTGTCCACGGTGTACGGGTCGCGCAGCAGGCCCCAGGCGCTGGTGGTGAGGAGTACCGCCGCGAGCGTCGACGGCCCCGACGAGCCGTGCGCACGGCTGCCGTCAGCACGACGCGATCGGCCGCGCCCCGGTCGAGGAAGTCCCGGACGCGGTCCTCCGGGGCGGCTTCCCCGTAGCGGGCGGCCATGGCCCGAGCCACGTGCTGCCTCGGCGGGTAACCGCTGCCGTCGACGGACATCAGTTACGCGAGGTCGTCCACGGGAAGCCCGTTGGCGGCGAGGAACGCGGACGCCGCCTCCCGGAAGGCGGCATCACGGTCGACGAGTGTGTGGTCGAGATCGAGCATCAACAGGGGCATGCCGGTGAGTGCACCACGCCTGTCCGGGCCCGGCGCGCCTACTCGCCGGGCCCGGACAGGCGAAGCGGCGACCGGGCGAAGCAGCGACCGGGCGAAGCGGCGACCGGGCGAAGCGGCGACCGGGCGAAGCGGCCGAACGGCGACGCGGGGTTCAAGAGGGCTGCTCGTCCCGGTGGAAGAAGCCGATCAGGTCCTGGGCGGTGGGTGTGCCCTGGTCGGTGGCCTCGGACTCGGCGGTGGCGGACGGGACTGTCGAAACACGCCCTAGAGGCGCCGCGCCTTGATCACCATGTGCAGCAGCAGCCGGTCCTCGCCGTCGTCCAGGTCCAGGCCTGTGAGCTGTTCGACGCGGGACAGGCGGTAGTAGAGGGTCTGGCGGTGGATGCCCAGCTCCGCCGCGGCGCGGCCGGCCTGGCCCGCACAGTCGAGGAACACCTCGGCGGTGCGGGCCAGTTCGCGGTGGGCTGGGGTGAGCAGCGGGCGTACCGCCGGGTCGGGGGCGGCGGTCGGGGACATCGTCGACAGCAGGCGGTACGGGCCGATCGACGACCAGTGCGCCACCGGGCCCAGCCGGGGCTCGGCCAGGGCCGCGCGGGCGGCGGCGGAGGCCTCCTGCCAGGCGGTGGAGAGGTCGGCGAGACCGGTGCGGGGGACGGCGATCCCGGCCGCCGCCCGGCCGCCGCCGCCCGGTGTGCCCTCGGCTCCCTCGTTCACGTGCTGACCGGGCGGGGCGGACCCCCGTACCTCCTCGGCCCTCTCCAGGAGGCGGGCAGCCGCCGTCGTCGCCGGGGTGAGGACCTCCGGGGAGCGCAGCCGGACCAGCAGGGCCAGCCCCTGGTCGTCGGTGTTCCAGGGGAGGGCGCACAGCGCGGTGGCGCCCGGGATCGTCCGGACGGACGGGGCGTCGTCGGGGTCGGCCGAGGGCCAGGCGGCCACACAGAGCACGGTGTGGAGGCCCTCGCCGCGCGGGCCGAGGGCCGTACGCAGTTCCGTCACCGCCAACTCGTGCTGCCAGCCGCTCCCGGCGGTGAGCACGGCGCGCAGTTCGCGGCTCAGGTCGGCGCCCGCCTGGGCCTCGTCGGCGAGCAGGGCGCCGATGCGCGGCGTCACCTCCATGGCCGCCGCGAGCTGCCGGTCGGTGGGGCCCGGCTCGTCGGCCAGGAGCCACACATAGCCGAGGGCGACCCCCCGGTGGCGTACCGGGAGACAGACACGGCCCCGGTGGACGCCCGCCTCCGGAGTCGGCGGGATACGGATCGGTCCTGTCGCCCGCGCGATGCCGAAACTCTCGAACCAGGTGCGGACCGCCGCCGTGGAGCGGCGCGTGAGGATCGAGCGGGCGCGCACCGGGTCGAGAGCCGAGGCGTCCAGCTCGCCCTCGCTGTCGTACGCGCCGAAGGCGATCAGCTCGAAGTCGCGGTTCTCCAGCGTCGCGGGGGCGCCGAGAAGCTCCGAGATCTCGTCGACCAGGTCCTGATAGTCACCCTTGAATTCGGCCGTCACCTGGGCATTGTGCCTCCTTTCCGACCGCCTTCATACATCTGTCTGAGATCGGCGACACGGATGCGTGACAGCTGTCGATGGCTGACGATCGGGGGAATCCCTAGGTTTCACGGTGGTTCTCCGTCTACCGGCTTTCTGTGGAGGTGCCCCGTGCTGGGTCCCGTGATTCTCGCCGCCTCGCGCAGCGACCGGATGCGTCGTCTTGTCTCGGCGGCCCCGGTGACCAGGCCGGTCGTCGACCGCTTCATCCCGGGCGAGAGCGTCGACCAGATCGTGCCGATCATCCGGGAGCTCACGGCCAGGGGCCTGGAGCTGACCATGGATGTCGTCGGCGAGGACATCACCACCCCCGAGCAGGCCGGGGCCGCCCGTGACGCGTACCTGGAGCTGATCGGCCGTCTGGCAGAACTCGACCTCGGGACGCGCGCCGAGATGTCGGTGAAGCTGTCCATGTTCGGGCAGGCGCTGGAAGGCGGGCACGAGCTGGCGCTGGCCAACGTCCGGCCGGTCGTCGAGGCCGCCGCCGCCATCGGCACGACCGTCACGCTCGACGCCGAGGACCACACCACCCTCGACTCGATGTTCGCCATCCACGAGGAGCTCCGCGAGGACTTCCCGGAGACCGGCTGCGTCATCCAGGCCTACCTCTTCCGCACCGAGGCCGACGCCCGCCGCCTCGCCGCGAACGGCAGCCGCGTACGGCTCGTGAAGGGCGCGTACAAGGAGCCCGCCGAGGTCGCGTACCAGTGGAAGCCGGAGATCGACAAGGCGTACGTCCGGGTCCTGCGCATCCTCATGGAGGGCGACGGGTACCCGATGATCGGGTCCCACGACCCGCGCCTGATCTCCATCGCGCAGGAACTGGGACGGCGCGCCGGACGCAAGATCGACGAGTACGAGTTCCAGATGCTGTACGGGATCAGGAGCGACGAGCACCTCAGGCTCGCCGCCGAGGGGCACCGCATGCGGGTCTACACCGCCTACGGCACCGACTGGTACGGCTACTTCATGCGCCGCCTGGCGGAGAAGCCGGCCAATCTGCGGTTCTTCGCCCGCAGCTTGTTGACCCGGGGCTGAGGGATGGCGACGACACAGTCTTTCGGCCGGGGGTCCGGGGGTTGTCCCCCGGGCGGGCACAGTATGCGCCGTCTGGCGGAGAAGCCGGCCAACCTGCTCTTCTTCGCCCGCTCGGTCCTCACCAGGGGCTGACGCGGGCACTGAGCCCAAGACATCAGCAAGGGGGCCGCCGACCCGGGCCCGAGCCCCGACACACCCGCTCATCAAGGAGTACGGAATCCATGGACGCAGTGACCCAGGTCCCCACCCCCGTCAACGAGCCGGTGCACGGCTACGCCCCCGGCACGCCCGAGCGCGCCCGCCTGGAGGCGAAGCTCAAGGAGCTCGCCGAGAACCCGATCGACCTGCCGATGACCATCGGCGGCGAGAAGCGGATGGGCGGCGGCGAGCGCTTCGACGTCGTGCAGCCGCACAACCACAAGGCGCGGCTCGGCACCTACGCGAACGCCACGAAGCAGGATGCCCAGGACGCCGTGGACGCGGCCCTCGCCGCCGCGCCCGCCTGGCGCGCGATGTCCTTCGACGACCGCGCCGCGATCATCCTGCGCGCCGCCGAACTGCTCTCGGGACCGTGGCGCGAGACCCTCGCCGCCTCCACCATGCTCGGCCAGTCCAAGACGGCCCAGCAGGCGGAGATCGACTGTCCCTGCGAGCTGGTCGACTTCTGGCGCTTCAACGTCAAGTACGCCCGTGACCTGCTCGCCGAGCAGCCCCCGGCGAACTCGCCCGGCGTCTGGAACCGGCTCGACCACCGCCCGCTCGAAGGCTTCGTCTACGCGATCACGCCGTTCAACTTCACGGCCATCGCGGGCAACCTGCCCACGGCCCCCGCCCTCATGGGCAACGTCGTCGTCTGGAAGCCGTCCCCGACGCAGACCCACGCCGCCGTGCTGCTCATGCGGCTCCTGGAGGAGGCGGGCCTGCCCAAGGGCGTCATCAACCTCGTCACCGGCGACGGCATCGAGGTCTCCGGGGTCGCCCTCGAACACCGCGACCTGGCCGGCGTCCACTTCACCGGCTCGACCAAGACCTTCCAGTACCTGTGGAAGACGGTCGGCAACAACATCGAGAAGTACCGCACCTACCCGCGCATGGTCGGCGAGACCGGCGGCAAGGACTTCGTCGTCGCGCACCCGAGCGCCGACCGTGCCGTCCTCAAGACCGCCCTCACCCGCGGTTCCTTCGAGTACCAGGGCCAGAAGTGCAGCGCCTCCTCGCGCGCCTACGTCCCGGCCTCCATCTGGAACTCCGGCTTCAAGGAGGAGTTCGCGGCCGAGATCGACGGCATCACCATGGGTGACGTCACCGACCTGTCGAACTTCATCGGCGCCGTCATCGACGAGCGGTCCTTCGCCAAGAACAAGGCCGCGATCGACCGGGCCGCCGCGGACCCGAGCTGCACGATCGTCGCGGGCGGCACGTACGACGACTCGGTGGGCTACTTCGTGCGCCCGACCGTCGTCGAGTGCTCCGACCCGGCCAACGAGGTCTTCACCACGGAGTACTTCGGCCCGTTCCTCGCCGTGCACGTCTACGACGACAGTTCTGCCGACGCCTACGACGAGATGCTGGCCCAGATGGAGTCGGTGTCGGACTACGCGCTCACCGGCTCGGTCATCGCGGGCGACCGCGCCGCCGCCGCGTACACGATGGAGAAGCTGCGCTACGCCGCGGGCAACTTCTACATCAACGACAAGTCGACCGGTGCCGTCGTCGGCCAGCAGCCCTTCGGCGGCGGTCGCGCGTCCGGCACGAACGACAAGGCGGGCGCCCCGCAGAACCTGATGCGCTGGACGCTGACCCGCGCCATCAAGGAGACGCTGGTCGCCCCGACCGACTACCCGTACCCGCACATGGGCTGAGACCGGCTCGTACCGAGCTGAGTCCCACCCGCACCCAGGCCGGGACGTCCCCGCACACGGGCCGACGTCCCCACCGAACCGCCCCCGCCCCGGAAGCACCCCTCCGGGCCGGGGGCGGCGTGCGTTCGAAAGCGCAGGTCACAGACGTGTGACCCAACTCGCCGTCTCAGATAGTAGGAAGTCCGACTAACTATGGAGACAGATGTGGAGTCCTCGCTTAGCTTTGTAGGAGCCGAACGTCTCGCTCGACCCAGCGAATGGCGGTCGTGAGCCGGAGCCCCTGGCAGGCAACCCCTGCGGCGCCGCTCCCCGCCCCTTCCGGCGTCTCGTAACCCCTCACCGCATTTCCGGCGTCCACTGCCGGAGGCAAGGAGTCGATTCACCATGGCCGAGACGACCGCCCGCCGAGTCCGCCACGTCTCCCGTACCAGCGAGTCCGACCGCAAGAACGCCGCTGCCGCGCTCCAGCGCGCCCTCGACCGCCGGGACAACGGCGGCTCCACGGGCCACTGAGCCCCGACCGCCACCGAAGAAGCCGGGAGCCGCGCCCGATCGGGGTGTGGCGCGGGGCCTCACGCTCCGCGCCGCACCTCGAAGTGGTCGATGCGCTTCCCGCTCTGGGCGAGCGCCGACACCCTGAGCCGGGGAGCCGGTCCTGACTCCGCCTCCACGGAGAGGAAGGAGTAGCCGGTGTACCGCACCCGCGACCACTCCACGGTGTCGGGGTTCTGGTTCTTCGACTTCGTCCAGTGGTAGGTGTCCACGGACTCGCGGTCGGCGACCTTGCCCTCGTAGCTGTCCTTCACCCCTGAGGGGAAGCTGTACAGGCTCTTGCCCGCGCCGCCCGCCGTGACGTACACGATCCCGTCCCGCGTCGGATCGGTCGACCCGCCGACCGGCACCGGCTTGCCCACCCCGCCGTTCTTGACGGCGTCGGTGCGCTCGTACACGTGGTTGTGGCCGTTGATCACCAGATCCACCTGGTGCTTGGTGAACAGCGGCAGCCAGGCGTCCCGTACGCCTCCGTCCGAGGCATGGGTCGACGTCGAGTAGGCGCAGTGATGGAAGAAGACCACGACGAAGTCGACGCCCTCGTCCTTGCGCAGTTCCCCGAGCCGCCTGTCGAGCCAGGCCGTCTGCCGGCCCTGCGAGTAGCCCTTGTTGGCGGGGATCTCGTACGACACGTCGTTCGCGTCCAGCGCCACGATCCCGACGTTGCCGTACGTGAACGAGTAGACGCCCGGAGCGTTCCTCGCGTCGAATCCGTTGTCGGGGAGCGAGAAGCGGGCCGACTGGCCGCCGTACCCGTTCGGTGAGTACCAGGCCTCCATGTCGTGGTTGCCGGTCGTCACCATCCACGGGACCGTCTTCGCGACCGTCTCCGTCTGCTTGAGGAACAGGTCCCAGGCGGTGGGGTCGTAGATGTCCGACTCCTTGCCGTGGCCGGTCACGTCCGCGTAGCAGATGTCGCCCGCGTGCAGATGGAAGGCGGGCTCCCGGCCGAGGATCAGCTTGTCGTTGGCGAGTGCGTCCGGGGTGACGCCCTGGTCGCCGAACGCGGTGAACACGAACTTCTCCGCACGGGCGGGCGCCGTGGTGAACGAGCCGACCGTGGAGTGCCGTTCCCTGGACGCCGGGTCGAACCCCTCGTGACCGACCCCGTAGTAGTACGTCGTCCCGGGCCGCAGGCCGTCGAGTGCCGCGTGCAGGTAGAACTGGTCGAGGGCGAGCCGTACGCCTTCGAGCCCGGGGGTGTGCAGGTCGCGTACCTCGGCCTCGATCCTCCGGCTCAGCTCCCAGGGCTTCAGCCCCACCCGCACGTACGGCTTCCTGACCGTGAGCGGCACCTGCCACGAGACGCGCATCTGGGTCTTCGGGTCCGCGCCGAAGGCGAGATGGCGGCCGAAGGGGGTGACGACCGCGCCGTCCACCTTCTCGGTGGGTGCCGGACCGGCGGCCAGGGGGGAGGCGGACCGGCTCGCCGCGTCCGTACCGGAACCGGAGCCCGAGCCGCCGCAGCCGGTCAGCAGGCCGCCGGCCACCGCGCCCGCGCTCACCAGGGCGCGACGGCGGGAGAACTTCGTCCGCAGGTACTCGTACTGCTCCGCCATGCTCATCCGGCGGGCGAGCTGCGGCGGAATGCCGACGTCGGGAGTGTCCATGACGCTGAACTTCCCATCACTTCCCATCGGGCGCCAACATGCGCCATACGTACAGGTGAACGGCGGCCGTCGGGTTGATGCTCGACCCTGCCTGCCCGCTGGGGCGTGTCCGTATCGCGGACACCGCATGTCATCCCGTGGGACGGGGAGTAGGGTGCCGACATGTCTCGCAGCATCGATCTCGCAGTGATCCCCGGTGACGGCATCGGCCAGGAAGTCGTGGCCCAAGGCCTGAAGGTCCTCTCCGCCGTCCTCCCGCAGGACGTGAAGCTGGAGACCAAGGAGTTCGACTTCGGCGCCCGGCGCTACCGCGCGACCGGTGAGACCCTCACCGACGCCGACCTCGAAGCCCTGAAGCGGCACGACGCCATCCTGCTCGGCGCGATCGGCGACCCGTCGGTCCCGTCCGGCGTCCTGGAGCGCGGCTTCCTGCTGAAGCTCCGCTTCGCCTTCGACCACCACGTCAACCTGCGTCCGTCGAAGCTCCTGCCGGGTGTCGCCACCCCGCTCGCGGGCCAGCCGGAGATCGACTTCGTCGTCGTCCGCGAGGGCACCGAGGGGCCGTACACCGGCAACGGCGGCACGATCCGCAAGGGCACCCCGCACGAGGTCGCCACCGAGGTCTCCGTGAACACGGCCTTCGGTGTCGAGCGCGTCGTGCGTGACGCCTTCGCCCGCGCCCAGGCCCGCCCCCGCAAGAAGCTCACGCTGGTCCACAAGAACAACGTGCTCACCTTCGCGGGTCACCTGTGGACGAACGTCTTCAACAAGGTGGCCGAGGAGTTCCCCGAGGTCACCACGGACTACATCCACGTGGACGCCGCGACGATCTACCTCGTCACGGACCCCGCCCGCTTCGACGTGATCGTCACCGACAACCTCTTCGGCGACATCATCACCGACCTCGCCGCGGCGGTCTCCGGCGGCATCGGCGTCGCCGCGTCCGGCAACATCAACCCGAGCGGCGAGTTCCCGTCCATGTTCGAGCCGGTGCACGGCTCGGCCCCGGACATCGCGGGCCAGGGCAAGGCCGACCCCAGCGCCACCGTGCTGTCGGTCGCCCTCCTGCTGCGTCACCTCGGGTACGAGACCGAGGCCGCCCGCATCGAGGACGCCGTCTCCGTGGACCTCGCGGAGCGCGGCACCACGACCCGTACGACCGAGGAGATCGGCGACGCGCTCGCCGCCCGAGTATCCGGCTGACCCGCCGGTACCACCCCAAGCCGCCGGGTCGCTTCCGCACCCGGCGGCTTTTCGTATGTCCCGCCGGGTGTCACCATCAATCCCTGGGCCGCATCCACGCCGTTTCGCCCCCTTCCACGGCTTCCATGACTTCCGTGGCAGAGGTGGTGCCCCATTCGGCTCATCTCGCGCGATAATCGAACGCGGAGCCGCGAAATGACGACATGCTCGGACGTCCTAACACTGGCCACTGGCAGTACAGGCGTGAGCGCGGCCCGTCACACACAACCGGTGAAGGACAACCACTCATGACGACGCCCACGATCGAGCTAAAGCCCTCCTCGTCCCCGCTGTCCGACGCGGAGCGCGAGGCGATCCTGACCAGCCCGGGATTCGGCCGCCACTTCACCGACCACATGGTGACGATCAAGTGGACGGAGGGCCGCGGCTGGCACGACGGCCAGCTCGTCCCGTACGGCCCGCTGTCCATCGACCCCGCGACGAGCGTCCTGCACTACGCGCAGGAGATCTTCGAGGGTCTGAAGGCCTACCGGCAGCCCGACGGGTCGGTCGCCACGTTCCGCCCGGACCGCAACGCCCTGCGCTTCCAGTCGTCCGCCCGCCGCCTCGCCATGCCCGAGCTGCCCGTCGAGACCTTCATCGAGGCCTGTGACGCGCTGATCCAGCAGGACAGGGCGTGGGTGCCGGCGCACGGCGGCGAGGAGTCGCTCTACCTGCGCCCGTTCATGATCGCCACCGAGGTCGGCCTGGGTGTGCGGCCCGCGAACGAGTACCTCTTCCTCGTCATCGCGTCGCCCGCCGGGGCCTACTTCCCGGGTGGCGTGAAGCCCGTCTCCATCTGGCTCTCGGAGGACCGCGTGCGCGCCGTCCCCGGCGGTGTGGGCGACGCCAAGACGGGCGGCAACTACGCCGCGTCCCTGCTCGCGCAGGCGGAGGCCGCGGCGAAGGGGTGCGACCAGGTCTGCTATCTCGACGCGGTCGAGCACAAGTGGGTGGAAGAGCTGGGCGGCATGAACCTGTACTTCGTGTACGGGGACAGGATCGTCACGCCCACGCTCAGCGGGTCCATCCTGGAGGGCGTCACCCGGGACTCGCTCCTGTCGGTCGCCCGTGACCTCGGGTACGGGTCCGAGGAGGCCCGCGTCTCCAGCGACCAGTGGAGGCGAGACGCCGAGAACGGCACGCTCACCGAGGTGTTCGCGTGCGGTACGGCGGCGGTCATCACGCCCGTCGGCACGGTGAAGAGTCACTCCGGTGAGTGGCGGCAGGGTGGGGGTGGCCCCGGCGAGGTCACGCTGAAGCTGCGTGAGGCGCTGCTGGACATCCAGCGGGGGGTGGCGGGGGACACCCACAACTGGATGCACAACGTGGGCTGACGCCCACGGGGACTCCGCCCCCTCGCCCCGTTGCGCACCCGTCACCGCATGGGGGCTGCGCCCCCTCGCCCCCGTTCGCGCAGTTCCCCGCGCCCCTAGGTACCCAGGGGCGCGGGGAATCGCGCGGCCCACCTCCCGCAAGCAGCTCCTTCGCTTAGAGTGCCGTACCCCTGCCCGACGGTGCGTTTGCATCGCACGGACCGACCGAATCACCACAGGGGGAAAGCTTTTGTACGCCAGCACGCGCAGCACGCGCTCTACACGCTCTACGCGCACCGCGCTCGCCGCGACTCTCGTCGCCGCCGCGTTGGCCGCGACGGCTCTGACGGGAACCGCCGCGAACGCCGCGTCCCCAGGCCCGCACGCCGGTCCGTACACCGAAGCGGTCAGCGTCACACCTGACGGGAAAGCGGGCAACGGGGCCTCGGACGACGCCGTCATCAGCCGCAACGGACGCTACGTCGCCTTCACCTCGGCCGCCGAGGACCTGGACCCGAACGTCCCGCACGGGGGCATGTACCTGCGCGACCTGCGCACCGACAGGACCCGCTTCGCGGGGGCCACAACCTGGCCGCCCTCGCGGCGGCCGACCGTGAAGCGGGTACCGCAGTGGCCGGAGACCCGGGCCCCACCCTCGCGGTGGTGCCGAAGCCTCGTGGAGCCAAGCAGAAGACCTGCACCGCCCGAACCCGCAAGGGGACGGACACGCGGGCGGCTGGCGCAACACCCTGCCAGGGGACAGAAACGAGAGATCGTCGACAGGGCACCAGTCGCGAGCAACTCGCACTCTGGTGACACCGTCACGAACCTTCCGGGCGGAAACGCCCGGAATGCTGAGAGTCACAGAAACTCAAAGCAACGGACATCTGGGTGTACGACCGCCGCACCGGCGAGCGCGTCCAGGCCGACCGCTCCCACGACGGCTCGGTCACCGAGAAGGAGTCGCTGCGTCCGTCCATCAGCGGCGACGGCCGTACGGTCGTCTTCGAGTCCCGGGACACCCACCTGGTGCCCGACGACACCGACGGCGCCTGGAACGTGTTCGTCCACGACCTCGCCACCGGCACCAACCGGCGGATCCACGGCACCCAGGGCGGTCCCGGCGAGGCCTACACCCGTAACCCGGCGGTGAGTTCCGACGGGCGGTACGTCACGTTCATGTCGGAGGTGACGGAGCCGGACGCGCGGTACGGCAAGGAGTGGCCCGTCTACCTGCGGGACCTGAAGAAGGGCACCACCGCCCTGGTCACGCCCGACTCCACCGGCGGCACGGCCACCGCCGACGTCCTGCCGGGCCGGATCGCCGACGGCGCCCGCCGCATCGCGTTCCAGTCAGGGGACCCGTCGCTGATCCCGGCCGGCGACACGAACGACGGGACCGACGTGTTCGTCCGCCACCTGCGGTGAAGCGCCGGTGATCCACCGAGTGCTCGCATCCTGAGACGGACGGTGAGCGCGGAGGGGGTCTGTGCCAGACTGCCTCCGTGCTCTCGTTCGTCATGATTATTGGCAGCAGGCGCGCCGGTCCGCAGTGACCACCACGTACGACCAGGTACGGGTGGACACCGTCGTCTTCGACCCGCGCGCTAACCTCTCGCACCCGCGAGGGGTTTTTCGCTTTTCTGGCCCACCCTCAGCCGGAGGCGAGAGCGCGAGGGACCATACGAGGACGGTGGAACCGGTCATTCCGGTACCGACCGAGATCCAATCCTCAGGAGCCCAGAGACCCATGACCGAAACCAGCGAGCTCGACGATTCGTTCCACGTCTTCGACACCACCCTGCGCGACGGCGCGCAGCGTGAGGGCATCAGCCTCACCGTCGCGGACAAGCTGGCCATCGCACGGCACCTGGACGACTTCGGCGTGGGCTTCATCGAGGGCGGGTGGCCGGGCGCGAACCCGCGCGACACCGAGTTCTTCGCCCGTGCCCAGCAGGAGATCGACTTCAAGCACGCCCAGCTCGTCGCCTTCGGGGCCACCCGACGAGCGGGCGGCAAAGCGAGCGAGGACCCGCAGGTCAAGGCACTCGTCGAGTCCGGCGCACCCGTCGTCACCCTCGTCGCCAAGTCCCACGACCGGCATGTCGAACTGGCGCTGCGCACCACCCTCGAAGAGAACCTGGAGATGGTCCGCGACACCGTCTCCTACCTCCGCTCCGAGGGCCGCCGCGTCTTCGTCGACTGCGAGCACTTCTTCGACGGCTACCGGGCGAACCCGCAGTACGCGAAGGCCGTCGTCCGGGCCGCCGCGGAGGCCGGCGCCGACGTCGTCGTCCTGTGCGACACCAACGGCGGCATGCTGCCCGCCCAGGTCCAGGCCGTCGTCGCCACCGTCCTCGCCGACACCGGGGCACGCCTGGGCATCCACACCCAGGACGACACGGGCTGCGCCGTCGCCAACACCCTCGCCGCCGTGGACGCGGGCGCGACCCACGTCCAGTGCACGGCGAACGGCTACGGCGAGCGCGTCGGCAACTCCAACCTGTTCCCGGTCGTCGCGGCCCTGGAGCTCAAGTACGGCAAGAAGGTACTCCCCGAGGGCGCGCTGTCCGAGATGACCCGCATCTCGCACGCGATCGCCGAGGTCGTGAACCTCACCCCGTCCACGCACCAGCCGTACGTCGGTGTCTCCGCCTTCGCCCACAAGGCCGGCCTGCACGCCTCGGCCATCAAGGTCGACCCCGATCTGTACCAGCACATCGACCCCGAGCTGGTCGGCAACACCATGCGGATGCTCGTCTCCGACATGGCGGGCCGCGCCTCCATCGAGCTCAAGGGCAAGGAACTCGGCGTCGACCTCGGCGGCGACCGCGAGCTGGTCGCCCGGGTCGTGGGCCGGGTCAAGGAGCGTGAGCTGCAGGGCTACACGTACGAGGCCGCGGACGCCTCCTTCGAACTCCTCCTGCGGGAGGAGGCCGAGGGCAAGGCCCGCAAGTACTTCGACGTCGAGTCCTGGCGCGCCATCGTCGAGGACCGGCCCGACGGCAGCCACGCCAACGAGGCGACCGTGAAACTCTTCGCCAAGGGCGAGCGGATCGTCGCCACGGCGGAGGGGAACGGGCCGGTCAACGCCCTCGACCGGGCGCTGCGGGTGGCCCTCGAAAAGCTCTACCCCCAGCTCGCCAGGCTGGAACTGGTCGACTACAAGGTCCGCATCCTTGAGGGCAAGCACGGCACGGAGTCCACGACGCGCGTCCTCATCTCCACCTCGGACGGGGCGGGGGAGTGGTCGACGGTCGGCGTGGCGAAGAACGTGATCGCGGCGTCCTGGCAGGCGCTGGAGGACGCGTACACGTACGGGCTGCTGCGGGCGGGGGTCGAACCGGCAGCGTAGCCAACCCCCCCTTCTCTCGCCCCCGTTGTCCTCAAACGCCGGACGGGCTGGAGGTGTTTCAGCCCGTCCGGTGTTTGAGGACCGGGGGTTCGGGGGCGGAGCCCCTGAGTACGTGACGATGGGGGAGGGTAGGGGCGGCGGGGGCGGAAAACCCCGCCCCCCGGATTCGGTGCGAAGGCTTGACGCCCTCGCGGGGCGTCAGTTAACTCACGGCGTGATTTAAGCCCTGCGAGGCCCCGCCGTCACAGCTTGAGCCGAGGAAGGTCCATGCGAAGAACCGCCCTGCTCGTCTCCGCCGCCCTGCTGACCGGACTGCTGCCGTTCGCCGCGGCCGGTTCCGCTTCCGGAGCGGACGATCCCGCCCCCGTCCCCGTCGACAACTTCGAGGGCGAGATCCCGTTCGCGAACCCGCCCGCCGAAGGCATCTTCACCTGGGGCGGCGACTCGGACGACCCGCCCACGCTGGAGCTCGCCGCCCGTGACGACGCACCGCAGGGCGACAAGGTCCTCTCCGGCACGTACGACATCAGCGGCTACGGAGGTTTCACCCACGACTTCGCCTTCGCCGAGCCGGCCCACGACTGGTCGGCGAGCAAGGGCGTCCGCTTCTGGTGGGACGGCCGGAACAACGGCAAGAAGGTCAACTTCGAGCTGAAGGACGGCGGCGCCAACGGCGAGGCCTCCGAGCTGTGGACGACGTCCTTCACCGACGATTTCACCGGCTGGAAGCAGCTGGAGATCCCGTTCACCGACTTCACCTACCGGACGGACTACCAGCCCGTCGGCGGCATCGACCAGGTCCTCGGCCTCACCGAGACGTGGGGCTACGCGCTCACGCTCCCGGTCGGCGTCAAGGACCGGTTCGCCATGGACGGCGTGGAGTTGTACGGCAGGGCCGACCAGGCGCTGCGGGCCAACGTCGTCACCGACGCCGCGGTGTACCCGGTGAAGGAGGGCCGCTCGGCCGCGGTGAGGATCACGGTCGCCACCACCGGTTCCGCCCCGATCGAGGAACCGGTCACCGTCGCGTACGAGACGGCCGGCGGCACCGGCGAGTCCGGCAAGGACTACACCCCGGTCAAGGGCGAGCTGACCTTCCCGGCCGGTACGGCCTCGGGCACCTCGCGGACCGTGACGGTGGCGACCCTGCGCGACAGGGCGGGCGAGAACGCCGAGACCGTCCCGCTGAAGCTGACGGTCACCGGCGCCAAGGCACCCGCCGAGAACCCGCAGGTCGTCATCGACGCCCACGGACTCCCGTACCTCGACACGAAGTCGCCGGTGAAGAAGCGGGTCGCCGACCTGGTCTCCCGGATGTCACTCGCCGAGAAGGCCGGCCAGATGACCCAGGCCGAGCGGGGCGCGCTCACCGCGCCGGGCGACATCGCCGCGTACGACCTCGGCTCGCTGCTCTCCGGCGGTGGCTCCACGCCGACGCCGAACACGCCCGAGGCCTGGGCGAAGATGATCGACGGCTTCCAACTGCGGGCGCAGGCCACCCGGTTCCAGATCCCGCTCATCTACGGCGTGGACGCGGTGCACGGACACAACAACCTCGTCGGCGCCACGATCCTGCCGCACAACATCGGCATCGGCGCCACGCGCGACCCCCAGGTCGCCCACGACGCGGGCAAGGTGACCGCGGCCGAGGTCCGGGCCACCGGCATCCCGTGGGACTTCGCGCCCTGCCTGTGCGTGGCGCGTGACGAGCGCTGGGGCCGTACGTACGAGTCGTTCGGTGAGGACCCGGCACTCGTCGAGTCCATGGAGACCGTCATCCAGGGCCTCCAGGGGGCGGCCGGCGGCGAGGACCTGAAGCGGAACGACAAGGTCCTCGCCACCGCCAAGCACTTCGTCGGCGACGGCGGCACGGAGTTCGGCTCGTCCACGACCGGCTCGTACACGATCGACCAGGGCGTCACCAAGGTCACCCGGCAGGAGCTGGAGGCCGTCCACCTGGCCCCGTACCAGGACGCGGTGGACCGGGGCGTGGGCACGTTCATGCCCTCGTACTCCTCGCTGGACATCCTCGGCGACTCCGAGGGCCCGGTGAAGATGCATGCCAACGCCGCGATGCTCAACGGGGTCCTCAAGGACCGCATGGGCTTCGACGGCTTCGTCATCAGCGACTGGCAGGCCATCGACCAGATCCCCGGCGACTACGCGAGCGACGTCCGTACGTCCGTCAACGCCGGCCTCGACATGATCATGGTCCCGTACGCGTACAAGGACTTCCACGCCACGCTCCTCGACGAGGTGCGGGCCGGGCGGGTGAGCGAGAAGCGGGTCGACGACGCCGTGTCGCGCATCCTCACGCAGAAGTTCAAGCTGGGCCTCTTCGAGAAGCCGTACGCCGACACGAGCGGCGCCTCGGCGATCGGCTCCGCGAAGCACCGGGCCGTGGCCCGCGAGGCCGCCGCCGAGTCGCAGGTCCTGCTGAAGAACGCGGGCGGTGTGCTGCCGCTGAAGAAGTCGCAGAAGGTGTACGTCGCCGGGTCGAACGCCGACGACATCGGCAACCAGAGCGGCGGCTGGACCGTCACCTGGCAGGGCTCGTCCGGGGACATCACCGACGGGACGACGGTCCTGGAGGGCATCCGGAAGGCCGGCGGCGGCCCGGTCACGTACTCCAAGGACGCGTCGGCACCGACCGGCGGGCACGACGTGGGTGTCGTGGTCGTCGGCGAGACCCCGTACGCGGAAGGCATCGGAGATGTGGGCAACGGACACGACCTGGCCCTCTCCGCCGCCGACCGGGCCGCCGTCGACACGGTGTGCGGCGCCATGAAGTGCGCGGTCCTGGTCGTCTCCGGGCGACCGCAGCTCGTCGGCGACCAGCTCGGTGACATCGACGCGCTCGTCGCGTCCTGGCTGCCGGGCACGGAGGGCGACGGGGTCGCGGACGTGCTCTACGGGAAGCGGGCCTTCACCGGGCAGCTGCCCGTGACCTGGCCGAAGTCCGAGGCGCAGCTGCCGATCAACGTCGGTGACGCGGCGTACGACCCGCAGTTCCCGTACGGATGGGGGCTGACGACGCTCACGAAGGTGCCTTCGGGCGGCACGGCCACTTTGAAGGCCCTCGCCGTCGCGGCCTCGCTGGCCGAGCGGGCCGGGTCCGAGGAGGCCGGGCGCGCCATCGTCGGCAAGGCGCGGGTGCTTGTCCAGCAGAAGGTCGGGCAGGGGATCACTTCGGCTGTCGCCAAGCCGTTCGCCGACGCGGATCATCTGCTGCTCACGGGGCGCTACGCGCGGGCGGTGGAGAAGCTGACCGCCGCGTACACGGCTGCCTGACCGGCCGCCCGCCGGGCCCGCGGATGTCTGTCGTACGTCCGCGGGCCCGGCGCCGCCTGGGCGCGCCCAGGCGGCGGAGCCGCATACGGACAACAGCCCCCGCGCCCCTGGGAGCAGGCGAGCGGGGGCTGGAGTAGCTTCGAGGTATGAAAGGCGTACTTGCACGAGGGCTGGCCGTTCTGCTGATTCCGTTCGCGGCGCTGGCGGTGTCGGTCGCGGGAGCCACCGGCGCCCACGCCGCCACGGACGTCTCGGTGGTCGCGGACGCTCTGCGCGAGAGCCCTGTGTACGTCGATCCGTCCATGGCCCGGGTCCTGTCCGACTCGGATGCCGACGCCCTGGCCGCGAAGATCGAGAAGGCGGACAAGCCGGTGTTCGTCGCCGTTCTCCCCGGGGACTTCCCCACGGAGAACCTCTTCCAGAACCTGCGCACCGACACCGGTGTCACGGGTCTGTACGCGATCAGGCTCGGCACCCGGTTCGACGCGAAGGCCGACTCCTCCGTCCTGCCGAACGCCGCCGTGCGCAACCTGGTGACCAGCGTCCGGGGCGAGGACGCGAAGACCCAGCTGAACGACTTCACGGACCGGGCCCTCGCCAACGTCGGCGGCTCCGCGCCCAGCGGCTGGAGCGAGGGCGGTGACGGCGTCGGCACCGGCGCTCTGATCGGCGTCGGCGCGGTCGTCGTGGCGGGCGGCGCGGGCGCGTACGCCCTGGTGAGGCGCAACCGCCGACGGCAGGAGGCGGAGCGGCGGGCCGCGCTCGACCGGCTGCGCGTCGTCGTGGACGAGGACATCACCGCCTTCGGCGAGGAACTCGACCGGCTCGACTTCCACCCCGCGGAGACCGGCGCGGACGACGCGATGCGCGCCGACTACGAGCGCTCCCTCGACGCGTACGACAAGGCGAAGTCCTTCATGGCCGCGGCCACCCGCCCCGAAGACGTGCGGGGAGTCACCGAGGCCCTGGAGGACGGGCGCTTCTCGCTGGCCGTACTCGCCGCGCGCCGCGAGGGCAGGCCCGTTCCCGAGCGCCGGGCGCCCTGCTTCTTCGACCCGCGCCACGGGCCTTCGGTCGCCGACGCGACCTGGACGCCGGCGGGCGGAGCGCCCCGCGAGGTACCCGTCTGCGCCGCCGACCGGGTCCGGCTGGCCGAGGGCACCGACCCCGCCGTGCGCGAGGTCGACACGGAGTACGGGCGGCGGCCCTACTGGGACGCGGGTCCGGCGTACGGCCCCTGGGCGGGCGGCTACTTCGGCGGCGGCATCCTGCCCGGCCTCCTCGTCGGCACCGTGCTCGGCTCGATGATGGCCGGCCCGGCGTACGCGGCCGACTACGGCTCCGGTTACGGGGACTTCGGCGGCTCGGGCGGCGGGTACGAGGGCGGGGACGTGTCCGGCGCCGACTTCGACTCCGACGACTTCGGCGGGGGCTTCGACGGCGGCGGCGGTGGGGACTTCGGCGGCGGCGGCGGGTTCTGACCTCACGGGCGCCGGGCACCGGGCGCCGGGCACCGGGTGCGAGCGCCGGTACGGGTACGGATACGGATACGGATACGGATACGGACCCGGCGCGGTCCGGCGCCGGGCCCGTGGACCGCGTACGACGCGTGGACGTCGTACCGCGAAGGTCAGAGAGTCGACGCCGCCGACGCGATCGCGGAGGAGAAGGTCGAGACCTCGCTGTAGACGCCGGGCGCGTTGGCGCGGGCGCAGCCTATGCCCCAGCTGACGATGCCGACCTGGATCCAGGCGTTGGCGCTGTCCTTGCGGAACATCGGGCCGCCGGAGTCGCCCTGACAGGTGTCCACACCGCCGGCGGCGTAACCGGCGCAGATCTCGTCACCCGCGACGAGGCCGCTGTAACCGCTGTACGTGCGGCAGGTGGCGTCGCTGATGAACGGCACGCTCGCCTTGAGCATGTAGCGCTGCTGGGCGCCGCCCTCACTGGCCGAACCCCAGCCGGCGACGGTGAAGGTGCCGGTGTTGTACTGCGTGGTCGTCGCGATCTTCAGCGTGGGCAGGTTGATGGGCGTGGCGAGCTTGATGAGCGCCCAGTCCTTGCCGTTGCCGTTGTAGCCGGGGGCCCGGTAGACCTTGGTGGACTTGACCTGGACCCGGCCGGAGGTGGACTGGAGGTCCACGACACCGGCGGTGGCGGTGATGCTCGTGTTGTTGCCGGTGGCGCTTACGCAGTGCGCGGCGGTGAGCACGATCTGCTGGGTGTAGAGGGCGCCGCCGCAGCCCATGGAGAGCCGGACCATGAAGGGGAACTCGCCCTGCGCGGCGCGGGTTCCGCCGACGACGGGCGCCGGGGCTGCCTGCGCGGTGGAGAGGGGCTGAAGGCTGATGACCGCGAGGGTGGCGGCGCCCGCGACCGCGCATCTCTTGAGGGTCTTGAGGAGGTTCTTCAACGTGATGCCTTCCGTGGGGGGTGGAAGTGACAGGCGCATGCCAAGTTCGGCGAAAGAAATCCCGTTGGTCTCGTCATGAGCCGGTCAATTTCTGTTGAAGGATTATGGGAACGCTGTGAGCACCGCCACAAGGGGTGAAAACCAGCCGCTCGCGTCCGGGCCGCCGTCAGGTGCGGTCCGGCAGAGCCAGCCATTCCTTCCACGACACATCCCGGCCGATGAACCGCGGCCGCTCGAAGGGCCATGCCCCGGCGATCCAGCGCGGTACGAACGCGTCCAGGTCGCGCTCCAGCGGGGTCCCGACCTTGCCGTCGACGACCCACCAGGAGATCTCGGCGTCGGCACCGGCCTTCTCCGGGGGATCGATGTACACGCAGCCGTACTCGGTGGCCTCCGCCTCGTCGAACAGCACGTAGTTGAAGGACTCGTGCGCCTCGATCTCGGCCGCGTGCCGTTCCAGGTCCGCCTTGTTGGCCTCGTACGTGATCGTGGCGGCGGGCCAGCCCCAGGCCTCCCCGAAGATCGACCACAGCCGCTCCCGGGAGCCCATCACCGCCGGGTAGTCGATCGCGGCGTCCTCACCGGTGATCGGCCGGAGGTGCAGCCCGGCCGGCGCGTCTACGCGCAGTGGGTGGGCGAAGTCGCTGGGGAGCCATGTCATGGCCGGAGGCTAGCGTGCGGTCCGGTGGCGCCGCATCGGAATATCCATGCGACGCTTCCCGGCTGCCGGCTTTCCGTCACTGCTCAGGGGCTCCGCCCCCGAACCCCCGGTGCGCAGTTCCCCGCGCCCCTGGGTGGGTCGGGTGGGTGGCTGGCCGGCGCTCTAGGACGGGATCTGGCCTAGATGGGTTTTACCGTCCTCTCATGGACGGTGTGGAGATCAGAGCATTCGTGGACACCGCGCAACTGGACGCTTGGGTGTCCGCTCATGAGGAACTCCGGGACGGGGTCTGGCTGAAGATCGCTAAAAAGGGGTCAGGTCTGCCGTCCGTCACGGTCGCGGAGGCGCTCGACGTGGCCCTCTGCCACGGCTGGATCGACGGTCAACGGCGCCGCCTCGACGCGTCGTACTACCTCCAGAAGTACACCCCGCGCAGGCGGGGCAGCCTCTGGTCGATGGTCAACGTGCGCAAGGTGGAGGCGCTGACCGCGGCCGGCCGGATGCGGCCCAGGGGCCTCGCGGAGGTCGCCGCCGCCGAGGCGGACGGCCGGTGGGAGGCCGCGTACGAGTCGCAGCGGAACGCCACCGTCCCGGACGACCTCGCCGCCGCGCTGGACCGGAGCCCTCGGGCGAAGGTCTCCTTCGACGGGCTCGGCAAGACGGACCGGTACCTGGTCGTCCTGGACCTGCTCAAGGCGAGGACCCCCGAGGTGCGGGCGGCCCGGCTGCGGAAGGCCGTCGCCGGGCTGGAGTCGGGTCCGCGGCCGCGGTGACGCCGGCGCGCGCACTCCCGGGACCCCGGGGCCCCAGGTTGTCCGTCTCGGGTCCGGCTCCTGACGCTCCGCCCGCCCGCGCGGCCGCCCGCACAGCCGAGCGCCCGCCGTCCGCTCGCTGGGAGCCGGAGGGCGGGCGCGCTCGACATGCGGGACGCGGTACGCGGGGCTGGACCCGCACCCGCTACCGCGATCAGGCGGCGTTCTTGATCGCCGAGATGTCGAAGGTCAGCTTGATCTTGTCGGAGACGAGCACGCCACCGGTCTCAAGCGCCGCGTTCCAGGTGAGGCCCCACGCGGAGCGCAGGATCTCGGCCTTGCCCTCGAAGCCGACGCGCTCGTTGCCGTACGGGTCCTTCGCCGCGCCGTTGAACTCCAGGTCGATGGAGAGCGGCTTGGTGGTGCCCAGGATCGTCAGGTCACCGGTGATGCGGTAGTCGTCGCCGCCGAGTGCCTGGGCCGCGGTGGACCGGAAGGTCATCGTGGGGAACTCCTCCGTCTTGAAGAAGTCCGCGCTCTTCAGGTGACCGTCGCGGTCGTCGGAGCCGGTGCTGATGCTGTCCATCTTGACGTCGATGGACGCGGTCGACAGCGACGGGTCGGCGCCGTCCAGGTGCAGGTTGCCGGTGAAGTCCTGGAAGCCGCCCTTGACGTTCGTGACCATGGCGTGGCGCGCCACGAAGCCGATCGTCGAGTGAGCCGGGTCGATGGTGTAGTCGCCGGTCAAGGCGGCGAGGTCGGGGCTCACGGCGGCGGGCGTCGCGGTTGCGGTGTCGGTGTCCTTGCGGCCGAAGATTCCCATGACTGGCTCCTTGGGGGACGAGCCCCGGCCTTGCGCCGAAGCTGTTTAACGTTCAACTAGAGCGACCATAGACCTATTCCCTACGGGTTTCAACTGTTGGCGGGGTGCGTTGCCCCGGTTACAGCCGGTTGCCATTGGTCTACGCCCAAGGTGATCCGCCGACCCCCTGGTGGACACGTGTAGCCCTCGGGCACCATCGCCTTGCTCCACCTGTATCGCCGCCCCACAGTCAGCCCGGTCGTCCGCAGGAAGGCTCCGCATGAAGCTCCGCTCCGCCCTGGCCGCCCTCACCCTCTTCGCCGCCCCGGCCGCCGTCGTGCTCGGCGGTGCCACGGGGGCGACCGCCGCTCCCGACGCCGTCGCCGTCACGAAGATCAGCCACGCCACGGCGACCTCGATGTTCAGCGGCTCCGGCATCACCTGGTCGTCCTCCGGCGGCTGCTCGGACCGCAACAACTCCACCTGCACGTCCTTCGAGCAGCTCAACCTCGCGACCGCCCAGGGAGCGCAGACCCTGAAGAGCGCCACCGGCTGCGCCCTCGACATCACCGGCGGCACCGAGACCGGCCACGCGAGCGGCACGTACTCCCACTGGAACGGCTACAAGCTCGACTACGCCAAGAGCACCTGCGTCACGAACTACATCAAGAACACGTTCACCTACATCGGCCCGCGCGGAGACGGAGCCCTCCAGTACCGGTCGGGCTCGGGCAACATCTACGCGGACGAGGGCAACCACTGGGACGTCCTCTACTACAACTGCGGCGGCTGCTAAGGGATTCATGAGGCTCAGGAGACCCATGCGACCTTTGAGACCCCTGAGACCCAGGACACCTATGAGATCCAGGAGATTCAGGAGATCCATGAGATGACTCCCTCCCGCCGTACGTTCCTGCTCGCGGCGGCGCTCACGTCGGGCGCCCCGCTCCTGGCGACCGCACTCCCCGCCTCCGCACTCCCCGCCTCCGCACTCCCCGTCTCCGCATTCCCCGCCTCCGCGCACGCGGCCGACGACGACCCGTACGACACGCTCCGCCGCCGCTGGCTGGAGATCGCCCTCGGCGCGGGCTACGACCCGGCCGCCGAGCCGTACGCGTCCCGCCTCGCCGAGACCGGCGAACTGGCCCGCGGCTTCCGGGCGTCCATGGCGCCGACGGCGAACTCGCTGTGGCCCGGCTACCCGTACGACCCGCCCGCCGGCATCACCCAGAGCTACAGCAGGCTGTGGACGATGACCCAGGCGTACGTCCAGGAGGGCACCGGTTCCACCGGCGACGCGGGCCTGCTCGCGGACGTCCTGCGCGGTCTCGACCACCTCTCCGCCACCGTCTACCACCCCTCCACCACCCGTTACGGCAACTGGTGGGAGTGGCAGATCGGCAGCCCCCGCCTCCTCATGGACATCGTGGCCGCCCTGTACGGCGAGCTCACGGACGCGCGGATCGGGGCCGCCTGCGCCGCCGTCGACCACTTCGTCCCCGACAGCATGCTCGGGGACTACACGGGCACCTCGACCGGCGCGAACCGCGTCGACCTGTGCCGTTCCGTCGCCCTGCGCGGCATCCTCGGCCGTGCCCCCGAGAAGATCGCGCTCGCCCGGGACGCGCTCTCACCGGTCTTCCCGTACGTCACCAAGGGGGACGGGCTCTACGCCGACGGGTCCTTCGTCCAGCACACCTGGGTCGCGTACTCGGGAACGTACGGGCAGGTCATGCTCGACGGGCTCGGGCGTCTCTTCGCGTTGCTCGCCGGGTCGCAGTGGGAGGTGACCGACGCCGGCCGGCAGATCATCCTGGACAGTGTGGAGAAGGCCTACGCGCCGCTGATCCACGACGGGCTGATGATGGACAGCGTCAACGGGCGGGCCATCAGCCGGGGTTACCTCAAGAGCGACGACCGGCAGGTCATGCGCAGCGACCACTTCCACGGGCAGGCGCTGATCGCCGCGATCACGCTCCTCGCCCAGGGCGCGAGCGCGGCGGAACGCGACCGCTGGCAGGGCAGGATCAAGGGCTGGATCGAACGGGACACCGTCACCCCGATCCTGACGGCACGGCAGTTCGGGGTCGCCGACCTGGCCCGCCTGCACGCCGTCGCCGACTCGGCTCTCCCGGCCGCGCCCGAACCGGCCGGTCACCACCTCTTCGCCGCCATGGACAGGGCGGTCCACCGCGGCTCCGGCACCGGGAGGGGTTCCGGTACGGGCCCCGGCTTCACCGCCAACATCTCGATGGCGAGCGAGCGGATCGCGTACTACGAGTGCGGCAACGGCGAGAACCCGCGCGGCTGGCACACGGGTGCCGGAATGCTCTACTGGTGGGCCGGCGGCAGTCCCTCCGGTCAGTACACGGACTGGTACTGGCCGACCGTCGACTGGTACCGGCTGCCCGGGACGACCGTGTCCACCAAGCGGCTCGCCGACCGGGCGGGCGGCGAGTGGGGCGAGCCCAGACCCGCGGCACGCTGGGTCGGCGGCACGACGGACGGGGAGTTCGCGGCGGTCGGGCAGCACCTGCTGGGGCTCGGCTCGACCTTGGAGGCCCGCACGTCGTGGTTCTGCCTCGACGACGCGATCGTCTGCCTCGGAGCGGGGATCACCGCCGCGGACGGCGTCCCGGTCGAGACGGTCGTCGACAACAGGAACCTGGGGGAGGGTGGTACGCAGGCTCTCGTACGGGGTCCGGGCTGGGCCCACCTGGAGGGCCACGGGGGCTGGGTCGTCCTGGAAGGGCCTGCCCTGCGTACGCTCCGCGAGGACCGCACCGGCGCCTGGTCCGACATCAACACCACCAGTACCACCGAACGCCGGACCCGCCGCTGGCAGACGCTCTGGCTCGACCACGGCACGGACCCGGTGGACGCCACGTACGCCTACGTCGTGCTGCCCGGGGCCTCGCGCCGCACGGTCGCCGCCCGCGCCGCCGACCGGCACCGGCTGTCGGTCCTCGCCAACGACTCCGGCCGCCAGGCGGTGTCCGTACCGGCGCTGGGGCTGCTCGCGGCGAACTTCTGGCGCGCGGGCTCGGCCGGCCCGCTCACGGCCACCGCTCCCGCGAGCGTGCTCGTACGCCGCCGGGGCGGGACCGCGACCCTCTGCGTGAGCGAACCCCTGCGTACCGGAGAGGCCCTGGAGATCGTCTGGGACCGGCCCGTACGCGGGGTCGTGCGCGCGGATCCGGGTGTCGAGGTACTCGCCACCGGACGCCGGCTGAGGCTGCGCGTCACTCCGGGGAAGGTATGCGAAACGCTGGAGTGTGAGGTGACTCTCAGCTGAGCGCTTTGTGCGACCCCTACAAGCCGAAGGCCCTCTGAGCAGTCGGATCGCCTGCACGCCGTCGGGGTTCTGTTCAGGGCTACCAGTAAAACGGGCCGGAGACTGTACGGAGTCGACGGCCCGCTTTCCTTGGTGGACTTCGTAAGGTCACTACATGACCGTTTTGGACGAGACCGAATCCTTGGCCGGGGAACCCGCGGATGCCCGTGGGCGCGTGGCCGAGCTGCAGGCGATCCGTGCGGAGGCTCTTCGCGGACCCAGCGACAAGGCGACCGCGGCGCAGCACGCCAAGGGCAAGCTGACCTCCCGGGAGCGGATCGAGCTGCTGCTGGACGAAGGCTCGTTCAACGAGGTCGAGCAGCTGCGACGGCACCGGGCGACCGGCTTCGGCCTGGAGGCCAAGAGGCCCTACACGGACGGTGTCATCACCGGCTGGGGCACGGTCGAGGGCCGCACGGTCTTCGTCTACGCCCACGACTTCCGTATCTTCGGCGGCGCGCTGGGCGAGGCCCACGCCACGAAGATCCACAAGATCATGGACATGGCCATCGCGGCCGGAGCGCCCCTGGTCTCCCTCAACGACGGTGCGGGCGCCCGTATCCAGGAGGGTGTCTCGGCCCTCGCCGGCTACGGCGGCATCTTCCAGCGCAACACCCGCGCCTCCGGCGTCATCCCGCAGATCTCCGTGATGCTCGGCCCGTGCGCGGGCGGCGCGGCCTACAGCCCCGCCCTCACCGACTTCGTCTTCATGGTCCGCGAGACCTCGCAGATGTTCATCACGGGACCGGACGTCGTCAAGGCGGTCACCGGCGAGGAGATCACCCAGAACGGCCTCGGCGGCGCGGACGTCCACGCCGAGACGAGCGGCGTCGCGCACTTCGCGTACGACGACGAGGAGACCTGCATCGCGGAGGTCCGCTATCTCCTGTCGATGCTGCCGCAGAACAACCGCGAGAACCCGCCGGCCACCGAGTCCGAGGACCCGGCGGACCGCCGCTCCGAGGTGCTCCTGGACCTGGTGCCCGCGGACGGCAGCCGGCCGTACGACATGACCAAGGTCATCGAGGAGCTCGTCGACGACGGCGACTACCTGGAGATCCACGAGCGCTGGGCCCGCAACATCATCTGTGCCCTGGCGCGGCTCGACGGCCAGGTGGTGGGCATCGTCGCCAACCAGCCGCAGGCCCTGGCGGGCGTGCTGGACATCGAGGCTTCGGAAAAAGCGGCGCGTTTCGTCCAGATGTGCGACGCTTTTAACATCCCGATCGTCACGCTGCTGGACGTGCCGGGCTTCCTGCCCGGTGTCGCCCAGGAGCACGGCGGAATCATCCGCCACGGCGCGAAGCTGCTCTACGCCTACTGCAACGCGACCGTGCCGCGGATCTCCCTGATCCTGCGCAAGGCCTACGGCGGCGCGTACATCGTCATGGACAGCCAGTCCATCGGCGCCGACCTCACCTACGCCTGGCCGACGAACGAGATCGCCGTGATGGGCGCGGAGGGCGCCGCGAACGTCATCTTCCGCCGCCAGATCGCGGAGGCACAGGACCCCGAGGCGATGCGGGTGCGCATGGTCAAGGAGTACAAGTCCGAGCTGATGCACCCCTACTACGCGGCCGAGCGCGGTCTGGTCGACGACGTCATCGACCCGGTCGAGACCCGCGAGATCCTCATCCGCTCCCTCGCGATGCTGCGCAACAAGCACGCGGACCTGCCTTCCCGCAAGCACGGCAACCCGCCGCAGTAGTAACCCGGCGGATTCATCGCGGCAATGCCGCGTACCTCTCTCTCACGGAGACTGACACCCATGGACATTCCTGATATCCGCGTCGAGAAGGGCCACGCCGAGCCCGAGGAAGTAGCCGCGGTCACGGCGATCCTCCTGGCCCGCGCGGCCTCCGCTCCCGTCGAGGCCCCGGTCCACCACGGCCGCGCGAAGGCGGGCTGGCGCCGCCTGGAGCGCACCCCGGGCTTCCGCGCGCCGCACTCCTGGCAGGGCTGAGCACGCGCTCACGCGCTCACGTGCTCAAGCGATCGCCGGCCGGGCTCCACAGGGAGCCCGGCCGGCGATCGCTGTTTCCGGGGCCGGGGCCGGGGCGCCACCAACGCGTCAGGGGCGGGGCAGCACGCCCAGCAGGGTCGCGGTCAGGGCCAGCCGCAAGGAGTCCTTCAGTTCCAGGTGGAAGCGGGCCAGGTCGGGCTCGGCCCGGTAGGCCGCCAGCAGGCTGGGCGGGGGCGTGCTGTACGCCGACAGCGCGCCGGCCATGACCATGGTCTGCAGGCTGAACAGCGTCGCGTTCTCGCCCAGCTCCGGCAGGTACCTCCGGACCAGGGCGGTCATGGTGGTCAGACGGTCCAGTGAGGCGCGCTTGTAGCGTGCCACGACCTCGACGGAGACGTTGTGTTCCAGGACGCTGCCCTGTGCGCCGAAGAGGTCGCACAGCACCACTCGCCCGGAGAGCGAGCGGCTGAGGGTCTCGGCCACCGCTGCCGCTCGCTCGGCCATGGGTAGGTTCTCGTCGGCTCCGGCGGCCAACTCGCCTGCCAGTTCCGTCAGCCACTCCTGCAGGAAGTGGTCCAGCAGTTCCAGCAGCACCGCCTCGCGGGACTCGAAGTAGCGCAGCACGTTCGGCTTCGCCAGGCCCACCCGGCGGCTGAGCTCGTTCAGGGTGACCGCGGCCACGGGCATCTCGTCGAGCATCGCCGACGCCATGTCGAGGATCGCCCGTCGGCGGATCTCCCGCTGCTCCTCGGTTCGCGCCCGCTGGAAAGTCACGATTATCAGCCTAACTTACGTACCAGCGGTACGTTGACAACGTACCGAGAGTACTTTAGCGTCGTCGGCAGAAGATACTTCCGGTACGTTAATTGGTTGGGAGCCCGACATGGGTGAGAAGTGGACGACGGCGAACATCCCGGACCAGCGCGGGCGGGTGGCCGTGGTGACCGGGGCCAACACCGGGCTGGGGTACGAGACCGCCAAGGCGCTCGCCGAGCGCGGGGCGTCCGTGGTGCTCGCCGTGCGCGACGTCGAGAAGGGCGAGCAGGCCGCGGCCCGCATGACCGGCGACGTGACCGTGCAGGCGCTGGACCTGACCTCGCTCGACTCCGTACGGACCGCGGCGGCGGCGCTGCGGTCCCGGCTCGGCCGGCTCGACCTGCTGATCAACAACGCCGGCGTGATGTACACCCCGAAGCAGACCACCCGGGACGGCTTCGAGATGCAGTTCGGCACCAACCACCTCGGGCACTTCGCGCTCACCGGGCTGCTGCTGGACCTGATGCTGCCGGTGCCCGGCTCGCGCGTGGTGACGGTCAGCAGCACCGGCCACCGCATCCGGGCCGCGATCCACTTCGACGACCTGCAGTGGGAGCGGTCGTACGGCAGGGCCGCCGCCTACGGCCAGTCCAAGCTGGCCAACCTGATGTTCACGTACGAGCTGCAGCGCCGGCTCGCCAGGCACGGCACCACCGTCGCGGTGGCCGCGCACCCCGGCATGTCCAGCACCGAACTCGCCCGCAACACCCCCGCGGCCGTCCGGCTCCCGCTCACCTGGCTCGCGCCGCTGATCACCCAGACGCCGGCGATGGGCGCGCTGCCGACCCTGCGCGCCGCCACCGACCCCGCAGTGCTCGGCGGCCAGTACTACGGCCCCAGCGGACGCAACGAGGTCAAGGGCCACCCCCGACTGGTCACCTCAAGCCCGGAGTCGTACGAGGCAGCCGTCCAGCAACGCCTGTGGACCACCTCCGAAGACCTCACGGGGGTGCAGTTCCCCGTCGTCGGGCCCAGTCAGAACTCGTTCCCCGCCGGGCCGGCCGTCACGGTCTAGCCCGCGGGACGGTCGTCATTCCAGCCACGTCCCGGCCGCGGAAGCGAACCGTGGGCCAGGGTGTGAGACACGGCCCGTTGTTCGTCGTCCTGACCGCCCGCTACCTGAAGGGCTGGAGCATCCGACCACGGCCGCCACGCTTCGGTCGGATTCGGCACCGCCCACACCGTCGCCGTACGGCCGTGGGGCTCAAACAACGTCGCTCCGGTCAACGCCAGTAGCGTGGTGGCTTCTGGCGGGGGTCCATCGATTCGAAGCGTTGGCTCGGCACCGGACTCAGGCCTCGAATATGGACGAGTCGTTGGCCGTCAGCGGCTTCAAGTTCTCGCATGACGAAAGGCATGGCGGCGATGATCGCCCCTACGGCCAGGGCCAGCCCGCCGACGCCGCTCTCCTTCTGCGAGTACCGGATGTGATGGATGCCGGCTTTCTTGATCGAATCCGTCTCGTCAGGGTCTTCGAGCTGGCGTCCGTCCTTCGTCAACAGGGCGTCGTATCCCTTGCGGGCCGCATCCAGGAGAAGCTGAACATCCTTCTTGCCCGACCACTTCACTTCGGTCACGTGGTTGACCTGGTGCTGGGGCAGCACGTATCGAAGAGGGGTCAGGAGCTGCACCGCTGTGTTCTCGTCGACGAGAAGGTGCATCAGGAGGCGCGGCTTCCGCTCGGGAGGTAGCTGTCGACGTAGCGGGCGAACTCGGCCGCGTCACGGGCAGCCTCCACCGTCACTGCCGGGTAGTAGTCCGGGATTCGGTTCAGCGGGACACCGTCTTCGAGGAGTTCCGCCACCGCTTCGTACGGCACGCGCGTACCTGTGATCACCGGATGGCCTCCCTGGTTGGCCGGATCCACGGCAACGTGCGTCGCCGGGCGCAGCAGGTGTGGCACCACTACGCCAGGCCGGGGAGCAAAGGGCTCAAGAATGTCGGTCAGGGTTGCCACCACGCGTTGCCCCGGACGGTCCAGGAGGTCGGTCGGGTGTTCGTCGTCATACAGGACGATGCTGGAGCCGTCCGTGACCAGTTGGTACGACGCCAGATGGGCCGTTTCCCCCAGGCCGCGGAGCGTACCGATCGCCGTGCGGATCTTCTGGAGGGAGAAGTCCTGCCGCAGTCGTACGCAGGTACGCAGAGCCAGTACGTCACGGAAGGAGTACGCGGCGCGGGGGCGAGTGCCCAGTTCGGGCATCAGGAACTGGCCCTTGGCGCCACGGTTGATGCGCCATGATCTGAGTTGGCTCACGGTGGCGCCGGAGAGCGCCGCAGCCATATGCGTGGAGTACGCCATCCTGATCACCTCTTCCCCGTCACATTCGTGATGCTTGTCCGGACCATACCGGCCTACGCCTCAGTGCAACCACACGACCGCAGGAAGCGTGGGCGAGGTCAGCTGAGTGCCGTGGCCGGAAGGCGGTCGTTCTTGACGGCAGCCAGCAGCGCGGAGAGTCCTTCACGGTTCACGGCCAGTATTCGGTCAGGGTCGTCACTCTCGCGCAGGCGGAGGGTGTCGTCGGGGGCGGTGGCGAGGTTGAGGCAGTTTGCGCCCTCGGTGCTGTACGAGGACTTCTGCCAGGTGTAGGCAGGCACGGGTTTCCCTCACAGGTCTTTGGCGAGGCGGCGGATGAAGTCGCGGCTCCTATGGGGCGTGAGCGCGCACGCCTCCATGCGGTCGAGTACGGAGCGGTATCGATGCAACTGTGCTTCAGCGTCGTGGAAATCGCAGCCGTGGTCGGAGTCGAGTAGGACCGTGTCCAGTTGCGGGACGGGGCCTGACGCATAACTGATGGGCTGCCCCGAGGCGGGAAAGTCGACCTGGTCGAAGGGGACGACGAGGACGCGGACGTTTCCGCGCTCGCCCATCTCGTTCAAGTACAGAAGCTGGTTGCGCATCACGTCCGGGGAGCCCACCCGCATCCGCAGTGCGGCCTCGTGGACGATCGCGGTGTAGGGGGTCGGCGGTTCCGCGAACAGTATCGCCTGACGTTTGATGCGGAACGAGACCCGGTGCTCGACTTCATACGGGCGCAGGGCGGGAACGCTCTGCCGGAATGCCGCGCGTGCATGGTCGAGGGTCTGCACCAGGCCTGGCATGGTGCAGACCACGCCGACCCGTAGCTCGGTGGCGTCGGCTTCGAACTCGGCGACCTCGACGAGCGAGGGCGGGAGCAACTCTCGGTATTCGTCCCACCACCCCCGGCTGCGGCGGCCAGTCATCGCAGCCAGCGCCTCGACCAAGTCGCTGTCGTCGCAGGAGTAGGCGAGCGCCAGCGTGCGTACGCGCTCGTCGCTGACGCCGTGCCGTCCTGCCTCCATCATGCTCATCCGCGCCTGCTGCACGCCGATGCGAGCGGCACCCGTCGTAGAGCTCAGCCCAGCTCGCTCGCGGAGCTTGCGCAGCTCGGTTCCCAGGCGTCGCTGCCTCAGCGTGGGTGGGCCAGTCGCTGCCACCGGTTTCTCCTCTCCTGACCGTGCGGGAGTGCTGCACGTCCCTCACACGAGTGAATCGCATAGAGCTTACAGAATTTATGGCATAGATCTATGCGTTCATGCTTATCGTTCTCACACGCAACTCCCTGTACGCAAAGGAAAATTGCCATGACCACCGTATCCCTGGGCCTCCCGAAGCCCGAGCGTCCCGACGGCTTCACCGCCGAGATCCACGCCCTCGTCGATGCCACCGCCCCTCGCCTCTTCGCCGTGGTCGAGGAGTACACCACCGAGGCGGGTGACCGCGACGCCCGCGTCGCCGCCTGGGGTCTCGCGCACAAGGACGGGAGCGCTCAAGTCGCCACCGAGAGCGGCGGGCTCCGTATGTCGCTGCGAAATCCCGAGCGGGCCGCGCAGCTCATCTCCATGTGTCCCGGCAGCGTAGGCAGCCTCGTGTGGCCGCAGGCCGAGTCGGACACGGGTGGTCTCCATGCGTGAAGTGCCGGACAGGAGCAGCCGTCGGCGCTCGCACTCCGACTCGGACGCGGTCGTCGAGCGTCCGGGGTGCGTGGCCGGGCGTGCCCCCTCTAACGTGGGCAGCGACTCCTCCCCGAACTCTCCATTACGTTCGAGTAGGGGAGGTTCCATTGCTCCCCGCCGGAGGTCGCCGACCATGGTCCACGAAGTCGACCCGAACGCCTGCGAGAGAACGCCGGGCGCCATTCGCGTAGCGCTTGAACGGCGGCCGGACTGGCTCCAGGGATTCGAGCAGGACTGGCTCAGTGCCGCTGCGGATTTTGATCAGGGGGCCCTGGACGGCGTACTCGACAAGTGGTTGCCGTTCGCCTGTGCCTGCGCGACCCCGGGGTATCTCGACGAGATCGAGCAGACCGTCAAGCGTCTGGCCGAGGGCGATACCGAAGGGCTCGTCTTCTGGGACGAGGAGGGTCACCCCTTCGATGTCGACAACAACCCTGTGCATAGGGGCAGGTGAGCGTGAGCGCGTACACGATCAGGTATGTGGACCGAGCCGCGCGGCGCAAGGCTGCCCTGGCCGCCCCGCAACGGGCAGCGCTGGAAAGCCTGGAGAAGAGGATCAGCCTCAACCCGTTCGGACCGCCTGCTCAGAGCAACCGAGACAGCAGTTGGTCGGCATCCTTCGCTGGGGGATTCGTCACGTACGTCGTGTCGAACCGTCACGTAGTGATCAATGTGATCGATCTGGTCGCGATCTGAGCGCACTGGTTGAGCCCCAAAAGGTGATCGCCGTCAATCCACAGTACGCCTGGCTTGACCGGGTCACCGCGGCGTCGGCACGATGCGGCGCAGCACACGACACATCGCGCATATGACTGCGCGGACGCTGTGGCCGTCCCCGTGGCTGTCCCTCGGGGGCGGCCACAGATGCGGATGCCGACACGCGGACGCAGAAGGGGGCGACAGCCAGTGAACAGCTGCCGCCCCCTCTCATGCTTAAGCAAACCCGCTACCGCAGCCGCGCCATCAGCGCATGCTCCACCAGCGTGATCAGCGCCGACTTCGCGTCCGCGCGGTGGCGGGCGTCCGTCGTGATGATCGGGGTGTCGGGGCCGATCTGGAGAGCTTCCCGGACCTCGTCCGGGTTGTACGGCTGGCTGCCGTCGAAGCCGTTGAGGGCGATGACGAACGGCAGTCCGCTGTTCTCGAAGTAGTCGACCGCCGGGAAGCAGTCGGCGAGACGGCGCGTGTCGACGAGCACGATCGCGCCGATCGCGCCGCGTACCAGGTCGTCCCACATGAACCAGAAGCGGTCCTGGCCGGGTGTACCGAAGAGGTACAGGATCAGGTCCTGGTCCAGGGTGATACGGCCGAAGTCCATGGCCACCGTGGTGGTGGTCTTGTCCCCGGTGTGCGTCAGGTCGTCGATGCCCGCCGAAGCGGACGTCATCACGGCCTCGGTACGCAGCGGATTGATCTCCGAGACGGCCCCGACGAACGTGGTCTTGCCCACGCCGAAGCCGCCCGCCACCACGATTTTCGCGGACGTGGTGGAGCGGGAAGGCCCTCCGCTAGAGCTTGCGAAGTCCACTGAGCACCCTTTCGAGCAAAGTCACGTCTGGCTGACCGCCGGCGTTCTCGTCGCCGCCGGGCTGATGAATGGCGACCAGGCCTGCCTCCGCCAAGTCGGCGACAAGGATCCTGGCCACACCGAGAGGGATCGTCAGCAGGGCCGAGATCTCGGCCACCGACTTGATCTCCCGGCAGAGGTTGCAGATGCGCTGATGCTCGGGCAACTGGCCCTGCATCTGGTGCGGCTGCGCTGTGGTGTGCACCAGTGCCTCGATGGCGAGCTGGTATCGCGGCCTGGTACGGCCGCCCGTCATCGCGTAGGGGCGTACCAGCGGATTGCTGGCGCTCCCCGCGGGAGACGGTTCGGGCGAGCGCCGCTGCGGCTGCACGGGCTGGATGCGCGGTGCCGACGGCTGGTCGTAAGGAGAGGGGCCCGGACCCTGGGGAGAGTACGGCTGCTGGCGTCGGTGGCTCGGCGCGGAGGGGAAGTTGTACCGGTTCGGCGAGCCGTCGCTGCCCTGGCCCTGGCCGGGGCCGTAGGACCAGTTGCCCGAAGACGAACCGTCTGGGGGTGTTGCCACTTTCTCCTCCTCCGAATGTGCCGGGCCCATCAATGTGGAGCCGCGTCCCGAAACCTTACGGCCACGGGACGCCAAAACGCATCGCTTGTCTGCTAGTTGAGAAGGCTCCCCTGAAGCTCGGCACGCAGATCAGGCGTGAGGACCGTACCGGCACGGTCGACCAGAAGGGCCATCTCGTACCCAACGAGACCGATGTCCGCTTCCGGATGTGCGAGAACCGCGAGCGAGGAACCGTCGGAAATGGACATGAGGAAGAGGAATCCCCGCTCCATCTCCACAACCGTCTGATTCACCTGCCCGCCTTCGAAGATGCGGGACGCGCCCGCGGTGAGTGAGGTCAGGCCCGACGCGACGGCCGCCAACTGGTCGGCACGGTCACGCGGGAACCCTTCGGACATCGCCAGAAGGAGTCCGTCGGCGGAGACCACCACGGTGTGGGACACCCCGGGGGTGTTGTCCACGAAGTTGGTGATCAACCAGTTCAGGTTCTGTGCCGCCTGGCTCATCGGGCTCACACTAACGCTCCTGGTTGTAGGTGCTGTCAGGGCCACCGGGCTGGTTCCTGGTGGCCTGACCGTTCGTTTCACTGGTTGCGTCCCGGCCCCGCTGCACGCCGCGTCGCAGGTTGCTCAACCTGCCCCGGACGTCCTCGGGAGCGCGGGAGATCTGGGGGCCGCCCTGCGGGGTCGATTCCGCGGTGCCCTCGACCAGATTGGCCTTGGGCACCCGCCGCGGCAGGCCGGAGGAGGTGACCCCGCCCGCCTTGGGCTGCTTCAGCGCTTCGGCCCGGTGCCACATCTGGTCGTTGTTCGACCGCCAGTCGCCCTTGCCGCCGGTGCCGTTGTTGGTGCTGACGACGCCGGCGCCGGTGCCATTGCTGTTGCTGTCGTTGTTCGCGAAGGGTGCCGGTGACTCCTGGCCCACGGACTGCTTGCCGACCGCGGTGGCTCCGCGGCGGGGAAGTCCGGCGTCGGTGGTTCCGCGGCGCGGAAGCCCGGCGTCGGTGAGCTCGGGGGCGCTGGAGGGGACCGGTCCCGGAGTGTCGAAGCCTACGCTGTCCTGCCCGGCCGCCTCAGCGGTCTGCGAGGACTCCGCCGGGGGAGCGTACTCGGCGGGGAAGCCGTTCTGGTACGTGTCCTGCTGCGGCCAGTCGTCCTGGTAGGGCTGCTCCTGGAAGGGCTGCTCCTGGAAGGGCGGGAACGCGTCCTGCCCGACGGCGGGGTCCGGCTGGTGCTCGTCCTGGCCCGGCTCCGCGTAGGCGGGTTCCTGGTATCCACCGGCCTGCGGGAAGTACGTCTCGTCGTACGACGTCTGCTGCTGCCCCTCGTACGACGTCTGCTGGTCGTAGCCAGGAGCCTCGGTGTACGCGGGTGCCTCGGGGAGGGCCGCCGCCGTGTCGTCGAACGCGGGCTGACCGTTCTCGTACCCCTGGCCACCGTTCTCGTAGCCCTGCTGAGGGTCGAACTCGCCCTGGAAGGACGGAGCCTCGCCCTCGGGGCCGTGCGTCTGGGCCTCCAGGGCCGCGCGGCGCTCCTCACGCATGAGGGAGCGGCCCACCGGGTCCAGCTCGCGTATGTCGTCCGGGACCTCGGGGTTGTAGCGGCTGTCGTCGAAGCCCAGTTCGGCGGCCGTGCGCAGGGCCGGCTGGACGCTCTGGAACTCCTCGCCCCCGAAGGGCGGCTGCTGCGGCTGCTGCTGCAGCTCGTGCTCCGGGATGATCTGCGAGACCGTGAAGTCGTCGCGCTGCACCTGGTAGTCGCCGCCGCCACCGTGGGTGATGGCGTCGGGGAGCATGACGAGCGAGGTCGTGCCGGCCTGCTCGCCCGAGGGGCGCAGCTGGACGCGGATGCCGTGCCGGTCGGACAGCCGGCCGACCACGAAGAGGCCCATGCGCTGCGAGACCGCGGCGTCCACGGTCGGCGGGTTGGCCAGCTTGTGGTTGATGTCCGCGAAGTCCTCGGCGGTGAGGCCGATGCCCTTGTCGTGGATCTCGACCATGATGCGGCCGTCGGGGAGCCGGGTCGCGGTGACGCGGACCTTGGTCTGCGGGGAGGAGAACGTGGTGGCGTTCTCCAGCAGCTCGGCGAGCAGGTGCACGAGGTCGGTCACGGCACGGCCGTGGATCTCGGCCTCCGGGACACCGGACAGCTCGACGCGCTCGTACTGCTCCACCTCGGAGGAGGCGGCGCGCAGCACGTCGACCAGCGGGACCGGCTGGTCCCAGCGGCGGCCCGGCTCCTCGCCGGCGAGCACCAGGAGGTTCTCGCCGTTGCGGCGCATACGGGTGGCCAGGTGGTCCAGGCGGAAGAGGTTCTCCAGCTGGTCCGGGTCGGCCTCGTTGTTCTCCAGGTCGGTGATGAGGGTCAGCTGGCCCTCGATCAGGGACTGGTTGCGGCGCGAGAGGTTGGTGAAGATCGCGTTGATGTTGCCCCGCAGCAGCGCCTGTTCGGCGGCGAGCCGGACGGCCTCGCGGTGGACCTGGTCGAAGGCGCGGGCGACCTCGCCGATCTCGTCCGTGGTGTTGATCGGGATGGGCTGGACGCGGGTGTCCACCCGGCCCGGGTCGGTGCGCGAGAGCTGGTCGACCAGCATCGGCAGGCGCTGCTCGGCCACGCCGAAGGCCGCGTTGCGCAGCTGGCGCATCGCGCGGCTCATCTGGCGGGCCACCATGCCTGCCAGGATGAACGCGGCGAGCAGGGCGATGACGACGGCGGCACCGGTGATGAAGGCGTCGCGCTTGGCGTCGGAGGCGATGGTCGAGGCCTCGGACACGGCCTTGTCGCCGAGGTCCGCCTCGATGGCGCGGTAGGCGTTGTACTTGGCGGTGTTGACCGCCCACCAGTTCTGGGCGGTGATGCCCTTGTCGGCGAGCGCGACGCGGGCACTGGCGTCGGTCGTCGCGAGGGTGCCGATACCGCTGACCATGTCGGTGGGGTTGGACGGCGGGGGGACGTAGGTCTGGCCGCGTGCCGCGGCGGTCTCCGCGGCCTCCTTGGCCTGCGCCGCGCCGTCGGTCTGGATCTGCTTCTTGGCCTGCTCCAGCTTGGCGGCGTCACTCTCGGTACCACCACCGATGTACTCCTCGATGGCGATGCCTTCGAGGTAGGCGTAGGAGGTGAGGGCGACGCGCTGCTTGGCCAGGCTCTCGTCGGACGGCCCCGGCTTGATCAGCAGATGGGTGCCGATGGAGCGCTGGAGCGAGAGAGCGGCCTTGGAGAGGGAGATCGCGTAGACCGTACGGCCGTAGCTGGTGATGTTTCCGGTGCCCAGACCGAGTTCGTTGGCGAACTCCATCAGCGGGTGCTGGATCTCGACGTAACCCTCTTCGGTCTCCACACCCTTGAGCTTCGAGGTGTACGCGGCCGCGCGCAGGGCGACGAGCTTGGGCTCCTGCTTGCGGAAGATCTCCAGACGGCGTTCGAGTCCGGCCTTGGCCGGCATGTTCTTGGCGGCCTCGTTGAAGGCGACGGCCGCCGCGTCCGTCTCACCACGGGCCTTGACGACGGTCGCGTCCTTCACGCCCTTGCCCTCCAGGAGGGGGGCGGCGCTGATGTCGCGCTCGGAGTACAGCTTGTCGCCGTAGGTCAGGGCGGCGCGGACCAGGCGCGCGGTGTTCTGCGCGTCCTCGGCCTCCTGCCAGGTGTCGATCGAGCTCTTCACCTGGAAGCCGCCCATGACGAGGCCGACCACCACGGGTATGAGCAGGATCGCGTTCAGTCTGGTCGGTACGCGCCAGTTGCGCGGAGAGAAACGGCTCCCGCTGGGCGGTGGTGGGGCCGTCGGCTCCGAGCCGGGCACATGTGCGGGTGCCGCTCCGCGCGGCGGCGGGGTGAAGTTGCCCCGTGCCGACGGCTCGGGACCGTTCTTGCTTCGCCTCACTCGACCAACAACCTCTCGGCTCGGCACCTTCGTCGTGCCGCGTGTGTCTTCCGGCCCTTACTACTGGGCAGTTCTGGCATTCCAGCACGTCAGGGTGGGCTCGGCCAAACACTCGGAACCGAAGATTCCGAGTGACGTAAGCCGCAGATAAAACGGAACATAAAGAACGAGCCCCGCCAAAAGGCGGGGCTTTTGTGAGCACAGCGGCATCAGACGACCGCGTCGCGTGGCGGCACCTCTCGATATCTCTGTCGAAACGTTATGAACACTGAGGCCGACCGTGTCAAACGACACAGCCGGCTCCAATGCGTCTACGACAACTTGCGTACAACCTTGCCGACTTGGGTGCCGAGCCTGCCGGGACGCCATTCTACGGGCGAGCCCTACCGCAGGCGCGCCATCAAGGCGTGCTCGACGAGCGTGATCAGAGCACTCTTGGCGTCCGAACGATGGCGGGCGTCCGTCGTGATGATCGGGGCGTCGGGCCCGATCTGCAGAGCCTCGCGCACCTCTTCGGGAGTATAGGGCTGGTGCCCCTCGAAGCCGTTGAGGGCGACGACGAACGGCAGTCCGCTGTTCTCGAAGTAGTCGACCGCGGGGAAGCAGTCGGCGAGACGACGGGTGTCGACCAGGACGATCGCGCCGATGGCACCCCGTACCAGGTCGTCCCACATGAACCAGAAGCGGTCCTGGCCGGGTGTACCGAAGAGGTACAGGATCAGGTCCTGGTCCAGGGTGATACGGCCGAAGTCCATGGCCACCGTGGTGGTGGTCTTGTCCCCGGTGTGGGTGAGGTCGTCGATGCCCGCCGAAGCGGACGTCATCACGGCCTCGGTGCGCAGCGGGTTGATCTCGGAGACGGCACCCACGAACGTGGTCTTGCCGACGCCGAAACCACCCGCCACTACGATCTTCGCGGAGGTGGTCGCCCGCCCTCCGTCAGAGCTTGCGAAGTCCACTGAGCACCCTTTCGAGCAGTGTCACGGCCGGAGCGCCACCGTTGCTCTCGTCGCCACCCGGCTGGTGGATCGCGACGAGTCCGGCCTCCGCGAGGTCCGCGACAAGAATCCGTGCCACGCCCAGGGGCATGGAGAGCAGAGCCGACACCTCGGCCACCGACTTCACTTCACGGCAGAGGTGGCAGATCCGCTGGTGCTCGGGCAGCAGCCCCATGAGCGCTGCCGGATCGGCCGTGGTGCTGATCAGTGCTTCTATGGCGAGCTGGTAGCGCGGCCGGGTCCGGCCGCCGGTCATCGCGTACGGACGTACCAGCGGCTGGTCGCCCTCTTCCTCGTACGTATGTGAGTACGGATCATGAGAGGCGTTGGGCGGGGTCATGGATCCTCCGGGCGGGACAGCAAGTCGGTCAGTCGTGCCGTCTGACGGGGCCGGTGGGGGGAGGGCGGCCGGACGGTTTTTCCTACATTCGGTAGAACCTTGCTAGTGGAGCAGGCTGCCCTGCAGCTCCGCGCGCAGATCCGGTGTGAGCACTGCGCCCGCACGGTCCACGAGCAGAGCCATCTCGTATCCGACGAGGCCGATGTCGCAGTCCGGGTGGGAGAGGACCGCGAGCGAGGACCCGTCCGAGATGGACATCAGGAAAAGGAAACCCCGTTCCATCTCGACGACCGTCTGGGCCACCGTGCCGCCCTCGAAGATGCGTGAGGCGCCGGCGGTCAGGGACGTGAGTCCGGAGGCAACGGCCGCGAGCTGGTCGGCGCGGTCGCGCGGGAAGCCCTCGGACATTGCCAGAAGGAGTCCGTCGGCGGAAACGACGACGGTGTGGGACACCCCGGGGGTGTTGTCAACGAAGTTGGTGATCAACCAGTTGAGGTTCTGTGCCGCCTGGCTCATCTGGCTCAACTAACGCTCCTGCTGGTGAGTGGGGCTGGGGAAGCTGCCGGTCTGGCCGGTACCGGCCTGGCGCCCCTGTTGAATGCCCCTACGAAGATTGGTCAGCCGTCCGCGTACGTCATCAGGCGCGCGCGAGACCTGCGGACCGGTTTGGTGCTGTTGCTGCTGCTGAGCCGTTCCCGCGACAAGGTTCGCGCGGGGGACCCGGCGCGGCAGACCCGAGACGGTCACGCCACCCGCGGAGGGCTGGCGTACCCGCTCGGCCTGGCGGCCGAGTTCGTCATTGGGGGTGGTCCGCCAGGAGGAGGCGGAAGCGCCGGCGGGTGCCGGACGCTGCGGGGCCGCGGGAGCCTGCGCGGGCTGCTGCGGCGTCTGCTCGTTCTGGGCGCCGTCGCCGCCCTGAGCCTGGTTGAACCAGTTGGTTTCCAGGGTGTCGTACAGCGGTGTACGTCCGTCGCCGGGACTCGTCGCCGGCGGCAGTTCCCAGCCGTCGTTCGGCCCCCGCACCTCTTCGGGCCGCTGGGGGGCGGTCCTGTTGTCCGGCTCCGGGGGGAGCGCGGGGCGGCGGCGCGTCTGCGGGCGCTGCTGCGGCGGGCGGTTGCCGTTGGTGGGCCGCTCGAACTGCCCGGTGCCACCGTCCTGCCGCTCGCCGTAGCCCTGTGCCGGGAACTGCCCGGCGTCCTGCTGGGCCGGCGCCGCGTACTGACCGTTGGTGTTGGTTCCGGTCTCGTAGCCGTTCGGGGCGTACTGAGCCGGGTCCTGGCGGTCGTACTGGCCGCCCGCCTGGGGGTTGTGCCCCGCACCGGAGTGGTTCGACGCGCCGAACACATCCGTGCGGACGAACTGTCCGTTGTCCTGCGGCGCGTTCGTGCCGGGACGCGGGGCGTCGTAGTCGGGCCGCTGGAACTCGGCGGTGGACGCGGGCCCACCCTGCCGGTCGTCGATCCGCGGCATCTGCGAGGTGACGTCGGGCTCCTCGTGGCCGCGCGGGGCGTCCGGCGAGGAGCGCGGCACCGGCGGCTGCGCGTTGTCGTCGCTCCAGCTGGGCACCCGCGGCTGCGGGTTGCCGCCCGGCAGCTCGGCGCGCGGACCGCCGCGGGGCGGCAGCTGCGGAGACTGCTGCTGAGGGCGACGGCCCTGCTCACCGTTGCCGGCCGGCCGCTGCTGGGGCTGCTGCGAGGAACCGGGGCCGCGGTTGGCGCCCGTGGTGTCCTGGCGGCCGCCGCCGAACAGGTCCTGCCGGCCGGAGCCGGAGTCGTTGCCGAAGCCGTTGAAGCTCTGCTGGGCCCCGGCGCCCGCGGGCGCCGGCCTGCCCTGCGGGGGGTACGGGGGCTGCTGCGGGGACTGCGGATTGCGGTTGCCGCCCGGCGCACCCGGTCCGCCCGGACGGCCGCCCGCCTCGGGCCTGGGCAGTGCGGCCCGCGGTGCGGAACCCGCTCCGACCTGGCCGCGCTGCGGCGGGGGGTTCAGCCGGCCGCCGTTGCCGCCGCCCTGAGCACCCGTGCCGAGGGCGGGGCCGCTTCCGGCACCGCCCCGGCGGGCCGCCGCGACACCGGCCGCGGCCTGCGCCGCCGCCGGACCGCCGACGGCCGGGGCACCCTGGCCCTGCTTGTTGCCCGGAACCTTCTTGCCGCCCTGGGCGACATCGACCGGGAGCATGACCAGCGCGGTCGTACCACCGGAGTCGGAGGGGCGCAGCTGGATGCGGATGCCGTGCCTCTGCGACAGCCGGCCGACCACGAACAGACCCATGCGGCGCGAGACCGAGACGTCCACGGTGGGCGGCGAGGCGAGTCGTTCGTTGATCGCCGCGAGGTCCTCGGGCGAGAGGCCGATGCCGGTGTCGTGGATCTCGATCAGTACGCGGCCGTCGGGCAGCGCGTGACCGGTGACCTTGACCTTGGTCTGCGGGGAGGAGAACGACGTGGCGTTCTCCAGCAGCTCGGCGAGCAGGTGCACGAGGTCGTTGACCACGCGGCCGGCGACCTCGGTGGTGGGCACCGAGGAGAGTTCGATGCGCTCGTACTGCTCCACCTCGGACGCGGCGGCGCGGAGCACGTCGACCAGCGGGACCGGGCGGGTCCAGCGTCGGCCGGGCTCCTCACCGGCGAGGACCAGGAGGTTCTCACCGTTACGGCGCATGCGGGTCGCGAGGTGGTCGAGCTTGAACAGGGAGGACAGCTGGTCCGGGTCGGCCTCGCGGGACTCCAGTTCGGAGATGAGCGAGAGCTGACGCTGGATGAGGCCCTGTGAACGGCGCGAGAGGTTGGTGAACATCGCGTTGACGTTGCCCCGGAGCATGGCCTGCTCGGAGGCGAGGCGGACCGCCTCGCGGTGCACGTCGTCGAAGGCCGCGGCCACCTGGCCGATCTCGTCCTTGGAGTGCACACCGACCGACTCGACGGAGGTGTCGACGTCCTGCGGGTCCGACTCCGACAACTGCCGGACCAGCTCGGGCAGCCGGTCCTGGGCGACCTTCGTCGCGGTGTCCTGGAGCCGGCGCAGCGAGCGGATCATCGAGCGGGCCACCACGAAGGCGCCGACCAGCGAGACACCGAGCACCAGCAGGATCAGCGCACCGGAGATGATCGCTTCCTGCTCGGCCTCGTTGCGCAGCTCGCGGGCCTTCTGCTCCATCTGGTTGAGGAGCGTCAGCTCGATCTTCGACATCTCCTGGTACCGGGCGGAGTCGGCGTCCACCCAGTCCAGATAGGAGCGCTTGGCCTGCAGCTGCAGACCGTTGTTGCGCTGCAGGACGCGTGACAGATAACCGTCGGCGTCCTTGATGGTCGGGCTCGGCTCGTCGAGCGGCTTGGTGAGCTGGTCCGCGTCGCCCTCGTAGATGTTGGCGAAGCTCGTGAGTTCGAACTTCTGGTTCTCGAAGGCGGAGAGGCCGTACTGCCGGTCGTTCGGGGAGAGCTCACCGAACGTCTTGTCCGTGGCGGGCAGGGCCGCGGCGATGATCGAGCGCTGGACGGACGCGTACTCCTTGGCGCTGGAGAACGCCGCCAGGGCACGCGTGCGCTGGATCATCTCCGGGTTGCTGGTCGCCTCGGCCATGTCCTGGGAGAGACCGAGCAGCTGCTCGATGAGGCGGTGGTACGCCTCGACCGACTGGGACGAGTTGTCCTCGTCCTGGAAGGCGTTGTTGCGGACCTTGTTGAGGGTGTTCAGCTGGGTGGCGATGGCCACCACGTTGTCGCGGACACCGTCGAGGCTCTCGTTGTTGTCCGCGTCGTCGAGCTCGTGGGTGCCTTCCAGGAAGGAGGCACGCGCACGGTCCGTCTTGTCGCGGAGGCCCTTGATGGTGACGTCGCTGGCCTTGGTGCCGTTGGCGAGCGGACCGGCCGACTTGTCGCGCTCCTGCTGGAGCGCCGTGGCGAGCAAGGTCGCCTGCCGCGTCATGTCGGTCAGCAGCTTCATGTTCTCAAGCTGCTGGATCTCGTCCATCGTGTCGCTGATGCGCAGGGCGCCCAGCGAGGTGGCCGCGACCACGGGCAGTGCGAGCAGCGAGACCAGACGCGTGGAGATGCGCCAGTTGCGCAGCGCTACGCGCGAGCCGGGGCCGTTGGGTGCCTTGGCTTTCGGTGGCGTGGGGGTCGGGGTGCCGGGAGCACCGTTCGCCGCGTTCGGACCGCCCTTGCCCTGGGCGCCCTTGGGCGCACCGGGCCGCGAGGAGCGGTCACCGCTGTTGCCGGCCTGCGCCGGTCCCGGGTTCTGGGCGTGCTGGGGCGAGGAGCCGACTGCCCTGGGGCCAGTCCCGCCTTGCGGCTCCGGCTCCGCCGAAGCGCTGCCATCCCTCTTGAAACGTCCCTGCACTAGCGTCGCAACCTCTGGACCAGGCGCCCCTCCGCGTGAACGGCGGGACGGTGTCGGCGTCTTGGGAGCGCCCTGAACGCGCTCCCATGGTGGTCGTGAGTGACCGGCGCAGGCTCCCCTTTCCCGCCGCCACTCGGCGCTGCGTTGCGCCCCTGCGCGCCGGGTCGTTCCTGCGGCGGTCCGAGGAATTCCAGCACAGTGCCGGATCTCCAACAAGGCCCATGGGTCATGCTGTGACCTCCGTGACGCGTTGTGAGGGCAGCGTCACGAGACGTAGAAAGTGACCTCATCCATATCGGACACATAGGGACGAGACCTGCGTGGGTAAGCGGTGTCCCAGTCGCCATGATCAGGAGCGGAATGATGTCGTCCGTGACGCAATGTCCGTTTGATGGCCTGAAGGTGGGGGTCCGAATTGACCTGTATGCCCGGCGGTAAGTGAGGAAACTCACACGACGATCACGGCGTCTTCACGGGTTCGACAGGGAAGCGCATGTTTAGCCTGACGCTTTACAGGGATGGCAAATCCGACAACCCGCGCCTACGCGACGGTTTCCGAACCCGCCGGCGCCTCCATGGAACAGGGCCTGTAACCCCAGATGAAGACGACGATGACCTTCCTCAACATAGCCAACCCGCGACGCACCACCCTGGCGCACCTCGACGACGCCCAGGAGCCGCGTACGCCGGAGCGGCCGGAGCAGGAGGGGCACGCCGTCGAACTCCCCGCACAGACCGCCAACCCCCGCCGCACGATCCTGATGGACGTCCCGGTCGCGTCCGGCGCCACCGAGTAGACACCGTCCCGGCGGGCCCCGGCTCGTCATGCGCGAGGCGGCCGCCCCTTGCCGCGTTAGCCTGGAGCATCAGACTCCGGCCAGCTCAGTGAGGGGCGCAAGGACACCGTGCGCATCGCCAGGTTCTCCATCGACGGCAACGTCGCGTTCGGTGCGGTCGAGGGCGACAGCCCTCCTGGATCGACCGACGGCCTCGTGCTCGACATCATCAAGGGCATCCCGTTCGCCGACTTCGAGCTCTCCGGGACCAAGGTCCCGCTGAGCAAGGTCCGCCTCCTGCCGCCCGTGCTCCCCAACAAGGTCGTGGCCTTCGGCCGCAACTACGCGGAGCACGCCAAGGAGATGGGCGGCGAGGTGCCCGACGCCCCGTTCGCCTTCTTCAAGCCGTCCACCTCGGTGATCGGCTCCGGCGACGCCATCGCGTACCCCTCCTTCACCGAGGAACTGCACCACGAGGCCGAGCTGGCCGTGGTCATCGGCCGGATGTGCCGTGAGGTCCCGCGCGAACGCGTCAAGGACGTCATCCTCGGCTACACCTGCGCCAACGACGTCACCGCACGCGACGTCCAGCGGCGCGAGAAGCAGTGGGCCAGGGCCAAGGGCTTCGACTCCTCCTGCCCGCTCGGCCCCTGGATCGAGACAGACCTCGACCCGTCCGACCTCACCATCCAGTGCACGGTCAACGGGCAACAGCGTCAGCTGGGCCGCACCAGCGAGATGATCCACTCCATCGAGGATCTGATCGTCAACATCTCCGAGGCCATGACGCTGCTCCCCGGCGACGTCATCCTCACGGGCACCCCCGCAGGGGTCGGCCCGCTCAGTGTCGGCGACGAGGTCGCCGTCACCATCGAAGGCATCGGCACTCTCACCAACAAGGTTGTCAAGCGTGGCTAGCGCATCCGACCCCGCCGTCCGAGTACGTTTCTGTCCGTCCCCGACCGGCAACCCCCATGTGGGCCTGGTCCGCACGGCCCTCTTCAACTGGGCGTACGCCCGCCACACCGGCGGCACGTTCGTCTTCCGTATCGAGGACACCGACGCGGCCCGCGACTCCGAGGAGTCGTACGAGCAGCTCCTGGACTCGCTGCGCTGGCTGGGCTTCGACTGGGACGAGGGCCCCGAGATCGGCGGCCCCCACGCGCCGTACCGCCAGTCGCAGCGCATGGACCTCTACAAGGACGTCGCCCAGAAGCTCCTGGACGCCGGCCGTGCCTACCACTGCTACTGCTCGACCGCCGAGCTGGACGCCCGCCGCGACGCCGCCCGCGCCGCAGGCAAGCCGTCCGGCTACGACGGCCACTGCCGCGAGCTGACCGCCGAGCAGAAGAGCGCGTACGAGGCCGAGGGCCGCACGCCCATCGTGCGGTTCCGCATGCCCGACGAGCCGGTCACCTTCACGGACCTGGTCCGCGGCGAGATCACCTACCTCCCGGAGAACGTGCCGGACTACGGCATCGTCCGTGCCAACGGCGCCCCGCTCTACACGCTGGTCAACCCGGTCGACGACGCCCTGATGGAGATCACCCACGTCCTGCGCGGCGAGGACCTGCTCTCCTCCACCCCGCGCCAGATCGCCCTCTACAAGGCGCTGACCGAGCTGGGCATCGCCAAGGAGACCCCGGCCTTCGGTCACCTCCCGTACGTGATGGGCGAGGGCAACAAGAAGCTCTCCAAGCGCGACCCCGAGTCCTCGCTGAACCTCTACCGGGAGCGCGGCTTCCTCCCGGAGGGCCTGCTGAACTACCTGTCCCTCCTGGGCTGGTCGCTCTCGGCGGACCGCGACATCTTCTCCATCGAGGAGATGGTCGCCGCCTTCGACGTCTCGGACGTGAACCCCAACCCGGCGCGCTTCGACCTCAAGAAGGCCGAGGCCATCAACGCCGACCACATCCGGCTGCTGGACGTGAAGGAGTTCGCCGAGCGCTGCGCCCCCTGGCTGAAGGCACCCTTCGCCCCCTGGGCGCCGGAGGACTTCGACCCGGCCAAGTGGGACGCGATCGCCCCGCACGCCCAGACCCGCCTGAAGGTCCTCTCCGAGATCACCGACAACGTCGACTTCCTGTTCCTGGCGGAGCCGGCCGTCGACGAGGCGTCCTGGACGAAGGCGATGAAGGAGGGGTCCGACGCCCTCCTCACGACGGCCCGCGAGAAGCTGGCGTCCGCGGACTGGAATTCCGCCGAGTCCCTCAAGGAGGCCGTGCTGGCCGCCGGTGAGGCGCACGGCCTGAAGCTGGGCAAGGCACAGGCCCCGGTCCGCGTCGCCGTCACCGGCCGCACGATCGGCCTGCCCCTCTTCGAGTCCCTGGAGATCCTGGGCAAGGAGAAGTCGCTGGCGCGCGTCGACGCGGCCCTGGCGAAGCTGACCGCGTAGGCGTTCGCGGCACACACGGGTACGTAGGGAGGGGCGGCGTCCGGACCGGACGCCGCCCCTCCCTACGTGCTTCGGCGGCAACGCGCGTACCTCACGCAGGAAGGCAGGGCGGCGATCGTCACCGCGGGCGTTACCGTCGGACCATGACGATCCGAGCCGTGCTGTGGGACGTGGACGACACCATCTTCGACTACACCACGGCCGACCGGGCCGGTATGCGCGGGCACCTGACCGCCGAGGGCCTGCTCGACGGGTTCGCGTCCGTGGAGCAGGCCCTGGACCGCTGGCGCGAGCTCACCGACGAGCAGTGGGCGAGGTTCGCGGCGGGCAAGGTGGACTGGGAGGGGGGTCGCCGGGACCGGGTGCGGGCGTTCCTGGGCCGGCCACTGACCGACACGGAGGCGGAGGACTGGTTCGTCCGTTACCTCGGTCACTACGAAGGGGCCTGGGCGCTGTTCCCGGACGTCCTGCCCGTCCTCGACCTCCTGGCGGGCAGCCACCGCCAGGCGGTGCTCTCCAACTCCAGCCTGCGTGTCCAGGACCACAAACTGCGCGTCCTCGGCGTACGGGACCGCTTCGAATCGGTGCTGTGCGCGGCCGAACTGGGCGTCTCCAAACCCGCGGCCGAGGCCTTCCACACGGCCTGCGAGGCCCTGGACCTGCCACCGCACCAGGTCGCGTACGTCGGGGACCACCCGGAGATCGACGGGTGGGGCGCGGCCGACGCCGGCCTGTTCTCCGTCTGGATCGACCGCATGGGCGTGAGGGCGGTCACGGCCCCCGGTCCGGACGCCGCACCGGGCCCGCCCGAGGATCGGCTCTCCCACCCGCGCCGGATCGTCTCGCTGGCCGAACTCCCCGCGATCCTCCGGCCCGATACCCGTTTTGGAGCGCCGTCCACCTTCAGGTAATGTTCTTCCTGCGCCGCCGGAGTGCGGACCGAAAGGCCACAGGCCGGAGGCGCAAGCTAAAACAAAATCCCCATGGGGTTGAGTTTCAGTGGCCTATGGTGTAATTGGCAGCACGACGGTTTCTGGTTCCGTTAGTCTAGGTTCGAGTCCTGGTAGGCCAGCTCGCAGAGCTTATCTGCACAAGCAGAGACCAGCTCTGCAAGGCCCCCGTTGTGTAGCGGCCTAGCACGCCGCCCTCTCAAGGCGGTAGCGCCGGTTCGAATCCGGTCGGGGGTACAGATCCTTCCCAGGGGGACAGTCCGGGTCGCACCCGCTGTCTCTCATGCAGGATCGCTAGGGCCCCCGTTGTGTAGCGGCCTAGCACGCTGCCCTCTCACGGCAGTAGCGCCGGTTCGAATCCGGTCGGGGGTACAGAGTGGTCTAGACCACTATTGGGCTATGGTGTAATTGGCAACACGACGGTTTCTGGTTCCGTTGTTCTAGGTTCGAGTCCTGGTAGCCCAGCTGGATCACTTGTGATCCTCGCCCCCGTTGTGTAGCGGCCTAGCACGCTGCCCTCTCACGGCAGTAGCGCCGGTTCGAATCCGGTCGGGGGTACAGAGAGAAGAAGCCCTCCCCGCCAGGGGAGGGCTTCTTTCGTTTCGCGCACCACGAGGTCATCAAGTCCGGCCGTTCGCTGCGGCGTTGAAGCGATCGGCCGGGGGAGTCGACAGGGTGGGTGTCAGCTGGTGCGGCGCAGGGCCTCCGACAGGCGCGCGGCCGCGTCGATGATCGCCTGAGCGTGCATCCGGCCCGGGTGGCGCGTCAGCCGCTCGATCGGTCCCGACACCGAGACGGCGGCGACCACGCGGTTCGAGGGCCCGCGCACCGGCGCGGAGACGGACGCGACACCCGGCTCCCGCTCGCCGATCGACTGGGCCCAGCCCCGGCGCCGTACGCCCGACAGGGCCGTCGCCGTGAAGCGGGCGCCCTGGAGGCCGCGGTGCAGGCGCTCCGGCTCCTCCCAGGCCATCAGGATCTGGGCCGAGGAGCCGGCTTTCATGGTGAGCGTCGAGCCGACCGGGACCGTGTCCCGCAGGCCCGACAGGCGCTCCGCCGCGGCGACGCAGATACGCATGTCGCCCTGGCGGCGGTAGAGCTGCGCGCTCTCGCCCGTGATGTCGCGCAGATGCGTGAGCACCGGGCCCGCCGTCGCGAGGAGGCGGTCCTCGCCCGCGGCCGCGGCCAGCTCGGCCAGCCGGGGGCCGAGAATGAAACGGCCCTGCATGTCGCGCGCCACCATCCGGTGGTGTTCAAGTGCCACGGCGAGACGATGTGCCGTGGGCCGTGCCAGTCCGGTCGCCGCGACCAGTCCCGCGAGGGTGGCCGGACCGGACTCCAGTGCGCTCAGGACAAGGGCTGCCTTGTCCAGAACGCCGACGCCGCTACTGTTGTCCATGAAACGATACTCGCGTCTCACTCTGTGAAACGCAAGTTCAATTTTCCGTGGAACGCGCCACCCTGATACGTACACGGCCCGTGGACCGACGGGCCTGGCGGAAGACGTCCGGTACGGGGGGTACGGGCGCGGCCGCCCCGGTAAATCTCTAGTTGGGCCGGCGCCCACACAGGCCGGCCGGAGGGAAAGCGATGGGTAGGACACTCGCGGAGAAGGTCTGGGACGACCACGTCGTCCGGCGCGCGGAGGGCGAGCCCGACCTTCTCTTCATCGATCTGCACCTGCTGCACGAGGTGACCAGCCCCCAGGCCTTCGACGGCCTCCGCCAGGCGGGGCGCCCCGTGCGCCGTCTCGACCTCACCATCGCGACCGAGGACCACAACACCCCCACCCTCGACATCGACAAGCCCATCGCGGACCCGGTCTCCCGGGCCCAGCTGGAGACGCTGCGCAAGAACTGCGCCGACTTCGGCGTGCGCCTGCACTCGCTGGGCGACGTCGAGCAGGGTGTCGTGCACGTCGTGGGCCCGCAGCTGGGTCTGACCCAGCCCGGCACCACGGTCGTGTGCGGTGACTCCCACACCTCCACGCACGGCGCGTTCGGCGCGCTGGCGTTCGGCATCGGCACCTCCCAGGTCGAGCACGTGCTGGCCACCCAGACGCTGCCGCTGGCCCGCCCCAAGACCATGGCCATCACGATCGACGGCGAACTGCCCGAGGACGTCACGGCCAAGGACCTGATCCTGGCGATCATCACCAAGATCGGCACGGGCGGCGGCCAGGGCTACATCCTGGAATACCGCGGCTCCGCCATCGAGAAACTCTCGATGGAGGCCCGCATGACCATCTGCAACATGTCGATCGAGGCCGGCGCCCGCGCGGGCATGATCGCCCCCGACGAGACCACCTTCGCGTACATCGAGGGCCGTGCCCACGCCCCCGAGGGCGAGGACTGGGACGCCGCCGTCGCGTACTGGAAGACCCTGAAGACGGACGACGACGCGGAATTCGACGCGGAGGTCGTCATCGACGCCGCCTCCCTCGCGCCGTTCGTCACCTGGGGCACCAACCCCGGCCAGGGAGCACCGCTTTCGGCGGCCGTCCCCGACCCCGCTTCGTACGAAGACGCTTCGGAGCGGCACGCCGCCGAAAAGGCCCTGGAGTACATGGGGTTGACCGCCGGGCAGCCGCTGCGGGACATCAAGGTCGACACCGTCTTCGTAGGCTCGTGCACCAACGGCCGTATCGAGGACCTGCGCGCCGCCGCGGAGATCGTCGGAGGCCGCAAAGTCGCCGACGGCGTACGCATGCTGGTCGTCCCCGGCTCCGCGCGCGTCGGTCTGCAGGCCGTCTCCGAGGGCCTCGACCTGGTCTTCAAGGAGGCCGGCGCCGAATGGCGGCACGCGGGCTGCTCGATGTGTCTGGGCATGAACCCCGACCAGCTGGCCCCCGGTGAGCGCTCCGCGTCCACCTCCAACCGCAACTTCGAGGGAAGGCAGGGCAAGGGCGGCCGTACGCACCTGGTGTCGCCGCAGGTCGCCGCCGCCACGGCCGTACTGGGCCATCTGGCGTCCCCCGCCGACCTGTCCGACGCCGACGCCCGTACGCCCGCTGGAGTCCGATAGCCATGGAAGCATTCACCAAGCACACCGGCCGCGCGGTCCCGCTGCGCCGCAGCAACGTGGACACCGACCAGATCATCCCCGCCCACTGGCTCAAGAAGGTGACCAGGGACGGGTTCGAGGACGGGCTCTTCGAGGCCTGGCGCAAGGACTCGTCCTTCATCCTCAACCAGCCCGAGCGCACGGGCGCCACGGTCCTGGTCGCGGGCTCCGACTTCGGCACCGGCTCCTCGCGCGAGCACGCCGTGTGGGCCCTGCAGAACTACGGCTTCAAGACCGTCATCTCGTCGCGCTTCGCGGACATCTTCCGCGGCAACTCTCTCAAGAACGGCCTGCTCACAGTGGTTCTGGAGCAGAAGATCGTGGACTCGCTCTGGGAGCTCACCGAGAAGGACCCCGAGGCCCGGATCACGGTCGACCTGGAGGCCCGTGAGGTGCGCGCCGAGGGCATCACGGCCGCCTTCGAACTCGACGAGAACGCCCGCTGGCGGCTGCTGAACGGGCTGGACGACATCTCCATCACCCTGCAGAACGAGGCGGACATCTCCACGTACGAGGCCAAGCGGCCCTCGTACAAGCCGCGGACCGTTCAGGTCTGACCGGAGCCGGACCCGCAAGGCTGATTCCAGCCAGGCAACAGGCCTCTGTACCCCCAATCGTGGACGGTTGGGGGTACATCCGTGTCTGCTCCCGGAAGGGGAGTTCCGGCCTCTGTGATTGGCCTCAACTACCCTTGTTTCAAGGGGGCTTGATGGGGTAGCCGAACCCCGGCAGACCCTTGTGTAGACCCTTGTGGAGAGGCGCGTGGGAGGCCCTCGGGAGGCGGTAGTTACCCCCTGCGCAGGCGACAACTCGCCCCAGATGGCACAATCTGTGCATGGAACACGACGGCCAACTCGACCTCTATGCGGCAGTCGCGTCCCAACTCAAGGAAGCGCACACATCGGTGCGCGCACTGCAAGTCCCGGAGGGCGTACGGATGGCGCTGACCCGGAAGCTGCTGGTCATTACGGCCGTGGCCAAACATGATCTCGCCGATGCGACAAGGCGTCTGGAGCGGTTCACGACAGACCTCGACGAGGGCCGAATCCCCGAAGAGGAACGCTGAGGAACTTGGGCAGCGCCCCAGTTCGTTGCGGCACAAGGGTGATTAGCCCGTTTCGTGTTTGATTTGCGGTATATATCTGCCTAACGTGCGAAAAAGCTTGAACACTTTCGTTCTGGCAATGTCTCCGAAGGGGAAGACGTGAACAAGGCGCAGCTCGTAGAAGCGATTGCCGACAAGGTCGGCGGGCGTCAGCAGGCCGCTGACGCGGTCGACGCCGTACTGGACGCCGTGGTGCGTGCGGTTGTCGGCGGGGACCGGGTCTCGGTCACCGGCTTCGGTTCCTTCGAGAAAGTGGACCGTCCGGCCCGTTACGCCCGCAACCCGCAGACCGGGGAGCGGGTTCGGGTCAAGAAGACCTCCGTGCCCCGTTTCCGCGCGGGCCAGGGTTTCAAGGACCTGGTGAGCGGCTCGAAGAAGCTCCCGAAGAACGACGTCGCGGTCAAGAAGGCCCCCAAGGGCAGCCTGAGCGGTGGCGCTTCCGCCACGGTCAAGAAGGCCGCGGCCAAGAAGGCCACCACCGCGAGGAAGGCGACGGGGGCCGCGAAGAAGACCACGGCCGCGGCGACGACCCGGAAGGCGGCCGCGGCGAAGAAGACCTCGCCGGCGACCGCGAAGAAGACCACCGCCACGGCCAAGAAGGCCACCGCCAAGAAGACCTCGGCGACCGCGAAGAAGACGTCGTCGGCGGCCAAGAAGACCACCGCGAAGAAGGCGGCGGCCAAGAAGGCCCCCGCGCAGAAGGCCGCGGCCAAGAAGGCCCCGGCCAAGAAGTCGGCGGCCCGCACGACCACCACCGCCAAGAAGGCCACCGCCCGCAGGTAGACAGGGGCGCAGGGCATAAACGCGCCGGGCCGGGCTCCCACGGGGGAGCCCGGCCCGCGGCGTTCGCGGAGACTTCGGAGGAGTTCGCCTCAGAAGGTCTGCAGGGTCACCAGCGTGATGCGGCGGTCGTCCTTCCCGCCCTCGCTCCCGGCCCCGCCCTCGACCTCGATCCTTACGCGCTGGCCCGGACGGAGCAGTCTGAGGCCGCCCTTGTCGAATGCCGGCGCGTCGAAGGGGACGGGGGTGCCGTCGTCCAGCAGCACTTGGCCGGAGCGGGTTTCGGGGTCGTATGTGTACGCGGTCGCCTGCATGGCAGAAGGGTATGCGGTTCCCCCGGCGGGGGAGGGGTCTGGGGTTGGCGGGTACGTGCGGGCCGGTGGGGGCTTGCCGCGCCCCCGCGCCGGAGCCGCGTATGTCACAGCCCGCGCCCCTTCGGGCCCGCCCAGTGCTCAGGCCGCTTTGAGGCGTTGGGCGGCCACTGCCGTGCGCGGGCCCGCGCCCAGTGCCAATGCCGCTCGCAGGTCCGCGCCCGTATCCACGTCCTGGCGTACGGAATCCACCGCGGTCAGGAGGAGTTCCGTGGCGCCCGAGGCGCGATGGCGCGCGCGGGAATCCGTTCCGAAAGCGGGAAGCAATTCGTGGCCCGGGGATGCGGCCAGGAGAGTGGTGCCGATTCCGGCGGCATCCGTGAGGAAAGCGCGGGGGAATTCGGCGGCGGCGGTGAGGACCCGGGCCAATTCGAGAGGGCGCAGAGCGGGCAGATCCGCGTTCAGGGCGGCCAGCGGAGTGTGCGGGTGTGTGGTGCGAACGGCTGTCGCCGCGTGCCGCAGAGCGGCGTTCAGGCCGCCCCCGGGCTCGTCCGGGACGATTCGGGCACCCAGGGCGGCCAGCTCGCGCCCGGCCAGGGCGTCGCCCGTGACTACGGCCACACCCGCGACTTCAGGGCAGGCCAGCGCCGCGGCCACCGTGTCCTGCGCGAAGGCGAGGGCGAGCCCGGGGCGCAGGCCGTCGGCCGCGGTGTCCGAGAGCCTGCTCTTCGCCCGCGCAAGGGCTTTGAGGGGTACGACCATGATCCATTGCACGAGCGCTTCGTCCCTCCCTTGTCCCGCACATTGTCCCCCGGACACCGGAGAGGGTCCGAGGCCGGGGCGTACGGTGTTCTCGACAGACCGGCGGCCCGGGGTGACACTTGTGCGGCCCCGAGGCCCAAGATGGAAGGTGTTCGCGTGTCCCGCCGCAGAATCGGCTTCTGGTACCGCTTCTCAGCGGTCCTCGTCAAACCGCCACTGGTGGTTCTGATCAAGCGGGACTGGCGCGGAATGGAGAACATCCCTGCCGATGGCGGATTCATCACCGCGGTGAACCACAATTCGCACGCCGATCCGTTCGCGTACGGGCACTTTCAGTACAACACCGGCCGGGTTCCGCGTTTCCTTGCCAAGAGCGGGCTATTCAAGAGCGGATTCGTGGGGGCGGCCATGCGGGGTACCGGGCAGATCCCGGTGTACCGCGAGAGTTCCGACGCGCTCAGCGCCTACCGGGCCGCGATCGACGCCGTGGAGCGCGGGGAGTGCGTCGCCTTCTATCCCGAGGCCACCCTCACCCGTGACCCCGGTCTGTGGCCGATGACCGGCAAGACGGGCGCCGCGCGGGTCGCGCTGCAGACCAGGTGCCCGGTGATCCCGGTGGCCCAGTGGGGCGCCAACCACCTGCTGGCCCCGTACGCGAAGAAGCCCGCTCTCCTGCCGCGCAAGACGCATCATGTGCTGGCGGGCCCGCCGGTGGACCTCTCGCCGTTCTACGACAAGGAGATGACCCCCGGCCTCCTGAAGGAGGCGACCGAGGTCATCATGGCCGCCATCACCGCGCAGCTTGAGCTGATCCGCGGCGAGAAGGCGCCGGCCACGCGGTACGACCCGCGCATCGCGCGTATCGAGCAGCGGCGCAGGACACGGGAACAGGACGAGCAGGAAGCGCACGACGAGGACAACAAGCACAACGAGCTGAACGCGCGCCGCGCGTCGGCCGCGCAGGAGAAGACCGTGCGGGAAGCGGGCGCGCGGGACACGACCGAGACAGAGCACGAAAAAAAGGGGCACGGCAAGTGACGACATCCGGCAGGCCCGTCAAGGCGACCGTCTTCGGGACCGGATCGTGGGGCACCGCCTTCGGCATGGTGCTCGCCGACGCCGGGTGCGACGTGACGCTGTGGGGACGGCGGACCGAGATCGCCGAAGCGGTCAACTCCACCCGCACCAACCCCGACTACCTGCCGGGCATCGAACTCCCGGAGAACCTGCGGGCCACCACGGACGCCGCCGAAGCCGCGCACGACGCCGACTTCACGGTGCTTGTCGTGCCCTCGCAGACACTGCGCGAGAACCTCGCGGAATGGGCGCCGCTGCTCGCGCCCGGCACGGTGCTCGTCTCCCTCATGAAGGGTGTCGAACTCGGCTCCGCGATGCGGATGAGCGAGGTGATCGAGGACGTCGCGAAGGTCGGTGCCGACCGGATCGCCGTGGTCACCGGGCCCAACCTGGCCCGTGAGGTCGCCGCCCGGATGCCGGCCGCCGCCGTGGTCGCGTGCAGCGACGAAGGGGTGGCCCAGCGGCTCCAGGCCGCCTGCCACACGCCGTACTTCCGGCCCTACACCAACACCGACGTGGTGGGCTGCGAGCTCGGCGGCGCGGTCAAGAACGTCATCGGCCTCGCCGTCGGCATCGCGGACGGCATGGGCCTGGGCGACAACGCCAAGGGGTCCCTCATCACACGGGGGTTGGCGGAGACGACCCGCCTCGGGCTCAGGATGGGTGCCGACCCGCTGACGTTCTCCGGACTCGCGGGCCTGGGCGACCTCGTGGCGACCTGCTCCTCGCCCCTCTCCCGCAACCACACCTTCGGCACGAACCTCGGCCGGGGCATGACCCTCCAGGAGACCATCGCGGTCACCAGACAGACCGCCGAGGGCGTCAAGTCCTGTGAGTCCGTACTGGACTTGGCGCGCCGGCACGGAGTCGACATGCCCATCACGGAGACCGTCGTCGAGATCGTCCACGAGGGCAAGCCGCCGGTCGTCGCCGTCAAGGAACTGATGTCACGCAGCGCCAAGCCGGAACGGCACTGAGCGACCCCGCCACCGGCCGCTGACTCAGGGCCCTGCCACCGGGTACTCTCAACCCGATATGAGCACCGAGAACCTTCCCCAGAGCCCTGAGCAGCCGCCTCGCAAGCCGCGCGTGGCCGTCGTCTTCGGCGGGCGCAGTTCCGAGCACGGGATCTCCATGGTCACCGCCGGAGCCGTCCTGCGGGCCGTCGACCGGACCAAGTACGACGTCCTGCCGATCGGAATCACCAGGGAAGGCCGCTGGGTGCTCACGGCCGACGACCCGGAGCGCATGACGATCAGCGAGCGTCGTACGCCCGACGTCGAGGAACTCGCCGAGTCGAGCGAGGGCGGCGTCATCCTGCCCGTCGACCCCGCGAACCGCGAAGTGGTCTACAGCGAGCCGGGTTCGGTGCCCAAGGCGCTCGGCGAGGTCGACGTCGTCTTCCCGATGCTGCACGGCCCGTACGGCGAGGACGGCACCCTGCAGGGTCTGCTGGAGCTCTCCGGTGTCCCGTACGTCGGCTCGGGCGTGCTCGCCTCGGCCGTCGGCCAGGACAAGGAGTACATGAAGCGGGTGTTCACCTCCTTCGGGCTGCCGGTCGGCCCGTACGTGGTGATCCGTCCCCGTGAGTGGGAGCAGGACGAGTCGGCGGCCCGCAAGAAGATCATCGACTTCGCGGGGGAGCACGGCTGGCCGCTCTTCGTGAAGCCCGCGCGCGCGGGCTCGTCGATCGGCATCACCAAGGTCGAGGACCTGTCCGGCCTGGACGAGGCGATCGCGGCGGCCCGGCACCACGACCCGAAGATCCTGGTCGAGGCGCTGCTGCGCGGTCGCGAGATCGAGTGCGGTGTCCTGGAGTTCGAGGACGGGCCCCGGGCCTCCGTACCGGCCGAGATCCCGCCGGTGCAGTCGCACGCGTACTACGACTTCGAGGCGAAGTACATCGACTCGACCCCCGGCATCGTGCCGGCCCCGCTGACTCCCGAGCAGACCACCGAGATCCGGCGCCTGGCCGTCGAGGCCTTCGAGGCCGCTTCCTGCGAGGGGCTGGTCCGCGCGGACTTCTTCCTCACCGAGGACGGCCAGTTCGTGATCAACGAGATCAACACGATGCCCGGCTTCACGCCGATCTCCATGTACCCCAAGATGTGGGAAGCGACGGGAGTCCCGTACCCGGAACTGGTGGACCGCCTGATCCAGGCGGCCCTGCGCAGGCCGACGGGCTTGCGGTAGGGAGTGCCCCGTAGGGGCGCGGGCTCCCGCTTTCGGGCGGGGCCGAGCCTCGGGTTTCAGGGGCGCGGGGAACTGCGCAACACCAGCCACGACGCACCCGCACCCGCACCCGACCATGTCCCGACCACGCTCAGCCCGCCGCCATCAGTCCGCGATCCCCAAAGGGATCGTCTTCTTGATTGCCCCGGCCAGATCGACAAGCACAGAGGACGTATCCCGCCCGGAGTCCACCGTCACCTCGACATACACGCTCCGCTGAGCGGAGGTGAAGCGGGTCGCCCCGCCGTCCCGTTCCTCCATCAGCCACCCCACCCCGTTCACGCCACCCCCGATCGCATCGGGATCACTCCCGTCGGCCACCTTGGGGTCGACCATCTTCGCGGGCCGCGACACCCCGCAGCGCAGTATGATCGCCGGGCTTCCCCAGCCCGCGGTCAGCGCTGACCGGGGCTCGGGATCCTCCCGATCGAGGCCGTCCACCTTCCGTGGCAACGACTTGTCCAGGTTCTGGCACAGCTTGGCGGCCTTCGCCCCCGGACTGGGAACCGGCGCCGGGGCGTTGTCGTCTGCTGAGGAGCAGCCCGTGGCAGCGATCAGCAGTACGAGGGCGGGCAGCCCGACCAAAGAAGCACGCCGGTGACGGAAGAAGTCCACCGGCCCAGCGTAGACGGGGGCTACAGGTGCACGACCGGGCAGGTCAGGGTACGGGTGATGCCGTCCACTTGCTGGACTTTCGCGACCACCATGCGGCCGAGCGCGTCCACTGTGTCGGCTTGGGCCCGCACGATCACGTCGTACGGCCCGGTCACGTCCTCGGCCTGAATCACCCCCGAAATCTTGCTGATCGTTTCGGCGACGGTCGACGCTTTGCCGACCTCCGTCTGGATCAGGATGTACGCCTGTACCACGGAACCTCCAGGGCGGCCACGAGGATCATGTGGGGAAAAGGAACGCCACGGTATCGCGTCGCCGCACGCCACGGGGAGACCCGCGGGGGCGGGGGCTTGCGCGCCAGGGTGCACGGACCGCACAGGTTGACGGTTGACTCGACGGTACCGAGGTACGGGAAGGCCCGCGACCGGACGCACGCGGGACGCGACCGGACGCACGCGGGAACAGTCGCAGTCACAGATGTAGTCACAGACGCAGTCATGACGCAGTCACGCAAAAACAGAAGCAGACAGGGCGACTCGCCTCATGGGCACGAAGGGAACAGGTGAGACTCGGTGAAGGGAACCGTGGGCGAGTTGGGGGAGTTCGGGCTCATCAAGGAGCTCACCTCCCGGCTCACCACCACCCCGGCGGTACGCGTCGGGCCGGGTGACGACGCGGCCGTGGTGGCCGCTCCGGACCGCAGGGTCGTGGCGAGCACCGACATCCTCCTGGAGGGGCGGCACTTCCGGCGTGACTGGTCCACGGCGTACGACGTCGGGCGCAAGGCAGCCGCGCAGAACCTCGCGGACATCGCCGCCATGGGCGCCGTGCCGACCGCGCTGCTGCTCGGCCTGGTCGTCCCGGCCGAACTGCCCGCCACCTGGCCTTCCGAGCTGATGGACGGCCTGCGCGACGAGTGTCAGGTCGCGGGCGCGGCGGTGGTCGGCGGAGACGTCGTACGCGGCGACACGATCACCGTGGCGATCACCGCGCTCGGTGATCTGCGCAACCACGAGCCGGTGACCCGGGGCGGGGCCCGGCCCGGCGACGTGGTGGCCGTGACGGGCTGGCTGGGCTGGTCCGCGGCCGGGCACGCCGTGCTCTCCCGCGGTTTCCGCTCGCCGCGCGCCTTCGTCGAGGCGCACCGGCGCCCGGAGCCGCCGTACCACGCGGGTCCCGCGGCGGCCGGGCTCGGCGCGACCTCCATGACGGACGTCAGCGACGGGCTGATCGCCGACCTCGGGCACATCGCCGAGGCCAGCAAGGTACGCATCGACATCCGCTCCGGTGCCGTCGACATCCCCACGCAGATGAACGACATCGGGCAGGCCGTCGGCGTCGACCCGATCCAGTGGGTGCTCACCGGCGGTGAGGACCACGCGATCGTCGCCACCTTCCCGGCGGACGTGAAACTGCCCGCCCGCTGGAAGGTGATCGGTGAGGTCCTCAATCCGTCGGCGCTGCCCCAGGTGACGGTCGACGGGGCGCCCTGGACCAGCAAGGGCGGCTGGGACCACTTCGGGGACATCGAGTCATGAGCGCCCCGCCGCGTGTGCTGACGGTCGCGGGTTCCGACTCCGGTGGCGGGGCCGGCATCCAGGCCGACCTGAAGACCATGCTCGCGCTCGGCGTGCACGGCATGAGCGTGCTCACCGCCGTCACCGCGCAGAACTCCCTCGGCGTACAGGGCGCCTGGGAGCTGCCGGTGGAGGCGGTGCGCGCCCAGTACCGCAGCGTGGTCGACGACATCGGCGTACAGGCGGTCAAGACCGGCATGCTCTCCTCCGCCGAACTCGTCGAGACCGTCGCCGAGTTGATCGGCGGCACCGGCGCGCCTGCCGTGGTCGACCCGGTCGGCGTCTCCAAGCACGGCGACTCCCTGCTGGCGTCGTCCGCGCTGGACTCCGTACGGACGAAACTGCTCCCGGTGGCCACGGTGGCGACACCGAACCTCGACGAGGTGGCCCAGCTCACGGGTGTGACGGTCGAGTCGGAGGACGGGATGCGGCGGGCGGCGGAGGCCGTGCTGTCGTACGGGCCCGCCTGGGCGCTGATCAAGGGCGGCCACCTGAGCGGGGACGCGGTGGACTTCCTCACCGACGGCTCCGACGAGCTCTGGCTGCGCGCGCCCCGGTTCGACAACCGGCACACCCACGGCACGGGATGCACGCTCGCGAGCGCGATCGCCTCCGAGCTGGCGAAGGGGCGGTCGGTACCGGACGCGGTCGTGGCGGCGAAGGAATACGTCACCGGGGCGATCGCGGCCGGATTCGCGCTCGGGGCCGGAATCGGCCCGGTACATCACGGCTGGCGGTTCACCTCAGTGACCGAGTAGCCGAGCAGCCCGGGAAACCCAAGCAGTCCGGGAACAGCAGAAACGGGAACAGCAGAAAGCCGGTCCTCCGTGAGGGGGACCGGCTTCGAGCGGTGGACCAGCAGTGGCTGCGCGCTGTGCAGATGTCAGCGCGAGACCTTGCCGGCCTTGATGCACGAGGTGCAAGCGTTGACGCGCTTCGGCGTCCCGCTGACCACGGTACGGACGCGCTGGATGTTCGGGTTCCAGCGACGGGACGTACGGCGGTGCGAGTGCGAGATGCTGTTGCCGAAGCTCGGCCCCTTGCCACAGACGTCGCAGTTGGCAGCCACGGGTCACTCCAAAGACTTCAGATGCTCTTACGGTGGATCCCGGCATGCCGAGATCAGGTCGTAGGATCTGAGTGGCGCTGCCAGGGGGAAGGCCCGATGAGATCGGGCAACCGGAGCAGCATACAACGACTGCGTCCGTACAACGAAACTACCATGTTCCGCGCGGGGTCCGTCCCGGCCCTCTTCCGGCCGGCACCCCACCTGGGTCTACGCTGCGTCGGACGTTCGGCCGCTCGGTCCGGCCGCTCCGACCGGCTGCTCAAGGAGGCGCAGGTGCCGCAGGTGCCGCAGACACTGGACGCATCCGCGGTACGCGCCTGGTGCGGACTCGCGCTGGAGGCCCTCGGCCGTGCACGCGAGGAGATCGACGCGATCAATGTCTATCCCGTCGCCGACGGGGACACCGGCACCAACCTCTATCTGACCGTCGAGTCGGCGGCGGCGGCGGTCGAGGCGGTCTTCGCGGCGCACGCGGCGATGTCCGTCGTCGCCACCCCGCCCGACGGGTCGGTGTCCGACGGTCCGGTGCCCGACGGCCCGCGGATCGAGCCGCCCACACTCGCCGACGCGGTACGGGCCATGGCGCACGGCGCGCTCATCGGGGCGCGGGGCAACTCGGGCACGATCCTCGCGCAGCTCCTGCGGGGCATGGCCCAGGTACTCGCCGCGGGCACGGGTACCGAGCGGACCGGCGGCCCGGCCCTGCGGCTCGCCCTGCGGCACGCGGCCGACGCGGCCAGGCAGGCCGTCGCGCACCCGGTCGAGGGCACGGTCCTCACGGTCGCCTCGGCCGCCGCCGACGCGGCCTCGGGCGCCGAGGGGGACTGCGCGGTGGTCGCGCGGGCCGCGTACGAGGGCGCGCGGGCGGCGCTCGCGGCCACTCCCGGACAGCTGGCCGTCCTGGAACGGGCCGGGGTCGTCGACGCGGGCGGACGGGGACTGGTGGCCGTGCTGGGGGCGCTGGTGGAGACGTTCACCGGAGTGGTCCCGGCCGTGGGAGCGGTCCCGCTACTCGCGTCCCACGCGCGCGTGGAGGTCGAGGCGGGGGAGTGTGCTGACGGCGGTCCCGGTCCCGCACCCGTCGGGGACGAGAGCGGCCCGGCCTTCGAGGTGATCTACCTCCTGGAGGCGGGCGACACGGCCGTGGCGCGGCTGCGCGACCGGCTCGACGCGCTGGGGGACTCGCTCGTCGTGGTCGGCGGGGACGGGCTGTGGAACGTGCATGTGCACGTCGACGACGCGGGCGCGGCCGTGGAGGCCGGCGTCGAGGCCGGCCGGCCGTACCGGATCCGGATCACGCACTTCGGGCCTGCCGACGCGCACACCACGGGCTCGACGGTCCGACCGGTCCGGGAGAGGGCACAGCGCGCGGTCGTGGCCGTCGTCCCCGGGGAGGGCCTCGCGCGGCTCTACGCGGAGGCGGGGGCCACCACCGTCCTCGCGCGCCCCGGGGAGCCGCCGGCGAGCGGAGAACTCGTGGACGCGGTACGACGGGCCCACGCCCTGGAGGTCGTCCTGCTGCCGAACGGCGCCGAGCTGCGCCACACGGCCGCCGCGGCGGCCGAGCAGGCCCGCACCGAGGGCGTACGGGTCGCGCTGATCCCCACGCGCTCGGCGGTGCAGGGGATCGCCGCGCTCGCCGTGCACGAGCCCGAGCGGCGCTTCGACGAGGACGTGGTCGCCATGACCTCGGCGGCGGGCGCGACCCGGTACGCCGAGGTGGAGGTCGCGGAACGGCAGTCATGGACGATGGCCGGCATCTGCCAGGCCGGCGACGTCCTCGGCCTCATCGACGGCGACGTGGCCGTGATCGGCTCCGACGTCACGGCCATCGCCGAGTCGGTCCTCGACCGGATGCTCTCGGCGGGCGGCGAGATGGTCACCCTGGTCCTGGGCGACGAGGCCCCCGACACGATCGCCGACCACCTCGAATCCCGGGTCCGCGAGTCCTACCTGGCGGTGGACACGGTGGTGTACCGGGGCGGCCACCAGGGAGCACTGTTGTTGATCGGCGTGGAGTAGGCGTCGCCGCCCCCAGAGAGGCGTTCACACAGGCGCGCCCCGTAAGGGGTGCGGAGAACGACGCGACCGGCCACAGCGCACCCGCACCCGGCACCCCACCCTCAGCCCCCTCCCGCCGCCCGCAGCAACCGCTCCGCCTCAGCCAGCCGAGCAGCCACGATCTCATCGGCATCGGCATCGGCGTGGGCGTGGGCGTGGGTATCGGCGTCGGCATACGCGGAGAGCACATCCCGGGCCCGCCCCGCCGCCCACCCCGGACGGTCGAGGTCGGCCTCGATCCACCCGGCGGCGAGCTGCGCCCCCGTCCGGTCATGGAGCGCGTCATCACCGAGCGAAAGGAACCCCGACACAGCCAGCGTGAAGCGGCCCAGTGCCTCCTCGAACAGGGAACGAATCGCGTCGTCCGCGGCATCCTCGGGCACGGACCGGGCGAGCAGGTCACCGAACTGCCGATGCGTATGGGCGAGTTCGGCGACGAGTGACTCGCGAGCAGCCTCCCCGCCCTCGGACAGACCCGCCTCGCACGCGGCGACCGCCCGCCCCATCAACTCCCGCGCCTCATCGACCCCCGCACCCTTCGGCGCCTCGGCATCCCCGGCGTCCCGCCCGCGCACAGCGAGCCACGCGCGGGCCCGCAACGACCGGACCAGCCCGTGCACGTTCCCGAGGGTCAGCCACAGCTCACCGGCGCGCTCATAGGCCTGCTCCGCCTCGGGGAGCAGGCCCGCGTGCCCGAGCGCCTCCGCGGCGAGGTGCGCGAGCGTCGCGTGGTCCTGCTGCTCCGGCCACCGCCGGGCGATGTCGGCCGCCCGGAGCCAGTGCTCGGCGGCCTCGCGGTGCTCGCCGAGCTCGGTGAGACAGTCGCCGAGCCACCACCGGGTCTGCACGATCGCCCCGTCGCCGTGCGTGTCCGCGCTCAGTTCCGCCAGCGCCGACTCCAGGACCTCCGCGGCCTCCGCCCACCGCTCCCGGCGCAGCAGGAAGCCGCCCAGCTGATGCCGCGCCCAGGCGCCCAGCGTGGCACTCTCGCCGCCCACGTCGGCCCAGTGCGACGCCTCCAGGGCGTGGTCCGCCGCAGGCCCGAACCGCCCCGTGGCGCCGAGTATCTCGGCCAGCTGGAGATGCAGCTGGGCATGCCCGGTCGCCTCCATGAAGGGCGCCCCGTGCTCCAGCGCCCCCCTGGCCGCCCGCTCGGCCGCCTCGGCGTCGCCCAGCTGACGCGCGAGCCCGGTCAGCCGGGCCTCGTACTCCACCGCGAACCACGGCACCCCGGCCGCGACGAACGCCTCCGAGGCCTCCGTGAGCAGCTCAGCGGCCTTCTCCGCGTCCCCGGAGAGCGCCGCGAGCTCGCCGAGCATCGCCTGTGCCTCCGCGGCCCGTGAGGCGACCAGGAGATCGTCCCCGGCACCCGGCCCGGCGAGGGCCAGCAACTCCCGGGCGGCATTCCTGGCGTCGGCCGAAGCCTTCGATCCGCTCCCCGAGCCACCGTTCAGCCCGTTCGTCCCCGCCGCCTCGTGCGCCCGCAGCAGCAGAATCCGGGCCCGCCCGACCAGCACGGAAGCGGCCTGCGGGAGCCCGGTCGAAGTCTCCGCGAACAGTGCGAGCACCAGCTCGTACGGCTCCGAGACCGCGGCCAGCGCCTCCTCGCTCCGGCCGGACAGGGCCAGCGCGTACGCTCCACGCGCGCGTGCCGCGAGTGCCTCGCCCGGGTCGCCCGCGTCCTCGTGCAACTCGGCCGCGCGGGCGAACAGTTCCACGCCCTCCGGGCCGAGGCCCATCGCCTCGTGGTCGGTCATCTCCGCACGGTCGCGCGGAGTCAGCTCCTGGTCCCTGACGTCCCTGACGTCCCCGACGGCCTCGGCGACCGCCGCCCAGGCCGCGACGGACTCCGGATGCAGCGACGCGGAGAGCCGCCGGGCCTCGGCGAGCAGCGCGGGCAGATCCGGCCCCGTGCCGGCAGCGGCCGCCGGTGAGGGCCGCACGGGAGCGGTGGTGGCGCCGGCGATGCCGGTCCGCGCCGCCCGTACTCCCAGCGGCAGGCGCTCCATCAGCGGCTGCCGGTCCATGCGCCGGCGGACACGCTCGCTCACCCGTGTCGTGCCGTTGCGCGCGTCGAAGCGCCCGGCCAGGGAAAGGGCCTCCACGCGCGCGTGGGCGGCGAGTTCGCCCGCCGTCCAGGTGCGCCCCGCCGGACCCGGCACGGTCCGGGTGCCGAGCCCCAGCGAGGTCAGCCGGTCCGCCAGCAGGGCGACCACGGCCAAAAAGTCCATGCGGCTGCGTGGCTCCCCGCTGTCCGTGAAGTACGAGGGCCGCTCCGCGAGCAGCTCCAGGGCACGTGCCTCGTTGCCGCTCAGCACGCAGAACTCCACGTGGTCCGCGTACGCGCCGCGCATGCTCTCCATAGGGCGCACCAGCCGGAGACCGCGCAGGTGGTGGGCGCGTGCCTCGTCCGTGCGGCCCAGGCGCAGCAGGGGCAGCAGCGAGGACGCGAGGACGGCGTGCGGTTCGTGGGCGCAGGTGTACTCGCCCTCCAGGACAGGCCGCCACAGTTCAAGCGCCTCGGCGTCCGCGCCCCGCTCCGCCCGCCAGCCGCCCTGGTCGTGCAGTTCACAGGCGTGGCAGTCGGCCATCCGGTCCCGGTCCGCGGCGAGCCACGCCGCGTAGGCGCGCTCGGCCCGCGCAAGATCCCCGACCTCCCGGGCCACGGTGAACTCGGCGGCGCGAACGGCCCGTTCGGAGTGCCCGGCGAGCCGGTAGCGGTGCTCCATCTCGCCGAGCCACTTCTCTATGGAGGCGAGCGGTATGTGGGGCTGGCCGAGCATCCCCGAGGACACCCACTTGAAGACCCAGTGCAGGGAGTGGATCTCGTACTCGTCGAAGTCCTCGGGCCGTTCGTCCCACATGCGCAGCAGGCGCGCGAAGGGGACGAACATCCGGTCCTTCTCGGAGCTGTGGTTGTAGACCTTCAGCTGGTGGCCGAGCGCCTCGACCACGGCGAGCGGGATGTTCAGCTTCTCGGCCTCGGTGAGCAGCAGCTCCGCGCGCGCGTTGCGGGCGGGGCCCTCCGGCTGCTCGTAGTTCTCCTGCATCGCCCGGCGCAGCGACTCGAAGTCCATGTCCTCGTCCATGGGGCGGCTCATCGGGGGCCCTCCTGCGGGGGGTCGCTGTGGGTGGCCCACTCCAGGAGGCCCATGAACGCGCGGTTCAGCAGCGCCGAGTCCGCGGGCCGCAGCGGACGCTGCGCCATCAGCAGGGCCTGTCCGTAGAGCGACTCCGTGGCCGTACCGATCAGCTCCCGGTCGTCGAGCGAACCGATCCGCCGGATCAGCGGGTTCAGGTGGTTGAGCACCAGACGCGCGCGCGGGGCGGTGCCGCGCAGCGAGCCGAGGATGCCCGCCCACAGGTCGTCGGCCTGTTCCTCGGCGTCCGCGCGGGCCTGCTCGTGGCGGGCCGCCCGGTCGTCCAGGTGCAGCGCCGGCACGGAGAGCGGATGGAAGGCGCGCAGGACGACATCGCACCCCAGGGGGTCGAGTCTCGCCCGCGCGGCCCCCAGGAAGGCCGACAGGGCCAGTTCCACCGCCGGGTCGACCGCGTCCAGATGGGCGGTCACCGTGTCGGCGTCCAGCTCCGCGACGACCGTCCCCGGGCGCACGGAGGGCAGCGCCTCGACCAGTTCGGTGTCGTACGTGTAGCCGCCGTTGACGACTCCCACGCCCTGCGCGGAGGCGATCTGCGCGACCTGCCGGTACTCCTCCACGGTCCGCGTGAAGTGCACCACCGGATGCCGCTGGGCGAACTCCTCCAGGGACACCTGCCCGTCGGTGGTCTCGAACGGCAGCCACGGCAGCATCGTGCGCAGCATCTCGGCGTCGTGCCGCGCCAGGGACTTCACCCCCAGGTGGTGCACGGTCAGGAAGGCGGCAAGCCGCTCCGGATCACCGGCCGCGAGCCCTGTCAGCCAGGCCCGTATCCGCTCACCCAGCGCCTCCCGTACGCCCGCCAGGGTCTCGTCCTCGTACAGCGACTCCCTGGACGCGGTGGGCCGCAGGCTGTCCGTGTCCAGGACACAGCGCACGAAGAACGCCCAGTCGGGCAGCAGCTGTTCGGCCCGCTCGGTGAGGAGCATGCCCTTCAGGTGTACGCGGTGGCCGGCACGCTGGGCAGGGCTGACCGCGGACGGCAGCACGTAGGCCACCCCGCGGATGCCGGCCAGCGGCACGTTCAGCTCGATCGAGTCCAGCGGGGTGAACCCGAACAGGTCGTGGCAGTGCCGGGCCAGGGCGACCCGCCGGGCGGCGGGACCGGGATACGCGCGGTCCCAGGGCGCCGGCAGATCCGTGACCGCCTCGTCACCCACCCGGACGTCGTACGGCAGCAGCGAACCGAAGTCCCGGGCCAGCGACAGCACCCGCTCCTCGGACAGCCAGTCGGCGGCGCCCGGACGGGCCGCCAGGTAGACGGTGGTGCCCGGTTCGGCACGGGCCTCGGGCGGCAGCGTACGGACCCGGTACGAGCCGTCGTCGGTCGCCGTCCACTCCACGGGCGGCGCGTCGGGCGTGCGCGCGCTGCGGCTGACCACCCGGATGCGCTCGGCGACCACGAAGCAGGCGAGCAGGCCGATGCCGAACTGGCCCAGGAAGCCGGAACGGGCCGACTCCAGGCCGTCCGCCCGCTTGGAACTGCGGCCGATCGTCGCCAGGAGGCTGTGCACGTCCTCCTCGGTGAGCCCGATGCCGGAGTCCTCCACGCGCAGGGTGCCGTCCTCGGCGAACAGCCGCACCAGGGCGGGCGCGTCCGGCTGCTCGGCGCGCCGGGCGGTGATCGCGTCCACGGCGTTCTGCAGCAGTTCGCGCAGATAGACCCTGGGACTGGAGTAGAGGTGATGGGAGAGAAGGTCCACGAGGCCGCGCAGGTCGACCTGGAACGTATGAGGTGACTGGGATGCCTGGGATGCCTGGGACGGCTGTGAGGTCTGGGAGTCCATCGTCGCTGCGCCGGTGGGGGGACGTGCGACGGCGCGGGGTCGGGCGGTGCCGTGACGAGGCGACCGCGAACAGTGCCGGAGTCGGCCATCCTAGGCCCGGAACGAGCCGTCTGACCAGGGGATTTCCAGTACGTATACGGCATTGTCAGTGGTGTGGTGTGCAATGGATCTCGTGCCCGCGCTCGAAGAACCACTGAAGAAGGTGCTCGGACCCGCCACCGCGAAGGTGATGGCCGAGCATCTCGGCCTGCACACCGTCGGCGACCTGCTGCACCACTATCCGCGCAGATACGAGGAGCGCGGGCAGCTCACCCACCTCGCCGATCTGCCCATGGACGAGCACGTGACGGTGGTCGCCCAGGTCGCCGACGCCCGCCTGCTCACGTTCGCCTCGTCCAAGGCGCCCCGCGGCAAGGGCCAGCGCCTCGAAGTGACCATCACGGACGGCAGCGGACAGCTCAAGCTGGTCTTCTTCGGCAACGGCGTGCACAAGCCCCACAAAGACCTCCTCCCCGGCACCCGCGCGCTGTTCTCCGGCAAGGTCTCCGTCTTCAACCACCGCCTCCAGCTGGCCCATCCGGCGTACGAGCCGCTGCGCGGGGAGGACGCGGACGAGACGGTGGACACCTGGGCCGGAGCGCTGATCCCGCTCTACCCCGCCACCGCCAAAATGGAGTCCTGGAAGATCGCCAAGGCGGTGCAGACGGTACTGCCGAGCGTCCAGGAGGCCGTCGACCCGCTGCCCGAGCCGCTCCAGGCAGGCCGGGGCCTGGTCTCCCTGCCGGAGGCCCTCCTCAAGATCCACCGCCCGCACACCAAGGCGGACATCGAGGACGCCCGCGCCCGCCTCAAGTGGGACGAGGCCTTCGTCCTCCAGGTGGCCCTGGCCCGCCGCCGCCACGCGGACTCCCAACTGCCCGCGGTGGCGAGGAAGCCCAAGCAGGACGGACTCCTGACCGCCTTCGACGCGAAGCTGCCCTTCACCCTCACCGAGGGTCAGCGGAAGGTCTCCAAGGAGATCTTCGACGACCTGGCCACCGAGCACCCGATGCACCGGCTGCTGCAGGGGGAGGTGGGTTCGGGGAAGGCCCAGCCCCTCGATTCGCTGGTGCTGACGCCTGCGGGTTTCCGACAGATGGGAGAGATGCGGGAGGGCGACGAGGTCGTCGTGCCCAACGGTGAGATCGCCGTGATCGACGGGGTCTTCCCACAGGGGGAGCGTGAGGTATGGCGCTTGGTGCTCTCCGACGGCACTTCCGTGGAGTGTGACGACGAGCATCTTTGGATCGTGGGCACGAGCTGCGCGTGGCATCGTGGCCAGCCACCCAAAGTGATGACCGCTCGGGAGATCCGTCTCGACACGCTCACGGCGAACGGATCGTCGAAGTGGTACATCCCCGTCGCAGCTCCGGTCGACCTGGGGCACGATGCCGAGTTGCCACTCGATCCCTATCTCTTCGGGTTGCTGTTGGGCGACGGTTCGTTCCGGCACGATCTGCGTCTGTCCACGGTCGATGAGGAAATCCGCGACGCCGCGGCGAGTGCCGTGGCACCGGACTGCCGACTGGTTCCAGTGACTGGTTCCCGCTGTGACTACACCATCCAGTTGAAGCAGCGTTCCGGCGGTGTGCGAAATCCCGTGGTCACAACCCTGCGCAGCCTGGGGCTGTGGGGTGTGACGCCCCATGACAAGTTCGTTCCCGAGGAATTCAAGAAGACATCGATCAAGAACCGTCTCGCTGTCCTGCAAGGGCTCATGGACACCGACGGCACGGTGCATGCGAACGGGCTCGGCGTCTCCTTCTGCTCCGCCTCGCTCAGGCTCGCGGAGGATGTCGCGTGGCTCGTGCGTTCCCTGGGAGGCAGGGCGAGAGTGCTGCCCGAACGGGCCACGTTCAACGTGTCCGTGGCGCTACCCGACGAGTACGGACCTTTCAGGTTGTCCCGCAAGGCCGGTCGCATGCGCCCGCGGCCGAGATACGACACATTCCGTCGAGGCATCCGATCAGTGGAGTACGTGGGCCGAAAGCCCGTCCAGTGCATCAGCGTGGCCCATCAGAGCCATGCCTACGTCACCGACAACTTCACAGTGACCCACAACACCATGGTGGCCCTGCGCGCCATGCTCGCCGTGGTCGACGCGGGCGGGCAGGCCGCGATGCTCGCCCCCACCGAGGTGCTCGCCCAGCAGCACCACCGGTCGATCACCGAGATGATGGGGGAGCTGGCCGAGGGCGGCATGCTCGGCGGGGCCGACGACTCCACGAAGGTGGTGCTGCTCACCGGCTCCATGGGCGCGGCAGGCCGTCGGCAGGCGCTCCTCGACCTGGTCACCGGCGAGGCGGGGCTCGTCATCGGCACGCACGCGCTGATCGAGGACAAGGTGCAGTTCCACGACCTGGGCCTGGTCGTGGTGGACGAACAGCACCGGTTCGGCGTGGAGCAGCGCGACGCCCTGCGCGGCAAGGGCAAGCAGCCCCCGCACCTGCTGGTGATGACCGCCACGCCCATCCCGCGCACGGTCGCCATGACCGTCTTCGGCGACCTGGAGACCTCGGTCCTGGACCAGCTCCCCGCCGGGCGCTCGCCCATCGCCAGCCATGTCGTCCCGGCCGCGGACAAGCCCCACTTCCTCGCGCGCGCGTGGGAGCGCGTGCGAGAGGAAGTGTCGAACGGCCACCAGGCGTACGTGGTCTGCCCCCGCATCGGCGACGAGGACGACGACCCGAAGAAGTCGAAGAAGAAGCCGTCGCCCGAGGACGAGGCCGAGAAGCGCCCGCCCCTCGCCGTCCTGGAGGTCGCCGACCAACTCGCCAGGGGCCCGCTCCAGGGCCTCAAGGTCGAGGTGCTGCACGGCCGCATGCCTCCGGACGACAAGGACGCCGTGATGCGCCGCTTCGCCGCCGGGGAGACAGACGTCATGGTCGCCACGACGGTCATCGAGGTCGGGGTGAACGTGCCGAACGCCACCGCGATGGTGATCATGGACGCCGACCGGTTCGGTGTCTCCCAGCTCCACCAGCTGCGCGGCCGGGTCGGCCGTGGCTGCGCCGCGGGCCTGTGCCTGCTCGTCACCGAGATGCCGGAGGCGAGCCCGGCCCGCCGGCGGCTGACCTCGGTGGCGTCCACACTCGACGGCTTCGAGCTCTCCCGCATCGACCTCGAACAGCGACGCGAGGGCGATGTCCTGGGCCAGGCCCAGTCCGGGGCCCGTACGTCCCTGCGGATGCTCGCGGTCATCGAGGACGAGGAGATCATCGCCGAGGCACGCGAGGAGGCGACCGCCGTGGTGGCCGCCGACCCGGCCCTCGACAACCTTCCCGGCCTGCGCACGGCCCTCCAGGCCCTCCTGGACGAGGAACGGGAGCAGTACCTGGACAAGGGCTGAGAGCCTCCTTCCGGCCCCGGGGGCCGCGCCCCCGGACCCCCGCATCGGCCTGAACGGCCTTGTCCTCAAACGCCGGACAGGCTGAAAGGCAGGGGCGCGGCCCCGCTCCTGAGGGGCGCGGGGCCATGACATGGGCGGCTCCGCCGCGGGGCGCGGCCAGCCCCATTCACCCGCGGCCACCCACCGGGCGAACCACCCTCCACCTGCCAGACTGGACCCGTGACCACCCCCTCCGACAAGGCCGACAACGCCGGCAAGGACCCCACATGACCCGCGTGATCGCAGGCGTCGCAGGCGGAAGACGCCTCGCGGTCCCGCCCGGCACCGGCACAAGGCCCACCTCCGACCGCGCCCGCGAGGGTCTCTTCTCCACCTGGCAGTCCCTGCTCGGCGGCCCCCTCGAAGGCGACCGCGTCCTCGACCTGTACGCCGGCTCGGGCGCCATCGGCCTGGAGGCGCTCAGCCGCGGCGCCGGACACACCCTGCTCGTCGAGGCCGACGCCCGCGCCGCCCGCACGATCCGGGAGAACGTGACATCGCTGGGCCTGCCCGGCGCCGAGGTGAGGTCCGGCAAAGCGGAACAGATCATCCGTACCGGCACCCCGGAAGCCCCGTACGACGTGGTGTTCCTTGATCCGCCGTACGCGGTCACGGACGACGATCTTCGCGAGATCCTGCTCACACTCCGTGCGGGGGGCTGGCTCGCGGGCCAAGCGCTCGTCACCGTTGAACGCAGTACAAGAGGCGGCGAATTCCGATGGCCGGACGGCTTCGAGGCTCTGCGCTCCCGTCGCTACGGCGAGGGAACGTTTTGGTACGGTCGCGCCGCCTCTACGTGCGAAGACGCACGATGACCGGACCGGAGAGCGAGGGATCTGAAGTGCGCCGCGCCGTCTGTCCCGGGTCGTTCGACCCGATTACCAACGGACATCTCGACATCATCGCCAGAGCGTCCAAGCTGTACGACGTCGTGCACGTCGCGGTGATGATCAACCAGTCCAAGAAGGGCCTCTTCGAGATCGAGGAGCGCATCGACCTGATCCGCCAGGTCACGGCGGAATTCGGGAACGTCGAGGTGGAGTCCTTCCACGGCCTCCTCGTCGACTTCTGCAAGGAGCGCGACATCCCGGCCATCGTGAAGGGCCTGCGCGCGGTCAGCGACTTCGACTACGAGTTGCAGATGGCCCAGATGAACAACGGCCTCTCCGGCGTCGAGACCCTCTTCGTGCCGACCAACCCCACCTACAGCTTCCTCTCCTCCTCGCTGGTCAAGGAGGTCGCGACCTGGGGCGGAGACGTCTCCCACCTGGTCCCGCCACTGGTGCTCGGGGCACTCACGGAACGCCTCAAGAAGGACTGAGCAAGTCCGTCATCCGGTCTCGGGCGGGGCAGGAGTGGTCGTACAGTCGAACCGTCCGTCTCCATCACAGTCGTAGAGAGTGGCGAGCACACGGTGGACGTGCAGAAGAAGCTCGATGAGATCGTCTCGGCGGTCGGCAACGCCCGCTCGATGCCCATGTCGGCCTCGTGCGTGGTCAACCGCACCGAGCTGCTCTCCCTGCTCGAAGAGGTACGCCAGGCGCTGCCCGGCTCTCTCGCCCAGGCCGAGGAACTGATCGGCGGCCGCGAGCAGATGGTCGAGCAGGCCCGCCTGGAGGCCGAGCGGATCGTCGAGTCCGCGCACGCCGAGCGCGGCTCGCTGATCTCCGACACCGAGGTCGCCCGCCGCTCGCAGAACGAGGCCGACCGGATCCTGGCCGAGGCCCGCAAGGAGGCCGAGGACGTCCGCGCCGAGGCCGACGAATACGTCGACTCCAAGCTCGCCAACTTCGAGGTCGTCCTCACCAAGACCCTCGGTTCGGTCGGCCGCGGCCGCGAGAAGCTCCTCGGCACCGGGCCCGGCACCGACGAGCAGGGTTACGAGGACGAGGACGCCCCCGAGCGCAGCCTCGACCCGGAGACCTTGCGCCACAACGCCGACCAGTACGTCGACGTCAAGCTCGGCGCCTTCGAGGCCGTCCTCGCCAAGACCCTGGACGCCGTCGGCCGCGGTCGGCAGAAGCTGCACGGCCGCATCGCCAGCGACGACCTGAGCGACCTGGGCGCCTTCGGCGAGGACGGGACGACCGGGCAGCACACCACCGACGCCGAGTATCTGGACGGCCTCGCGGAGATCCCCGAGCAGGCCGCCAGGCCCCGGACCCCCGACCAGCCCCGGCCCCCGGCGGAGCTGCCGCACCAGCAGCAGTACGGGCAGCAGGACGCCTACGCCTACCAGCAGCAGCCCGCCGACCCGTACGGCTACCAGCAACCGCAGTACGCGCAGCACGACGGGTACGGCTACCAGCAGAACGCCGACCCGTACGCCGCCTACCCGCAGCAGGGTTACGACCAGCAGGCCGCGTACGACCAGAGCGGGCAGCAGCAGGCGTACGCCCAGGCTCCCCAGACGCCCCAGCCGCAGGAGAACGCGCTCGACGAGACCAGTCTCTTCGACACCACCATGATCAGCGCGGAGCAGCTGCGGGCGTACGAACAGGGGCGCTGACCGCAGGCCCGGCGGGGGCCCGCAGAGGGGTGCGGGCACCGGATTGGGCCGAGAGCGAAAGGTCCAGTATCCTGGCTCTTCGGTCGTGTGCACGTCCGCGATCACCGCTGCCCGGGAAACACCGAGGGCAGTACCCCGAGTTCCGAGATCGAAAGCAGGAATGGCTCTGAACGCCCGCCTCGACCACCGCAACCCTCTCGTGTTCGACACACACGAGCTGGGGCGGCGTCCCGGTGCGCTGCAGCGCCTGACCCGCGAGATCGACGCTCCCAAGGACCTCGGTCTGCAGGGAGTCATCGGAGTGCCGGAAGGCGCCCCGGTGAAGCTCGACCTCCGTCTTGAGTCGGTGATGGAAGGGGTGCTTGTCACAGGCACCGCCCATGCACTGGCCAAGGGGGAGTGCGTAAGGTGTCTGGAGCCGGTCGAGCAGCAGCTCGACACGGATTTCCAGGAGATGTTCTCGTACCGTGACGCCGACGACCGGGGCCGTGTGAAAGCGGAGCCGGCCGACGACGCCGAGGACGACGAGGACACGCTCTTCATCGAGGACGGTCTGTTCGACCTCGAACCCGTGCTGCGTGATGCGGTGGTGCTCGCACTGCCGATGCAGCCGGTGTGCCAGGACGACTGCCCCGGCCTGTGCTCCGAGTGTGGAGCCCGGCTCGCGGACGACCCGGACCACCATCATGACGCCGTCGACATCCGTTGGGCGGCACTGCAAGGACTCGCCGGTTCACTCGAAGATGGCGAGAAGGACGAGTTGGGCGGCGGCGCGCTTCCATCAGCGCACGCCGACAAGAAGCAGGAGAAGTAGCCGTGGCTGTTCCGAAGCGGAAGATGTCGCGCAGCAACACGCGCCACCGCCGGTCGCAGTGGAAGGCTGCGGTCCCCAACCTGGTTGCGTGCGAGCGCTGCCACGAGCCCAAGCTGCAGCACATCGCGTGCCCTGCTTGTGGCACCTACAACAAGCGCCAGGTCCTCGAGGTCTGAGCGGCTGGTGAGAGGCACTGTGTCTAGCCCCAAGAAGGCGGACGACGCCAAGGCGGAAGTCAGCGCCAAGAAAAAGGCGGAGAACACAGCCTCGTCCCACACCCTTCTGGAAGGGCGGCTCGGGTACAAACTTGAGTCCGCCCTTCTGGTGCGTGCACTGACCCACCGTTCGTACGCGTACGAGAACGGCGGTCTGCCGACCAACGAGCGTCTGGAGTTCCTCGGGGACTCCGTACTCGGTCTCGTGGTCACGGACACGCTGTACACCACCCACCCCGACCTGCCCGAAGGCCAGCTGGCCAAGTTGCGGGCCGCGGTGGTCAACTCGCGTGCGCTTGCGGAGGTGGGCCGCGAGCTCGACCTCGGCTCCTTCATCCGGCTCGGCCGGGGAGAAGAGGGCACAGGTGGCCGGGACAAGGCGTCCATCCTCGCCGACACCCTTGAAGCGGTGATCGGCGCTGTCTATCTCGACCAGGGTCTGGACGCGGCGGGCGAACTCGTCCACCGTCTCTTCGATCCCCTGATCGAGAAATCCTCGAATCTGGGTGCGGGCCTGGACTGGAAGACCAGTCTCCAGGAACTCACGGCGACCGAGGGGCTCGGGGTTCCCGAGTACCTGGTCACCGAGACCGGACCCGATCATGAGAAGACCTTCACCGCTGCTGCCCGCGTCGGAGGCGTCTCGTACGGCACCGGCACCGGCCGCAGCAAGAAGGAGGCGGAGCAGCAGGCCGCGGAGTCCGCTTGGCGGGCCATCCGCTCCGCCGCGGACGAGCGTGCCGCGACGGCTGCAGCCGCCGAACTGGAAGCCCCGACGGCCACAGTCGCCGAGGAGACGCCCGACGCCTCCTCCCCGACCACGACCGACCCGGCTTCCGCCTGACGAACAAACCTTTGCCCGCCCCCGACCACCGGGGGCGGGCAAAGCCGTTCACCAACGCCCCCTCAGCCCCCCGCCGCCAGGGGCGCGGGGCATATGGGGGCGCGGGGAACGGCGCGATCTTTCGTCTTTCGCCCTTCAGGGGCGCGGGGAACTCCGCGACCACCGCCCACCCGCATACCCAAACCACCCCTCCGGAGGAGCCCGTGCCAGAACTGCCCGAGGTCGAGGTCGTACGGCGAGGCCTCGAACGCTGGGTGAGCGGCCGGATCGTCGCGGACACCCAGGTCCTGCACCCCCGCGCGGTCCGCCGCCACATCGCCGGCGGCGAGGACTTCGGGGCCCGCCTCACAGGGCATCGCGTCGGACTGGTCCAGCGCCGCGGCAAGTACCTCTGGCTGCCGCTCGCGGACTCCGCGACCGCCGTGCTCGCGCACCTCGGCATGAGCGGACAGCTCCTCGTCCAGCCGCAGGAGGCGGCCGACGAGAAGCACCTGCGCATCCGCGTCCGGTTCGAGGACGACCTCGGCACGGAACTCCGCTTCGTCGACCAGCGCACCTTCGGCGGGCTCTCCCTGCACGAGACCTCGCCCGACGGACTCCCCGACGTCATCGCACATATCGCGCGTGACCCCCTGGACCCGCTGTTCGACGACGACGCGTTCCACGAGGCGCTCCGGCGCCGGCGCACGACCGTCAAACGCGCCCTGCTCGACCAGTCGTTGATCAGCGGTGTCGGCAACATCTACGCGGACGAGGCGCTCTGGCGCGCGCGGCTGCACTACGAGCGCCCCACCACCGGGTTCACGCGCCCGCGTACGACCGAACTCCTGGGCCACGTACGGGATGTGATGAACGCGGCGCTCGCCGTCGGCGGCACCAGCTTCGACAGCCTCTACGTCAACGTGAACGGCGAGTCGGGCTACTTCGACCGCTCACTCGACGCGTACGGCCGCGAGGGCGAGCCGTGCCGACGCTGCGGCACCGTGATGCGGCGCAGGCCGTGGATGAACCGGTCCAGCTACTTCTGCCCGCGCTGTCAGCGTCCGCCGCGCGCGGTGTCGTAGCGCTCGCGCGCCCCCAGTACCTCGTCCATGCGCCCCTCCACGAAGTGGATGAGGGCCAGCAGCCGTCCGGCGACCTCGCGGCCCAGCGGCGTCAGCTCGTAGTCCACCCGCGGCGGGTTCGTCGGCTGGGCCTCCCGGTGCACCAGCCCGTCGCGCTCCAGCGCGTGCAGGGTCTGGGAGAGCATCTTCTCGCTGACGCCGTCGACGCGCCGGCGCAGTTCGTTGAAGCGGAGCGAGCCCTCGGGCAGTGCTGCCAGCGCCCCCAGGGTGAGCGCGCCCCAGCGTCCCGTGACGTGCTCAAGGGTGTTCCTGGAAGGGCATGCCTTGGAGAACACGTCGTACGCGAGGTCCGGCGTCTCGGTGAGGTCCACCCGGTGAGCGTACTCCCAAGCAGCGCTGACCAGAAGCGCGCACTAACCAAAAGTTAGCGCACGCTTCCATATGTCCCGGTGTCCCGGCTAGTAGCCGAAGTCCTGCGTCCACCAGGGGCCGCCCGACGCGAAGTGCGCGCCGACGCCCAGGGTCTTGAAGTCGCAGTTCAGGATGTTCGCGCGGTGGCCGGGGCTGTTCATCCAGGCCTCCATCACCGCGGCGGCGTCGGCCTGGCCGCGGGCGATGTTCTCGCCGCCGAGGTTCGCTATGCCGAGCTCCTCCGCCCGGTCCCAGGGGGAGGCTCCGTCCGGGTCCGTGTGGTCGAAGAAGCCCCGCGCGGCCATGTCCTCGCTGAAGGACTCGGCCAGCGCGGCCAGCGAGCTGGACGCGGTCACCGGGCTGCAGCCCGCCTTGGCCCGCTCGTCGTTGACCAGCGAGAGGACCGCGGCCTCGGCCGTGGACGGCGTGGACGCCGCCTTCGACGGAGTCGTCTCGGGAGCCTTCGTCTCGGGAGCCTTCGCGGCAGGCTCCTCCGTCTTCGACTCCTCGGTGGCCGGGGCCTTCGTCGACGGCTTCGCGGCAGGCTTCTTCGCGGCCTTCTCCGGAGCCTTCGTCGGCGAGACCGAAGGAGAGGGTGAGCGCTCCAGGTCACGGCTCGTGCCCGGGTCCACGCGGTCGTCCGCGGAACCGTTCGTACCGCCCTGCGTCTCCACGTCGCTCGGGGAGTCCTGGGCGCGCACCTTGTCCGCGCCGCCGCCGATCGAGAGGGAGTCGCTGCCCGGTATCACCCCGGAGGCGACGGCGACGGCGCCCATCGCGACGGCGGCCGAGACACCGAGCAGACCGGTGCGTACGGGCGTCGCGCCCTTCCTGCGGCGGCGCTGGCCCCCTCGCCGGGCACCCCGGTCGGGTGTGTAGTCGCCCGACGCGTGGTCGGCGGGCTCGTCCCCGGTGAAGAGGTAGGCGTCACTCTTCGAGTAGAGGTCACCCGTCTCGTGAATGCCGCCCGGCGAGTCGTACAGGCCGGCGGTCGAGTAGGGGCCGCCGGTCAGGTAGTCCCCGGCGGTCCGGTGGTCACCCGCGGTGGCGTAGTCGCCCAGGCTCGGATAATCGCTCAGGCCCACGTACTGGCTCGCGTCATCCGTCGCGTGGCCGCCCGTGTACGTCTCGTACGTATCTGTGACCCCGGTGGCGCGGCCTGTGGCGGCGCGGCCGGCGGCGGAGCGTCGGTGGCGTCCCATCTCCTGGCCTTCCTCATCCTTGCGGTCAACGTTCCTCACCCGAACGGGTGAGGCTCATTGGGTCGGGACGGTACCCCATGGCGCAAGGGGAGGAAGTGCTCCGAGAGCAATTGGCCGGTTAGCGTGCAGCCATGAGTGAGCATACGAGGCTGGTCGCCTGGGTACGCGGGCGCGTGCAGGGCGTGGGTTTCCGCTGGTACACGCGAGCCAGGGCCCTGGAGATCGGTGGGCTGAGTGGTTTTGCTCTCAATCTGGAGGACGGACGGGTCCAGGTGGTCGCGGAGGGCCCCCGGGAGGGGTGTCAGGGGTTGCTGGAGTGGCTCACGGGAGACGACACGCCGGGCAGCGTCGACGGAGTCACTGAGATCTGGGACACGCCCCGCGGCGGCTACGACGGCTTCGCCATCCGGTGAGATCCACTTCGCCGTGGCGGCCGTGACCCTTTCGAGGTGCGCGCGGGGCGGGCGCCGGGTACCCGTTCCGGAGAGAAAGCACCAGGTGGTTGCCAAGAAACCACTGCCCGTGGCAGGCTCCGCGACAAGGATGATCTCCACGCCCGAGGGGTCCCGCCGCGGAGGCCGCGCCGCCCGTTCCAAGGCCGCGCGCCGAGGGTTGCCCGCCAATACGGCGCGTGATCGTGTTGACCGTCAAACTTTTTGGTGAGACGCTGAAAGTCCCCGCGCACCTTAGCTGTTTGGCATGTAAGAGCGGCAGTAAGAACACAAGACCGCCAAGCATCGCGGGTGCGATTCCCTCACGACCCACACCGCTTCGGTCGGTCACTCAGTGTGGAGGACCATCCATCATGGCAAAGGCGCTTCTCGGTTACGTCGGCGGCTCCGACCCGCGACTCATCGCCGAGATGCGACGGCTCCAGCAGCGCGTCCAGGACCTGGAATCCGAGCTCGGACGAATCCAGGCCGAGAACGACGCGCTCGCGGCTGCCGCTTCTCACGACTCGCTTCTCGAAAGCATCGACGTACCCCAGGCGGAGCCTGCGCTCACCTGATCGCTGAAGAGCACCCCCACCACCGGTGAACAGGCTGCCTGTGTCAGCCGCCAACAGAGTTGCAAGGGACGCTTCGGCGTCCCTTCTTTCTTTCCCGGGGTACTCCACCGCGCATCGCTCGCTGTCCACCCTCTTCAACGTCTGGTGTGCCCTGCACGTTCATGGGTGAAACCGTGCGTTCGTGGAGTGAGACGGACCCGGAAGGTAGAGTCCGGCTGCGTGCACCTCAAGGCTCTGACCCTGCGCGGGTTCAAATCGTTCGCCTCGGCCACCACGCTGCGGTTCGAGCCGGGCATCACCTGCGTAGTGGGGCCCAACGGTTCCGGCAAGTCCAATGTCGTGGACGCCCTGAGCTGGGTCATGGGGGAGCAGGGGGCCAAGTCGCTGCGCGGCGGCAAGATGGAGGACGTCATCTTCGCCGGCACCACCGGCCGGCCCCCGCTGGGCCGTGCCGAGGTCTCGCTGACGATCGACAACTCCGACGGCGCGCTGCCCATCGAGTACGCCGAGGTCACCATCACGCGGATCATGTTCCGCAACGGCGGCAGCGAGTACCAGATCAACGGCGATACATGCCGACTGCTGGACATCCAGGAGCTGTTGTCCGACTCCGGCATCGGCCGTGAGATGCACGTCATCGTCGGACAGGGTCAGCTCGACTCCGTCCTGCACGCCGATCCGATGGGCCGCCGTGCCTTCATCGAGGAGGCCGCGGGCGTCCTCAAGCACCGCAAGCGCAAGGAGAAGGCGCTGCGGAAGCTGGACGCGATGCGGGCCAACCTCGCGCGCGTGCAGGACCTCACGGACGAGTTGCGCCGGCAGTTGAAGCCGCTCGGCCGGCAGGCCGCCGTCGCGCGCCGGGCCGCCGTCATCCAGGCCGACCTCCGGGACGCCCGGCTGAGGCTGCTCGCCGACGATCTCGTACGGCTGCGGGGGGCGCTGCGGGCCGAGGTCGCCGACGAGGCCGCGCTCAAGGAGCGCAAGGAGGCCGCCGAGGCCGAGCTGCGGAAGGCCCTCCAGCGCGAGGCGACGCTGGAGGACGAGGTGCGGCGGCTCGCCCCGCGTCTGCAGCGGGCCCAGCAGACCTGGTACGAGCTGTCGCAGCTGGCCGAGCGGGTGCGCGGCACGGTCTCGCTGGCGGACGCCAGGGTGAAGAGCGCCACCGCCCAGCCGCCGGAGGAGCGACGCGGACGCGACCCCGAGGACATGGAGCGCGAGGCCGCGCGGGTGCGTGAGCAGGAGGCCGAGCTCGAAGCGGCCCTGGAGGCGGCCGAGCACGCCCTGGAGGACACGGTCGCCCACCGGGCCGACCTGGAGCGTGCACTGGCGGTGGAGGAGCGGCATCTGAAGGACGTGGCCCGGGCCATCGCCGACCGCCGCGAGGGGCTGGCCCGGTTGAGCGGCCAGGTCAACGCGGCCCGTTCGCGTGCCGCCTCCGCCCAGTCCGAGATCGACCGGCTGGCCGCCGCCCGCGACGAGGCGCAGGACCGCGCGGTCGCCGCTCAGGAGGAGTACGAGCAGCTCAAGGCGGAGGTCGACGGGCTGGACGCGGGGGACGAGCAACTCGCCGAACAGCACGAGGCGGCCAGGAGGGCCCTCGCCGACGCCGAGTCCGCGCTGACCGCGGCCCGCGAGGCGGCCACCTCCGCCGAACGCAGGCGCGCGGCCACCCAGGCCCGGCGCGACGCACTCGCCCTGGGTCTGCGCCGCAAGGACGGCACCGGGGCGCTGCTCGCGGCGAGGGACCGGCTGTCGGGCCTGCTCGGCCCCGCCGCCGAACTGCTCACGGTCGCCCCCGGCCACGAGGTCGCGCTGGCGGCGGCCTTCGGGGTGGCGGCGGACGCGATCGCGGTGAGTACGCCCGCCTCGGCCGCGGAGGCCATCCGCCTGCTCCGCAAACAGGACGCGGGCCGGGCAGCGCTGCTGCTGGCGGCCCCCGACCCGGCCGGTAGCAGCGCCGACGCGGCCGACTCCGTCGGCACCGGTGACGTACACCCGCGGCCGTCGCCCGGCGGGCCGCCGTTCGCGGCTGATCTCGTCCGTGCGCCTGCCGAACTCGTGCCCGCCGTGCGGCGGCTGCTGCGGGGGATCGTCGTGGTGGGGACCCTGGAGGACGCCGAGGATCTTGTCTACGCGCGGCCCGGGCTGACCGCCGTGACGGCCGAGGGCGATCTGCTCGGGGCGCACTTCGCGCAGGGCGGTTCCGCCGGAGCGCCCAGTCTGCTCGAAGTACAGGCGTCGGTGGACGAGGCCACGGCAGAGCTGGAAGAACTCGGCGTGCTGTGCGAGGAGCTGAGCGGGGCCCAGCACCGCGCCGCCGGGCTGCGCAGGGAACGGGCGTCCCTCGTCGAGGAGCTGGGCGAGCGGCGGCGCGCCGGGGAGCGCGAGAGGTCCCAGGTCGCGCAGCAGCTCGGGCGGCTGGCCGGGCAGGCGCGGGGTGCCGTGGGAGAGGCGGAGCGGAGCAGGGCCGCGGCGGCGCGTGCGCAGGAAGCGCTCGACCGGGCCGTGGAGGAGGCCGAAGAACTGGCCGAACGGCTCGTCGTCGCCGAGGAGATGCCGGTCGAGGAGGAGCCCGACACCTCCGTACGGGACCGGCTCGCGGCCGACGGGGCCAACGCGCGGCAGACCGAGATGGAGGCCCGGCTCCAGGTGCGTACGCACGAGGAGCGGGTCAAGGGGCTTGCCGGGCGGGCCGACTCGCTCGACCGGGCCGCGCGCGCCGAACGGGAGGCACAAGCCCGCGCCGAGCAGCGCCGGGCACGGTTGCGGCACGAGGCCGCGGTCGCCGGGGCGGTCGCCTCCGGCGCACGGCAGCTGCTCGCCCATGTGGAGGTCTCCCTCGGCCGGGCGGACGAGGAGCGTACGGCCGCGGAGAGCGCCAAGGCGCGCCGCGAGCAGGATCTCGTCGTCGCCCGTAACCAGGGCCGTGACCTCAAGGCCGAGCTGGACAAGCTCACGGACTCGGTGCACCGCGGTGAGGTGCTCGGGGCCGAGAAGCGGCTGCGGATCGAGCAGCTGGAGGCGAAGGCGCTGGAGGAGCTGGGCGTCGAACCGGCGGGCCTGGTCGCCGACTTCGGGCCCACCCAGCTCGTCCCGCCCTCCCTGCCCGCCGAGGGCGAGGAGCTGCCGGACGACCCGGAGCATCCGCGCAACCAGCCCCGCCCCTTCCACCGGTCCGAGCAGGAGAAGCGGCTCAAGGCGGCCGAGCGGGCCTACCAGCAGCTCGGGAAGGTTAATCCGCTCGCGCTGGAGGAGTTCGCCGCGCTGGAGGAGCGCCACAAGTTCCTCAGCGAGCAGCTGGAGGACCTGAAGAAGACGCGTATCGATCTTCTCCAGGTGGTGAAGGAGGTCGACGAGCGGGTCGAGCAGGTCTTCTCCGAGGCGTTCCGGGACACGGCCCGGGAGTTCGAGGGGGTCTTCGGACGGCTGTTCCCGGGCGGTGACGGCCGGCTGATCCTGACCGATCCCGACAACATGCTCACCACGGGCGTCGATGTCGAGGCCCGGCCGCCCGGCAAGAAGGTCAAGCGCCTGTCGCTGCTCTCCGGCGGTGAGCGGTCGCTGACCGCCGTCGCGATGCTCGTGGCGATCTTCAAGGCACGGCCCAGCCCGTTCTATGTGATGGACGAGGTCGAGGCGGCGCTCGACGACACCAATCTGCAGCGGCTGATCGGGATCATGCGAGAGCTGCAGGAGGCCTCGCAACTGATCGTCATCACGCACCAGAAGCGGACGATGGAGGTCGCCGACGCGCTGTACGGCGTCTCCATGCAGGGCGACGGAGTGTCGAAGGTCATCAGCCAGCGGCTGCGCTGACCCGTGCGGGGAACGGGAACCGGCGGGCGTCGGCCCTCGCCCGAACGGCGGTACCGGTCGTCCCGGCCGCCCGGGAACAGCCGTACACGACCGGCGGCGGTTGTGGCGTTCCCCGCGCCGCTTACGGGGTATCCGTAGCTACGCAGTCCCTATCTCTTCAAGTCTTGAACATCAGTCCGTCACATAGGGTGGTTTCTCGGTGCTTACTCCACGTGGGGACCCCCTGTTGACTTCGAAAGTTGAAGGCATAGTCTCTGCTTCGTTGCTTTTACCTTCAGGTGGTGGGTGGCGTAAACGTGTGCGCCACTGGAGACACCGTCCGGAAGGGCTCGCCCCCACCCCCGGCAGTGAGGCCGGTGGCCCGAGGAGTTACACGTGACCAGCACAGCGCAGCCACCCCAGTCCGGAGCCCGACCGGCTCATCCCGAGCATCTCGGGCACGTCATCTTCATCGCGGCGGCGGCCGCGATGGGCGGCTTCCTCTTCGGTTACGACAGTGCCGTGATCAACGGCGCCGTCGAGGCCATCCGCGACCGGTACGAGGTCGGTTCCGCAGCCCTGGCCCAGGTCATCGCCATCGCACTGATCGGCTGTGCCATCGGCGCCGCCACCGCCGGCCGGATCGCCGACCGCATCGGCCGGATCCGCTGCATGCAGATCTCGGCCGTGCTCTTCACCGTCAGCGCGGTGGGCTCCGCACTGCCCTTCGCCCTGTACGACCTGGCCTTCTGGCGGGTCATCGGCGGCTTCGCCATCGGGATGGCCTCGGTCATCGGCCCGGCCTACATCGCCGAGGTCTCCCCGGCCGCGTACCGCGGACGGCTCGGTTCCTTCCAGCAGGCCGCGATCGTCATCGGCATCGCCATCTCGCAGCTCGTCAACTGGGGCATCCTCAACGCCGCGGACGGCGACCAGCGCGGCAAGGTCATGGGCCTGGAGGCCTGGCAGGTCATGCTCGGCGTGATGGTGGTTCCGGCCGTCATCTACGGGCTGCTGTCCTTCGCGATCCCCGAGTCGCCGCGCTTCCTGATCTCCGCGGGCCGGGAGAAGCGGGCCCGTGAGGTGCTCAAGGAGGTCGAGGGCGACCACATCGACCTGGACGCCCGCGTCGCCGAGATCGAGCACGCCATGAAGAGCGAGCACAAGTCGTCCTTCAAGGACCTGCTCGGCGGCACCGTCTTCTTCAAGCCGATCGTCTGGATCGGTATCGGGCTCTCGGTGTTCCAGCAGTTCGTCGGCATCAACGTCGCGTTCTACTACTCCTCCACGCTGTGGCAGTCGGTGGGCGTCGACCCGACGGACTCGTTCCTCTACTCGTTCACCACGTCGATCATCAACATCATCGGCACCGTGATCGCCATGATTTTCGTCGACCGGATCGGCCGCAAGCCGCTCGCGCTCATCGGTTCCGTGGGCATGGTCATCGGACTCGGCCTGGAGGCCTGGGCCTTCTCCTTCGACCTCGTCGACGGCAAGCTGCCCGCCACCCAGGGCTGGGTCGCGCTGATCGCCGCCCACGTGTTCGTTCTCTTCTTCGCCCTCTCGTGGGGTGTCGTCGTCTGGGTCTTCCTCGGTGAGATGTTCCCGAACAAGCTCCGCGCCGCGGCGCTCGGCGTCGCCGCCGCCGCGCAGTGGATCGCCAACTGGGCCATCACCGCGAGCTTCCCGTCGCTGGCCGACTGGAACCTCTCGATGACCTACGTGATCTACACGGTCTTCGCCGCGCTCTCCATCCCGTTCGTGCTCAAGTTCGTCAAGGAGACGAAGGGCAAGACGCTGGAGGAGATGGGCTAGCGCCGGCCCCACGAGCCCGTCGCATGAACTCGGGTCGCATGAACTCGGGGGGAGGGGCCAAGTCCCCGCTGTCCTTCTCCCCGTACTCGTAGGAGGGCGTGCCGCCCCGGTTCCGAGGCCTACAGGGCCTTGAGCCGGGGCAGCACGTTCTCGCAGAACAGGTGCATGCTGCGCCACCCCTCGTCGACGGACATCCCGCCGGACAGCGGATGCAGTACATAGCTGTCCAGGCCCAGGGCCAGACACTCCTCCGGCGTCACGATCCGGTAGACACCCTCGGCACGCAGCTCCGCCACCGTCGTGGCCGCAGACTTCACCGCCGAGCGGATGTCGGAGGACTGCCAGGAGGCGTACGTCATGGCCTCGTGCAGGAAGTGCTCGCCGTGCTCGGCCCAGGCACGGTCCGGGTCCTCGGCGAGGTGCAGCAGCGGGGTCACCGCCGCGGGCATCATGGTCCAGCCCTGGGTGCCGTACTCGACGAGCCGCTCCTTGTAGTACGCCTCGATGTCCGGCAGGTGCGCGCTGGGGAAGAACGGCAGACCGAGCCGCGCCGCGCGCCGGGCCGCGGCCTTCGAGGAGCCGCCCACCAGCAGCAGGGGGTGCGGATCGGAGAAGGGACGCGGGGTGACCCGTACGGTACGGCCGCGGTACTCGAAGTCCTCGCCGGTCCATGCCTTCAGCAGGGTTTCCAGGAGCTCGTCCTGGAGGGCGCCGCGGCGTTTGTAGTCCACGTCGAAGAGCGCGTACTCCTCGGGCCGGTAGCCGATGCCCGCGACCGTGACCAGCCGGCCGCCGCTGAGGAGGTCGAGCACGGCGATGTCCTCGGCCAGGCGCAGCGGGTCGTGCAGCGGGCCGATGATCGCCGAGACCGTGACCGCGATCTTGCGGGTCGCGCCGAAGACCGCGCCCGCGAAGGTGAACGGGGAGGGCAGCCAGTTGTTGGCGGCGCCGTGGTGTTCCTCGGTCTGCACGGTGGTCATGCCTCGGTCGTCGGCGTAGGCGGCCATCTCCAGTGCGGCCTTGTAGCGGTCGCTGAGGGAGGCGGGTGTGGCGGCGGGTTCGACGAGGTTGAAACGTACGACCGTTACGGGCATGGGGGTCCCCTTCGCCGGGCGGGCGGGCGGCCGGGTGGGTGCCGGTGGCTTCGGTGGGGGTGACGGTAGCTGATGGGTCGTCAGGCGGCCAGGGGGTGGGGGTGGCCTCTGTGGGGTTTTCGCCCCCGCCGCCCCTACCCTCCCCCAGCCTCGACTTCGCTCGACCGGGGGGACCCCCATCGTCACTGCATGGGGGCTGCGCCCCCTCGCCCCCGATATCGCGCTGCGCGCTCGTCCTCAAACGCCGGACGGGCTGAAGGGTCGCGGCCGGGCCGAAGATCTCAGCCCGTCCGGCGTTTGAGGACCGGGGGTTCGGGGGCGGAGCCCTCAGTACGTGACGGGGAGGGTAGGGGTGGCGGGGGCGGAAACAGGGATCGGGCGACCGGGGTCCGCAGGGGTGGTCGCGCATACTGGACCCGTTATGGAAATCGTCATCCTTGCTGTAGTCATCGCCGTGGTCGTGATCGGCGCGCTCGGCGGCCTCGTCGTCGGCAGCCGCCGGCGCAAGCAGCTGCCCCCGCCGCCCCCCGCCGCCCCCGACATCACGGCTCCGCCGGCCGAGCCGCACATCGGCGACGAGGCCGAGACGCCGCGCGACGAACCGCGCCGCACGATAGAGGAGGTGGATCTTCCGGACACCTCGGCGACCGCCCCGGTCGTCGAAGCACCCCCGGTCGAGGTCGAGGTCCCGGAGCCGACCGCCGGTCGCCTGGTGCGGCTGCGCACCCGGCTCTCCCGCTCGCAGAACGCGCTCGGCAAGGGGCTGCTCACGCTCCTCGCCCGCGAGCACCTCGACGAGGACACCTGGGAGGAGATCGAGGACACGCTGCTCACCGCCGACGTCGGCGTGCAGCCCACCCAGGAGCTGGTCGAGCGGCTGCGCGAGCGCGTGAAGGTGCTCGGCACCCGCACGCCCGAGGAACTGCGCGCCCTGCTGCGCGAGGAACTGCTCACGCTGCTGGTGCCCGACTTCGACCGCACGGTGCACACCGAGTCGCCGCTGGACACGCCCGGCATCGTGATGGTCGTCGGGGTCAACGGCACCGGCAAGACCACCACGACCGGCAAGCTCGCCCGTGTGCTCGTCGCCGACGGCAAGCACGTGCTGCTCGGCGCGGCCGACACCTTCCGGGCCGCCGCCGCCGACCAGCTGCAGACCTGGGGCGAGCGTGTCGGAGCCCGCACCGTACGCGGTCCCGAGGGCGGCGACCCCGCCTCGATCGCCTTCGACGCGGTCAAGGAGGGCATCCAGGAGGGTGCCGATGTCGTACTGATCGACACGGCCGGCCGGCTGCACACCAAGACCGGCCTCATGGACGAACTGGGCAAGGTCAAGCGCGTGGTCGAGAAGCACGCCCCGCTCGACGAGGTGCTGCTCGTCCTGGACGCCACCACGGGTCAGAACGGTCTGGTGCAGGCCCGCGTCTTCGCCGAGGTCGTCAACATCACCGGCATCGTCCTGACCAAGCTCGACGGCACGGCCAAGGGCGGCATCGTCATCGCCGTCCAGCGCGAACTGGGCGTCCCGGTCAAGCTCATCGGTCTGGGCGAGGGCGCGGACGACCTGGCCCCGTTCGAGCCGGAAGCGTTCGTGGATGCCCTTATCGGAGAGTGAGAACGCGTACGACAGGTGCGTGCGTGATGAAGAGCCCCGCTCCATGGTGCAGATGGAGTGGGGCCCTTCCGTATCGGCAGGCCTCTGTCGAGGAAGCCTGTGCCGACAGGCCTGTGCGGACGGGTGTGTGCCGACGGGTGTGTGCCGGCAGGTTTGTGCCGGCGGTTCATGGGCGTGAGCGGTGGGCCACGTACGCGAGTGTCCCCAGCAGCAGTCGCGCGGCCGGCGGCTTCGTCGCCGAGTCGAGCGCGGGGCAGCGGAGCCAGCGGACCGGGCCGAGGCCGCCGCGGTCGGAGGGCGGGGCCGTGATGTGCGTACCGCAACCCAGGCCGTGCAGGTCGAGCGTCGCGTCGTCCCAGCCCATGCGGTAGAGCAGCTGGGGCAGTTCGGCCGCTGCGCCGGGGGCGACGAAGAAGTGGGCGCGGCCCTCGGGGGTGACGGTCACCGGGCCCAGCGGCAGACCCATGCGTTCGAGCCGGACCAGGGCCCGGCGGCCCGCGGACTCGGCGACCTCGATGATGTCGAAGGCGCGGCCCACGGGGAGCATCACCGCGGCGCCGGGGAATGCGCCCCAGGCCTCCGTCACCTCGTCCAGCGTTGCTCGCGCCGGGACGACGGGAGCGAAGTCCAGGGGATGCGCGCCGCGTGCGGAGCAGTCCGCCCTGCCGCAGGAGCAGGCACCCGCGGCCGTCCGGGCGCCGGGCACCACGTCCCAGCCCCACAGCCCCGTGAACTCGGCCACGGCCGTGCACTCCGAGGAGCGGCCGCGGCGACGCGAGCCGGACCGAATTTCGCGGATGCCGCCGATCGTGAAACCCATGCCCCCTCCAACGGGTCCAGCGTGTCTGTGGTTACGTCACGGAATCGCGTGGTGACTCTCAGTTGCCATCCGTACGTTCAGTTCCCCTCCGCGCGCGGTTCGAAAGCGGCGCCCGGTTGTGCCGTAGGTGGTGCGGCCGGCTTCGTGCGCCCCAATGTGCATCGGCGCTTCCACTCCCTGCCGTCCTGTGTCAAGTGAATCGTGTGGCAGCCACCGCGAGTTCATTCGAAGGGGTGGCGAATGGTGGCGTTTCCGGGATCGCCATGGCTGGAGCCGTGATCGAAGGATTACTGTGAGTGCACGGGTCCTGGGGACGCACGCACTTGTGGGTATGCCGGAGGCAACTCGGCTTCCCGTTCGATGGGTGAGAACAGCCGGACGGGCGACCCTGTTCACCGGCATTCTGATAGGGCTTGGCGCATACAGCGCGCAAGTGGGTTCAGGAATGGGGGCGTTCCAGTGGGCGGCAACGGCGGAAGCGGGACGACCGCGACTGGCACGGACAAACGCCCCAATGAACTGTTGGGCTCGTGGTTCGTTCGTAGCGGCTGGTCCAAGGGCGAGCTGGCGCGCCAGGTGAACCGCAGAGCACGCCAGTTGGGCGCCAACCACATCTCGACGGACACCTCGCGCGTCCGCCGCTGGCTCGACGGGGAGAACCCGCGCGAGCCGATCCCGCGCATCCTCTCCGAGCTGTTCTCCGAGCGTTTCGGCTGCGTCGTCGCCGTCGAGGACCTGGGCCTGCGAGCCGTCCACCGGTCACCGTCCGTGTCGGGCGTCGACCTGCCCTGGACCGGCCCGCAGACGGTCGCCCTGATCAGCGAGTTCTCCCGCAGCGACCTGATGCTGGCGCGCCGCGGTTTCCTCGGCACCTCCCTCGGCCTCTCCGCAGGACCCACGCTCATCGAGCCCATGCAGCGCTGGCTGGTGCCCAGCCCCACCACCCCCCGCGCGGAGCCCGCGCTCTCCGCCGCCGCCTCGCGCCGCCCCGGCCGGCTCTCCCAGCCCGAGCTGGACCTCCTGGAGTCCACCACCGTCATGTTCCGCCAGTGGGACGCCCAGTGCGGCGGCGGTCTGCGCCGCAAGGCGGTCGTCGGCCAGCTGCACGAGGTGACCGACCTGCTCCAGGAGCCGCAGCCCGAGGCCACCACCAGGCGCCTGTTCAAGGTCGCCGCCGAGCTGGCCGAGCTGGCCGGCTGGATGAGCTACGACGTGGGGCTCCAGCCCACCGCCCAGAAGTACTTCGTCCTCGCCCTGCACGCCGCCAAGGAAGCCGCCGACCGGCCGCTGGGCTCGTACATCCTCTCCAGCATGAGCCGCCAGATGATCCACCTGGGGCGGCCCGAGGACGCGCTGGAGCTGATCCACCTCGCGCAGTACGGAAGCCGGGACTGCGCCAGTCCTCGTACGCAGTCCATGCTGTATGCGATGGAGGCCCGCGCCTACGCCAACATGGGCCAGCCCGGAAAGTGCAAGCGGGCCGTCCGGATGGCGGAGGACACCTTCGGGGACGCCGAGGAGTTCGACGAGCCCGAGGCCGACTGGATCCGCTTCTTCTCCGAGGCCGAGCTGCACGGCGAGAACAGCCACTCCTACCGCGACCTCGCCTATGTCGCCGGCCGCAGTCCCGCGTACGCCTCGCTGGCCGAGCCCGTCATGCAGCAGGCCGTCGACCTCTTCGAGAAGGACACCGAACACCAGCGTTCATACGCCCTCAACCTCGTCGGAATGGGCACGGTGCACCTCCTGCGGCGAGAACCCGAGCAGAGCACGGTCCTGGTGCGCGAAGCCCTGAGGATCGCCAAGAAAGTGCGCTCGGAGCGGGTCAACACTCGTATCCGAAAAACCGTCGACACGGCCGTACGCGACTTCGGGGACCTCGCGGCCGTCATCGATCTGACCGACCAGCTCGCCATCGACCTGCCCGAGACCGCCGAGGCGGTCTGACCCCCAGTACGCCGGCCGCGACCGCCGTCCATAACAGCCCGACTCGGCTCCCCCATGCCAGGTCATCGGACGGAGGCCGCGGCCGGTCACCCCTTCGCGCCTGAGCCGGCGCCGCTCCCGCGGAGGTGGCCGGCCGCCGTCGGGGTCGCTCAAACGATGGCTTCGGTTCGTGGTCGGCGACGACTGAGGGTGCGTCCTGTGGAAGGTTGCGCCACGATAACGATCGGCGCCGCCGTAATCCGGCGGTTCATCGACGCGTAACACGCACGTCCTCTTCGTCACCCGGGCGAAACATGCAGGGGCTCCGGTCGAAACGGCGCTGCGCCAATCTCTGGCACATAACCGGCCCACCCCTCACAACCGCTCATGGCTTCGCCCGCACGGGGCCGTACCAACGACGAGGAGACGCCGATGGCACCAGCCATCACGCTTGCCGCAGACGCTCCCACGCTGTCTGCCGCCAACACCGGGTTCATGCTCATCTGTTCCGCCCTGGTGCTGATCATGACTCCCGGACTCGCCTTCTTCTACGGAGGCATGGTCAGGGTCAAGAGCACCTTGAACATGCTGATGATGAGCTTCATCAGCATGGGGATCATCACGATCCTGTGGGTGCTCTACGGCTTCTCGATGGCCTTCGGTACCGACTCGGGCGGCATCGTCGGCTGGTCCTCGGACTTCGTCGGCCTCAGCGGCATCGGCAAGATGGAGCTCTGGGACGGCTACACCATCCCGATCTACGTCTTCGCCGTCTTCCAGCTGATGTTCGCGATCATCACGCCCGCCCTGATAAGCGGCGCTCTCGCGGACCGGGTGAAGTTCACCGCCTGGTCCCTGTTCATCGCCCTGTGGGCCACGATCGTGTACTTCCCGGTCGCCCACTGGGTCTGGGGCACCGGCGGCTGGGCCTTCGAGCTCGGCGTCATCGACTTCGCCGGTGGTACCGCGGTCCACATCAACGCGGGCGCCGCGGCGCTCGGCGTCATCCTCGTCATCGGCAAGCGCGTCGGATTCAAGAAGGACCCGATGCGCCCGCACAGCCTCCCGCTGGTGATGCTCGGTGCCGGTCTGCTGTGGTTCGGCTGGTTCGGGTTCAACGCCGGCTCCTGGCTCGGCAACGACGACGGCGTCGGCGCGCTGATGTTCGTCAACACACAGGTCGCCACCGCCGCCGCCATGCTCGCCTGGCTCGCCTACGAGAAGATCCGCCACGGCGCGTTCACCACCCTCGGCGCCGCCTCCGGCGCGGTCGCGGGTCTGGTCGCGATCACCCCGTCCGGCGGCGCCGTCTCCCCGCTCGGCGCGATCGCGGTCGGCGCCATCGCCGGTGTGCTCTGCGCCATGGCCGTCGGCCTCAAGTACAAGTTCGGCTACGACGACTCGCTCGACGTCGTCGGCGTCCACCTCGTCGGCGGTGTCGCAGGATCCCTGCTGATCGGCTTCTTCGCCACCGGCGGCGGCCAGTCCGACGTCGCGGGCCTCTTCTACGGCGGCGGCCTCGACCAGTTCTGGAAGCAGTGCGCCGGTGTCTTCGGCGTCCTCGCCTACTCCCTGGTGGCCTCCGCGGTGCTCGCCTTCCTGATCGACAAGACGATCGGGATGCGCGTCCCCGAGGACGTCGAGGTCGCGGGCATCGACCAGGAGGAGCACGCCGAGACCGCATACGACTTCAGCGGCGCCGGCGGCGGCGCCGCCCGGACCTCGGGCCCGGCCCCGGTCGCCGGGACCGCGAGCAAGAAGGTGGACGCATGAAGCTCATCACCGCCGTCGTCAAGCCCCACCGGCTCGACGAGATCAAGGAGGCCCTCCAGGCCTTCGGCGTCCACGGCCTCACGGTCACCGAGGCGAGCGGTTACGGTCGTCAGCGGGGCCACACCGAGGTCTACCGCGGTGCCGAGTACACCGTCGACCTCGTTCCCAAGATCCGTATCGAGGTACTGGTCGACGACGCCGACGCCGAGCAGCTGCTCGACGTCATCGTGAAGGCGGCCCGTACCGGCAAGATCGGGGACGGCAAGGTCTGGTCCGTCCCGGTCGAGACGGCGGTCCGGGTCCGGACCGGCGAGCGCGGACCCGACGCGCTGTAGGCAGCAGACGAACAGGAGCCACTGGGTGACGAGTACGGACATGCGTACAGAAGCAGAGGACTCGGGACCCAGCGGCTACGCGGCGGCCCGGCTGCGCCTCCTCCAGGAGGGGGCGCGGTCCGGGCCGCCGCGCCGTTCGGCCCTCGCCGAACTGACCGACGACTGGCTCACCGGTCTCTTCGACGCGGGCGCCGAGAAACTGCGCGGCGTCTCGCTCGTCGCCGTCGGCGGGTACGGCCGCGGCGAACTCTCCCCGCGCAGCGACCTCGACCTGCTGCTCCTGCACGACGGCAGCGCGGACTCGGGCGCGATCGCCTCCCTGGCCGACCGCATCTGGTACCCGGTCTGGGACCTCGGCCTCGACCTCGACCACTCCGTCCGCACCCCCGCCGAGGCACGCAGGACGGCGGGCGAGGACCTCAAGGCGCAGCTCGGGCTGCTCGACGCCCGCCACCTCGCCGGCGACCTCGGCCTCACCACCGGACTGCGTACGGCCGTCCTCGCCGACTGGCGGAACCAAGCGCCCAAACGCCTCCCCGAACTCCAGGAGCTGTGCGCCGAGCGCGCCGAGCGCCAAGGCGAACTGCAGTACCTCCTCGAACCCGACCTCAAGGAGGCCCGCGGCGGCCTTCGCGACGCCACCGCGCTGCGTGCCGTCGCCGCCTCCTGGCTCGCCGACGCCCCGCGCGAGGGCCTGGCCGACGCCCGCAAGAGCCTCCTCGACGTCCGGGACGCCCTGCACCTCGCCACCGGCCGCGCCACCGACCGCCTCGCCCTCCAGGAGCAGGACCAGGTCGCCGCGGAACTCGGCCTGCTGGACGCCGACACCCTGCTCCGCCAGGTGTACGAGGCCGCCCGCGTCGTCTCGTACGCCAGTGATGTCACCTGGCGCGAGGTGGGGCGCGTGCTGCGGTCGCGCGCCGTACGACCGCGTCTTCGCGCCATGCTCGGCGGCGGGAGGGCCCTGGGCGGCGGCAAACCGGCCCCCGAACGCTCCCCGCTGGCCGAGGGTGTCGTCGAGCAGGACGGCGAGGTCGTCCTGGCCCGCGCCGCCCGCCCCGACCGCGACCCCGTACTGCCGCTGCGCGCCGCCGCCGCGGCCGCCCAGGCGGGACTGCCGCTCTCGCTGCACGCGGTCCGCCGGCTGGCCGCCGCTGCCCGCCCGCTGCCCACACCATGGCCCGCCGAGGCCCGCCAGCAACTGATCACCCTGCTCGGCTCCGGCCCCTCGACCATCGAGGTCTGGGAGGCCCTGGAGGCGGAAGGGCTGATCACCAGGCTGCTCCCCGACTGGGAGCGCGTCCGCTGCCGGCCCCAGCGCAACGCCGTCCACATCTGGACCGTCGACCGCCACCTGATCGAGACGGCGGTGCGCGCCGCCGAGTTCACCCGCCGTGTCCACCGCCCCGACCTCCTCCTGGTCTCCGCGCTGCTGCACGACATCGGCAAGGGCTGGCCCGGCGACCACTCCGTGGCCGGCGAGATCATCGCCCGGGACGTGGCGGCCCGCATCGGCTTCGACCGCACCGACGTGGCCACCCTCGCCACGCTCGTACGCCATCACCTGCTCCTCATCGAGACGGCGACCCGGCGCGACCTGGAGGACCCGGCGACCGTACGCTCGGTCGCCGAGGCGGTCGGCTCGCAGGGCACGCTGGAACTCCTGCACGCGCTCACCGAGGCGGACGCGCTGGCCACCGGGCCCGCCGCCTGGTCCTCCTGGCGCGCCTCCCTCGTCGCGGACCTGGTGAAGCGGGTCTCCGCCGCGCTCGCCGGGGACGACCCCGAGGAGCCCGAGGCCGCGGCGCCCACCGCCGAACAGGAACGGCTCGCCATCGAGGCGTTCCGCACCGGCGGTCCCGTGCTCGCGCTGCGGGCCCAGACCGAGACGTCGGCCGAACCGTCCACCGAGGAGCCCTCGGGCGAGCCGGAACCCCTCGGCGTGGAACTGCTCATCGCTGTACCGGACCAGAAGGGCGTCCTGCCGGCCGTGGCGGGCGTCCTCGCCATGCACCGGCTCACCGTGCGGACGGCGGAACTGCGGGCGCTGGAGCTGCCCGACGGCGTCTCCGGCTCCGTCCTGCTGCTCGACTGGCGGGTCGCCGCCGAGTACGGGTCCCTGCCGCAGGCCGCCCGGCTGCGCGCCGATCTCGTACGCGCCCTCGACGGGTCTCTCGACATCGCCGGTCGGCTGGCCGAGCGGGACGCCGCCTATCCGCGCCGACGGGGCATCGTGGCGCCGGCGGCCCGGGTGAGCGTGGCCTCCGCCGCGTCCCGGCTCGCCACCGTCATCGAGGTGCGCGCCCATGACGCCCCGGGGCTGCTGCACCGGATCGGGCGTGCGCTGGAGGACGCGCAGGTGCGGGTGCGCAGTGCGCATGTGTCCACGCTGGGCGCCAACGCGGTGGACGCGTTCTATGTGACCGGGGCCGAGGGGGTGCCGTTGCCGGGGGAGCAGGCGGCCTCGCTGGCGCGGGCGCTGGAGGATACGTTGCGGGAGTAGATGCCGGGCCCGCACCCGGTCGTCCTGTGCCTGCGGGCCGCTCGGTGGCTGGGCGCGCCCCGCGGCGGAGCCGCACGATGTCACAGCCCCGCGCTCCTGACGGGGCGCCCCCTGGTGCGCCCCGTCGCGACCGAAGCCTGTGACGACGGGGTGGAGACCCTTTCTGGTGCGGGCAGATACTCTGGAGGGCGGACCTGCCCCCCTGCCCCCTACTTGAGGATTCGCGACCGCCGTGTTCGACACTCTCTCCGATCGCCTCGCAGCGACATTCAAGAACCTTCGCGGCAAGGGGCGCCTGTCCGAGGCGGACATCGACGCCACCGCGCGCGAGATCCGTATCGCCCTGCTGGAAGCGGACGTCGCGCTGCCGGTCGTCCGGGCCTTCATCAAACAGGTCAAGGAGAGGGCCCTCGGGGCCGAGGTATCACAGGCGCTCAATCCCGCCCAGCAGGTCATCAAGATCGTCAATGAGGAGCTCGTCGGCATCCTCGGCGGCGAGACCAGGCGACTGCGCTTCGCGAAGCAGCCGCCGACCGTGATCATGCTCGCGGGTCTGCAGGGTGCCGGTAAGACCACGCTCGCCGGAAAGCTCGGCAAGTGGCTGCAGGGCCAGGGACACGCCCCGCTGCTCGTCGCGTGCGACCTGCAGCGCCCGAACGCGGTGAACCAGCTGAGCGTCGTCGGCGAGCGCGCGGGCGTCGGCGTCTACGCGCCGCAGCCGGGCAACGGCGTCGGCGACCCGGTCCAGGTCGCCAGGGACTCCATCGAGTACGCGAAGCAGAAGCAGCACGACGTCGTCATCGTCGACACCGCGGGCCGCCTCGGTATCGACGCCGAACTGATGCAGCAGGCCTCCGACATCCGCGACGCGGTCTCGCCGGACGAGATCCTCTTCGTCGTCGACGCGATGGTCGGCCAGGACGCGGTCAACACCGCGGAGGCCTTCCGCGACGGAGTCGGCTTCGACGGCGTGGTCCTCTCCAAGCTCGACGGTGACGCCCGAGGTGGTGCGGCGCTCTCCGTCGCGCATGTCACCGGCCGTCAGATCATGTTCGCCTCCAACGGCGAGAAGCTGGACGACTTCGACGCGTTCCACCCGGACCGCATGGCGTCCCGCATCCTCGGCATGGGCGACATGCTCACGCTGATCGAGAAGGCCGAGCAGACCTTCTCGCAGCAGGAGGCCGAGGCCATGGCCTCGAAGCTGGCCTCCAAGAAGGGTCAGGACTTCACGCTCGACGACTTCCTGGCCCAGATGGAGCAGGTCAGGAAGATGGGCTCCATCTCCAAGCTGCTCGGCATGCTGCCCGGCATGGGCCAGATCAAGGACCAGATCAGCAACCTCGACGAGCGTGACGTCGACCGTACGGCCGCGATCATCAAGTCGATGACCCCGGCCGAGCGCCAGGACGCGACGATCATCAACGGCTCACGGCGCGCCCGTATCGCCAAGGGCTCCGGTGTCGAGGTCAGCGCGGTCAAGGGCCTGGTCGAGCGGTTCTTCGAGGCCCGCAAGATGATGTCCCGCATGGCCCAGGGAGGCGGCATGCCGGGGATGCCCGGGATGCCGGGCATGGGCGGCGGGGCCGGCCGGACGAAGAAGCAGCCCAAGAAGAGCAAGGGCAAGCAGCGCTCCGGCAACCCGATGAAGCGCAAGCAGCAGGAGGAAGAGGCCGCGGCTCGGCGGGAGGCCGGGGGGCAGGCGGGCGGCGCGTTCGGACTGCCGGGCGGCCAGCAGCCGCAGAATTTCGAGCTTCCTGACGAGTTCAAGAAGTTCATGGGCTAGGGGCTGGTCACTGCCTCGGGGGCCGCTGCCCCCGAACCCCCGGTCCTCAGACGCCGGACGGGCGGATATCTTTCAGCCCGTCCGGCGTTTGAGGACGAGCGCGCAAGCGCGACAGGGGGTCGGGGGGCGCAGCCCCGCGACAGGGGGTCGGGGGGCGCAGCCCCCAGGACAGGGACGGGAACGGGTAGGAGAGCCCTCAAACCGTCCGAGCGACCAGATACCGGAAGACGTTCGGCATCCACACCGTCCCGTCCCGCCGTTTGTACGGATGCAGAGCCTCCCGCACCTCCTTGTCGACCTGATCAGGATCCGTGGCGGCGACGGCCGCGTCGAAGAGCCCCGTGGACAGCAGCCCCCGCACCGCGTTGTCCACGTCCGCGTACCCGAAGGGACAGGCGACCCGCCCGGACCCGTCGGGCCGAAGGCCGGCCCGCTGGGCGACCTCCTCCAGGTCGTCACGGAGAGCCGGGCGCCAACCGCCCGTACCGCGCAGGGGATCGGCCAGCTTGGCGGCGACCCGCAGCACCGAGGACGTGGCACACCGCTCCGGAGGTCCCCAGCCCGCCAGAACCACGGGAACCCCTCGGCCGACGAGCGGACTCGCCGCCGCCAGCGCCTCGGTGAGGCCTTCGGAGTCGCCGGCCACACACCCGACCGGCTCGAAAGCGGTCACCAGGTTGTACGCGGCCGTCGCCGCGTCGTGGATGTCCGTCGGCTCCCCGTCGGTCAGCCGCGCACCGGTACGCGCACGCGTGCCCCGTGCCTCGGGGAGCAGACGCTCCCGCGCGAGAGCCAGCCGCTCCGGCGCGTGGGCCTGCAGACCGGTGACCGACGCGCCCCGCGCCGTGGCCATCAGCAGCGCCAGGCCGGAGCCGCAGCCGAGCCCCAACAGCCTGGTCGAGGAGCCCACTTCGAGTCGCTCGTAGACGGCCTCGTAGAGCGGTACGAGCATCCGCTCCTGAATCTCGGCCCAGTCACGCGCGCGTGCCCACTGATCCATCTGGGGCGCAGCCCCCGAGTGAGGTAGGTGCTGCCGCACGAGCGTAGGTGTCATCGAATGTGCCCCAATCCGCCGAGAGTTGCTTCTGTGCCCCGTTCCTTCACCCCCGTGCAGTGCGCTCGCACTCCCCCCGTATGCCAGGAAACTCCGCGCTCGTCGTGGCGTCCAGGGGTTACGGAGCCCGGTTTGCGTACCAACGGCGCGCGCCGCGAGAATTCATATACCGGCAACATGTGCGCCCACCGCTCCTCGCCGATCGGCGAACGGATGCCATCCTCGAAGACGCGCCCGCGCGGTGGATGGCCTGTTCACGCCGTACGGCGATGACAGCGGGTTGCGGGCGCCGCCGTGCCCGGCCCCTGCAGGCCGCGGTTCCCGTCATCGAAGGTGACGACGCGGTTCCGGCCAAGGTCCACGAACCCGTCGACCGGCCGTCGCGGAGGGCCGTACGGTGTCCGGTGGCCGGGGACGGGCCGGTGCCACGGCTCGATGACGCACCCGGTAACGTCGTCGTCGTGGCCCGCATCGACCGGGCCCCGGCATTCCGCCGCGAGAAGGACCGAAACGCCTCTTGCGCATCCGGCGGCCTCAGGTGCCCCGGTGCGCAGACAGCGGCTACTGGCCCGGACGTACACGTCACTACGTACCGGCTGGGTGTGAACTGTGAGGCTTCTCCGCAGATCAGCGCACCCGCCCTCGTCAGTACGCATCAGCGGCAACTGACTGGTACGTGCAAAATATTTGGGATGCCCCGGAATAGGAACACAGAGGCACCTCGGCTCGTTGTCATTACGTGAGCACGACACCACCTGTTCTCGCCGCAGAGCTGGCAGGGGCGTGGGCCGACATTCAGCGGCACCACCCCGAGCTGCCCGATCTTGCCGCGCCAGAGTCCCTGATCGGGGAGTCGTCGTCCGCCTGCGGACACGAACTCTCCTTCGAACGACTGCTTCACGAGGCAGTCCACGGCATCGCCGCCGCCCGAGGTGTCCGTGACACCTCCCGCGCCGGCCGGTACCACAACCGCAGATTCCTCGCGATCGCCGAGGAGTTGGGACTCGACCACCCCGAGGAACCGCATCCAAGCAGCGGCTTCTCACTGGTCACGCTCAACCCCGAGGCGAAGCGGCGCTACCGCCCGACGATCGAGCGGCTGCAGCGCGCCCTCAAGGCGCACACGGTCGCGACCGCCGCCGACACGGCCCGCAGCTTCCGTGGCCCGGCCGCCCGGCACGGCTCCTCCGGAGGAGGCGTGCGCGTGAAGGCGGTCTGCGACTGCGGACGCAATGTCCGCGTCGTCCCGTCGGTCCTCGCGCAGGCGCCGATCGTGTGCGGAGGGTGCGGGAAGCCGTTCCGCATCCCGGAGGTGGTCGGCGCGGCAGCGGGCTGAGCGGACGGCTGACGCAGCGGCGGGCCGTCGTCCCGCCGGGGTGGTGCGGGAGAGCGCGGCGGCACTTCGTGGGTGCCGGCTCGTGCGACGGCCCACCTCGACGGCGACACCCGTACCGGGCCCGTGGCAGCGCGGGCCGGCCCGGGGCTGCCCGGGTCGAGGCGCCCTTCAGGGTGTGGCAGAATGGTCAGCTGTACTCGCAGCCGCACAGGACCCCTCTCTCCTCCGGCTGACGCGTCCATCGGGCACTCGGGTACCGCAACCCCACGCGGCAATCCCGCCGTGCCCAACCCCGTCAAGACCAGGAGACACCACTTCCGTGGCAGTCAAGATCAAGCTGAAGCGTCTGGGCAAGATCCGCGCGCCTCACTACCGCATCGTCGTCGCCGACTCCCGTACCCGCCGTGACGGCAGGGCCATCGAGGAGATCGGCCTGTACCACCCGGTGCAGAACCCGTCGCGCATCGAGGTCGACTCGGAGCGTGCGCAGTACTGGCTGGGTGTCGGCGCGCAGCCGACCGAGCCCGTGCTCGCCATTCTCAAGCTGACCGGCGACTGGCAGAAGCACAAGGGCGAGCCCGCCCCGCCGCCGCTGCTCGTCGCCGAGCCGAAGGCCGCGCGCCCGTTGTTCGAAGCCCTCGGTGGCGACAACGACAGCAAGGGCGAGGCCATCACGCAGAAGAAGAAGGCTGAGAAGAAGGACGAGGCTGCCGCCGAGTCCACGTCGACCGAGGCCTGAGCATGCTTGAGGAGGCTCTTGAGCACCTCGTGAAAGGCATTGTCGACAACCCGGACGACGTGCAGGTCGCCTCGCGTGACCTGCGCCGCGGACGCGTCCTTGAGGTCAGGGTTCACCCCGACGACCTCGGGAAGGTGATCGGCCGCAACGGCCGCACCGCGCGCGCCCTGCGTACCGTCGTAGGCGCCATCGGCGGTCGTGGTATCCGCGTCGACCTCGTCGACGTGGATCACGTCCGCTGACGTAATTCGCAGCACCGGCTCGGGCCGGGGAGGGCCTCAGGGCCGTCCCCGGCCCGTAGTCGTCCACGCGGTAGAAACCGTGGACACACGACAGGAGATCAAGCAAGTGCAGCTGGTAGTCGCGCGGGTGGGCCGTGCCCACGGCATCAAGGGCGAGGTCACCGTCGAGGTACGTACCGACGAGCCGGAGCTGCGGCTCGCGCCCGGTGCCGTCCTGGCCACGGACCCCGCCTCGGCCGGTCCGCTGACCATCGAGACGGGGCGGGTGCACAGCGGCCGCCTCCTGCTGCGTTTCGCGGGAGTGCGCGACCGCAACGGCGCCGAGGCGCTGCGCAACACCCTGCTGATCGCCGACGTCGACCCGGACCAGGTGCCCGAGGACCCGGACGAGTACTACGACCACCAGCTCGTGGACCTGGACGTCGTCCTGACGGACGGCACCGAGGTCGGGCGGCTCACCGAGATCTCGCACCTGCCCTCCCAGGACCTCTTCGTGGTCGAGCGCGCGGACGGGACCGAGGTGCTGATCCCGTTCGTCGAGGAGATCGTCGTCGAGATCGACCTGGAGAAGCAGCGGGCGGTCATCGACCCGCCGCCCGGACTGATCGACGACCGCGCGGAGACCGCCTCCTCCAGGGAGGCGGACACCAGCTCCTCCGGCCTCTCCGGTGAGGCCGACGCCTGATGCGGCTCGACGTCCTCACGATCTTCCCCGAGTACCTGGACCCCCTGAACGTCTCCCTCGTGGGCAAGGCACGCGCGCGTGGACAGCTGAATGTGCACGTGCATGATCTGCGGGAGTGGACCTACGACCGGCACAACACGGTCGACGACACCCCGTACGGCGGCGGCCCCGGCATGGTCATGAAGACCGGACCCTGGGGTGACGCACTGGACTCCGTCCTCGCCGACGGCTACGAGACGGGCTCCCGGGGGCCCGTCCTGGTCGTGCCCACGCCCAGCGGCCGGCCCTTCACCCAGGAACTCGCCGTCGCGCTCTCCGAACGCCCCTGGCTGGTCTTCACACCCGCCCGCTACGAGGGCATCGACCGCCGTGTCATCGACGAGTACGCGACCCGCATGCCCGTGTACGAGGTGTCCATCGGCGACTACGTGCTGGCCGGCGGCGAAGCTGCCGTCCTGGTCGTCACGGAGGCCGTGGCCCGGCTGCTGCCCGGCGTCCTCGGCAACGCCGAGTCGCACCGGGACGACTCGTTCGCGCCAGGAGCCATGGCGAACCTCCTGGAGGGGCCGATCTACACGAAGCCGCCCCAGTGGCGCGGCCGGGAGATCCCGGACGTGCTGGTCAGCGGCCACCACGGCAAGATCGCCCGCTGGCGCCGGGACGAGGCACTGCGGCGTACCACCGCCAACAGACCGGACCTCATCGAGCGCTGCGACCCCGCCGCCTTCGACAAGAAGGACCGCGAGATGCTCTCGATCCTGGGCTGGCAGCCGGGCCCTGACGGCCGATTTGGGCGCAGGCCCGACACCGTGGAAGAATAGGCCGCTGCTGTACGTCGTCCGGCGTGCGCCCCTGCCACAGGGGGACACGACGCCCGCCCCGACGAGAACAGCCCACCTTCTGAAACACCGACTTCCGTCGATGACCTGTGGCATCGGCGAAGAAAGCAGACGATCATGTCCCACCTGCTCGAATCCGTCGACGCCGCGTCGCTGCGCAGCGACATCCCGGCCTTCCGCCCGGGTGACACCGTCAACGTCCACGTCCGTGTCATCGAGGGCAACCGCTCCCGTGTGCAGCAGTTCAAGGGCGTAGTCGTCCGTCGCCAGGGCGCCGGTGTCCGTGAGACCTTCACGGTCCGCAAGGTCTCCTTCTCCGTCGGCGTCGAGCGCACCTTCCCGGTGCACACCCCGATCGTCGAGAAGATCGAGCTCGTCAGCCGTGGTGCCGTGCGTCGCGCCAAGCTGTACTACCTCCGTGAGCTGCGCGGCAAGGCCGCGAAGATCAAGGAGAAGCGCGACCGCTGATCTCGCGCCGGGTCCCTCATGTGGGCCGGATAGCATCTGGCCCACATGGACGCCGAAGCACAGCGAACGGAGCGCGACCGCTCCTCCCACCCCGCCGTATCCGAGGAGATCTCGGACACACAGGGGGCGGAGGGACGGTCGCGTTTCGCGTGGGTGGACCGGGTCGCCGACTGGCTGCCGGGCGGCCGGATCACCCTGACCGTGCTGTTCTGTCTGTTCTCCCTGCTGCTGCTCACCCGGTTCGTGATCCAGCCGTTCCAGATTCCCAGTGGCTCGATGGAGCCCGGATTGAGGATCGGGGACCGCGTTCTCGTAAATAAGTTGGCGTACCGTTTCGGTGCTGAGCCGAGGCGCGGTGACGTCGTCGTGTTCGACGGCACCGGTTACTTCGGCGACGCCGACTACATCAAACGTGTCGTCGGCGTGGGGGGAGACCATGTGGTCTGCTGCGACAGGCAGGGGAGGATCGAGGTGAACGGCCGCTCGGTCGACGAGTCGACGTTTCTGTACCCGGGGAACGAGCCGTCCGAAGTGCCCTTCGACGTGGCCGTCCCCGACGGCACCCTCTTCGTCCTTGGCGACCACCGCGGCGACTCCAGCGACTCCCGCGACCACCTCGGCTCCCCGGGCGGCGGCATGATCCCCGTCGGTGACGTGATCGGCAGAGCCGACTGGATCGCCTGGCCGCTGAGCCACTGGACCGGAATCGACCGGGCCGACGGCTACGCGCGCGTGCCCGCCGCCGCGGGCCCGCTCCTCTCCGCGCTCCTTGCGGCCCCCCTGTCAGGGACGAGCGGGCGGAAAGCCGTGGACGGTGTCCATGGGTAACCGCGGCAAGCCCCGCAGCACCCACAGTGCCGCGGAGGACCTCCTTCCCACCGGCTCCCGGCGCACGGGCGGCCCGGTGATGCCCGGCCGGGCGGACCGGCGCAAGCTGGCCCGGCGGGTCAAGCGGCGAAGGCAGCGCTCCGCGGTCAAGGAGATACCTCTTCTGATCGGGGTCGCGCTGCTCATCGCGCTCGTCCTGAAGACGTTCCTCGTCCAGGCCTTCGTGATCCCTTCGGGCTCCATGGAGCAGACGATCCGGATCGGCGACCGTGTCCTGGTCGACAAGCTGACTCCGTGGTTCGGCTCGAAGCCCGAGCGTGGCGACGTCGTCGTCTTCAAGGACCCCGGCGGCTGGCTGGAGGACGAACAGCCGACGGCGAAGAAGGAAGACCCCATCGTCGTCAAGCAGGTCAAGGAGGCGTTGACCTTCATCGGCCTGCTGCCCTCCGACAACGACCGGGACCTGATCAAGCGGGTCGTCGCGGTCGGCGGTGACACCGTCAAGTGCTGTGACACCCAGGGCCGCGTCACCGTCAACGGCATGCCGCTCGACGAGTCCTACATCAACCCCGGCGACAAACCCTCGTCGCTGGTCTTCGAGGTCAAGGTGCCGGCGGGGCGCCTGTGGGTGATGGGCGATCATCGGTCCAACTCCGCCGACTCCCGGTTCCACCGCACCGAGAAGTACGACGGCACGATCTCCGAGGACGTCGTGGGCCGTGCCATGGTCATCGCCTGGCCCATCGGACACTGGACCCAACTCAAGGAACCCGACACCTACGCGTCCGTGCCCGACGTGGCCGGCGGAGCGACCACCGCACTCGACGCGTCGCATAGGGTGGCCACCGCGGATCGATATGGATTGATCCCGCTCCCGACCCCTGCGGAACTCCCGCTCGTTATGGGAGTGGTGGGCCTGCGCCGTATCCGGCGCGGGCGGCGGCACAGAGTGAGGAGTGGATGTGGGGGATTTGGCGGTCGGCGCACGATCCGGACACGAGGGGCCCGAGGACCGACCGGGACGATCCGAAGAGTCGGTCCCGCCGGCCGGCGAGGACGCCGTGGCCCCCGGAGACGACTCCGGTGACGACAACGGCGAGAGCGAGCGGAACTCCGACGGGACCGCCTCGGCGCCGAAGAAGCCGCGGTCCTTCTGGAAGGAACTCCCCCTGCTCATCGGCATCGCGCTGGTTCTCGCGCTGCTGATCAAGTCCTTCCTGGTGCAGGCGTTCTCGATCCCCTCGGACTCGATGCAGAACACCCTTCAGCAGGGTGACCGCGTTCTCGTCGACAAGCTGACTCCGTGGTTCGGCTCGGAGCCCGAGCGTGGCGAGGTCGTCGTCTTCCACGACCCCGACAAGTGGCTGGCGGGCGAGCCGACGCCCAACCCGAACGCGATCCAGACAGCCCTCAGCTGGATCGGCCTGATGCCCTCCTCCGAGGAGAAGGACCTCATCAAGCGCGTCATCGGTGTCGCCGGCGACACCATCGAGTGCAAGGGCACCGGCCCGCTGAAGGTCAACGGCAAGGCGCTGAACGAGCCCTACGTGTACCCGGGGAACACGCCGTGCACCATGGACGACGCCGGCGGCCAGTTCAAGGTGAAGGTTCCCGAAGGCAAAATCTGGGTCATGGGCGACCACCGGCAGAACTCGCTGGACTCCCGCTACCACCAGCAGGACAAGCACAAGGGCTTCGTACCCGTGGACAGCGCGGTGGGCCGCGCGATCGTCGTCGCCTGGCCGCCCACTCGCTGGTCGGCGCTTTCGGTGCCTGACACCTTCGACCAGAACCTGACCGCCGCCGCTCCGGGTGCGCTCGGGCTCGCGGGCGCGCTGCCGCTGGTGCTGTGGCGCAGGCGCCGCCTCACCGTCGGGAACACCAGGGTTTCTGGGTCGCGTACCGCCGGGTAGGGTGCCGTCCCAGACGCCGATCTTCCGCCGCCCGACCTGGGCAGCGAGGTCGATTCTCCGAGTTGGGGGAGCACTGGGATGAGCGGGACACGTCGTACGGACGAGGGCCACGGACGGCTCGGCAGCAAGCTGTCGGGGCTGGCCGTGGCCCTCGGCTGTGTGCTCTTCCTCGGTGGGTTCGCCTGGGGAGCGGTCGTCTACCAGCCGTACACCGTGCCGACCGACTCGATGTCGCCGACCATCGCGAGCGGCGACCGGGTGCTCGCCGAGCGGATCGACGGCTCCGAGGTGCGGCGCGGTGACGTCGTCGTCTTCAAGCAGGCAGCCTGGGGCAACATGCCCATGGTCAAGCGGGTCGTCGCCGTCGGAGGGGACACGGTCGCCTGCTGTACGCAGGACAAGCTGACCGTCAACGGCAAGAAGATCGAGGAACCGTATCTGCCGAAGGGCAGCGCGGCGGAGTCGTCCACGATTCCCTCCGTCGAGGTGCCCGAGGACCGGCTCTTCCTGCTGGGCGACGAGCGCAGCGGCTCGCTGGACTCCACCGCCCACCTGACGGAGGCCGGCAACGGTACGGTGCCGCGCAGTGCGGTGAGCGCGCGCGTCGACGCGGTGGCCTGGCCCATGAACGGCATGCTGGCCCGCCCCACCGGCTTCGAGACGCTCGGCGGCGTCTCCGAGCCGGGGCCCCTGCGCCTGGTCCTCGCAGCGGTCGTGGCGGGCGCTCTGCTCGTCCTCGGCGGGGCCGCGTACGGGCCGATCGCCAACCGGTCGGGACGCCGGCGCAGCCGTACGGGGACGGGGGAGCGGGCCCTTGCCGGCTGACGCGTCCCCGCCGACGGGCGGTGACCTCGGTGAGCTGCGGAAGGTCGCCCGGGTGGTGCTGCTCGACCCACAGGACCGCATCCTGCTGCTGCACGGACATGAGCCGGACGACCCGTCGGACGACTGGTGGTTCACACCGGGCGGCGGTGTGGAGGGCGACGAGACACGGGAAGAGGCCGCGCTGCGGGAACTCGTGGAGGAGACCGGCATCACCGAGGTCGAGCTGGGTCCTGTGCTGTGGCGGCGGACCTGTTCGTTCCCGTTCGCGGGACGTCGCTGGGACCAGGACGAGTGGTACTTCCTGGGCCGTACGACGCAGACGGCGACCGAGGCCACGGGGCTGACCGAGCTGGAACGGCGCAGTGTCGCCGGAGCGCGCTGGTGGACGTGCCGGGAACTTGCCCGGGCACATGAGACGGTGTATCCGACCAGACTCGCCGAGCTGCTGCTCAGGCTGCTCGACGAAGGGCCCCCGGCCGGACCCGAGACCCTCGACACGGAAATCGTCTAGGGGCTCGCGGGGCTGGCGCACAATAGGGGGACGCACGGCTGAAGGGGAACATGCCATGAGCGCCGAGGACCTCGAAAAGTACGAGACCGAGATGGAGCTGAAGCTCTACCGGGAGTACCGCGATGTCGTCGGTCTGTTCAAATATGTGATCGAGACCGAACGGCGCTTCTACCTCACCAACGATTACGAGATGCAGGTGCACTCGGTTCAGGGTGAGGTGTTTTTCGAGGTGTCCATGGCGGATGCCTGGGTGTGGGACATGTACCGACCTGCTCGGTTCGTGAAGCAGGTGCGCGTCCTGACATTCAAGGACGTGAACATCGAGGAGCTGAACAAGAGCGACCTCGAACTGCCGAGCAGCTAGGACGGGGCAGTCGGGACGGGACAGTCGGGACGGGACAGTCGGGACGACCGGCACAGTCCCGGAAGTCCTACGGCGGCCGCTCGTACGGGTGACTGAGTTGTCCACAGTCGAGCGGCCGTCCACCAAGATCCAACAGCGGATCGCGATGGGCTCAGTGTTGGCGCCGGAGGTGGTGCCGACATGAAGACGTCCAAGACATCCAAGGCATCCAAGGTTTCCGAGGCGCCCAACGCGCCCAACGCGTCCAAGGCACGCAACGCACTCGGCAAGTACGGCGAGGACCTGGCCGCGCGGCGGTTGGCCGAGGCCGGAATGACGGTCCTGCAGCGCAATTGGCGCGCGGGCCGGGCCGGTGAGATCGACATCGTGGCCCGCGACGGTGACGCGCTGGTCGTCTGCGAGGTCAAGACCCGTCGTGCGGGGCCCTTCGGGCATCCGATGGCCGCCGTGACTCCCGTCAAGGCCCGGCGCCTGCGCGGCCTCGCCGAGCGCTGGCTGCAGGAACACGGAGGGGCTCCACCCGGCGGCGTCCGTATCGACGTCGTGGGTGTCCTGCTGCCCGACCGCGGCGCCCCCGTCGTGGAGCACGTGCGGGGGGCGGCCTGATGGGTTTCGCGCGTACGTGCTCGGTGGCCCTCGTGGGCGTGGACGGTGTCGTCGTCGAGGTCCAGGCGGATCTGGAGCCCGGAGTCGCGGCGTTCACCCTGGTGGGACTGCCCGACAAGAGCCTGACGGAGAGCAAGGACCGCGTCAGGGCGGCCGTGGTCAACTCCGGCGGAGAGTGGCCGCAGAAGAAGCTCACCGTGGGCCTCAGCCCGGCCTCGGTGCCGAAGGGCGGCAGCGGATTCGACCTCGCCATCGCCTGTGCGGCCCTCGGCGCCTCCGAGCGCATCGACCCGCGCGTGCTCGCCGACATCGTGATGATCGGAGAGCTGGGCCTGGACGGACGGGTCCGGCCCGTACGAGGTGTGCTGCCGGCCGTGCTGGCCGCCGCCGAGGCGGGATACGAACAGGTGGTGGTGCCGGAGAGCGCGGCAGCGGAGGCTTCCCTGGTACCCGGTGTCTCCGTACTCGGCGTCCGCAGCCTCCGCCAGCTCATCGCGGTCCTCACGGACGAACCGGTGCCCGACGAGGATCCGGACGAGCAGGGCCGGACCGATCCGCTCGCGGGCCTGCGCATGCCGGGCACGGGTACGGCCACCGGAATGCACAGCATGGGCGCCTCGCACTACGACCACGACCACGAACACGACCTCGCCGACGTCGTGGGCCAGCTCTCGGCACGGACCGCGGTGGAGGTCGCCGCGGCCGGTGGGCACCACCTGTTTCTGGAGGGGCCGCCGGGGGCGGGCAAGACCATGCTCGCCGAGCGGCTGCCCGCCATCCTGCCGCGACTGGGCCGGAGCGAGTCCCTGGAGGTCACGGCCGTCCACTCGGTCGCGGGCCTGCTGCCACCCGGCAAACCCCTGGTCGACGTCGCCCCCTACTGCGCCCCGCACCACTCGGCGACCATGCAGGCGCTGGTCGGGGGCGGCCAGGGGGTGGCACGGCCGGGTGCGGTGTCGCTCGCGCACCGGGGAGTGCTGTTCCTCGACGAGACACCCGAGTTCAGCAGCCGGGCCCTCGACGCACTGCGCCAGCCCCTGGAGTCGGGGCATGTGGTGATCGCGCGCAGTGCGGGCGTGGTGCGCTTCCCGGCACGGTTTTTGATGGTGCTCGCGGCCAATCCCTGTCCCTGTGGCCGCTTCTCGCAGCGGGACGCCCTGTGCGAGTGCTCGCCCTCCACGATCCGCCGCTACCAGGCCCGGCTCTCCGGACCGCTGCTGGACCGCGTCGACCTGAGGGTCGAGGTGGACCGCGTCACCCGTTCCCAGCTGACCGGGCGGGGCGCGCCGGGCGAGACCACCCGGACGGTCGCCGACCGGGTCCGCGAGGCCAGGGAGAGGGCCGCCGCACGCCTGACGGACACCCCCTGGCGCACGAACAGCGAGGTACCGGGCCGCGAGCTCCGCAGCCGGTGGTACGCGTCCCCGGGCGCCATGGACGACGCGGAGCGCAGCCTGGAGCGCGGTGTGCTCACCGCCCGGGGGCTCGACCGTGTCCTGCGGGTCGCCTGGACCGTCGCGGATCTCGCCGGCCGTGACCGGCCGGGGGTAGCGGACGTGACCCTCGCGCTGCAACTGCGCACCGGGGTTCCCCGGGGGGTGCCGATGGCGATCGGGGCCTCCCGGTGAGCGGGGACGAGGAGCGGCTCCACCGGGCTTTCCTCGCACGGGTCGTCGAACCGGGGGACGAGGTGTGCGGGCGATGGCTTCGTGAGTGCGGAGCGGGGGAGGTGGTCCGGCGCCTCGCCGGGGGCGGGCGGCAGCTGCCGGGTGTGACGGACACGAGGTGGGCGGGCCTGCGGGCCCGGGCCGAGCGGGCGGACCCGGAGCGGGACCTCGCGGTGGCGCGGGACAGCGGGACACGGTTCATTTGTCCTGGCGACCCGGAGTGGCCCGCGCAACTGGACGACCTGGGGGATGCGAGGCCCGTCGGGCTGTGGGTACGGGGGCTGCCCAGTCTGCGGATATGGGCGCTGCGCTCCGTCGCGGTCGTGGGGGCACGGGCCTGTACCGAGTACGGCGCCCACATGGCGTCGGCGCTCGGCGCGGGGCTCGCGGAGCGGGGGTGGGTCGTGGTGTCGGGAGGCGCCTACGGTGTGGACGGCGCGACGCACCGGGGCGCTCTCGGGGCGGGCGGCGCCACGGTCGCCGTTCTCGCCTGCGGGGTCGACCGGCCCTATCCGCGCGGTCACACGCAGTTGATCACCAGGATCGCTGAACAGGGTCTGGTGGTGGGGGAGTTGCCGCCCGGCGACCATCCGACCCCGAGCAGATTCATCCTGCGGAACCGGGTCATCGCGGCGTTGACGCGCGGCACGGTGGTCGTCGAGGCCGCGTACCGCAGCGGTGCGCTGGCGACCGCCCGTGCCGCTCAGCGGCTGGGCAGATTCACGATGGGCGTACCGGGGCCGGCCACCAGCAGTCTCTCGGCGGGGGTGCACGAACTCCTGCGCGGGGACGCGGTGCTGGTCACCGACGCTGCGGAAGTCGCCGAGCTCATCGGTGACATGGGCGAGCTGGCCCCGGCCCGGCACGGACCCGTGCTTCCGCGCGATCTCCTTGACCCGGATGCCGCCCGGGTGCTGGCCGCGCTGCCGGCCCGGGGGGCGGCGTCGCGGCAGGAGATCGCCAGGGACGCCGGGACGACCGAGGACGACGCGGTCGCGAGGCTGTACGAACTCCGCTCACTTGGCTTCGTCGAACGACACGGCGACGGCTGGAAGTTGACACGCCAGGCCGCTCTGTCCATCGACACGGGCCGGGGGTGATGCTGACCGAGAGTGTTCGGCCGTCCGGGCGACCCCCCGAAGTCCCCGGGTTTTCCCGCAGTTGACGCCCCGCAGCAGTCACGCACGGCGACGCCCATGCCTCCGCAGGACGTCCAGCGGAACGTATCTGCGCACGGTGAGTCCACTACCGTTCGCGCACTGCGACTCTCCAGTCACGCTACGCTCACATGGATTCCGACGCAGACAGGCAACTCGACATCAGACCGACAGCTCACGCAGTTACTCACAGTTCACTGCAGAACGGCACAAGGCGACGAATGCCCCAGCACACCTCCGGGTCCGACCGGGCGGCGGTTCCCCCCGCCGCCCGTGACGGCGGCGTGCGGCCGCCCGCCCCCTCGACGCTCGACGAGCTGTGGAGGTCGTACAAGACCACGGGCGACGGGCGGCTGCGCGAGCAGCTGATCCTGCACTACTCGCCGCTGGTGAAGTACGTCGCCGGCCGGGTGAGTGTGGGGCTGCCCCCCAATGTGGAGCAGGCGGACTTCGTCTCGTCGGGCGTGTTCGGGCTGATCGACGCGATCGAGAAGTTCGACATCGAGCGGGAGATCAAGTTCGAGACGTACGCGATCACGCGGATCCGGGGCGCGATGATCGACGAACTGCGGGCTCTGGACTGGATCCCCCGGTCCGTGCGGCAGAAGGCACGCAATGTCGAGCGGGCCTACGCGACGCTGGAGGCGCGGCTGCGGCGTACGCCGTCGGAGTGCGAGGTGGCCGCCGAGATGGGGATCGCGGTCGACGAACTGCATGCGGTGTTCGGCCAGTTGTCGCTGGCCAACGTCGTGGCCCTGGAGGAGCTGCTGCATGTCGGCGGTGAGGGCGGCAACCGGCTGAGCCTGATGGACACCCTTGAGGACACCGCGGCAGACAACCCGGTGGAGGTCGCGGAGGACCGTGAGCTGCGGCGCTTCCTGGCGCGGGCCATCAACACGCTGCCGGAGCGGGAGAAGACCGTGGTGACCCTCTACTACTACGAAGGCCTCACGCTCGCCGAGATCGGCAATGTGCTCGGGGTGACGGAGAGCCGCGTCAGCCAAATCCATACCAAGTCCGTGCTCCAGCTCCGGGCGAAACTGGCGAGCTTCGGGCGCTGACCTAGCCGCCTCGCTGACCTAGCCGCCTGCGGACCCTGCAGCCCCGCTCACCTTGCTGACCTGGCTGACCTGGCTGAATCGTCCCTCGCCGGGACTTCTCGCGTGCGGACGGGTGCACTCGGTTGTGTGGTTCGGGCGGCAGGAATCCCCTCCCACCGGAGTCACTGATCGAGCCCTCACGGGCGAGAGACTCCCGTCCCGGGCGGGGCGTCCGTAAAGTGGGGGCGTGCCAAGGATTCGAGCGGCCTCCGTGGCCGAGCACCGGTCGATGCAGCGAGCCGCCCTGCTGGACGCGGCGCGGTCACTGCTGTCCGAGGGCGGGACGGAGGCTCTGACGTTCCCGGCGCTCGCCGAGCGGACGGGTCTCGCGCGGTCCTCCGTGTACGAGTACTTCCGTTCCCGCGCGGCGGTGGTCGAAGAGCTCTGCGAGGTCGACTTCCCGCTCTGGGCTGCCGAGGTCGAGACCGCGATGTCGCTGGCCGGGACGCCCGAGGGCAAGGTCGAGGCGTACGTCCGTCGGCAGCTGGCCCTGGTGGGGGACCGGCGGCACCGGGCCGTCGTGGCGATCTCCGCGAGTGAACTCGACGCCGGCGCGCGCGAGAAGATCCGCGCCGCGCACGGGGGGCTCGTCGCGATGATCGTGGAGGCGTTGCGGGACATGGGGCACGAGCAGCCCCGGATGGCCGCGATGCTTCTTCAGGGGATCGCGGACGCGGCGGTGCGGAGGATCGAGCTCGGTGCGGCCGAGGAGCCCGGGGTGATCACCGAGGCCGCCGTCGCGATGGCTCTGCGGGGCGTGCGGGGCTGACTGCCTCTGCCATGGCCACTGCCACTGCGACTGCTACTGCGTCTGCGTCTGCTTCTGGCACTGGTGCTGGTGCCGAACACTGCTCCGCGTCGGTGCCTCATCGGGAGGGCGGGCCGGGTACCTGGTCGGCCGGTACGGCGATCGCCGATTGCGGTTGTGGCTGTGGCTTTGGTTCCGGGACCCCCGTGACCGGCAGCAGGCGTGACGCGCCCCTGGTCAGCAGCCAGGGGGGCAGCAGCGACAGCGGGTCCAGGTAGGCCTCCCCTCGGCGCAGTCCCCAGTGGAGGCAGGACATCGGGCAGTGGGATGCCGGCAGCTCCAGTACGCCCACCACCTCGCCCGCGGCGACCTCGGTGCCCTTCTTCAGCGTTGCCGCCACCGGCGCGTACGTCGTGCGCAGGGGTGGGGCGCCCGTGCCGGTCAGCTCGACCGAGACGACCCCGCGGCCCGCGACCCGGCCGGCGAAGGAGACCCGGCCGGGAGCGACGGCCCGGACCGGGGTGCCGGGGGCCGCGGTGAGATCGACGCCTCGGTGGCCCCGGCCGTAGGCGGTCTCGGGCGGCTCCCAGCCGCGCGTCACCGGCGGGCGCGACCCCACCGGCCAGGCGCGGCCGACGGCGGGGATTGGCGGATCCGCACCGCCGGAACCCCCACCGCCGGAACCCGTGCCGGAACCGCCGCCGGAACTCCCGCCGGAACCCGGGCCGAGGTCACCGACCCCGGCGGTGGCCGCGGGCCCACCGAGCGCGAGGCTCAGCAGGAGGCCGAGCACCAGTACGGCGGCCACCGTCATGGCACGCGCGGTCATGGCCGGGGCCGGCACTGTCATGGCAGGCCGCGACGCCGGACGCGTACGAAGGAAATGATCTGCTCGCATGCGAGAACCGTGCCTTGAATGGCATGAAAAAAGGGATCATGGCCGGGATCTGTGGAGTACCCGTCGGTTGTGGACAGCGGCGTCACCCGGCACCCCGTGGGTCCCGTACACTTCTTGTGGCGATCCGGGTCACCGGGTCGACTTCGCACGCCCCGACATCAGGTTGTCAAACAGCCGATGTCAGCGCCCCTCGGTCCCTCGTGGCAAGGCGCAATGCGGGCGTCAGGCGCGACCGCCGTCCGGCGGACGCGGTACAACCGAGAACACCAAGGAGTACGGCCATGGCCGTCGTCACGATGCGGGAGCTGCTGGAAAGCGGCGTCCACTTCGGTCACCAGACCCGTCGTTGGAACCCGAAGATGAAGCGCTTCATCTTCACGGAGCGCAACGGCATCTACATCATCGACCTGCTCCAGTCGCTGTCGTACATCGACCGCGCCTACGAGTTCGTCAAGGAGACCGTCGCCCACGGCGGCACGGTCATGTTCGTCGGCACGAAGAAGCAGGCGCAGGAGGCCATCGCCGAGCAGGCGACCCGCGTCGGCATGCCCTACGTGAACCAGCGCTGGCTGGGCGGCATGCTCACCAACTTCTCGACCGTCTACAAGCGTCTGCAGCGCCTCAAGGAGCTTGAGCAGGTCGACTTCGAGGATGTGGCCGCGTCCGGCCTCACCAAGAAGGAGCTGCTCGTCCTCTCCCGCGAGAAGGCCAAGCTGGAGAAGACCCTCGGCGGTATCCGCGAGATGTCCAAGGTGCCCAGCGCCGTCTGGATCGTGGACACCAAGAAGGAGCACATCGCGGTCGGTGAGGCCCGGAAGCTCCACATCCCGGTCGTCGCCATCCTCGACACCAACTGCGACCCCGACGAGGTCGACTACAAGATCCCGGGCAACGACGACGCGATCCGCTCCGTCACCCTGCTCACCCGCGTGATCGCCGACGCCGTAGCCGAGGGCCTCATCTCCCGTTCCGGTGCCGGCAAGGCCGCCGAGGGTGACAAGGCCGCGGGCGAGCCGCTCGCCGCGTGGGAGCGCGACCTGCTCGACGGCGGCGAGAAGAAGGCCGACGAGACCGCTGCCGAGGCGCCCGCCGCCGACGCTCCGGCCGCTGACGCCGAGGCCCCCGCTGCTGACGCTCCGGCCGAGGCTGAGGCCGCTGTCGAGGCGCCCGCCGCTGAGGCCCCCGCCGCCGAGGCTGAGGCTCCGGCTGCCGCTGAGGCCTCTGCTGAGGTCCCCGCCGCGGCCGAGGCTGAGAAGCCGGCCGCGGCCGAGCAGGCCTGACGATCCAGCGTCACGGTTGAGTGAGGGCGGGCGGCGCCTGGTGCGTCGCCCGCCGTTCACCCCCAGCCCGTAGATCTTCGGTGGACGCCCGCCCGATCAGCGGCGGACGCCGACTCCGAGACTTCGAACTCCGAGAAGAGATTCACAGATCATGGCGAACTACACCGCCGCCGACGTCAAGAAGCTCCGTGAGCTCACGGGCGCCGGCATGATGGACTGCAAGAAGGCGCTGGACGAGGCCGACGGCAACGTCGACAAGGCCGTCGAGGCGCTGCGCATCAAGGGCCAGAAGGGTGTCGCCAAGCGCGAGGGCCGCTCCGCCGAGAACGGCGCCGTGGTTTCCATCATCGCCGACGACAACACCTCCGGTGTCCTGGTCGAGCTGAAGTGCGAGACGGACTTCGTCGCCAAGAGCGAGAAGTTCCAGGTCGTCGCCAACCGGATCGCCGAGCACGCCGCCGCGACCTCCCCGGCCGACATCCAGGCGTTCCTCGCCTCGGAGATCGAGTCCGGCAAGACGGTCCAGGCGTTCGTCGACGAGGCCAACGCGAACCTGGGCGAGAAGATCGTCCTGGACCGCTTCGCCCAGTTCTCCGGCGCCTACGTCGCCGCGTACATGCACCGCACCATGCCCGACCTGCCCCCGCAGATCGGTGTCCTGGTCGAGCTGGACAAGGCCGACGCCGCCCTCGCCAAGGGCCTCGCGCAGCACATCGCCGCCTTCGCGCCGAAGTACCTCTCCCGTGAGGACGTTCCGGCCGAGGTCGTCGAGACCGAGCGTCGCGTCGCCGAGGAGACCACCCGCGCCGAGGGCAAGCCCGAGGCCGCGCTCCCGAAGATCGTCGAGGGTCGCGTCAACGGCTTCTTCAAGGAGGCCACCCTCCTCGGTCAGCCGTACGCGCTCGACAACAAGAAGTCCGTCCAGAAGGTCCTGGACGAGGCCGGTGCCACCCTGAAGCGCTTCTCGCGCATCAAGGTCGGCATCTGAGTCCGTACCGCGATCGACGCGCGATCCCGCTAGGGTCGACAGCAGTCGTCCGTGTCGGTCGCGCAGACCGTCACGCGCGGGCGTGAACGGACGACAGCAGATCTGACGAGGAGGCCATTGCCGCGCATGGGATGCGAACAACACCCCACCGGCAGTGGCCTTCTTCGTATGTGCGACCCGTATGTGCGACACGTAGAAGAGGCGAGATCTCCATGACCACCACCAAGGCCGCCGACAAGGACGAGAAGAGCGACACCGGCAAGGGTTCCGGCCGTTTTCTGCTGAAACTTTCCGGTGAGGCGTTCGCCGGTGGCGGAGCGCTCGGCGTCGACCCCGACGTGGTGCACAAGATGGCCCGGGAGATCGCCGCGGTGGTCCGCGGTGGTGCCCAGATCGCCGTCGTCATCGGGGGCGGCAACTTCTTCCGGGGGGCCGAGCTCCAGCAGCGCGGCATGGACCGGGCCCGCTCCGACTACATGGGTATGCTCGGCACCGTCATGAACTGCCTGGCCCTCCAGGACTTCCTGGAGAAGGAGGGCATCGACTCGCGCGTGCAGACCGCCATCACCATGGGGCAGGTCGCCGAGCCGTACATCCCGCTGCGAGCCGTGCGGCACCTGGAGAAGGGCCGTGTGGTCATCTTCGGCGCCGGGATGGGCATGCCGTACTTCTCCACGGACACCACCGCCGCCCAGCGCGCCCTGGAGATCGACGCCGAAGCGCTGCTGATGGGCAAGAACGGTGTGGACGGGGTCTACGACTCCGACCCCAAGACCAATCCCGAGGCGGTCAAGTTCGACGCGCTCAGCTACGGCGAGGTCATCACCCGCGACCTGAAGGTCGCCGACATGACCGCGATCACGCTGTGCCGCGACAACAAGCTCCCGATCCTCGTCTTCGAGCTTCTCGCCGAGGGCAATATCGCTCGGGCGGTCAAGGGTGAGAAGATCGGCACGCTTGTGGGTGACCAGGGCAGTCGGGCCTGACCGGGGGATGGACAATGTCCTGCCGGTCGGGAACCGTTCAGGAACAAGACGCGACGCAGCCGGCCGCCTAACCGCCAGGGAACCGCAGCCGGGCCTACTCAAGACACGCAGGAGCAAGTGGTGATCGAAGAGACCCTCCTCGAAGCCGAGGAGAAGATGGAGAAGGCCGTCGTGGTCGCCAAGGAGGACTTCGCCGCGATCCGCACAGGCCGTGCGCACCCGGCGATGTTCAACAAGATCGTGGCGGACTACTACGGCGCGTTGACCCCGATCAACCAGCTGGCCTCGTTCTCGGTGCCCGAGCCGCGTATGGCCGTGGTGACCCCGTTCGACAAGAGCGCGATGCGCAACATCGAGCAGGCGATCCGCGACTCCGACCTCGGCGTCAACCCGAGCAACGACGGCAACATCATCCGGGTGGTGTTCCCCGAGCTCACCGAGGAGCGCCGCAGGGACTACATCAAGGTGGCCCGCACCAAGGCCGAGGACTCCAAGATCTCGATCCGTTCCGTCCGCCGCAAGGCCAAGGACGGCATCGACAAGATGATCAAGGACGGCGAGGTCGGCGAGGACGAGGGCCGCCGTGCGGAGAAGGAGCTCGACGACACCACCGCGAAGTACGTCGCGCAGGTGGACGAGCTGCTCAAGCACAAGGAAGCAGAGCTGCTCGAAGTCTGATGAACGACTCTTCCTGGGGGGCACCGCCACAAGCCGGGCACTGGGGGCCGTCCGACCAGAGGCCTGGCCAGGGGGCTGCCCCGGCGGGTCCCGCGTACGATGCGCACCACGCGCAGCAGACTCGCCCCATGCCCATCGTGCCCGACGTACCCGCGCATGGCGGAGACCAGGATGACGACCGGGGGGCCGCTCGGACGGGCGGCCCCCCGTTCCGCGACGAGACGCCACCGCCGTCGGCGCCGCCGCCGCCGTTCCAGGCTTCGTCGCAGCGCCCGCTGAATCCGCAGGAGCCCATGACCAGCGCCGCACAGCCCGCACCCGCGCCGCAGAAGAAGAGCGCGGGCCGCGATCTGGGGGCTGCCATAGGGGTCGCTGTCGGGCTCGGCGTGGTGATCGTCGCGTCGTTGTTCGTCGTCAAGGCCCTCTTCGTCGGCGTCATAACGGTCGCTGTCGTGGTCGGCCTGTGGGAGCTCACGTCGAGGCTCGCGGAGCGCAAGGACATCAAGGCGCCGCTCGTGCCGCTGGCGCTGGGCGGTGCGGCGATGGTCGTCGCCGGTTACGTCCGCGGGCCCGAGGGCGCCTGGGTGGCGATGGCGCTCACCGCGCTCGCGGTCCTGGTCTGGCGGATGACGGAACCGCCCGAGGGTTACCTCAAGGACGTCACGGCGGGGGTCTTCGCGGCCTTCTACATTCCGTTCCTCGCCACGTTCGTGGCGATGATGCTCACCGCGGACGACGGTGCGTGGCGCGTCCTCACGTTCCTGCTGCTGGCCGTGGTCAGCGATACGGGCGCGTACGCCGTCGGCTGGCGCTTCGGCAGGCACAAGCTCGCCCCGCGCATCAGTCCCGGCAAGACTCGCGAGGGCCTGCTCGGCGCGCTCGGCTTCGCGATGGTGGCGGGCGCGCTGTGCATGGAGTTCCTCATCGACGACGGCACCTGGTGGCAGGGGCTCCTTCTGGGCCTCGCGGTCGCGGCCAGCGCCACGCTCGGCGACCTCGGCGAGTCGATGATCAAGCGGGACCTGGGCATCAAGGACATGGGCACCCTGCTCCCGGGCCACGGCGGGATCATGGACCGACTGGACTCGCTGCTGCCCACCGCTCCCGTGGTGTGGCTGCTGCTGGTGCTCTTCGTCGGATCGGGCTGACCGGATCGATCTGACTGGACCGATCTGACCGGTCGATGTGACTGGATCGATCTGATCGGACCGCTCTGATCGGACCGAGCGCCGCGTGACCCGGGAGACCCCCAGCCGATCAGGGCCGGGGGTCTTCGGCGTCCGGGCCCGCCGGGGAGTACTCGTGCGGACGGCCACCCTGCCACTTCACCCACCGCGGGTCGTCCAGCAGCTCCCAGGCGTCGTCCGGCAGGCCCGCCCGGCGCAGGAACTCGACCAGGTCGGTGTCGCTGTGGGCGAGGCCGAAGACCCGGCCGTGAATGGTGACCCGGCGCCCGCGGGCGCCCGTCATGCGGTGCACGACGATGGGCGCCGCGTCCGTCCCGTTCGTGTTCTCGTCCTGCGGCCGTTCGCCGTTCACAGCACACCCAGATCGTTGTCGGGTCGGCAGTAGGGGCACGCGGTGATGCCGTCCTCCGTGAGAGCCCGGAGCGCCTGCTCGCGGGGCAGCGGTTTCGTGTTCTTGCCGGCCATGCCGCAGTCACTCCTGTGGACGGCGTCGGGGGTGGCTCTGCCACCCGCTCTCCGCAACGCGAGCTTCCAGCCGGGCGTGGGTTTGGGTGGTGTGCGCGCGGTACGGGCAGCGGCTGCCTCCTGACGTTCGAGCTCGGCGATGGTGTCGTCTGTGCGGCGCAGCTGCCAGGCCAGCCATTCGCGGACGCTGCGCAGGCGATCCAGGCGAGGCACTTTATCGGACACGCGTTCGATTCTAGGTCCAAGTGTGGCCTAGATGGCAACGCCCCCGGCGGAAGAGGCCCGTGAACCCGCGAGGAGAGCAGGCCCGTGAGCCCGCGAGGAGAGCAGGCCCGTGAGCCCGCGAGGAGCCGTGGAGGGCGGGGGCAGGCAGGCGCGGCTGTGGGGGTGTGGTCGTAGAGGTGCGGTGACCGCCCTGTGTGACCGCACACTCCGGGCTCCTGCGGCCCAGGTCACATGATTCGATCTGCGACACTGGTACAGCCATGCCTAAGCCCGGAGAACTCACATTCGTCGCCCCCCGCGGAGCCAAGAAGCCGCCGCGGCACCTTGCCGATCTCACGCCCGCCGAGCGTAAAGAGGCCGTTGTCGCGGTCGGTGAGAAGCCGTTTCGTGCCAAACAGCTCTCGCAGCACTACTTCGCGCGGTTCGCGCACGATCCCGAGCAGTGGACCGACATCCCTGCCGGCTCGCGCGCCAAACTGCAGGAAGCCCTGCTGCCCGAGCTCATGACGGTCGTGCGGCATCTGTCCACCGACGACGACACCACCCGCAAGACCCTCTGGCGGCTCTTCGACGGCACCCTCGTCGAGTCCGTGCTGATGCGCTACCCGGACCGGGTCACCATGTGCATCAGCTCACAGGCCGGCTGCGGGATGAACTGCCCGTTCTGCGCGACGGGACAGGCCGGCCTCGACCGGAACCTGTCGACCGGCGAGATCGTGCACCAGATCGTCGACGGCATGCGGTCGCTGCGCGACGGGGAGATCCCCGGCGGCCCGGCGCGGCTCAGCAACATCGTCTTCATGGGCATGGGTGAGCCCCTCGCCAACTACAAGCGGGTCGTCCAGTCCATCCGGGCCCTCACCGACCCGGAGCCGGACGGGCTCGGGCTCTCGCAGCGCGGGATCACCGTCTCGACCGTCGGTCTCGTCCCCGCCATCAACCGGTTCGCCGACGAGGGCTTCAAGTGCCGGCTCGCCATCTCCCTGCACGCACCGGACGACGAGCTGCGCGACACCCTCGTACCGGTCAACACGCGGTGGAAGGTACGGGAAGTGCTCGACGCGGGCTGGGAGTACGCGGCCAGGTCGGGGCGCCGGCTCTCCATCGAGTACGCGCTCATCCGGGACATCAACGACCAGGCGTGGCGTGGTGACCGGCTCGGGCGGATGCTCAAGGGCAAGCCGGTGCATGTGAACCTGATCCCGCTGAACCCCACGCCCGGTTCCAAGTGGACCGCCTCGCGGCCCGAGGACGAGAAGGCGTTCGTCGAGGCGATCGCCGCTCATGGTGTGCCCGTCACCGTCCGGGACACCCGTGGCCAGGAGATCGACGGGGCGTGCGGACAGCTCGCGGCCACCGAGCGGTAGGCTGACGGGCGCAGTACTTTTCGTACGACGACATCTTCATATTCCGACAGGGGAGCGCCACAGCGCTGAGAGTGCGGGACAGCCCGCAGACCCTCTGAACCTCGCCCAGGTCATTCTGGGTAGGAAGTTCGGTCACTACTCAAGCTGTTGCGCCCTGCCCGGGATCCGATCGAGGTCCCCGGCAGGGCCGCGTCTCTTCCTGGTCAACCCAGGAGGAATCGAGTGAGCAACAAGAGCAACACCCTCAGGACCACCGCCGTGGTCGCGGCCACCGGGCTCGGTCTCGCCGCGCTCACCGCGTGCGGGTCGTCCGACGAGGGCTCCGGCGACGAGGGCTCCGGGTCCAAGACCGTCACCCTCGTCAGCCACGACTCCTTCGCCTACACCAAGGACGTACTGAAGGCGTTCGAGAAGGAGTCCGGGTACAAGGTCAGGGTCCTCAAGGACGGCGACGCCGGGCAGGCCGTCAACAAGGCGATCCTCACCAAGGACAACCCGCAGGGAGACGTCTTCTTCGGCGTCGACAACACCCTGCTCTCCCGCGCGCTCGACAACGGACTGTTCCAGTCGTACGAGGCCGAGGGCGCCGACGGCATCCAGGCTCAGTACCGGGTCGACCAGGGCAAGCACCGGGTCACGCCCATCGACTCCGGTGACATCTGCGTCAACTACGACAAGGCCTGGTTCAGCGAGCACAAGCTGGCCCCGCCGACGTCCTTCGACGATCTGATCAAGCCCGAGTACAAGGATCTTCTCGTCACCGAGAACGCCTCCACGTCCTCGCCGGGCCTCGGCTTCCTGCTCGGCACCGCCGCGAAGTACGGCGACGACGGCTGGGCGGGCTACTGGAAGAAGCTCAAGGCCAACGGTGTGAAGGTCGTCGACGGCTGGGAGCAGGCCTACAACGAGGAGTTCTCCGGGTCCGCCGGAGGCAAGAAGGCCAAGGGCGACCGCCCGCTCGTCGTCTCGTACGCCTCCTCGCCGCCCGCCGAGGTCATCTACGCCGACCCCAAGCCGAAGACCGCGCCGACCGGTGTCGCGGACGGCACCTGCTTCCGCCAGGTCGAGTACGCGGGCCTGCTGAGCAACGCGAAGAACACCGAGGGCGGCAAGGCGCTCATCGACTTCCTGATCGGCAAGCGGTTCCAGGAGGACATGCCGCTCAACATGTTCGTGTACCCGGTGGTCGAGGGCGCCAAGGTGCCCGACGCGTTCACGCAGTACGGGCCGGCGGCCGCGAACCCCGAGACCCTGGCCCCCGCCAGGATCGCCGACAACCGTGACGAGTGGGTCAAGTCATGGACCTCGCTCGTACTGAAGTAGAGCCCGGCGCGCGCCCGCGCTCCCGCCCGCGCCGGGGGAGCGTGGCGCGGCTCGGTCTTATGGCCGTGCCCGTCGCGTTCTTCGGGGTCTTCTTCGCCTATCCGGTTGCCGCGATCACCGTTCGGGGGCTGAAGGTCGACGGGGTCTGGCGGCTCGGGCGGATCTGGGACGTGCTCGCACAGCCCGACATCCGGCACGTCCTGTGGTTCACGACCTGGCAGGCGCTCGCCTCGACCGCGCTCACCCTGCTGATCGCGCTCCCCGGCGCGTACGTCTTCGCGCGCTTTGATTTCAGGGGCAAGCAGATCCTGCGGGCCGTCGTCACCGTGCCGTTCGTGCTGCCGACGGTCGTCGTGGGAACGGCCTTCCTGGCGCTGCTCGGGCGGGGCGGGCTGCTCGACGAGCTGTGGGGCGTACGCCTGGACACCACCGTGTGGGCCATCCTGCTCGCGCACGTCTTCTTCAACTACGCGGTCGTCGTCCGCACGGTCGGCGGCCTCTGGTCGCAGCTCGACCCGCGGCAGGAGGAGGCCGCGCGGATGCTCGGCGCCTCACGGTTCGCGGCCTGGCGCGGGGTGACGCTCCCGGCGCTCGGCCCGGCCGTGGCCGCCGCCGCCCTCATGGTGTTCCTCTTCACCTTCACCTCCTTCGGCGTCGTGCAGATCCTCGGCGGCCCCACCTTCTCCACGCTCGAAGTCGAGATCTACCGGCAGACCTCGGAGATCTTCGACCTCTCGACGGCCGCCGTGCTGACGCTCGTCCAGTTCGCCGCGGTGGGCGCGATCCTCGCCGTCCACGCCCGGACCGTACGGCGGCGGGAGACGGCCCTGCGGCTGGTCGACGCCGGAGCGACGGCGCGACGGCCGCGCGGGGCGGGGCAGTGGGCGCTGCTCGCGGGCGTCCTCGGCTCCATCGCCGTCCTGCTCGTCCTGCCGCTCGCGATCCTGGTCGAGCGCTCGCTCGACGCCCCCGGATTCGGCTACTACAAGGCGCTCACCAGCAACGAGGGCAGTCTCTTCCTGGTCCCGCCGATCGAGGCGGTCGGCAACTCGCTGCGGTACGCCTTCGCCGCCACCGCCATCGCGCTGCTGATCGGCGGACTGGCGGCCGCCGCCCTCACCCGCCGGGACGCGGGACGTCTGGGACGTCTCGTCCGCGGCTTCGACGCGCTGCTCATGCTGCCGCTCGGCGTCTCCGCCGTGACCGTCGGCTTCGGCTTCCTCATCGCGCTCGACGAACCGCCGCTGGACCTGCGGAGCACCTGGATCCTGGTGCCGCTCGCGCAGGCGCTGGTGGGCGTCCCCTTCGTCGTACGGACCATGCTGCCGGTGCTGCGCGCGGTGGACGGACGTCTGCGCGAGGCCGCGGCGGTGCTCGGGGCCTCGCCCTGGCGGGTGTGGCGCGAGGTCGATCTGCCGATGGCGCGGCGGGCGATGCTGATCGCGGCCGGGTTCGCCTTCGCGGTGTCGCTGGGCGAGTTCGGCGCGACCGTCTTCATCGCACGGCCCGACAACCCGACGCTGCCGGTCGCCGTGGCGCGACTGCTCGGGAGGGCCGGGGACCTCAACTACGGACAGGCCATGGCCCTCTCGACCATTTTGATGCTGGTGTGCGCGGTGGCGTTGCTGGTCCTCGAACGCCTTCGCACCGACCTTCGCTCCGACCGGACGGGAGAGTTCTGACGATGCTCAAACTCGATGGGGCGACCGTACGGTTCGGGGGGCGCCCGGTATTGGACGAGGTCGGGCTCGATGTCGCCGAGCACGAGATCGTGTGCGTCCTCGGGCCCAGCGGCAGCGGCAAGTCGACCCTGCTCAGGGCTGTCGCCGGGCTGCAGCACCTGGACGACGGGCGGGTGTTCCTGGACGGCCGCGACCTCGACGGCGTACCCGCGCACAAGCGGGGTGTCGGCCTGATGTTCCAGGACCATCAGCTGTTCCCGCAGCGTGATGTGGCCGAAAACGTGGCCTTCGGGCTGCGTATGCACGGGGAGTCGAAGCAGCGACAGGTGCTGCGGGTGGGGGAGTTGCTGGCGCTCGTGGGACTGCCGGGCGCGCAGGGCAGGGACGTCGCCTCCCTCTCCGGTGGCGAACAGCAGCGGGTAGCCCTCGCCCGTGCCCTGGCTCCTCGGCCCCGGCTGCTCATGCTCGACGAACCGCTCGGCCAGTTGGACCGTTCGCTGCGTGAGCGACTGGTGGTCGAACTGCGTGAACTCTTCAACGAGTTGGGTACCACCGTGCTCGCGGTCACCCACGACCAGGGTGAGGCCTTCGCGCTCGCCGACCGGGTCGTCGTCATGCGGGACGGGCGGATCGCCCAGTCGGGTACGCCTCTTGAGGTCTGGCAGCGTCCGGCCGACGAGTTCGTGGCCCGCTTCCTCGGCTTCGAGAACGTGACCGGGGCGACCGTCTCCGGGGAGGCCGCGGACACTCCCTGGGGCAAGCTGCCGGTGCTCCCCGACACCCCGCGGGGCGAGGTCACGCTGCTCGTCAGGCCCGCGGGCGTACGGCTGGTACCCGCCGAGGAGGGGCTGCGGTGCACGGTGGCCGCGCGGACCTTCCGGGGCACCCATGTCGCCGTGCAACTGCAGCCGGCGGGAGCGCCGCGGCTTGAAGCTGCGTGTGCGCTGCGGGACGCGCCGGAGACCGGGGAAGAGGTCGGGGTGGTCTTCGACGCAGCCGAGATCGTCGTACTCGGAGGAGTTCCGGGGCCCTGATGTGCGGTTGCGGGCCGCGCGGTTGCGGGCCTGTCTCGGGGGTGTCGATCTCACACATCGTCCGCACGGGGCGAGCAGGAACGTGCCCGTCGAGGACGTGGCGGGTGTCGTGGGGCCCGAGGACGGCGACTCCGTCTCCCTGGGTGTCTGGCTCGCGGGGGGCGCGGAGATGGGCGCAGGGTCGTTCCGTGTCGCCGCGTGTCGCCGCGTGTCGCCGGTACGGCCCGTACGGCCGGTTCGAGTGAGGGGTGCGTCGGCCGCCGCGGGCGTGTGTGTGCGTCCTGCGGGCTGGTGAGGGCTGGGGGGGGCTGGTAGGGCCGTTCCCCGCGCCCCCGGAAGGCGACACGATTGCGCCGTTCCCCGCGCCCCTAAAAGGCGGAGGACTGCGCTGTTCCCCGCGCCCCTGGAGGGCGGAGGGCTGCGCTGTTCCCCGTGCCCCTGGAGGGCGGAGGGCTGCGCCGTTCCCCGCGTCCCTGAAGGCAGAGGACTGCGGCGTTCCCCGTGCCCCCGGACGCGGCGGTGGCCCGCCCCCTTGTTCGGGGGCGGGCCACTACTGGGCTTGCTGCGACCTGGGTGGTGTCAGCGGTTGTTCGCTGTGCCTCGGCGGCGGAGCGCGAACATCACGCCGGCGCCGGCCGCCACGAGCGCGGCCGCGATGCCGGCGATCGCACCGGTGTTGGAGCTGGAACCGGTCTCGGCGAGGTTCGAGTCGCCCGCCGGCGACGGCGCGTTGTCACCGGTCGACGCGGCCGGAGTGCTCTCCGACTCGGACGGCTCCGGGGACTCGGCGGGCTTCGAGGGCTCCTCCGCGGGCTCGGAGGGCTTCTCCGAGGGCTTCGGGGTCGCCGGAGGCGTGGTCGTCTCCGGGGACTCGCAGGCCTCGGACGGGGTGACGAGGTTCGGCTTGATGTCCTCGTCGACCTGGTTGCCGGCCTTGACGTGCACGCGGTATGTCGCGTTCGGCTTCCAGTCCTCGGAGAAGTCGATGGTCACGCCTTCACGCGTGCCTTCGACCTCCTGCGCTTCGCCGACCTGCTTCTCATCGGCACCGTTCGACTCGAGGAAGACAGTGACCGTGGCCTTGACGCCCGACGGGTCCTTGTCGGTGACGCTGATGACGCCCTTGGTGCCGTCGCACTTGGCGACGGCGGTGAACTCACTGATGTTGCAGGCGAGCGCGTTGCCGGCCAGGCCGAGCGTGAGCGCGGCCGAGGCGGAGGCAACTCCGAGAATGCGCACAGAACGTGCGGTACGGCGAGATATGGACACGATTGCCCTTCACGGGATGCACAAAATGAGGGGGGTTGATGGGAGCTACTGCGAAACAGCATTCCCAGACGCCTCACAGGTTTATTGGGCACCGTCTCCGGTTGTCAATCCGTGTGTCCGTCTTGCCCCTTGGCTTTTAGGTTTCATTTACACGCGACAGGCGGTCGAGCGCCTCCGGTGCCTCCTCGATCCGGTCGACCAGCGTGATGCGGGACTCCATCGAGCGGTCGCGGGCGAGGGCCTGCAGGAGCGGCCAGGCGGGCAGCCGTTGCGTCCAGTGGGCGCGGTCCACCAGGACCATGGGGGTGGGTTCGCCGCGGGACTCGTAGTAGTTGGGGGTCGTGCTGTCGAAGATCTCCTGGACCGTCCCGGCGGCGCCGGGCAGGAAGACCACACCCGCGTTCGCGCGGGCCAGCAGACCGTCCTCGCGGGTGGCGTTGGCGAAGTACTTGGCTATGTGGGAGGCGAAGGCGTTCGGCGGCTCGTGCCCGTAGAACCAGGTGGGGACGCCGACGGAGGCGTTGCCTTTCGGCCAGCGCTCGCGCACCCCGAAGGCGGCGCGCGCCCAGTCGGTCACCGACGGCACGAACGAGGGTGCCTTCCCGAGGAGTTCGCACGCCTCGTCCAGCATGCCGTCGCGGTACGGGGCCGCGTACGCGCCCAGGTTGGCCGCCTCCATCGCGCCGGGGCCGCCGCCGGTCGCCACCGTGAACCCGGCGCGGGCGAGCGCGCGGCCCAGCCTGGCCGCGCCCCCGTATGCTTCGGTGCCGCGGGCGAGCGCGTGGCCGCCCATCACGCCCACCACGCGCGCCCCGCGCAGGAGTTCGTCCAGGGCGTCGGAGACGGAGTCGTCGTGGATCGAGCGCAGCATGGACGCGTAGACGTCCCCGTCGGCCCGGGTCCGCCGGAACCAGTCGTACGCGGCGGCGTCCGGCGTCGCCTCGTAGCCCTGGTCGAGGGAGCCGAACAGCTCGTCGGGCGTGTAGAGATGGCCGCGGTACGGGTCGAACGGCACGTCGGGCAGCGGCGGGAAGACCAGCGCGCCGTCGGCCCGGATCTTCTCCGCCGCGTTCTCCCGCATCCGGCAGCCCAGGAAGACGGCGCCCGCGGTGTCGCTGGCGAGCAGCTCTTTCGTACGGTCCGTCAGATCGACGGCCTGCACGCGGAAGCCGGTGAGGGTGCCGCGGGCCGAGACGGTCGCGTCGAACTCCTCCAGCGTCTCGATCTCACGGTCGTTGTGATGGGCCGCATGGGCGGGGCTCGTCTGCACCCGCCCATGTAAGCACGGTCCCTTCCGGCACGGCCCGTTCAGGTGCGGCCGGGGGTTTCAGCCCTGGATGACGGCCGGGTCCATCCACATGACCTCCCAGGTGTGGCCGTCCGGGTCGTCGAAGGCGCGCCCGTACATGACACCGTGGTCCTGGGTCTCCCCGCTCGCCGAGCCGCCCACGGCGATCGCCTTGTCGACCAGTTCGTCGACCTTCTCGCGGCTCTCGGCGCTGAGACACAGGAGCACCTCGCTCGTCTTCGTCGAGTCCGCGATCTCCTTCTTCGTGAAGTCCGCGTAGCGCTGCTTGTTCAGCAGCATCGCGACGATCGTGTCGCTGATGACGACGGACGCGCAGTTCTCGTCCGAGAACTGGGCGTTGATCGTGTAGCCGAGCTCCGAGAAGAACTTCTTGGACACGTCCACGTCGTTCACGGCCAGGTTCACGAAGATCATCTGCTGGTACATGGGAGGTCCTCCGTCAGTGAGTTGCTGTTCGGAGAGTCAGACCGGGGTCCCGCCGAAAAGTCATCGGTCCGTGCGCATCTTTCTCGTACACGCGGATCTTTTTCGTACGCGCGTTCGGTCGGGCTGTGGATCGGGCGGTGAAGCCAGCGATGAATCGGGCGGTCCGTCCGTTCTCGTGCGGTGGGTCGGTGGGTCAGTGGGTCAGCGGACCAGTGGCATGGCCGCAAGCTGTGCGATTGCCCAGGTCAGTGGGGTGAGGACGGCGAGCAGGGCGCCGGCGCGGAAGGTGGCCGCGGCACGCAGCGTGGAGGCGGGCGCGCCGATCCGCAGCAGCGCCGCGGTGGTGTCGGCGCGCGCGTTCCTCGCCTCGACGGCGGCGGTCAGCAGCGTCGCCACGGCGCATCCGGCGACGAGCAGCAGGCCGAGCGTGCTGAGGGGACCGATGCCGGGACGCGTCGCGGTGTAGAGCACGGCCATGGCGTACGTGCCCGACGCCACCGCGCACACCACGCCGAGCGGGCGTCCGATGCGGGTCGACTCCTCCATGAGTACGCGTCCGGCGAGCAGGCGCAGGGCGCCCGGTCGTACGGACTGGAGCAGCCTGCCGCAGAGATGCGTGAGGGCGGGGCCGGCCAGCGCGAGGCCGAGCGCGGTGAGCGCCCAGCCGACGAGCACGCCGAAGGAGTCTCCGGTGAGACCGCCGGGCAGCGCGGGGCCTTCGTGGGCGGGGGCACCACGGCCGGCGTACGCCTCCACGGCGAGGCCGGCGGCCAGCACGGCGGCGCCCCAGGGGAGGCCGCCGGGGGTGGGGAGCGGGGGCGGGGGGTGGTGGGGGTTCCGGGGGGCGGTGCGGGGTGATTGCGCCGTTTCTCGCGCCCCTTCGGTGGTGGGGTGGTTGGGGGTGCCGGGTGCGGTGAGGGTGTGGGGGTGGTGCGGGTGGTGGGGATTCTGAGGGTCGGTGGGGGCTGGTCGCGCCGTTCCCCGCGCCCCTTGCGGGGTGGGGTGGTCGGGGGTGTCGGGTGCGGGGGGTTGTTGGGGGGCGGTGGAGGGTGGTTGCGCCGTTTCTCGCGTTCCTGGGGTGGTGGGGTGGGCGGGGGTGTCGGGAGCCGTCTGAGGGGCTGCCTCCCGGCCTTCGGCGGGGGCCGCCGCCTGCGGGAGTTTGCTCCTGTCCGTGCGGGCTCCGAAGCGGCCGTAGGCGCTGGAGCCGACGCGTTCGGCGGAGCGGCCGTAGCCGCCGAAACCGCCCAGCTGTCCCGGGCGCCCGCCCGCCGAGGGCACGGTCGGGCGCTGGCCCCGCGGGCGCAGCACGACCGCGCCGGCCGCGGACGCGAGGACCGGCACCACGGCCAGCAGCGTGAGCGTGGCGGGCAGGGGCAGCGGCTGGTTCGCGGCGAGGAAACCGGCCGCGTCGCCGTCGAAGGGGAGCCCGGTCAGATCGCCACGCAGGTGCAGGAAGAACAGCAGGGCGACCATCGAGCCGAGCGTGCACGACACGGCGGTGGAGACGGCCGCCAGGATCATCAGCTGCCAGGGTCCCAGACCGATCGCCGCGAGCCCGGTCCGGGGGCGGGTGGCCGGGTCGGTCCGGGCGACGGCGACCGCGAACTGCACGGTGGCCGCGATCGGCGCGAGGCACCAGGCGAGCCGCAGCACGGCCGCCGTGGACGCGTCCGGATGCCCCAGCGCGTATCCCAGGGTGCACAGGAGCAGGAAGCCGGTGCCCGCGGACGCCGCGGCGACGAGGAGCCGGCGGAACTGGACGGCGGGGTCGGCCCCGCGGACTAGGCGGAGAGCGAGCACGCGGCCCGGCCTTCCGTCTCGGTGGGACTGGTTGGACTGGTTGGACTGGTTGGAATGGTGGGCTCGGTCTGCTCGGGGACCGGTGGCAGATGGACCGTGTGCACGTGCCGTCCGTCGAGGAGCGACACCGTGCGGTCGGCGAACGCCGCGGTGTCGGCGTCGTGCGTGGCCAGGACGACGGTGATGCCGTGCGAACGGGCCGCCGCCGTGAGCGTCCGCAGCACCTGGGCGCGGTCGGCGCGATGCAGCGGCGCGGTCGGCTCGTCGGCGAAGATCACGCTTGGCGCGGGCGCCAGGGCACGGGCGATGGCCACCCGCTGGCGCTCCGACTGGAGCAGGGCGTACGGGCGTTTGCGGGCGCAGCCGCCGACGTCGAGGCGGTCCAGCCACTCCAGCGCGGCGGTCTTGGCCCGGCGGCGGCTCACCCCGCGCAGCATCAGGAGCAGGGCGGCGTTCTCCCAGGCGGTCAGCTCGGGGACGAGGACCGGCGCCGGGTCGATCCAGCCGAAACGGTCGCGGCGCAGCCGCTCGCGCTTCGTCGGGGTCATGGCGTGGACGGGCGTGCTGTTGAACCAGACCTCGCCCTGCTGCGCCAGGAGCTGTCCCGACAGGCACTGGAGGAGGGTCGTCTTACCGCTGCCGCGCGGGCCGCTGATGGCGAGGATCTCGCCCTCGCGAACCCCGAGTGAGACGCCGGTGAGTGCGGGTGAGCCGTTGTGTTTGACGTGCAGGGCGCGTGCCCAGAGCACGTCGTTGTCCGGCGGAGCCGCCATCGCGTACACCTCTTCAGATCTGATTCGCCGCTGCCCGGGCGGCCTCGGAAGGTCGCCGGGTCCCCCGGTCGGGGGAACGAAGGCAGGGCCGATCGGTCACTGGGCACGCTAGGGAGTCGGGGCCCGGAGGCTGGACAGCACGCGGCCCCGGGGCGCGCATTCTCACTCGAACGGGCGCCACCGGGGCCGGTGTTGATCACTTGTTCAGCTCAAAGGCTGAGCGAACGGCCGAGCGGATGGCCGCTCAAAGGCTGAGCGAACGGCCGGGCTGACAGGCCCAGCTCGCAGGCCAGGCTCGCAGGCCCACTTCACAAGCCAGCCTCGTAGGCCATCCTGGTAGGCCAGGCTCACAGGTCCAGCTCACAGGTCCAGCTCACAGGCCAGGCTCACAGCTTCGCCCAGGCCTCCGTCAGTACCTGGCGGACGATCCCCTCGATCTCGTCGAACGTCGACTGGTCGGAGATCAGCGGCGGCGACAGCTGGATGACCGGGTCACCGCGGTCGTCGGCGCGGCAGTAGAGGCCGTACTCGAAGAGCTTCTTGGAGACGAAGCCGTAGAGCACGCGCTCCGACTCCTCGTCCGTGAAGGTCTCCTTGGTGGCCTTGTCCTTCACCAGCTCGATGCCGTAGAAGAAGCCGTTGCCGCGGACGTCGCCGACGATCGGCAGGTCGTGCAGCTTCTGGAGGGTGGAGAGGAACGCGCCCTCGTTGTCCAGGACGTGCTGGTTGAGGTTCTCGCGCTCGAAGATGTCGAGGTTGGCGAGGCCCACGGCCGCCGACACCGGGTGACCGCCGAAGGTGTAGCCGTGCAGGAAGGTGTTGTCGCCCTGGTAGAACGGCTCGGCCAGCCGGTCCGAGATGATGCAGGCGCCGATCGGGGAGTAGCCCGAGGTCATGCCCTTGGCGCAGGTGATCATGTCCGGTACGTAGTCGAACTTGTCGCACGCGAACATCGTGCCGAGGCGGCCGAAGGCGCAGATGACCTCGTCCGAGACGAGCAGCACGTCGTACTGGTCGCAGATCTCGCGCACCCGCTGGAAGTAGCCGGGCGGCGGCGGGAAGCAGCCGCCCGCGTTCTGCACGGGCTCCAGGAAGACGGCGGCGACCGTCTCGGGGCCCTCCATGAGGATCTGGTCCTCGATCTGGTCGGCGGCCCAGCGGCCGAAGGCCTCGGGGGAGACGCCGGACCCCTGGTCGAGGAAGGCGGGCGCGCGGTAGATGTTGGTGTTCGGGACCTTGTGGGCGCCGGGGACCAGCGGCTCGAAGGGCGCCTTGAGGGCGGGCAGCCCGGTGATGGACAGGGCGCCCTGCGGAGTGCCGTGGTAGGCGACCGCGCGCGAGATGACCTTGTACTTGGTCGGCTTGCCCTGCAGCTTGAAGTACTGCTTGGCGAGCTTCCACGCGGTCTCGACGGCCTCGCCGCCACCGGTGGTGAAGAAGACCTTGTTCAGGTCGCCGGGAGCGTGGTGCGCGAGGCGCTCGGCCAGCTCGACGGCCTTCGGGTGGGCGTAGGACCAGATCGGGAAGAAGGCCAGTTCCTTCGCCTGCTTGGCGGCCGTCTCGGCCAGTTCGGCACGGCCGTGGCCCGCCTGGACCACGAACAGACCGGCCAGACCGTCGAGGTAGCGCTTGCCCTTGTCGTCGTAGATGTAGGTGCCCTCGCCACGGACGATCGTGGGGACGGGCGCGTTCTCGTACGAGGACATGCGGGTGAAGTGCATCCACAGGTGGTCGTACGCGGTGCGGCTGAGGTCCTTGGCAGTCACGGCTATCGGGTTCCCCACATGTAGGTCTGCTTCTTGAGCTTGAGGTAGACGAAGCTCTCGGTGGAGCGCACGCCGGGCAGGATCCGGATGCGCTTGTTGATGACGTCCAGCAGGTGGTCGTCGTCCTCGCAGACGATCTCGGCGAGGATGTCGAAGGAGCCCGCGGTCATCACCACGTACTCGACCTCCTGCATGGCGGTCAGCGCGTCCGCGACCGGTTCGAGGTCGCCGTCGGCGTTGATGCCCACCATCGCCTGCCTGCGGAAGCCCACGGTGAGCGGGTCCGTGACGGCGACGATCTGCATCACGCCCTGGTCGAGCAGCTTCTGGACGCGCTGGCGCACGGCCGCCTCGGAAAGACCCACTGCCTTGCCTATGGCGGCGTACGGCCGGCGGCCGTCCTCCTGGAGCTGCTCGATGATGCCGAGGGAGACGGCATCCAGCTGGGGAGTGCCGCTCCTGGACTCGCGGGAGTCCCGGGGGTCCCTGGGGTCTGCGCTTCGACTGGCCACGCGCTCACTCTGCACGAGGGCTCGACAGTTCCGCAAGGTGTGATCGATGAAATTCGTTGTTTACGTGTTCCAAGTCTGCGGATTTCGCAGCTCTGGGCCCAGTGGGGGTGTTGAAAACGTGGGGGCGAGGATTAGGGTGGGAGGCCAGGCGTCTCAGGTAGTGGACAGCCGGGGCGCAGGACCGTAAAAGGGACAGTCGTAGGACATCCGACAGGAGGGCCGGGCAGTGAGCACCGAGCTGCGTCGTCTGCGTAATTACATCGCCGGAGAGTTCCGCGATGCCGCCGATGGACGGACCACGGACGTGGTCAACCCCGCGACGGGCGAGGCGTACGCCACCGCGCCGCTGTCCGGTCAGGCCGACGTCGACGCCGCGATGGAGGCCGCCGCCGCGGCCTTCCCCGCCTGGCGCGACCAGACCCCCGCCGAGCGCCAGAGGGCACTCCTCAAGATCGCGGACGCCTTCGAGGAGCGCGCCGAGGAACTCATCGCCGCCGAGGTCGAGAACACGGGCAAGCCCATCGGACTCACCCGGTCCGAGGAGATCCCGCCCATGGTCGACCAGATCCGCTTCTTCGCGGGCGCGGCGCGCATGCTGGAGGGCCGGTCGGCCGGCGAGTACATGGAGGGCCTGACCTCGATCGTCCGTCGCGAGCCGATCGGAGTCTGCGCGCAGGTCGCGCCGTGGAACTACCCGATGATGATGGCCGTGTGGAAGTTCGCCCCGGCGCTCGCCGCGGGCAACACGGTCGTGCTCAAGCCGTCCGACACCACCCCGGCGTCCACGGTCCTGATCGCCGAGATCATCGGCTCGATCGTCCCCGAGGGCGTCTTCAACGTCATCTGCGGCGACCGTGACACCGGCCGCGCGATGGTCGAGCACAGGATTCCGGCCATGGCGTCCATCACCGGTTCCGTACGGGCGGGCATCTCGGTCGCCGAGTCCGCCGCCAAGGACGTCAAGCGGGTCCACCTGGAGCTGGGCGGCAAGGCGCCCGTCGTGGTCTTCGAGGACACCGACATCGCCAAGGCCGTCGAGGACATCTCGGTGGCGGGCTTCTTCAACGCGGGCCAGGACTGTACGGCCGCCACGCGCGTCCTCGTACAGGAGTCCATCCACGACGAGTTCACGGCCGCGCTCGCCAAGGCCGCCGCCGACACGAAGACCGGGCAGCCGGACGACGAGGACGTGCTGTACGGGCCGCTCAACAACCCGGACCAGCTCAAGCAGGTCACCGGCTTCATCGAGCGGCTGCCCGCCCACGCCAAGGTCGAGGCGGGCGGCCACCGCGTCGGCGAGAAGGGCTACTTCTACGCCCCGACCGTCGTCTCGGGCCTGAAGCAGGACGACGAGATCATCCAGAACGAGGTCTTCGGCCCGGTCATCACCGTCCAGTCCTTCACGGACGAGGCCCAGGCCGTCGCGTACGCGAACGGCGTCGAGTACGCGCTCGCCTCCTCCGTCTGGACGAAGGACCACGCGCGCGCGATGCGCATGTCCAAGGTCCTCGACTTCGGCTGCGTGTGGATCAACACGCACATCCCGCTGGTCGCGGAGATGCCGCACGGCGGCTTCAAGCACTCGGGCTACGGCAAGGACCTGTCGGGGTACGGCTTCGAGGACTACACCCGGATCAAGCACGTCATGACGTCGCTCGGCTGAGCGTTCGGTACGCGGGGCGCGTTACGCGGGGCGCGGCCCGGGGCCGGCACCGGGTCGGCCGCTGAGGACGAGCCCCTCGACGCCGATGTCGTCGAGAATGTCCTGACAGGCAGTGGCGGCCTTGCGGAACTCCTTCGAGGTCGGGTCCGGGCGCTTCGCCCCGTCACCCTCACTCCCGTCGGGGAGATCCTCCGGACCGTTGTCGCGCCTGCACTCGGTGTACGCGCGGGACGCCTTTGTGAAGCGCACCGGGATCGCGGTCACGTACACCGAGCCCCGTCCCGGCCGCCCAGGACATCCTGGCCTCCGCCAAGGACAAGGAGACCGCCGCCCTCGGCTCGCGATCGCCCGCGACGTCACGGCGAAGGAGCGCACGGAGTTCGCGAAGCGCTGGAACGCGCTCGCGGGTCCGGGGCTCGGGTCTGTGGCTCGGGCCTGTAGCTCGGGTCTGAGGCCCGGGTCCGGGGCTCGGGTCCGCAGCGTGGGTCGCCTCTTGTTATAGCCAACAAAGTGAATAGGGTATTAAGTGAATAGGGTATTAATGGGGTATTGGCGGGCTGCGGCGAAAGGGGTCACCCCATGTCCGAAGGTGTGAGCGGGTATCTGCGGTACGTCGCCCTGGGCGACAGCCAGACCGAAGGGCTCGGTGACGGTGACGACGTGACAGGGCTGCGCGGGTGCGCCGACCGGTTCGCGGAGGAGCTGGCGAAGGGATCTCCGGACGTCCTCTACGCCAATCTCGCCGTCCGCGGGCGCCTCGCCGGGCAGGTGCGCGCCGAGCAGCTCCCGCCGGCCCTCGCACTGCGGCCCGACGTGGCCACCGTGGTCGCCGGGATGAACGACCTGCTGCGGCCCCGCTTCGACGCGGACGAGGCGGGCGGCCATCTGGAGGCGATGTTCGCCGCGCTGACCGGGCAGGGGGCCCGCGTCGCGACGGTCACCTTTCCCGACGTCGGCCGGATCAGCCCGCTGGCCCGGCCGCTCGGCCGCCGGGTCCTCGCCCTCAACTCCCGTATCCGGGAGGCGGCCGGACGCCACGGAGTGGTCATCGCGGACATGTCCGCCCACGAGGTGGTGACGGACCCCCGGCTGTGGAGTCCGGACCGGCTGCACGCGAGCCCGCTCGGCCATGCGCGGATCGCCGCCGCGGTCGCGCACGCGTTCGGCCTGCCTGGCAGTGACGACGCCTGGACGCTGCCCCTGCCGCCCGGTGCGTCCGTGCCCACGCGGCTGCGGGTCGTCGGGGCGGAACTGCGCTGGGTCGGCGGCTTCCTGGGGCCCTGGCTCCTGCGCCGGGTCCGGGGCCATTCGTCGGGCGACGGCCGGCGGGCCAAGCGGCCTGACCTGCACCCACCGGTCCGCATCGACAGTCGCGTCCTTGACTGATCAACGCGGTGCTAGCTTGCACTCATGGCGTTGCGCAACGCGGTGATGGCCGCGCTTCTGGAGGGCGAGGCGTCCGGGTACGACCTCGCGAAGGGCTTCGAGGCCTCGGTCGCCAACTTCTGGATGGCCACCCCCCAGCAGCTCTACCGCGAGCTGGAGCGCATGGAGGGCGAGGGGCTGGTCTCCGCCCGCGTCGTCCAGCAGGAGCGCCGGCCCAACAAACGGCTCTTCTCGCTCACCGAGGCCGGGCGCCGGGTGCTGCGCGCGTTCGTGACCGAGGGCCCCGCGAAGCCCCTGGCCATCAGGGACGAACTGATGGTCAAGGTCCAGTGCGTCGACATCGGGGACACCGACGACATCGAGGCCGTACGGACCGCGGTCGCCGAGCGCGTCGAACGGTCCGCCGCCAAACTCGCCCGCTATCTGCGTATGCGGGAACGCATGCTGGCCGGCCGCACCGAGGACGAACACCTCGCGTCCGCCGACCGCATCGGCCCCTACCTCACACTCCAGGGCGGCATCGCACTGGAACGGGGGAATCTCCACTGGGGCGAGACCGTCCTGAAGCGTCTCGCACAGCGCGTCGCGGTACTCGGCGGCGGACCGGCCCCCGCGCACACGGGAGAACCGGGCCCGCCGAACACCTAGTCCGTCCAGTCAGTCCAGTCAGTCCAGTCCGTCCAGTCCCTGCAGTCCGTCGCCGGGCTCGGCCCGGCCGCCCTCACCCCCCGAACGCCGCCCGTACGATCCGCTCGGCCACCGGGTTCATGTCCTCCGACTTCGCGTCGGTCGCGTTGACGGAGTACACGAGTGTGCGGGACAGATCGCGGGTGGCCGCGACGAGCGTGCCGTACCCGGGACGGGCCCCGGACTTCAGCCAGAGGATCGTGCCGTTGCCCATGTCGAACCTCTGGAGACCGGCGCTCATGGTGGCGCCCGGCACGTCGGGGAGGGTGAACATCTCCCTCTCCAGAAGGGGCTGGGGGACCAGCCGGCCCCGGAACAGCGCGTGCACAAGCCGCTCCAGGTCCGCCGTCGTGGAGATCATGTCGCCCGCGGCCCACCGGTCCGACATGTTCCACTCGGTGGCGTCCACCAGCCTGCCGTCCGCCAGTCTCTGGTAGCCGCGGTTGTGCGGTCCGTGGATACGCGGGTCGGGGCCGCCGGGGAAGGACGTGTCCCGCATCTTGGCCGGCCGCAGGACCCGTACCGCCGCCTGGTGCTCGTACGAGTCGCCGGTGACCTTCTCTATGAGGAGGCCGAGCACGGTGTAGTCGATGTTGCTGTAGCTCTGCCGCTCGTCGGGGCGGAAGGCGGGGCCCTGGGCGACCGAGGCGGCCACCACCTCCTCGGGCGTCAGCGTCTCGTAACGCCTCTCGTACCCCTCGCCGTTCACGTCGCCGAGCGACGAGCCCGGCCTCAGCCCACTGGTGAAGGTGAGCAACTGCCGTACGGTGATGGGCTCGAAAGCCTTCGAGAGGAGGCCGGGGAGGTAGGTCTGGACGTGCCCGTCCAGGTCCACCCGGCCTTCGGCGGCGAGCTGGAGCACGACGGCCGCGGTGACGACCTTGGTCGTGGAACCGGCCCGGAAACGCCCGTCCGCCAGCGCCTCGCGCCCACTCGGCAGATCGCGCACCCCGGCGCTGCCCCGCCAGACGCCGTCCGTGCCCGACACCCGTACGAGCGCGGCCGTCGCGTCGTCGTCCGGCAACCCCTGGAGCGCCGCGCGCAGAGCCCGGCCGGTGGCCGGGTCCACAGCCTCCGGTCTTCCGGGGTCCCTTTTCCCGGCGTCCGGGCCCACGGCCTCATGTACGGAGGCCGTGGGCCCGGACGCGGCGAGGGCGGTCCCGGCCAGGGGGCCCGCGGTCAGGCCCACAACCACGAGGGCGGCACAGGCGGTACGGAGGCGGACACGCATCAGCAGACTCCCGGGGTGATCGGTGACCTTCAGTCTCCGGGCGTACGCCGTCCTGCGGATCCTCCTCCGGGAGGGCGGCGACCCTGGCCGGTCCCCGAGCAACTTCCTTGTGCAGCAGGGGTGTTGTCAGGGATGTCCCTGAGAGACCCGCACCGGGTGATCCCGGAGAGGTGTGTCGAGCAGCAGTCTCGCGGCCACCGTCGCCCCGTCGGTGCGGATCGTGCCGGACACGTCCCTCGCTCGTGCGCGGGTCTCCGGCGCCAGGGCCTCGGCGAGCGCGGCCGACAGGGAGCCGAAGGTTGGCGTCAGGGCCTCGTGCGCCGCTCCGATGCCCAGCTCGGCCACCCGCCTCGCCCAGTACGGCTGGTCCGCGATCCGGGGGACCACCACCTGCGGCACACCGGCCAGGGCCGCCGTGGTCGTCGTACCCGCGCCCCCGTGGTGCACGACGGCGGCCACGCGGCGGAACAGCGCCTGCTGGTTGACCTCACCCACCACGAAACAGTCGTCGGAGTCGTCGACCGGGGCCAGGTCCGCCCAGCCACGGGCGAGGAGGACCCGGCGGCCCCGCGCGCGGCCCGCTTCCGTGGCCACCCGGGCGATGTCCTCGGGGGCGTGCGCGGCCATACTGCCGAAACCCACGTACACGGGCGGTTCGCCGGCGTCCAGGAACGCCTCAAGATCCGCCGGAAGCGGCCGGTCGTCCGGCAGGATCCACGCCCCCGTCCGTACGAGGTCGAGGTCCGTCACGCCCTGCGACGGACACAGTGTCGGGTCCGCCGCCAACCACGGCCGGCCGGTGAGGACATGGTCGCGGACGTTGTCCACCGGCGGCAGGCCGATCGCCGCCCGACCGCTGTTGAGCGCCTCGCCGTACAACGCGTTCACCCGCTGGGCGTCCTGCTCCCACAGCACCCGGTTGTCGGTCTCGCCCTGCGGGGACGGCGTTCCAGGCCGCCTCCCCGGCGGGAAGTGCCGCGACGGCAGGCCCAGGGTGTGGAAGCACGCGAGCACGTAACGGATGCCCAGCTTCTCGGCCACGTCCCGGGCACCGGCCGGCATCAGGCCGGTCGCCACCAGCGCGTCACATCCCTCGGCGGCGGCGGTGAGCGTCTCGAACCTGGCCGCGACCAGCTCGGGAGCGAGCCTGAACGCGTCCTTGGCCGACGGTGGCTTCGGGCCGGCGACCACCGAGCGCACCGACGGGCCGAGCGGCACCAGCGGCACGCCGACACGCGCCAGCAGCACCACGAACTCCTCGTCCGGCGGCGCGCACACCCGTACCTCCGCGCCCAGTTCCCGCAGCGCCACCGCCAGTCCCGCCAGCGGTTCGACGTCTCCGCGCGATCCCCAAGTCGTCAACAGCACGCGCATTTCGCGACCCCATGTCCACAGATTCCGGCTTCGGCCGCTGATTCTGCGGGACAGCCCCGGTCTTGCCGCAAGCCCCCCAGTGGGCTATAGCTCGATAGTGGCAGGGAGTTCGATCTCCTTGCCTTCTGTCTGTGCTCAGGGCGTGCGTGCTCAGGGTGTGCAGGGTGTGTTCAGGGCGCGGAGCGTGTCGACGCGGTTCGTCGTGATCGAGTCGACGCCCGCGTCGAGGAGCCGCCGCATGGACCGCCGGGTGTCGGGCGTCCACGCCGAGACCAGGTATCCGTCCTGGTGGACCCGGCCGACGAGGTCGCGGTTCACCAGCCCGAAGCGGTAGTTGAGCCACCGGGGCCGTAGGGCGTCGAGCAGCGCGGGCCGCGGCGGGGCGAGACTCGTCCAGGTGAGGGCGATCTCAGCGGCGGGTTCTGCCGCGCGGACGGCGAGCATGGCGGCGGCCCCCGCGCAGTAGTACACGCGCTCCTCGGCGCCGAAGTCCCGGACGACACCGGTGATCCGGCGGACGGCGCGGGCGTCCGCCGGACCGGGCAGGTCGACCATGAGCCGGCCCTCGTCCGTCGCCTTGAGGGCCTCCTCCAGCGTGGGGATCCCGCCCGAGGTCAGTCCCCGTACCTCGTCGGCGGAGAGCGAGCGCAGCGGCCGGTCCTGTTCCCACAACCGCCTCAGCGTGTCGTCGTGCAGCAGCACGGGCACGCCGTCGCGGGTCAGCCGGACGTCGATCTCGACGGCGTCCGCGCCCCGTCGGAGCGCGGAACGCAGTGAGTCGATCGTGTTCTCACGGACGCGGTAGGGGTCGCCGCGGTGGGCCACGGCAGTCACGGTACGCATCGGCCCATTGTGCTGGTGCGCCGGCTCAGGGCGCGAGCCACCCGGCGGTGTACGTGTCGATCTCCGCGGCGAGCGCCGCCTTGCCGGGGCCGTCCAGGAAGGAGACCTCGACGGCGTTCTTGGCGAGCGCGGCCAGGCCCCGCTCGTCGAGGTCGAGGAGGCGGGCGGCGACCGCGTACTCGTTGTTGAGGTCGGTGCCGAACATCGGCGGGTCGTCCGAGTTGACGGTGACGACGACGCCGGCCCGTACGAACTCCTTGAGCGGGTGCTCGTCGAGGGTGCGGACCGCGCGGGTGGCGATGTTCGAGGTGGGGCACACCTCCAGCGGAATCCGGTGCTCGGCGAGGTGGGCGAGGAGCCTCGGGTCCCGGGCGGAGCTCGTGCCGTGGCCGATGCGCTCGGCCCGCAGGTCCGTCAGCGCGTCCCAGACCGTCTCCGGACCCGTCGTCTCGCCCGCGTGCGGTACGGAGTGCAGGCCGGCCGCGATCGCACGGTCGAAGTACGGCTTGAACTGCGGCCGGGGTACGCCGATCTCGGGCCCACCGAGCCCGAAGGAGACCAGGCCCTCCGGGCGGAGCTTGTCAGTGGTGGCGAGCCGGACCGTCTCCTCGGCGGATTCGAGTCCCGCTTCGCCCGGGATGTCGAAGCACCACCGCAGGATCGTGCCGAAGTCGGCCTCGGCGGCGATGCGGGCGTCCTCGATGGCGTCCATGAAGGCGCCCTCGTCGATACCGCGGCGGGTCGACGAGAACGGCGTGATCGTCAGCTCGGCGTAGCGGATCTGCTGGCGGGCCATGTCACGGGCGACCTCGTACGTCAGGAGGCGTACGTCCTCGGGCGTGCGGATGAGGTCGACGACGGACAGGTACACGTCGATGAAGTGGGCGAAGTCCGTGAACGTGAAGTAGTCGACCAGCGCCTCGGGGTCCGACGGCACCTTGGAGTCGGGGTGGCGGGCGGCCAGCTCGGAGACGATACGGGGGGAGGCGGAGCCGACGTGGTGGACGTGCAGTTCGGCCTTGGGCAGTCCGGCGATGAAGGCGTGCAGGTCGGTCAAGGTTCCTCCCCAGGAACGGCGCCGGGCCGGTGTACGGCGGGGCGCGGGTGATCGGCTGATCGGTGGTGCGGTTCTTCGAGGATCATCGTAGGCCGCGGTCCGCGCGGGGGGAGGCTTGGGCCGTAGCATGACGCTACGTACGACAGAGGGGACTTCGCGCATGTCCGAGGACGCGCAGGCACCGGGTGGGCCGGACGACGAGGCGCGGGACCGGCGCCCCGAGGACGTCGCTCCCGACGCGAAGGTGTCGCTGGGCAAGCCGCACGTCGAGCCGCACGTCGAGCCGCCTGTCGAGCCGCTCGCCGGGCCGAATCCCTGGGCTCCGCCGACGGACGCGAGGCCTTCGCACGGCGTGGGGGAAAGTGCGGGCGGGCCGGTGCCGTCCTCGGCGCACGACCGGCAGACCGCGACCTCGTTCCCCGGGGCGCCGCATCCGTACGCGGCTCCGGGGGCCTACGCGGTTCCGCCGCCGCCCATCGCACCGGGAGGGCCGGGGCAGGTCCCGTACGGGTACGGGTACGGGCACGGGCCGGGGCCTGCGCACGGGCATGGGCATGGGTACGGCTATCCGGCTTACCCCGTGCAGGGTGGGCCGGGCTACGGGTGGCCCGGGATGCCCACGGGGCCGAGCAATGGGCTGGGCACCGCGTCGCTCGTGCTCGGGATCGTCGCGGCGGTCGGGTTCTGTCTGTGGCCGGTGGCGCTCGTGTGCGGAATTCTCGCGCTGGTCTTCGGGGGGATCGGGCGGGCGAGGGCTCGGCGGGGCCAGGCGACCAATGCGGGGCATGCCTTGGCGGGAATCATCTGTGGGGCCGTCGGTGTCGCGCTGGGCATTGCCTTCCTGGTGGTGTTCCTGGTCCTGCCGGACTCGGAGATCGATGACTCGGGGACCGGGGGCGACGGCTTCAGCACGTCCTTGACCGCCGTCGGGTGAGTGCGTTCGTGGGTGCGGGTGGGCGGGGGTTGAGGTCTGCGCAGTTCCCCGCGCCCCTGAAGGGGAACCACGCGGCCCCCGCACCCTGATCCCGTGGTGCCGTGGTGCCGTGGTGCCGTTCAGGCGGAGCGCAAGCGCTCCCTTGCGGTCGTCAGGGCGAAGCCCAGGAGGTTCTGGCCCTGCCAGCGGGCGGGGTCGGACGCCCGCTCGTCGTCCGCGGCCAGCCCGATGCCCCAGACCCGGTCCATGGGACTGGCCTCGACCAGCACTCGCTCGCCCGTGCCCAGCAGGAACCCCCGAAGCGCCTCGTCAGAGGCGAACTTCCGCACGCTCCCCTCCACCACGATCCCGAACCGCTCACGCTCCCAGACGGACTCGTCGAACCCCCGGACCAGCCGCCCGGCCTTCTTCGCGAGCGCCGGATTCGGCGCGTCCAGCGCCAGCCGCTCCGCCTCCGCGTCACCGAAGAGCCGCGCTTTGCGCGCCATCATCCAGTGCTCGGCCGTCCGGTACTCCACCCCGTCCGCCGCGAACGGCGACGGCCACCACTGGCTCAGACAGCTCGACCCGATCCGCCCGTCCGCCCGCGGCCGATGCCCCCAGAAGTACAGGTACTTGACCTTCGCCCCCGCCCGGATCGCGCTGACCAGCGTCTCCCGGGATGCCATCCTCGCTTCGATCTCCCCCATGCACGCGAGTCTGGCACGCACCACTGACAATCCGTCCCGCCTTTTCCTCAGCGACTCGACACCTGGTCGACAGATTCCGTCGCGTAACCAAATGGCAACAACGGAATCACTTGTTGGAGCACCATTGCTCTGTCAGGATCGGCACTCAAATCGAGCTGGAGCTACGCCGACCCCCCGGGTTCGGGGAGTGCGGCGGAGGAGAGCGAAATGCACAATCCGGGCCATCGCTTCCAGGCGCAGGACCGCTTCGCGGGCGGCGCGCAGTACATCGCGGGCCGGCCGGCCAAGGGCACGTCCGGCCGGAGCCACACCGTCGTCGACCCCGCCACCGGCGACGACCTCCACACGTACGAGCTGGCAGGCACGGACGACGTGGACGCGGCGGTCGGGGCCGCCCTTGAGGCGTTCCCTGGCTGGTCCGGTGCCACCCCGGGTGAGCGCTCCGACGCCCTGCACCGCTTCGCCGCCGTGCTCGCCGAGCGAGCCGAGGAATTCGCCCAGGCGGAGTCCCTGCAGTGCGGCAAGCCGATCAAGCTGACCCGGGAGTTCGACGTCCCGGGCACGATCGACAACACCGCCTTCTTCGCGGGCGCGGCCCGGCATATTCAGGGGCAGTCCGCAGGTGAGTACTCCGGCGACCACACCTCGTACGTGCGGCGTGAGCCCATCGGTGTGGTCGGTTCCATCGCCCCCTGGAACTATCCGCTCCAGATGGCCGCCTGGAAGGTCCTACCGGCGATCGCCGCCGGCAACACGATCGTCCTCAAGCCCGCCGAACTGACCCCGTTCACCTCCCTGCTGTTCGCCGAGGCGGCGACCCTGGCAGGCATCCCCGACGGTGTCGTCAACATCGTCGCGGGGGCGGGGAGAGATGCGGGCGAGCACCTTGTGGGCCACCCGGACGTCGTCATGACCTCCTTCACCGGGTCCACGGCCGTCGGCAGGCGCGTCGCCGAGATCGCCACGTCCACGGTCAAGCGCCTGCACCTGGAACTCGGCGGCAAGGCCCCCTTCGTGGTCTTCGACGACGCGGACCTGGAGGCCGCCGTGCACGGCGCGGTCGCGGGCGCGCTCATCAACACGGGCCAGGACTGCACGGCCGCCACGCGCGCGTACGTGCAGAGGCCCCTCTACGAAGAGTTCGTTTCGAGGACCGCGGAACTCATGGAGAGCGTCCGGCTCGGTGATCCGTTCGCGCCGGACACCGACCTCGGGCCGCTGATCTCCGTCGCCCAGCGGGACCGGGTCGCCGGGTTCGTCGACCGGGCGCGCTCCTACGCGCGCGTGGTCACCGGCGGTGAGATCCCGAAGGGGCTTGAGCGCGGCGCGTACTACCGGCCGACCCTGGTCGCCGACGCCGCGCAGGACAGCGAGATCGTGCAGGCCGAGATCTTCGGCCCGGTCCTGGTGGTCGTCCCCTTCGACAGCGACGACGAAGGCATCCGCCTCGCCAACGACACCCCGTACGGTCTCGCCGCCTCCGCGTGGAGCCGTGACGTGTACCGGGCGAACCGGGCCACGCGCGAGATCAAGGCGGGCTGCGTCTGGGTCAACGACCACATCCCGATCATCAGCGAGATGCCCCACGGCGGCTACAAGGCGTCCGGCTTCGGCAAGGACATGTCCTCGTACTCGTTCGAGGAGTACACGCAGATCAAGCACGTCATGTTCGACAACACCGCGGTGGCCAGGAAGGACTGGCACCGCACGATCTTCGGGGACCGTTAGTCACTATTGGCCCAGACCAGGCCGAAACCTCCCGAAAGGGCACCACGAGCATGGAGCAGTACGAGCCCGATCAACTGTCCCCGGCCCGACTGGCCGCCGTGCGGCGAAGCCTCCGCAACGGCAGGGCCTCCCTCAGCCGCCGTTCGCTGCTGCGCGCCTCGACGGGCGGCGCACTCGCCCTCGGCGGTCTTGGGACCCTGAGCGCCTGCGGGATCCCGGCGGCGAAGAACACCGCGGGTGTCTCGTCCGAGGACCACTCGGCCAAGGAGAAGCAGATCAACTTCTCCAACTGGACCGAGTACATGGACGTCGACGAGAGCGAGAAGCGGCACCCGACGCTCGACGCGTTCGCCGAACGCACCGGCATCAAGGTCAAGTACACCGAGGACATCAACGACAACGTCGAGTTCTTCGGCAAGCTCAAGCCGCAGCTCGCGGCGGGCCAGGACACCGGGCGCGACCTCATCTGCGTCACCGACTGGCTGGCCGCGCGGCTGATCCGCTTCGGCTGGGTGCAGAAACTGGACGCCTCCAACCTGCCGCACGCCTACGCCAACCTCTCCCAGCAGTTCCGCACCCCCGACTGGGACCCGGGACGCGCCTACTCGTATCCCTGGACCGGTATCCCCACCGTCATCGCCTACAACAAGAAGGCGCTGGACGGGGTGGAGGTCACGTCCGTCTCCGACATGCTCGACAACCCGAAACTCAAGGGGCGCGTCGCCTTCCTGTCCGAGATGCGCGACAGCATCGGCATGACGCTGCTCGACCTCGGCAAGGACCCGGCGAAGTTCACCGACGACGACTTCGACGCGGCGATCGCGCGTCTGCAGAAGGCCGTCGACAAGGGCCAGATCCGCCGCTTCACCGGCAACGACTACACGGCCGACCTCACCAAGGGCGACCTCGCCGCCTGTGTCGCCTGGGCCGGTGACGTCGTCCAGCTCAAGGCGGACAGCCCGGACATCGACTTCGTCATCCCGGACAGCGGCTACATGATCTCCTCGGACAATCTGCTGGTCCCCAACAAGGCGAGGCACAAGTCCAACGCCGAGCGGCTCATCGACTACTACTACGAGCCGGGTCCGGCTGCCGAGCTGGCCGCGTACATCAACTACGTCTGTCCCGTCGACGGTGTGAAGGCCGAACTGGCGAAGATCGACAAGTCCGCGGCCGACAACCCGCTGATCATTCCCGACGCCGCCATGGCGGCCTCGTCGCACGCCTTCCGCTCGCTGAGCGCGAAGGAAGAGACGGCGTACGAAGAGAAGTTCGCAAAGCTGACGGGGGCGTGATCACCGTGACCACCAACAACAGTGCGAAGAACAGCACGACGAGCAGTACGGAGACCGGCGGTGACGTCCGCCTCTCGGGCATCAGCAAGACCTACGGCTCCTTCACCGCCGTCCGGCCGCTCGATCTGACCGTGCCCCAGGGGTCGTTCTTCGCCCTCCTGGGAGCGTCGGGCTGCGGCAAGACCACCACCCTGCGCATGATCGCCGGCCTGGAGGAACCTTCCTCCGGCACCGTCTTCCTCGGCGAGCAGGACGTGACGAACCTGCCCCCGTACAAGCGGCCCGTGAACACCGTCTTCCAGTCGTACGCCCTCTTCCCGCACCTCGACATCTTCGAGAACGTCGCCTTCGGTCTGCGCCGGCGCGGCATCAAGTCGGTGAAGAAGCAGGTCGGGGAGATGCTCGACCTGGTCCAGCTCGGCGAGCAGGCCCGCAAGAAGCCCCACCAGCTCTCCGGCGGCCAGCAGCAGCGCGTCGCCGTCGCCCGCGCGCTGATCAACACCCCCAAGGTGCTCCTCCTCGACGAGCCCCTCGGCGCCCTCGACCTCAAGCTGCGCCGCCAGATGCAGCTGGAGCTCAAGCGCATCCAGACCGAGGTCGGCATCACCTTCGTCCACGTCACGCACGACCAGGAGGAGGCCATGACGATGGCCGACACGGTCGCCGTGATGAACGCGGGCCGTGTCGAGCAGCTCGGCTCGCCCGCCGACCTCTACGAGAACCCGAACACCACGTTCGTCGCCAACTTCCTCGGCACCTCCAACCTCATCGAGGCCGAGGTCGACGCCAGGAGCGGCGACGAGATCGTCCTCAGGGCGGGCGGCGGCAAGCTCGTCCTGCCCGAGGCCCGATGTTCCGCGCCCACGACAACCGGCGGCAAGGTCCTGGTCGGGGTCCGCCCGGAGAAGATCAGCCTCACGCACGCCGACGAGGCCGGCGAGATCCCGGCGGGCCGCAACCGCATCACCGGCACGATCGCCGACTCCAGTTTCATCGGCGTCTCCACGCAGTACGTCGTCGACAGCCCGGTCTGCCCGCAGTTCGAGGTCTACGTTCAGAACATCGACCGCGACCCCCGGCTCGTACCCGGCGCCGAGGTGGTCCTGCACTGGAACCCGGCGTACACCTTCGGCCTGGACGCCGCACAGGACATCGACGCCGGTGTCGAGACCGTCGGGCCCGACGAGGGGGTGGCGGCCTGATGGCGACCGTCACCGACGCGCCACCCCTGGCGCCGACACCCGCCCCGAAGGAGCGCCCCCCTCGGAAGCGGGGCCGCCTCACCCCGTACTGGCTGCTGCTCCCCGGCATTCTCTGGCTGGTCGTCTTCTTCGCGTTGCCGATGGTCTACCAGGCCTCCACGTCCGTGCAGACGGGCTCCCTGGAGGACGGCTACAAGGTCACCTGGCACTTCGCGACCTACTGGGACGCGGTGGCCGACTACTGGCCGCAGTTCCTGCGCTCCATCGGCTACGCCGGTACCGCCACGATCCTGTGTCTGCTGCTCGGCTACCCGCTCGCGTACCTCATCGCCTTCCGCGCGGGCCGCTGGCGCAACCTGATCCTGATCCTGGTCATCGCGCCCTTCTTCACCAGCTTCCTGATCCGTACGCTCGCCTGGAAGACGATCCTCGCGGACAGCGGGCCGGTCGTCGGCGCCCTCAACGCGCTGCACGTCCTGGACGTCACGAGCTGGCTGGGCGTCACCGCGGGCGACCGCGTCCTGGCCACCCCGCTCGCGGTGGTCTGCGGTCTCACGTACAACTTCCTGCCGTTCATGATCCTGCCGCTCTACACCTCCCTCGAACGCATCGACGGGCGACTGCACGAGGCGGCCGGCGATCTGTACGCGCGGCCCTTCACGACCTTCCGCAAGGTGACGTTCCCGCTGTCGATGCCCGGGGTCGTCTCCGGGACGCTGCTCACGTTCATCCCGGCGAGCGGCGACTACGTGAACGCCGATCTGCTCGGCTCCACCGACACCCGCATGGTCGGAAACGTCATCCAGACGCAGTTCCTGCGCATTCTCGACTATCCGACGGCCGCGGCTCTCTCGTTCGTTCTCATGGCGGGAATCCTGGCCGTCGTCACGCTCTACATCCGTAAGTCCGGGACGGAGGATCTGGTTTAGATGGGCCTCTTGCGCTGGTTCAAACGCCGTCTCGTCGTCATTGCGGGTCTGCTCACCCTCGGATATCTGCTGCTGCCCAACATCGTCGTCACCGTCTTCTCCTTCAACGATCCGAAGGGGCGCTTCAACTACGAATGGCAGCAGTTCTCCACGGACGCCTGGACCGATCCCTGCGGGGTCGCCGGCCTGTGCGGCTCGCTCTCGCTGAGCCTGCAGATCGCCGGCTGGGCGACCCTGGGCGCCACCGCCCTCGGCACGATGATCGCCTTCGCGCTCGTCCGCTACCGCTTCCGCGCGCGCGGCGCCGTGAACTCCCTGATCTTCCTGCCGATGGCGATGCCCGAGGTCGTCATGGCCGCCTCGCTGCTCACGCTCTTCCTCAACCTGGGCGCCCAGCTGGGCTTCTGGACGATCCTGATCGCCCACATCATGTTCTGCCTGAGCTTCGTCGTCACCGCCGTCAAGGCACGCGTGATGTCGATGGACCCGCGCCTGGAACAGGCCGCGCAGGACCTGTACGCGGGTCCCCTGCAGACTTTCCTGCGCGTGACGCTGCCCATCGCCGCGCCCGGTATCGCCGCGGGAGCACTCCTCGCCTTCGCGCTCTCCTTCGACGATTTCATCATCACCAATTTTAACGCCGGTTCGACCGTCACGTTCCCGATGTTCGTCTGGGGTTCGGCGCAGCGCGGAACACCCGTTCAGATCAACGTCATCGGCACGGCCATGTTCCTCGTCGCCGTACTGTTCGTGCTGGCCGGAATGGTCATCAGCAACCGCCGCAACCGCCAAAAGGCATCATGAGCCGTAAGAGAAGTCGGGCCGACAAGAACTGGACGGCATCCCTTTCCGACGCCCAGCCGCTCTCGTACTGGCTGGACGACCCCGGCAGGCCCCGCCCCGAGCCCGCGCTCACCGCCGCCGAGACCTGTGACCTGCTCGTCGTCGGCGGCGGCTACAGCGGACTGTGGACCGCGCTCCTCGCCAAGGAGCGCGACCCCGGGCGCGAGGTGGTCCTGCTGGAGGGCCGCGAGGTGGGCTGGGCCGCCTCGGGCCGCAACGGCGGATTCTGCGCCGCCTCCCTCACCCACGGCCTGTCCAACGGCCTGACCCGCTGGCCCGACGAGATCCACAGGCTGGAGGAGCTGGGCGCCCGCAACCTCGACGGCATCGAGGCGACCGTCGCCCGCTACTCCCTCGACTGCGACTTCGAACGCACCGGCGAGATCGACGTCGCCACCGAGCCGTACCAGGCCGCCGAACTACGGGACTGGCACGCGGAGTTGCAGGAGCGGGGCCTCGCCGACGGTGTCGAGTACCTGGACACCGACGCCGTACGCGAGCAGGTGAACTCACCGACCTTCCTCGGCGGCCTGCACGACCGCGGGGGCGTCGCCATGCTGCACCCCGCCAAGCTCGCCTGGGGACTCAAGCGCGCCTGCGTCGAGCTGGGGGTGCGCGTGTACGAGAACACGCCCGCGCTCACCCTGAAGGCGTACGGCGCCTCAATGGCCGTACGCACGCCGTACGGGAGTGTGCGCGCCCGGCGCGTCGCCCTCGGTACGAACATCTTCCCGAACCTGGTCAAGCGCGTGCGCCCGTACACCGTGCCGGTCTACGACTACGCGCTGATGACCGAGCCGCTGACCGCCGAACAGCTCGCCTCGATCGGCTGGAAGAACCGGCAGGGGCTCGGGGACTCGGCGAACCAGTTCCACTACTTCCGGCTGTCCGCCGACAACCGCATCCTGTGGGGCGGCTACGACGCGGTGTACCCGTACGGCGGCCGGGTGCGCGCCGAGTACGACGACCGGCCGGACACGTACGCGAAGCTCGCCGGGCACTTCTTCACCTGCTTCCCGCAGCTGGAGGGCGTCCGCTTCACCCACGCCTGGGGCGGCGCGATCGACACGTGCTCCCGCTTCTCGGCCTTCTTCGGCACCGCGCACGGCGGCCGGGTGGCCTACGCGGCGGGCTACACGGGCCTCGGCGTCGGCGCGACCCGGTTCGGCGCGGACGTGATGCTCGACCTGCTGGCGGGGGAACGCACGGAACGCACGGCGCTGGAGATGGTCCGCAGAAAGCCGCTGCCCTTCCCGCCGGAGCCGTTCGCGTGGACGGGCATCGCGCTCACCAAGTGGTCCCTCGCCCGCGCGGACGCGCACGGAGGCCGGCGCAATCTGTGGCTGCGGACGATGGACCGGGTGGGCCTCGGCTTCGACAGCTGAGCCTGACGGGTGACTTTCACCAACAAGTCGCCGAAAGCCGCGTAATGCCCGGCCCGGACCTCCCTCTCCCCTCTGACGCGACCAGCGTCGACACACGAGAGGGAGGTTCCGCCATGACAGGGGCCAAGACGGCGGTCGAGTGGCTGGCATCCGTGGCACCGGATCCCGAGGCCTGCCGCTGGGAATGGGAACGCAACCCGATGGGGGTCGCGCTGCTGCCGGCGGGCAAGGCCTGGGACGTGCTCATCCTGCCGGGGCAGCTCGGCTGGCCGACACTCGACGTGCTGTCCCGCGTGCTCGACCAACCCGGGCCCGTACTCGTCGACTTCGGTGACGCGCGCATGGGTTTCTTCGTCCCGCCGGGGACGGCCGCGCGCTGGCTGGGCACGGGGGTGCGTACGGCGGGACGCGGTACGTGGATCGTCGTCCCGTACCCGGGACGCTCGACCGGCGGGGTCCGCTGGCTGATCCCTCCGGACGGCTCCGGCACGCTCACCGACCCGGCGCTGCTGGAACTGGCGATGCATGAGGCGGCGGCGAATCTGGCGACCGACGGCCCCGACCGATGAGGGCGACGAACGGCACCGGGACGGATAGCCGCCAAAGGGCATGACCTGCTTGACGGTCTTCGCGTTCAGCTTGGCGGGCGACGCGGCCGACGTCTGCCCGCCGCCGCGCCCGGACCGGATCGCCACCGGCAGGCCGGCCACGACGAACGCCGGCAACGGCCACGTGTTGCCGGGGCGAGGCCGACAGAGCCCTGTACTGCCTGACGAAGAAGAACGACTGCGGCTCGTACGCGCCCCACGGCGCCTGGCCCGCTCTGCGCGGCCTGATGACGTGTTCGATCGACCGGGACCGCTTCGGCGGCCGGGAGTGCTCGAAGAACCTCGACGGCTACTTCGGCTGAGCGGCCGTGCTGCCGCTGGTCAGGAACGTCGCGAGTCCCAGCAGCAGCAGGGCGCTCAGGCACCAGCTCCCCGCCACGTCCAGCGGCCAGTGGTAGCCGCGCCGGACCAGGCCGAAGCTCACGGCTGCCACCAGGACCAGACAGGCGATGGTGAGTTCCCGGCGCAGGTAGCGGTTGCGGAGCCAGGGCAGCAGGAGGAGGACGGCGGCTCCGTAGGCGACGGCGGCCGTGGCGGTGTGGCCCGAGGGGTAGTAGCCGTCGCCCGCCATCCCGGGTGGGCCGGTACGGCCGACGGCCTCCTTCAACGGGACGACCAGGAGCGGTACGGCCGCCATGGTGAGCAGGGCCGCGAGCGCCGGCAGCCACCAGCGGGGCAGTCCGGCACGCAGAGCCCGCCACGCCACGTACGCGGCGACCGCGGCCAGGACCGGGACGGCGACCGCGATGTTGCCGAGATCCGCGAGGAACTCGGCGGCGCCCGCGGGCAGGCGACTGCTCTCCACCACCCGCGCGAGCCGCTCGTCGGCGCGGCGCACCGGCCCGTCGACGGAGACCTGCCAGGTGAGGAGGGCGAGGAGGAAGAAGAGAACGAGCGGGGCGAGGATCCGGGCGCGGCCCCCCGCATCCGGTGACCCTTCGCCTTGCCTGCCGCTTTCGGGGGCGCTGATCATGCGGTACAGCGTGCCAGCAGCACCGGGCCGGGCCCCGTCAGGGGCGCGGGGAACCGCGCGCCCGGCCACGACGGACCCGCAGTAGACCCACATCCCCGGCGGACGCCGTCCGGCCGGGCCCGGACGCGCCGAAGGGCTTGCACCAGGGGGGGTAGGTGCAAGCCCTTCGGTGGTTCTGACCGGGTTGTCGCGCGCCCCGGGGGGTTTGGGGCGAGCGACTGTCCGATCGGTGAGGAGACCCGGAGCGCAAGGCTCCGGTTGTGTGCGCGAAGGCACGACCAGGGCGAAGCTGGGGAGGCCCCGTCCTGATGTCGCCCACAGTCCCCTGTGGGCGGGTGCATCTCTCATCTGCGTAGAACCTACGACAGCGGGAGAGCGTCCGACAGGAGGATTCCGTTCCCGCCATGCACCTCGCACACCTTCTTCACACGCCCCGCTCCTGCGGCAGATCCGGGACCCCGGCAGCGCAACCGATGAGGCGGACGTCGCTCAGATGCGGGCAAGAGCCTGCTCGATGATGTCCAGACCCTCGGTCAGCAGGTCCTCGCCGATGACCAGCGGCGGCAGGAAACGCAGGACGTTCCCGTAGGTGCCACAGGTCAGGACCAGCAGGCCCTCCTGGTGGCAGGCCTTGGCGAGCGCGGCGGTCGCCTCCGCGTTCGGCTCCTTCGTCGTACGGTCCTTCACCAGCTCGATCGCGATCATCGCGCCCCGGCCGCGGACGTCACCGATGATGTCGAACTTCTCGGCCATCGCGCCCAGGCGGGCCTTCATGACGGCCTCGATGTGCTTCGCCTTCGCGTTGAGGTCCAGCTCCTTCATCGTCTCGATCGAGCCGAGCGCGCCCGCGCAGGCCACCGGGTTGCCGCCGTAGGTGCCGCCCAGGCCGCCCGCGTGCGCGGCGTCCATGATCTCGGCGCGACCCGTCACGGCGGCCAGCGGCAGACCGCCCGCGATGCCCTTGGCGGTGGTGATCAGGTCAGGGACGATCCCCTCGTCCTCGCACGCGAACCACTGGCCGGTGCGGCAGAACCCGGACTGGATCTCGTCGGCGACGAAGACGATGCCGTTGTCGGTCGCGAACTCGCTGAGGGCCGGCAGGAAGCCCTTGGCCGGCTCGATGAAGCCGCCCTCGCCCAGCACCGGCTCGATGATGATCGCGGCCACGTTGTCCGGACCGACCTGCTTGGTGATCTCGTCGATGGCCTGCGCGGCGGCCTCGGCGCCCGCGTTCTCGGGGCCGGTCGGCCAGCGGTAGCCGTACGCCACCGGGACGCGGTAGACCTCGGGCGCGAACGGGCCGAAGCCGTGCTTGTACGGCATGTTCTTCGCGGTCAGCGCCATCGTGAGGTTGGTGCGGCCGTGGTAGCCGTGGTCGAAGACGACGACCGCCTGCCGCTTGGTCCAGGCGCGGGCGATCTTGACGGCGTTCTCGACGGCCTCGGCGCCGCTGTTGAACAGGGCGCTCTTCTTGGCGTGGTCCCCGGGCGTCAGCTCGGCGAGCGCCTCGGCGACGGCCACGTACCCCTCGTACGGCGTGACCATGAAACAGGTGTGGGTGAAGTCCTGGAGCTGGGCGGCGGCCCGGCGTACGACGGCCTCGGCGGAGGCGCCGACGGACGTCACGGCGATACCGGAACCGAAGTCGATGAGCCGGTTCCCGTCGACGTCCTCAAGGATGCCGCCACCGGCGCGCGCGGTGAAGACGGGCAGCACGGACCCCACACCGGCCGCGACCGCGGCGGTGCGGCGGGCCTGCAGTTCCTGCGACTTCGGGCCGGGAATGGCGGTGACGATGCGGCGCTCCTGCGGAACTGCGCTCATGAGGGGCTCCCTGGGGTCGTGCGAACGGCTGTCTGTGAACGGCGCTCGGTGAACGGCGGTCTGCGAACGGATTCTCTCGAATGTCCGGCTTCCTTCATCGCAGGCTAGGGCCGGGGCCGGGGGGTGGGCATGCTCCATCCGGGCGGTGTCGGAGGAGCCGCTTGTCCGTCTTGGACAGAGGACGCCCGGAGAGCCGGAGAGAACCGGAGGAGGCCTGGCGTCCGTATCGCCGCACACCGGGCCGGGTAAGCGGCCCGGTAAGCGGTGAACTCCCTTTGGGAGGGCGTTAGATTGACTCGCAACCACGTACGGAGCGGCTGGTCAGGGGTGGCAGAGGCGATGGACAGCGACGGCACACGCGACGCACGGGGCACACACGCCGATCGTGTGCCGCGGCCGGCCGGACCGCCCCAGGTGCCGCCACGGCCCACGCAGGCACCCGGCGGACCACCGCGGCCGGACGGATCCGCCTTCCTCACCTGGCTGCGCACGCCCCGGCCCGAGGCCGCCCCTGGCGTGTGGCGGTTCGGGCACCGGCCGCGGCCGGAGGTGGAGCCCGAACAGATCCCGGCCCGGCAGTTGCTCAGCGGCGCGTTCATCGCGTTCCTCGTGGGATACCTGATCTGGTCGCTTGTCTCGAACCGCTATCTGGGCCAGTACTGGTTGTGGCCCTACTACGCGGTCACTCCGGAAGAGTGGAAGATCCCCGAGAACCACGGTGATGCGGTGAAGGGGGACATCGCTTCGAGGATCTACTACGGACTGGTCGCTTTTGGGATCATGATGGGAGCCGGGCGCCTCGGTCGATGGTCCGAGGTGTGGCGCCGCTACATCGTTCCTGTACTGCGCCGCGTTGCGTCGCCCCCGGCAGACGCCACAGCACCCACCCCCGAGGACGACCCCGCGCAGTGGAACGCGCTGCGCGCCGCCGGAGCCGCCGACGCCGCCGACCGGCTCGGCGCCGACGCGCGGGCCGGCCTCATGCGCGATGTCGACCACGCCCGGATCACCCGCGCCTGGCAGGGCGTGCGCAGCGGACGCCACAGCCTCGCCACCTTCACCGGCGCCGTGCTGCGGGAGGGCGCCGCCGCCTGTCTGCACCCCTCCGGCGAGCGGGATCTGCCGGGCAGGCTCGCGCGGCACGACCTCGTCACGGGGCAGGTGCGCCTCGGCACGACCGCCGACGATCCGCGCAATCCGTACGCCTATCGCGGCACCGGGATGGCGCTCGGGCCCGAGCTGCTGGGAACCTCGCTGCTCGCCGTCGGCCCCGCCGGATCCGGCAAGACCGGCGGTGTCGTCCGGCCGCTCGTCGAGTCGCTGTGCCTGCACGCGCTCGCCGGGCGGGCGGCCGTGGTCGTCGTCGGGGCGGCGGGCGCGGGCCTCGGCCCGGTGGACGCGTACGACGTCGTGGTGCGGGTGGGCAACCCCGAGTCCGTGTACGACCTCGACCTGTACGGCGGCACCACCGACCCGGACGAGGCCGCGGCCGTGCTCGCCGAGGCGCTCGTCGGTGATCTCGCCGACCCGCACCCCAGCGGTGACAGCCGGCGGTCCACCACCGTGCTCGCCCAGCTGCTCGGGCCGTACCGGGCCGTCCACGGACGCTTTCCCTCCGTGCCCGAACTGCGGCAGCTCCTCGATGGCGCGCCCGCCCCGCTCGGAGCGCTCCGCAAGGCGCTCACCGAGGGTGGCCAGGAGTCGCTGCTCCGGGAACTCGACGCACGGGAGCGGCAGTTGGGGCAGCCCGGCGATGTGGGCGGAGTGCTCGCGGACCGGGTGGCGCTGCTCGACCGGCCCGCCTTCGCCGGCTTCTTCGACACCTCAGGACAGACCCGGCCCTTCTCGCTGCGCGCGCTCGACCACCCCGTACGCGTGCGGATCGACCTGCCCCAGCGCGGGCACGCGGACGCCTCACGGATCCTGTCGCGGCTCGTGCTCGCCCAGTTCGCGGCCAGTGTCGCGGTCCGCGAGGACCGGTCCCTGTTCGCCTGCCTCGTGCTCGACGACGCCACCGGGGTCGTCACCCCCGAGGCCGTACGGGGCATCCAGCGGCTGCGGTCCGCCAACGCCGGGGTCATCATGACCCTGCGCACGCTCGACGACGCGCCCCGCCCGCTGCGGTCGCCGCTGCTCGGCTCGATCGGGTGCCGGGTGGCGCTGTCCGGGCTCACCCCGTGGGACGGGCAGGACTTCGCCGAGGTCTGGGGCAAGGAGTGGATCGAGGCGCGGGACGTCACCGACCGGCAGATCATCGCGGAGACACCGGCCGGGAAGGCCGTCCACATGCTGCGCCGGGTGATCACCGGGAACGCGCCCACCGCCCGCGCCGTCACCGTGCGCCAGGTCGAACGGGAACGGTGGTCGGCGTCCGAACTGGCGCACGCGGTGCCGCCGGGGCACGCGGTGCTCTCGCTCACCAGCGTGCGCGGGGAGCACGCGCCCCCGCTCCTGGTGGATCTGCGGCACCCGGGAGCCTGATCAGCGGTATGTGCAGCGGTATGTGCAGCGGTATGTGCAGCAGTGTGTAACGGGGTGCTCGGGCTCCTGAGGGGTGTGCGCGGGCGCCTCCGGCAGGACGTCTGGACATATGGTCACGGGCCGACCGTACGGTGAGGCAGAATCGGCATAGGCCGTTCATACACGGCGGCCAAAAGATCACCTCGTCATCACCTCGCCATCTCCTCGTCCGTGACCGTCGAAGAACCCGTGAAGACCTGAAGGCCCCATGCCCCCCACGCTCGCCTCGCTCGTCCATCACTCGGCGCTCAAGCTCACCGTGCGCGCGGGCAAGGAACGACTGGACACCCCTGTGCGCTGGGTGCACGCCAGCGAGCTCACCGACCCCGTGCCGTACATGGAGGGCGGGGAACTGCTCCTCATCACGGCGCTCAAGCTGGACGCCGAGGACGCCGACGCCATGCGCCGGTATGTGAAGCGGCTGGTCGGGGCCGGGGTGGCCGGGCTCGGCTTCGCCGTCGGCGTGCACTACGAGAAGATCCCCGAGGCACTGGCCGACGCGGCGGCGGAAGAGGGCCTGCCGCTCCTGGAGGTCCCCCGGCGCACGCCCTTCCTCGCCATCAGCAAGGCCGTCTCCGCGGCCATCGCCGCCGACCGGTACCGGGCGGTGACCGCGGGGTTCGCCGCCCAACGCGAACTGACCAGACAGGCACTGAGCGACGGACCCGAAGGGCTGCTGACCGCCCTCGCCTCGCAGGTCGACGGATGGGCCGCGCTGTACGACGCCTCCGGCGCCGTCGTCGCCACGGCACCGGACTGGGCCGGCCGCAGGGCCGCCCGGATCACCGAGCACGTGGAGCGGCTGCGCGACCGGCCCGCGCCTGCCAGTTCCGTCGTCGGCGGGGAGCCGGCGGACGGCACGGACGGCGAGGACCGGATCGAGCTGCACTCGCTGGGCACCGGACGCCGTGCCCGTGGCGCGCTCGCCGTCGGGACCGCGTCCGCGCTGGGCACGGCCGAGCGGTATGCCGTGCACTCCGCGATCGCCCTGCTGACCCTCGTCACGGAACGGTCCCGTTCGCTGTACGCCGCCGAGCAGCGGATCGGCGCCGCCGTGCTGCGCATGCTGCTCGCAGGGCAGCCCGATCACGCCCGCGGGGTGGCCGGGGACCTGTACGGCGGGCTGCTCGACGCGCCTTACCGGATGATGCTCGCCGAGGCCGCGTCCGCCTCCGCCGGGCGGGCGCGGGCCGGCGGCGGTGCCGGTGCCGGTGAGGTCGACGTGGCCGGTGTCGAGGCGGCCTCGGCCGTGCTCGCCGAGACCGGCGGCGATCTGGTCGGCGGGTTCGTCGAGGTCGCGGAGGCCGCGGCCGCCCGGTCCGGTGAGGCCGTGCTGGTCGTGCCCGACGGGGAGCGGCGGCTGGTGGTGCTCGCCGCGGACGGGGGTGCGGTGGTCACCGCCTGCACGCGGTACGCGCACACCGTCGGTATCGCGCGCAGCGGTTCCGAGCAGGGGACCGACGAGGACGAGCTGGTCGTGGGGGTGTCCGCGCCCGCCGGTCCGGTCGCCGCCGGGGCCGCCTACAAGCAGGCCGAGCAGGCGCTGTCCGTCGCGCGACGGCGGGGGCGGGTGCTGGTCGAGCACGAAGAGGTGGCTACGGGGTCCGTGGTGCCGTTGCTGGCGGACGACGCGGTGCGGGCGTTCGCCGACGGGCTGCTGCGGGCGCTGCACGAGCACGACGCGACCGGGCGGGGGGATCTGGTCGCCTCGCTGCGGGCGTGGTTGTCGCGGCACGGGCAGTGGGATGCGGCGGCGGTGGATCTGGGGGTGCACCGGCATACGTTGCGGTATCGCATGCGGCGGGTCGAGGAGATCCTCGGGCGGTCTCTGGATGATCCGGATGTGCGGATGGAGTTGTGGTTGGCGCTGAAGGCGACTGCGTCCGCGACTGCTTCTGCGGGGGCGTAGGTCGGCTTCGGCCGGGCTCGGTTGGCTGGTGCGGGTGGGTGGGGGCTGGGGTCTTTGCGCCGTTCCCCGCGCCCCTGGAAGCATGCGCCGTTCCCCGCGCCCCTGGACCGCAGAAGATTGCGCCGTTCCCGCGCCCCAGGCGGGTGGTCCTGCACCTTGCCTGACGAAGTGGAGCCATGTCAGGGGGTAGTGCTACTTCGTGGACAAGTGGGTCCTGGGGGTGGCGGGCCTACCGTGGGGGCGTCGAGCAGTTGACCTACTTCATGGAAGGGCCGGGGACCTCATGACTTCCACCCATGCCTTCTGGCTTGCCGGGCGCCAGGCCACCGGCGAGGCCACCTTCGATGTCACCTCGCCCTGGGACGGGCGCCTCGTCGGCAGGGTCGGGGTGCCGAGCGACGCGCAGGTCGAGGAGGCCGTCGCCGCCGCCCACGCCGTACGGGACGAGTTCGCCGCCACCCCGGCCCACGTACGGGCCGCCGCCCTCGACCACGTGAGCAAGCGGCTCGTGGAGCGGACCGAGGAGATCGCCCGGCTCATCTCCGCCGAGAACGGCAAGCCGCTCAAGTGGGCCCGCGGCGAGGTCGGCCGGGCCGTGTCCGTGTTCCGGTTCGCGGCCGAGGAGGCCCGCCGGTTCAACGGCGGCGAGGCCCAGCGGCTGGACACCGACGCGGGCGGCCAGGGCCGGCTCGCCCTCACCCGGCGCTTCCCGAAGGGCGTCGTGCTCGGCATCGCACCCTTCAACTTCCCGCTCAACCTGTGCGCCCACAAGATCGCCCCGGCCATCGCGGCGGGCGCGCCCATCATCCTGAAGCCCGCCCCCGCGACCCCGCTCAGCGGCCTGGTCATCGGCGAGCTGCTGGCCGAGACGGACCTGCCGGCCGGCTCCTGGTCGGTGCTGCCCGTGGCCAACGACAAGATGCCCGCGCTGGTGCGGGACGAGCGGCTGCCCGTCATCTCCTTCACCGGGTCCGACAAGGTCGGCTACGCGATCATGGACTCCGTACCGCGCAAGCACCTCACTCTGGAGCTCGGTGGCAACGGCGCGGCCGTCGTGCTCGCCGACTGGGCGAGCGACGAGGACCTGGACCGGGCCGCCACCCGCATCGCGACCTTCAGCAACTACCAGGGCGGCCAGTCCTGCATCTCCGTGCAGCGCGTCGTCGCGGACGCGTCGGTGTACGACCGGCTGCTGCCCCGCATCGTCGCCGCGGTCCGGGCCCAGGTGACCGGGGACCCCTCCGACGACGCCACCGACGTCGGTCCGCTGGTGAGCGAGGACGCCGCCAGGCGCGTGGAGTCGTGGGTCGACGAGGCCGTCGCCGCCGGGGCCGAGCTGCTCACCGGTGGCAAGCGCGACGGCGCCTCGTACGCGCCGACCGTGCTGGCGGGCGTACCGGCCGACGTGACGATCTCCTGCGAGGAGGTCTTCGGGCCCGTCCTCACCGTGCAGAAGGTGGACGGCGAGGCCGCTGCCTTCGCCGCCGTCAACGAGTCCAAGTACGGGCTCCAGGCGGGGGTGTTCACCCACGACCTGCAGACCGCCTTCCGGGCCCACCGGGCGCTGGAGGTGGGCGGTGTGGTGATCGGTGACGTCCCCTCCTACCGCGCCGACCAGATGCCGTACGGCGGTGTGAAGCAGTCCGGTGTCGGGCGCGAGGGTGTGCGGTTCGCCATGGACGACTACACCTACGAGCGCGTACTGGTCCTCACGGGGCTCGCTCTCTGACGTCCCGGGCGCCGACGGGCCGGAACGCGGACTCCTATGGCTAGACGATCATCTTCATGCAGTACGCCGTGCCCCGCCGGCAGTACGCCGTGCCCCGCCGGCTGATCCGCGCCTACGAGCGCGGGCTCATCGAGCCCGAGGCCCGAGGGGTGATCCCGCCCCGCCCCCGGGTGAAGGGGCCCGGCACCGCTGCCTTCCGGTGCCGGGCCCCTTGCTCGTGCCGTCGATCCTCTGCGAGCCCTCAGCCGAGGAAGCCGACGTGCGCGAGCCGCAGCGGGCCGCGCAGCCCGATGCGCAGGTCGTGGACCCCGGTGGCGTCGAACGGGGTGGTGACGGAGGTGTAGGTGTATGGGCCCGTCGTGGGGGCGATGTCCAGGTGGGCGACGGCCGGGCCGTCGTCCAGGGCCAGTTCGAGGGTGCCCTCGCCCGACACCTCGACCGTGACCGACCGGGTGCCCGGACCGAAGTCGCAGGCCCGGTAGACCAGTTCGGCCGTGTGGCCGGCGGCCGGGTCCGGGTCCGGGTTCGCGGGTGTCACCGCGTCGCCCGAGAGTTTCGTACGGTCGACGATCTCGGTGCCCCGCTGCTCGTCGAAGTCGGCCGGGCGCAGGCCGCGTTCGAGGACCGGGCGCGGGGCCGGCGGCGTACCGGCCGGGTCGATCGTCGTGCTCAGGCGGATGTCCTCGGCGGACGCGCCGGCGAGGAGTTCGTATCCGCCGGGCTCCAGCCGTCGGCCGCCGTGTGCGACGTCCCAGAACGCGAGGGCGGAGAGCGGGAGTGCGAAGGACAGTTCCGTGGTGGCGCCCGCGGGAAGGTGGACGCGGCGGTGGGCCAGCAGTTCGCGGCGGGGGCGCGGCACGGAGGGTGACACCGGCCGGCCGTAGAGCTGGGCCACCTCGTCGGCCGCCGAGTCCCCGGTGTTGGTGACCGTGAAGGTGACCCGCGCGGACTCCTCGCCGACCCGCGCCGCCAGGTCCGCGTAAGCGAACGACGTGTACGACAGGCCGTGGCCGAACGGGAAGAGCGGGGTGCCCTCGAAGTACAGGTACGTCTGGCGGCTGCCGATCACGTCGTAGTCGAGGAGGCCGGGCAGATCCGCGTCCGAGGCGTACCAGGTCTGGGGCAGCCGGCCCGCCGGGGAGACGTCCCCCGCCAGCACGCGGGCCAGCGCGGTGCCGGCCGCCTGGCCGCCGTGGGCCGTCCAGAGGATGGCGGGAAGGCCCGTGGGGTCGATCGCGTAGGGGTACGAGGACGTGATGACCAGGGCCGTGCGCGGGTTCGCGGCCCGCGCCGCGTCCAGGAGCCGTCGCTGGTGGGCGGGGAGGGCGAGGGTGGTGCGGTCCTGCGTCTCGCGCCCGTTGATGTGCGGGTCGTTGCCCGCGACCACGAGGACGACGTCGGCGGAGGCCGCCGCGCGCGCCACCGCGTTCTCTCCGCGCTCGGTGATCTCCAGTTCGAGGACCGTCGGGTTCTCGTCGGCAACCTTTACGCCGTCGGCGGTCACAGAGGCGTAGCGACCTGTGCCGACGTGCTGGAGGAGGTGTCCGTTCCCGTGCCCGCCCTCTTGCCCGCCCTCCTGCTCGTCCTCCTGGGGACCTCGGGGTTCCAGCCGGAACGTCTCCTGGACGACCCAGCCTCCCGGCTGGTCCGCCGAGGCACGCACGAAACCGTCCTCGGCGACCGAGAGATACCGGCCGTCCGGAGCGCGGAGGGTGAGGACGCCCTCGCCCCAGTCGATCAGCGCCAGTTCGGTGCCCACGGCGTCGGTGGTGAGCGGGGGCAGGTCGGTGCGGCCCGCGAGAAGGGCCGGGTCCAGCGCGCCCTCCGCCCCGCGGACCTCCGCACGCACGTCGTCCGCCGGCGGCACGCTCAGATACGTACCGTCGGAGGTCTTCAGGCGTACGCGGTCCACGCCCTCGGCGAAGTCCACGCGGTCGGCGCCGAAGCGGTCGTACAGGCCCTCCAGCGGGGTGGACCGGTGGATGAGGGTGCCGCTGTACCAGTCGAGCTTGCACTCGTCGGCGAGGAGCCCGACCACCGCGATGCGGGTGCCCTCCCGGGTGAGGGGAAGCAGGCCGCCGTCGTTCTTGAGCAGGACGACCGCCTGTTCCGCCGCCTCCCGGGCGAGGGCCCGGTGCGCGGGGGTGTCGAAGTCCCTGGCGTCCGCGAACGGGTCCAGAATAGGGTCGAACTCACCGAGCCGGAAGCGGACCGCGAGCTGGCGGCGGACCGCCGTGTCGATGGCGGACTCGGTCAACAGGCCCTGTTCCAGGGCCTTCTGGACCCGTTCGACGATCTTCGAGCTGTCCGTGCCGTGGTCCGTGAAGCTGTCGACGCCGGCGAGCAGAGCCGCGGCCGTCGCCTCCTCGTGCGTGTCGAAGTAGTGCTCGGAGTCGACCAGGTTCGAGGGCGCGCCCGCGTCCGAGCAGACCAGCAGGTCCTGGTCCGTCCAGGCGCGCAACTGCTCCGCCAGGTACGGCGACACATGGTTGGGGCGGCCGTTGACCAGGTTGTACGCGGGCATCACACCGGCCACCGCGCCCGCCTCGACGGTCTCGCGGAAGGCCCTCAGGTCGTACTCGTGCAGCACGCGGGGGCGTACCGAGCTGGACGCGGTGGCCCGGTCCGTCTCGTTGTTGTGCGCGAGCCAGTGCTTGAGGACCGGGGCCGTGCGCCAGTAGGCGGGATGGTCCCCGCGCAGTCCGCGGGTGTACGCGGTGGCGATCGCCGAGGTCAGCCTCGGATCCTCCGAGTAGCCCTCCTCGTTGCGCCCCCACAGCGGGTGGCGCAGGAGATTCACCGTGGGCGCCCAGACGTTGAGGCCGACGCGGTCGTCGCGCGAGCGCATCGCGCGGGTCTCGGTGGAGACCGCCTCGCCGACCCGGCACACCAACTCCTCGTTCCAGGTCGCGCCCAGGCCGACCGCCTGCGGGAACACGGTCGCGGGGCCCATCCAGGCCACCCCGTGCAGTGCCTCCTGGCCGGTGCGGAACGCGGCGATGCCGAGGCGCTCCACCGCGGGCCCGAACTGGTGCAGCATCGCCACCCGTTCGTCGAGGGTGAGCCGCGACAGAAGATCGTCGACGCGCTTCGCGAACGGCAGCTGCGAGTCGCGGAAAGGCGGCGTTTGTGCAGTCACGCGAGGGTCCCTTGGTGGAAGACGGAGAAGGCGGAGGGCGAGCTTTCGAAGCGCTTCGATGCTCATTCGACGAGCGGTCGGGTGTCAAGACACCCAGACGCAACAACTCCGGACCCTCACCAGCATCCGCCGCCACCCCAAGGGGCAGAAGTGGCCGGTACAGACCTCTCCCTCTCCCGGTACACCTCCGAGGAATGTTTGAATCGGCTCTTGTGCACCCCCAGGTGTTCACTTAACCTCGCAGCAACATCGAAGCGCTTCGACTGTCCGCCACGGTGAGCGACCTCCTGCCTCCCGTTGTCGAAGGTGCCGCTCCTGGGTGCCACGAAGGGTTGACGCAATGACGCCGAACACCTCCGCCTCCGGCCCCGGCCGGAGAAGCTTCCTCGCCTCCACGGCGGTCGCCACCGTCGCGGTGGCCGGCGGTATGCCGCTGCTGGCCGCCTGCGGTGGCTCCGACGGCGGCAAGAAGGAGGGCACGACCTCGGGCAAGGACGCGAAGAAGATCCTTCCCGCCTTCGTAGCGCAGAACGTGGTGACGCCGGACATCGCGTCGAAGAACGGGTCCTCGCTCGGCTTCACCGGCGAGCTCGTCACGGCCGACCTGAAGACCTCGGTGTCCGGGAAGCTCGGCAAGGGCAGCACCATCAAGATCATGTCGCCGTTCTGGGGTTCGCCGCCGAAGGGCGACAACCCCTACTACAAGGCGATGAACGACAAGATCGGCGCGAACGTCGTCTGGCAGAACCAGGACGGCAACACGTACGACGAGAAGCTGGGCGCGGTCCTCGCCTCCAGCGACATGCCGGACGTCGTGGTGATCCCCGGCTGGAACATGGGCGGCAAGATACCCAGCGCCATCATCAGCAAGATGGCCGACCTCGGCCCGTACCTCTCCGGCGACAAGGTCAAGGAGTACCCGAACCTCGCCGCCGTCCCGACCGACGCCTGGCAGCGCTCCATCTTCGGCGGCAAGCTGCGCGGCCTGCCGATGCCCAGCGCGTACGTCGTCAACATCGTGCCGTACTACCGCAAGGACATCTTCGACAAGAAGGGCTACGAACTCCCCACCTCGGCGGCCGAGTTCCTGGCCCTGGCCAAGGAGATCACCAGCGCCAAGGCGAAGGTGTGGGCCTGCGACGACATGAAGTGGACGGCGTTCAACAGTTTCGGTGTGCTGTCCGGCAGTGAGAAGTCGCTCGGCTGGAACTCCGTCGGGGGCAAGCTGGTCTACCGCGTCGAGACCGACGAGTACCTCGAAGCGCTGGAGTGGACGCGCAAGCTGTACGCCGCGGGGGTCGTCCACCCGGACGCCAGGGCGCAGAACCAGGGCGACTCGGGGCTGCGCTTCACCTCCGGCGAAGTCCTCATCTACAACAACGACATCTCGCACTGGTGGGCCAAGACCACCGAACAGGCAGCCCAGAACAAGGACTTCCGTATCGCCGGCATGGACATCTTCGGCCATGACGGCGGGGACCCCACGCTGTGGGCCGGGGCGCCCGCGAGCATCTTCGCCTTCGTCAACAAGAAGGCGTCGAAGGCCGTGATCAAGGACGTGCTGGCCGCCGCGAACGTCACCGCCGCCCCGTACGGCACCGAGGAGTACATGCTCACCAACTACGGGGTCGAGGGCACGCACTACACGGTCAAGGACGGCACACCCACGAAGAACGACAAGGGCAACCAGGAGGTCCTGAACGCCTTCGTGATGCTGGCGAGCCCCGCCTCGACGATCGCGCACCCCGACCTTCCGGAGATCGCGAAGGCACAGGTCGAGTGGCAGCAGCGGATGGGCGCCTTCACCAAGAAGTCCTCCTTCTACGGTCTCCAGATCATCGAACCGGCCCGCTACACGAACCTCTCCAACGACTTCGAGCAGTTGGAGGACGACGTCGTCCGCGGCCGCAAGAAGATCAGCGACATGCAGCAGGCCGTGTCGGACTGGAAGAGCCAGGGCGGCGACAAGCTGCGGGACTGGTACGGGAAGCTGCTGGACGACAGCGGATCCGCGCAGGGGTGACCCGGTGGCACACAGCACCACTCCACGTGACACCACTCCACGGGACGCCACTCCACGTGACACCACTTCGCGGGGAACCGCTTCGGTCACCGCCGCGGCGCCCGGCACGGGGGTCACCGAGGCCGAGCTGAAGACCCTGCGGAAGGCGTCGGGGAAGACCCCGAACGGCGGCACCTTCAAGGTCCGTCTCCGGCGGGACCGCACGCTGGTCCTGATGACCCTGCCGGCCGTCCTGCTGGTCCTGGTCTTCAACTACATACCGATCCTGGGCAACGTCGTCGCCTTCCAGGAGTACGACCCCTACGTCAGCGACAACGGCTTCGTCGCCATCTTCCACAGCCCCTGGGTCGGCTTCGAGCAGTTCTCACGGCTGTTCGACGACTCGGCGTTCTGGGACGCCGTCCAGAACACCCTCGTCCTGTTCACACTGCAACTGCTGCTCTTCTTCCCGGTCCCGATCCTGCTCGCGCTGCTCATCAACAGCGTGATCAGGCCCCGGGTGCGGGCGGTGTCGCAGGCGATCCTCTACCTGCCGCACTTCTTCTCCTGGGTGCTGGTCATCACCGTCTTCCAGCAGATCTTCGGCGGCGCCGGCATCATCGCGCAGACCCTGCGCCGGCACGGCTACGAGGGCTTCGACCTCATGACCGACCCGGGGATCTTCAAGTTCCTGGTGACGGCGGAGGGCGTGTGGAAGGACGCCGGCTGGGGCGTCATCGTCTTCCTCGCCGCACTGGCCTCCGTCAGCCCGGATCTGTACGAGGCCTCGGCGATGGACGGGGCCGGACGGTGGCGCCGCATGTGGCACGTCACGCTGCCCGCGCTGCGTCCGGTGATCGCCCTGCTCCTGGTCCTGCGCGTCGGTGACGCGCTCACGGTCGGCTTCGAGCAGATCCTGCTGCAGCGGGACGCGGTGGGGCCGGGCGCGGCGGAGGTCCTCGACACCTATGTGTGGTGGAACGGCGTCCGCAACCAGGACTTCAGTTACGCGGCGGCGGCCGGCCTGATCAAGGGCGTGGTCAGTCTCGGGCTCGTCCTCGCCGCGAACAAGGTCGCCCATCTCATGGGCGAGCAGGGGGTGTACAAGAAATGAGTGCCGTGACCGAGGGTGCCGTGACCGAGGAGCGGCCGAAGGCCGCAGGACCGAAGGCGCCCGGCCGTTGGGCGGCCCCGCCGAGGCCCGTCTGGGAGGAGGAGCCGCACAGGGCCGGACTCGCGGGCAAGGGCATCGCCCTGGCCTTCGCCTGCCTGGCCGTCCTGTTCCCGCTGTGGATCGTCGTCGTCACCAGCCTGTCCACGAAGCGGACCATCAGCGACGCCGGCGGTCTGGTGCTGATCCCCCGGGGCGTCACCTTCATCGCCTACCAGGAGCTGCTGAGCGGCGGTCAGGTCACCCGCGCCACCGTCGTCAGCCTGGGCGTCACCCTCGTCGGCACGCTGTTCTCGATGGCGGTGTCCATCCTCTGCGCGTACGGGCTCTCGCGCATCGGGTCGCTCGGGCACCGCTGGTTCCTGATGATCCTGCTCGCGACGATGTTCTTCGGCGCCGGCCTGATCCCCACCTATCTGCTCGTGCAGTCGCTGGGGCTGACGGACACCTATCTGGCGCTGATCCTGCCGAGCGCGATCAGTGTCTTCAACATCCTGGTGCTGCGCGCGTTCTTCATGGGCATCTCGCCGGAACTCACCGACAGCGCGCGGATCGACGGGGCGGGGGAGTGGCGGATTCTCGGGCAGATCGTGATCCCGCTCTCCCGGGCCGTGATCGCGGTGATCACGCTGTTCTACGCCGTCGGGTACTGGAGCGCGTGGTTCAACGCGTCGATCTACCTGAGCGATCAGGACATGATGCCGCTGCAGAACGTCATGATCCAGCTCGTCCAGAAGCAGGAGCCTCCGGTGGGGCTGGGGCAGGCGATCAGAGCGGGGGAGCTGTCCGCGCTCGCTGTGCAGATGGCCGTCATGGTGCTGGCGTTGCTGCCTGTCGCTTTCCTGTCGCCCTTCGTCCAGAAGCACTTCAAGAAGGGGATGCTGACCGGCGCGGTCAAGGGCTGACCTGCGCCTTTCGGCGCCGGTCAGCTTCTCGTCGGCTGCGGGCCGGACGTGGCCGGGCGCGCGGTTCCCCGCGCCCCCGGAAACATCGGGCCGCTCCTTTCCGTCGGATCGAGGTAGGTCATGGGCACGACACAAGACCCCCGTGCGGGACTCGCTCTCGCCGACGCCACCCGTGGCCGGATCCTGTTCGGCGGGGACTACAACCCCGAGCAGTGGCCCGAGGAGACCTGGCACGAGGACGTACGCCTCATGCGGGAGGCCGGCGTCAACTCCGTCACGCTCGGTGTCTTCTCCTGGGCGAAGATCGAACCGCGGCCGGATGCGCGGGAGTTCGGCTGGCTGGACCGGCTCATGGACCTCATGCACGAGAACGGCATCGGGGTCGTCCTCGCCACCCCGACCTCCTCGCCCCCGCCCTGGCTGGGCCGCCTCCACCCGGACACCCTGCCCCGCGACGCGGACGGCCGCACCGAGTGGTGGGGCGGCCGGCAGCACTTCTCGCACTCCAGCGCCACCTACCGCCGCTACGCCGCCGCCGTCACCGAGGACCTGGCCGCCCGCTACGGCAGCCACCCCGCCCTCACGATGTGGCACATCAACAACGAGTACTGCACCTACGACTGGGGCGACGAGGCGGCCGTCACCTTCCGCCGCTGGCTCCGGGACAGGTACGGCACGCTCGACGCGCTCAACACGGCCTGGGGAACCGCCTTCTGGAGCCAGGGATACGGCGACTGGCAGGAGATCCTGCCACCGCGCCACGCCCACTACCTGAACAACCCCACCCAGGTGCTCGACTTCAAGCGCTACACGTCCGACATGCTCCTGGAGTGTTACGTCGCCGAACGTGACATCGTCCGCCGGTACTCCCCGGACCTGCCGGTGACCACCAACTTCATGCCGATGTGGGCGGGGCAGGACGCCTGGAGATGGGCCCAGGAGGAGGACGTCGTCTCCGTCGACCTCTATCCGGATCCACGCGACCCCCTCGGCGCGCAGGAGGGCGCGCTCGTCCAGGACATGACGCGTTCCCAGGCCCGCGGGCCGTGGATGCTGATGGAGCAGGCGGCGGGCGCGGTGAACTGGCGGGGCGTCAACCACCCCAAACCGCCCGGCCTCAACCGGCTCTGGTCCCTCCAGGCGGTCGCCCGGGGCGCCGACGCCGTCTGCTACTTCCAGTGGCGGCAGTCCCGCCAGGGCGCGGAGAAGTTCCACTCGGGCATGGTCGGCCACGCGGGGGAGCGGGGCCGCACCTACCAGGAGGTCAAGCGGCTCGGCGCCGAGCTGCTGCGGATGGGCGCGGAGGTGGCGGGACAGCACGCCGCCTCCGAGGTCGCGATCCTCCACGAGTGGAACGCCTGGTGGGCCGGGGCGCAGGACGGCCGGCCCTCGCGCGAGGTCGACCATCCGCAGGTCGTGCGGGCCTGGCACCGCGCCCTGTGGGAGGCCCACGTCACCACGGACTTCGCGCATCCCGAGCACGACCTGTCGGCGTACCGGCTCGTCGTCGTGCCGCAGCTCTACCTCCTCACCGACAGGGCGGTCGACAACCTCGTCGCGTACGTACGACAAGGGGGCACCCTCGTCTGCGGCTTCCTGACCGGGATCGCGGACGAGGACGACCGGGTGCGGACCGGCGGGATGGACGAGCGGCTGCGGGACCTCTTCGGCATCCGCACCCTCCACGAGTGGTGGCCACTGGACCCCGGCGAGTACGCCGAGTGCGACGGCTTCCGGGGCACGCTGTGGTCCGAGGAGATCGAGCCCCGGACCGAGGAGGCCGAGGATGTCGTGGCGCACTCCCGCTACCAGGGCGGCGAACTCGACGGACTGCCCGCCGTGCTCCGCAGGGGCCGCGCCTGGTACGTCTCCACGCTGCCCGAACCCGCCGCGCTGCGCGAGCTGCTGGCGGCCGTGGCCGCCGGCGCGGGCGTGCGGCCGGTGCTGGAAGGACTGCCCGCCCAGGTGGAGGCCGTACGCCGGGGGGACCTGCTCTTCGTCCTCAACCACGGGCGGGACCCGGTCACGGTGGCGGTGCCGGGCGAGTACCGGGACCTGCTCGGCGAGCGACGGGTCACGGGCTCCCTCGAACTGGGCCGGTACGGAGTGGCGGTGCTGCGACCATGAGCGCCGGTACGGAGAACACGCCTTCGTCGCACGGCACCTGGGAGCCCACCCCCGCCGACCGCTGGGAGGACGCCTTCCTGAGCGGCAACGGCCGCCACGGCACCCTTGTGTTCGGTGATCCGAACGACGACCGGGTGATCGTCACCCATCACACCCTCGTCCGGCCCAACGGCGGCGAACACGCCCGGCCCCCGGAACTGGCGTCCGAACTGCCCGCGCTCCAGGACCGGTTGCTCGCTGGAGACCTGAGGGCGGCCGAGGAGTTCACGGACGGTCGCCCACTGCAGTGGGTGCAGCCCTTCCATCCGGCCTTCCAGGTGCGGCTGCGGCGGCCGTCCGACGAGGAGCGCGACTACCGCCGCTCGCTCGACTTCACCACGGGCGTCGCCGAATCGTCCTGCGCGGGATGGCGCAGCCGCGTCTTCGTCTCCCGCGCCGACGACGTGGTCGTCCAGCACGTGACCTCTCCGGGGCCCGCCCTGGACATCACACTGGACCACCGGCTCCCCGGGGCTCCCGACGGGCTGGGCGTCAGCGACGGAGCGGTCCTCACCCCCGAGGGCGCCGTGCTCACCCTGAGCGCCCGCTACCCCGGCAGCGACCGCGCGTACACCGGCGTGACACTGGCCGTGGTCACCGGCGGTCGTACGACGCTGACCGCGCCCGGCATGCGCGTGGCGCACGCCGAGTCGGTCCTGCTGCTGACCCGCGTGGGGCGGCACACCGGAGAGCTGGACACGGTGGCGCGGACACAGGCGCTGCGCGCGCTGCTGCTGGACGGCGACGAGCCCTACCGCCACCTCCTGGAGCGTCCTCTGCGCCTCCACCGCACCGCCTGCACCCGCGTCTCGCTCGTCCTCGAAGCCGACGACACCGAACGTGCCCTTCCCGGCTCCGAGCTGCTCAAGCGGCCCGGGAGCCCGGCCCTCCTCGAACGGCTCTTCGCGGCCGGCCGCTACCACCTGCTGTCCGCGAGCGGGATGCTGCCACCGAGGCTCACCGGGCTGTGGACCGGCGACTGGGACACGGCCTGGTCCGGCGCCTTCACCACGGACGCCAACCTCAACCTGCAGACCGCCTCGGCCGTCGCGGGCGCCCTCCCCGAGGTCGTCGAGGCGCACGCCGCACTCGTCCACGGGCAGTTGCCGCACTGGCGGGACAACGCCCGCGCCGTCTTCGGCACCCGAGGCGTCGTCGCCCCGCCCCACACGGACGGCGAGTCCGGGCACACCTACCACTTCAGCCGCGCGTACCCCCTCCACCTGTGGACGGCGGGCGCCGACTGGCTGCTCAAGCCACTCGTGGACCACGACGAGGCCCGCGGGGAACGGGACCCGCGGTTGGCCGCCGCCCTCGCCGAAGCCGCCCTCTTCTACGAGGACTTCCTCACCCGCACCGACGCGTACGGGCACCTCGTCGTCGTCCCCTCCTACTCGCCAGAGAACCGTCCGGCGAACGCGAACGCGAGCTGGGGCGCGCTCAACGCCGCCATGGACCTCTCCGCGGCCCGCCACGCCCTGCTCACGGCAGCCGCGTACCACCCGGGCCCCGAAGCCGACCGTTGGCGAGCCCTCGCCGGGCGGCTGCCCCCGCACCGCGTCAACGACGACGGCGCCCTCGCCGAATGGGCGTGGCCCGGCCTCGACGACACGTACGACCACCGGCATCTCAGCCATCTGTACGGTGTCTGGCCGCTCGACGAGATCAATCCCTACGACACCCCGGAACTGGCGGCGGCCGCGCATCGCGCGCTCGTACTCCGGGGCGCCGAGAACGACTCGGCGCACGGCCATCTGCACCACGCCCTCGTCGCGGCCCGGCTGCGGGACGGCGAGCGGGTCGCGCACGCGCTCGGCCGGGTACTGGAGGGCGACTTCTTCCACGCCTCCCTCATGAGCGCGCACTACCCCCACCGTGACGTCTACAACGCGGACGCCGCCCATGCCCTGCCCGCTCTGATCATCGAGACGCTGATCCAGTCGACCCCCGACCGGCTGGTCCTCCTCCCCGCACTGCCCGCCGCCTTCCCGGCGGGCGAACTCCGGGGCGTACGGACAAGGTTCGGCGCCGAGATCGACCTCGGCTGGAGTCCGCGGGAAGTCCGGGCGGTGCTGCGGCCCACCCGCGACCACCGCATCGACCTCAGAACTCCCTCCGGAGCGCGACAGCTCTCCCTGCGCGCCGGAGAGGACCGCGTCCTCACCCTGGGGCCGCGGCGGACGTACAGCGCAGCCATCCCCCACATCCCCCCACCCATGGAAGGGACACCATGGCAACACGCACGCCGGACATGAAGACGAGCAGGACCAGGAACAGGACCAGGAACCGGATCACCAAGGCGCTGCTGGCGCCCGCGCTCGCTCTCGGAGTGACCGTCGGGCTCGCCTCCGCCCCCGCCTCCGCCGCGGTCTGGAACTCCTGCGACCAGTGGGGCAACACCAGCCTGAACGGCTACACGCTCTACAACAACATCTGGGGCTCCGGCGCGGGCAGCCAGTGCATCTGGGCCAACTCCGGCACCAACTGGGGAGTCTGGGCCAACCACCCCAACACCGGTGGCATCAAGTCGTACCCCAACTCGAAGAAGGTGGTCAACAAGACGATCACCTCGCTCGGCTCGCTCTCCAGCAGCTACAACGTCACGGTCCCGTCGGCCGGGGCGTACAACACCTCGTACGACATCTGGGACACCGACTACGACTACGAGATCATGCTCTGGGTCAACTACAACGGAGCCGTCGGCCCGCTCGGCACCTCGCAGGGCAATGTCACCCTCGGCGGCCACACCTGGTCCGTCTACAAGGGCAACAACGGCGCCAACGAGGTCTTCTCGTTCCTGCGCACCTCGGACTCGAACGCGGGCAGCGTCAACATGCTGCCGATCCTCAAGTGGATCAAGGACACCAAGGGCTGGATGGGTGACGAGACCATCGGTGACGTCCAGTTCGGCTTCGAGGTCACGTCCTCGTCCGGCGGCCTGGACTTCGTCACGAACAACCTGACGGTCAGCAGCGGCTGACCGTCACGGACGACGCGCGGCTACCGCGTCACGGGCAGCCGCGCGTCGTCCCGCAGGAACAGCGGGATGCGGTCCAGCGGGGCGTCGACGGTCACGGCCGCGCCGCCCGGGTACTCCTCGCCGGTCCACGCGTCCGTCCAGCGCGCGCCCGCCGGAAGGTACGCCGTACGGACCGTCGCGCCCGCCGTGAGCACCGGCGCGACCAGCAGGTCCCGGCCGAAGAGGTACGAGTCGTCCACCGACCAGGCCGCCTGGTCCTCGGGAAACTCCAGGAACAGCGGGCGCATCACCGGCAGCCCCTCCTCGTGGGCCTCCCGCATGACCTCAAGGACGTACGGCTTCAGGCGCTCGCGCAGATGGAGGTACTTCTCCAGGATCGGCCTGGCCTCCTCGCCGTACGACCACACCTCGTTCGGGCCGCCGGTCATCTCCGGGCCGAGCGGGGTCCCCGGGTCGCGGAAGCCGTGCAGGCGCATCAGCGGGGACAGCGCGCCGAACTGGAACCAGCGGATCATCACCTCGCGGTACGCCGGGTCGTCCGGGTCGCCGCCGTGGAAGCCGCCGATGTCGGTGTTCCACCAGGGAATGCCCGACAGCGAGGTGTTGAGGCCCGCCGCTATCTGGCGGCGCAGGGTCGCGAAGTCCGTGCCGATGTCGCCGGACCACAGGGCCGCCCCGTACCGCTGACTGCCCGCCCACGCCGAGCGGTTGAGGGTGACGACCTCGCTCTCGCCGGCCGCCAGCATGCCCTCGTGGAAGGCGCGGGCGTTCTCGCGGGGATACATGTTGCCCACTTCGAGGCCGGGGCCCGCCCAGTAGCGCAGGTTCTCCTGGAAGCCCGGCTTCAGCTCCGGCTCGCAGGCGTCCAGCCAGAAGGACGTGATCCCGTACGGCTCCAGGTAGTTGTCCTTGATCTTCGACCACAGGAACGCGCGCGCCTCGGGGTTCGTCGCGTCGTAGAAGGCGACCTGGACCGTGGAGGCGACCCCCTTGTCCGGCCAGTCCGCGTGCGCCATGGGCCCGTACTGGGTGCCGACGAACCAGCCGCGCTGCTCCATGAGCTGGTGGTTCTCCGAGAGCGGTGAGACGGACGGCCAGACGGACACGACGAGCTTGATGCCCAGCTCCGCCAGCTCCCGCTGCATCCCCGCCGGGTCGGGCCACTCGGCCGGGTCGAACTTCCAGTCGCCCAGATGCGTCCAGTGGAAGAAGTCGCAGACGATGACGTCGATGGGCAGGCCGCGGCGCTTGTACTCCCGGGCCACACCGAGGAGTTCGTCCTGGGTGCGGTAGCGCAGCTTGCACTGCCAGAAGCCCGCCGCCCACTCGGGCAGCATCGGCGTACGGCCGGTCACCGCGCTGTAGCGGCGCTGCGCGTCCGCCGGATGGCCCGCGGTGATCCAGTAGTCGATCTGCCGGGCCGAGTCCGCCACCCAGCGCGTGCCGTTGCCCGCCAGCTCGACCCGGCCGATCGCCGGGCTGTTCCACAGCAGGGTGTAGCCGCGGTTGGACGTGAGGACCGGGATGGTCACCTCGGCGTTGCGCTGGACCAGGTCGAGGACGGCGCCCTTCTGGTCCAGGAGACCGTGCTGGTGCTGCCCCAGGCCGTACAGCTTCTCGCCCTCGTAGGCGGCGAAGCGCTGCTCCAGGCGGTGGTAGCCGTTGCCGACGGGCGTGTAGAGGCGCGGTCCCGGCCACCAGAAGTGGGCGCGTTCCTCGGTGAGGAGCTCGGCTCCGTCGCCGGTGCGGACGAAGCGGATCAGACCCTCGGCGTCTACCTCGACGGTCAGCGCGCCGACGGTCAGCAGGCCCCGGCCGCCCTCGATCTTGACGGTGGCCTCCGCCGCGGGCGGCTCGTCGAGCACGGCGGCGGGCAGGCCCTCCAGGACGGGACCGCCGAGCCTGGCCCGTACCCGTACGGCGTCGGGGCCCCACGGCTCGATGCGTACGGTCTCCTGCCGGCCGCTCCACTCCAGCGCGCCGTCGCGTTCACGGAACGTGCCGACGGTGGGCGAGGACTGGGCGAGACTCGCGGACCCCGAGCCGGACCGTTCCGGCTGTCCGTCGTGTCCCGGCGGGTTCACGGCATGCTGATTCATGCGGGATGCTCCTGAAGGGAGGAGTGGCGACGAGACCCGGTGACGCGGCTCCGGAGGGCCAGGTCGGTTGGGTGGGGGTGGGTCGGGTCAGGCGGCGGCCGGGGCCGGACCCGTGCTCGCCCGGACGGTCAACTCGGGTGCGATGAGCACGACTTCGTCCTTGCCGTGCCCCTCCAGCTTGGCGATCAGATGCTCCACCGCGTTACGGCCCATCTCCTGCGCGGGGATGGCGACCGAGGTCAGCCGTACCGAGGCCTGGACGGCGACCTGGTCCGGGCAGATCGCGATCACCGAGACGTCCTCGGGCACGGCCCGGCCCTGCCGGCGCAGCAGCGCGAGCAGCGGCTCGACCGCGGACTCGTTCTGCACGACGAAGCCCGTGGTGCCGGGGCGTTCGTCGAAGACCCGGGCCAGGGTCAGGGACATGGCGTCGAAACCGCCCTCGCACGGGCGGTGCAGCACCCGCAGGCCCAGCTCGCGCGAGCGGGACCTGAGTCCGTCGAGCGTGCGCTCGGCGAAGCCCGTGTGCCGTTCGTACACCGCGGGCGCCTCACCGATGACAGCGATGTCACGGTGTCCGAGCTTCGCGAGATGTTCGGCGCACAGCGCACCCGTCGCACCGAAGTCGAGGTCCACGCAGGTCAGACCACTGGTGTCGGCGGGGAGCCCGATGAGGACGGACGGCTGCTCGGTGCCCCGCAGCAGCGGCAGTCGCTCGTCGTCCAGCTCGACGTCCATCAGGATCATCGCGTCGGCGAGCCCGCTCCCGGTGATCCGGCGCACGGCGTCGGGGCCCTCCTCGCCGGTGAGGAGCAGCACGTCGTACCCGTGGGAGCGCGCCGAGGTCGTCACCGCGATGGCGATCTCCATCATCACGGGTACGTACATGTCCGTGCGGAGCGGGATCATCAGCGCGATGATGTTGGACCGGCTGCTTGCCAGCGCCCGGGCTCCCGCGTTGGGGTGGTAGCCGAGCACCTGGATGCTCTCCTCGACCCGCCGGCGGGTGCCCGCGGAGATGGACCGCTTGCCGCTGAGGACGTAGCTCACCGTGCTCGCCGAGACTCCGGCGTGCTGGGCGACCTCGGCGAGGGTGACCATCCAGGTCTCCAGGTTCTGTGTGAAGCGCTTCGACGGTGCGCGGGGTCGGTGTGGGTGGGATGACAGTAGCTTGATGGCGGATGGGTGTCCATAGGTTGTCGAAGCGCTTCGACTCCGGACTCGGTCGGGGCGGGCGGTGCCCACCGGGTTGGCGGACGGGGACGTGTCGGCGGGTGCCGGCCGGTGGGGGCCGGGCGCGCAGTTCCCCGCACCCCCGGAGGGCGGCCCTTTGCGCCCAATGGTGCGCGAGGACTGGTGGGTGGGGTTGTTATCAGGTACATACGATCGAGTAGCACCGATGAGTAACGTACCGGACCAAGATCCCTATTCGCGGCGAGGTGAGCCTCTTGTCCGCAACACCCCACCAGCCCGCTGTCTCCGAACGCGAGGCCCGTCAGGTCGCCGAGGCCGCGCGGGAGCAGGACTGGCGCAAACCCAGCTTCGCCAAGGAGCTGTTCCTCGGCCGCTTCCGGCTCGACCTGATCCATCCCCACCCGATGCCTCCGGACGAGGACGCCCAGCGCGGTGAGCAGTTCCTCGCCAAGCTGCGCGACTTCTGCGAGACCAGGGTCGACTCCGCGCTCATCGAGCGGGAGGCACGCATCCCCGACGAGGTGATCAACGGGCTCAAGCAGCTCGGCGCCCTCGGCATGAAGATCGACACGAAGTACGGCGGCCTCGGCCTGACGCAGGTCTACTACAACAAGGCGCTCGCCCTGGTCGGCTCGGCGAACCCGGCACTCGGCGCGCTGCTCTCCGCGCATCAGTCGATCGGCGTACCGCAGCCGCTGAAGATCTTCGGCACCCAGGAGCAGAAGGACGCCTTCCTGCCCAGGCTGGCCCGTACCGACATCTCCGCCTTCCTGCTCACCGAGCCGGACGTGGGCTCCGACCCGGCGCGGCTGGCCACCAGCGCCGTACCGGACGGCGAGGACTACGTCCTGGACGGGGTGAAGCTCTGGACGACCAACGGCGTGGTCGCGGACCTGCTGGTCGTGATGGCGCGGGTGCCGAAGTCAGAGGGTCACAAGGGCGGCATCACCGCCTTCGTCGTGGAGGCCGCCTCCGAGGGTGTCACCGTCGAGAACCGCAACGCGTTCATGGGGCTGCGCGGCCTGGAGAACGGCGTCACGCGCTTCCACCAGGTCCGGGTGCCCGCCGCGAACCGCATCGGCGCGGAGGGGGCCGGGCTCAAGATCGCCCTGACCACCCTCAACACCGGACGGCTCTCGCTGCCCGCGATGTGCGTCGGCGCCGGCAAGTGGTGTCTGAAGATCGCCCGCGAGTGGTCGTCCGTGCGGGAGCAGTGGGGCAAGCCGGTGGCCCACCACGAGGCCGTGGGCGCGAAGATCTCCTTCATCGCGGCGACCACGTTCGCCCTTGAGGCCGTCCTGGACCTGTCGTCCCAGATGGCCGACGAGGACCGCAACGACATCCGGATCGAGGCCGCCCTGGCCAAGCTGTTCGGCTCCGAGATGGCCTGGCTGATGGCCGACGAGCTGGTCCAGATCCGCGGCGGCCGCGGCTTCGAGACCGCCGACTCGCTCGCCGCCCGCGGCGAACGGGCCGTCCCCGCCGAGCAGGTGCTGCGCGATCTGCGCATCAACCGCATCTTCGAGGGCTCGACGGAGATCATGCACCTGCTGATCGCGCGGGAGGCGGTCGACGCCCACCTCTCCGTCGCCGGTGACCTCATCGACCCCGACAAGTCCCTGGCGGACAAGGCGAAGGCGGGCGCGAACGCCGGGGTCTTCTACGCCAAGTGGTTCCCCAAACTGGTGACGGGGCCCGGACAACTCCCGCGCTCGTACGGGGACTTCCACCCGGCCGGACACGTCGACCTCTCCGGCCACCTGCGGTACGTGGAGCGCTCGGCCCGCAAGCTCGCCCGCTCCACCTTCTACGCCATGTCCCGCTGGCAGGGCCGGATGGAGACCAAGCAGGGCTTCCTCGCCCGGATCGTCGACATCGGCGCCGAACTGTTCGCGATGAGCGCCGTCTGCGTCCGCGCCGAACTCCTGCGCACCACCGAGGCCCACGGCCGCGAGGCGTACCAGCTCGCGGACGCCTTCTGCGGCCAGTCCCGTATCCGGGTGGAGGAACTCTTCGGCCGGCTGTGGTCCAACACCGACGACGTCGACGGCAAGGTCGTCAAGGGCGTCCTCGGCGGCGCCTACACCTGGCTGGAGGACGGGATCGTCGACCCGTCCGGTGACGGCCCCTGGATCGCCGACGCGACCCCCGGAGCGTCCGGTAAGGAGAACGTCCACCGCCCCATCCGCTGACCTTTTCCCCAGGAACGCACCGCTGTCCCCGCCGCCGTCCTGCTGCTTGCCGCACGGAAGTCGTGCGTCGACAATGAGTGGGATGGCGAAGGGGGCAGGACATGCGCCGCCCCTCAGGGGCGCGGGGTGTGACATGCGCGGCTCCGCCGCGTGGGCGCGATCAGCCCCCACCGGCCGGCACCCGGGGAGCCGGCAGATCCGGATCAGTGATTCCGTATCAGGGAGTGATCCCAGTGCCGGTACGAGGTCTCGACAACATCACCGGCAGGATAATGCGCGCCGGCGAAGGCAGGATCCTCCGCAGACTCCAGCGCGTCGCAGAACAAGTGGGCTCCCTGGAGCAGGACTTCGAGCAGCTCACCGACGAGGAGCTGCAAGCCCTCACCCCCGAGTTCAGAGAACGCCACGAGGCAGGCGAGAGCCTCGACGACCTCCTCCCGGAGGCGTTCGCCACCATGCGCGAGGCCGCCCGCCGCACACTCGGCATGCGCCACTTCGACGTACAACTCATGGGCGGCGCGGCCCTCCACCTCGGCAACATCGCCGAGATGCAGACCGGCGAGGGCAAGACCCTGGCCGCCACCCTGCCCGTCTATCTGAACGCCCTGACCGGCAAGGGCGTCCACCTCGTCACCGTCAACGACTACCTCGCCCAGCGCGACGCCGACTGGATGGGCCGCGCCTACCGCTTCCTCGGGCTGACCGTCGGTGTCATCAGGACCCGGTCGACCCCGGCCGAGCGGCGCGCGCAGTACGCCTGCGACATCACCTACGGCACCAACACCGAGTTCGGCTTCGACTACCTGCGCGACAACATGGCCTGGTCGAGGGACGAACTCGTGCAGCGCGGCCACCACTTCGCCATCGTCGACGAGGCCGACTCGATCCTCATCGACGAGGCCAGGACCCCACTGATCATCTCCGGCCCGGCCGACCGGCCCACGCACTGGTACGAGGCGTTCGCCAAGATGGTCACCCGGATGCGCGGAGTCGCCGTCCAGGACGAGAACTTCACCACGCCGGCCGACAAGGACCGCCTCGCCGGGCTGCGCGCCACCCACGACTACGAGTACGACCCGAAGAAACGCACCGTGGCGATCCTCGACCGCGGAGTGGACTTCCTCCAGGACCAGCTCGGCATCGAGAGCCTCTACGAGTCCGACCACACGTCCCTCATCGGCCATCTGAACAACGCCCTCAAGGCGAAGGAACACTTCAAGCGCGACAAGGACTACGTCGTCGTGGACGGCGAGGTCCTCATCGTCGACGAGCACACCGGCCGCATCCTCGCCGGCCGCCGCTACAACGAGGGCCTGCACCAGGCCATCGAGGCCAAGGAGGGGGTGACGGTCAAGGACGAGAACCAGACCCTCGCCACGATCACCCTGCAGAACTTCTTCCGGCTGTACGACAAGCTCGGCGGAATGACCGGCACCGCGATGACCGAGGCCGCCGAGTTCCACCAGATCTACAAGCTCCACGTGGTGCCGATCCCCACCAACCGGCCGACGGCCCGCGCCGACGACGCCGACCAGATCTACCGGACCGTCGACGCCAAGTACACGGCGATCCTCGACGACATCGCCGACAAGCACGACAAGGGCCAGCCGGTCCTCGTCGGCACCACCTCCGTCGAGAAGTCCGAGATCCTCGCCGCCCGGCTCAGGAGGCGCGGCATACGGCACGAGGTGCTCAACGCGAAGAACCACCTCCGCGAGGCACAGATCGTGGCCCAGGCCGGCCGCAGGGGCGCGGTCACCGTGGCCACCAACATGGCCGGCCGCGGCACCGACATCATGCTCGGCGGCAACCCGGAGGCCATGGCACTCGCGGAACTGGACCGGCGCGGCCTCAGCCCCGAGGAGAGCCCCGACGAGTACCGGGACGAACACCGCAGGACCCTGGAGCGGATCAGGGAGTCGGTCGCCGCCGAGCACGACGAGGTGAAGGACCTCGGCGGGCTGTACGTGCTGGGCACCGAGCGCCACGAGTCGCGCCGCATCGACAACCAGCTGCGCGGACGCTCCGGCCGCCAGGGCGACCCCGGCGCCTCCCGCTTCTACCTCTCCCTGGAGGACGACCTGATGCGGCTGTTCCGGGCCCAGGTCGTCGAGCGCGTGATGTCCATGGCGAACGTCCCCGACGACGTCCCCATCGAGAACAAGATGGTCACGCGCGCCATCGCCTCCGCCCAGTCCCAGCTGGAGCAGCAGCACTTCGAGTCCCGCAAGGACGTGCTCAAGTTCGACGAGGTCCTCAACCGCCAGCGGACCCTCATCTACGCGGAACGCCGCCGGGTGCTGGCCGGTGAGGACCTGCGGGAACAGATCCTCCACTTCATGGACGACACCATCCGCGCGTACGTCGCCGTCGAGACCGCCGACGGCTTCCCCGAGGAGTGGGACCTGGACCGGCTCTGGGTCGCCTTCGAACAGCTGTACCCGGTCGGGGTCACCGTCGACGGCCTGGAGGAGGCCGCGGGCGACCGCTCCGACCTCACCGCGGACTCGATCGCCGACGCCGTCATCGAGGACATCCACGCCCGCTACGAGGAGCGCGAGGCCGAACTGGGCGCGGACGCCCTGCGCGACCTGGAACGCCTCGTGGTGCTGTCGGTCCTGGACCGGAAATGGCGCGAGCACCTGTACGAGATGGACTACCTGCGGGACGGGATAGGACTGCGCTGGACCCTCGGCCGGGAGCCGATCATCGAGTACGAGCGCGAGGGCTACGACATGTTCGTCGCGATGAACGACGCCATCAAGGAGGAGTCCGTCGGGTACGTCTTCAATCTGGACGCGTCCGGCAGGTCCGCGGGCCAGGAGGCACTGGATGCCGGGCGGCGTACTGACGGGCTGCACTTCAGCGCGCCCACGCTGGATACGGCGGAGGGGGTTGTCGAAGGGGACTTCGTCCCCGTTGACGCAGTGCCGGTCCCTCCGGCGGGGGGCGTGGCCGACGCGAAGCCGCGTGCCCAGCGGGCTGCGAAGTCGCGTCCGCGGCGGAAGCGCAAGAGGTAGGGGATCTGCGGGATCGTCGGCGGGTGCGGCCCGGTGGTGGCTTGTCGCGCGGTTCCGCGCGCCCCTATCGGGGCTCCGCTGTCCCCGCCCCCCGGCGTTGCGGCAACAATGGAGGGATGAGCGACAGTCCAGCCCCCCTCGCCGACCCGCATGTCGTCTTCGATCCCGTGGACGGGAGCCGCGACGTCGTCATCCTCGGCTCCACCGGATCGATCGGCACCCAGGCCATCGACCTGGTGCTGCGCAACCCCGACCGGTTCCGGGTGACCGGGCTCTCCGCGGCGGGCGGGAGGGTGGAGCTGCTGGCGGAGCAGGCGCACCGGCTCCGCGTCAAGGCCGTCGCCGTGGCCCGCGAGGACGCCGTACCGGCCCTGCGTGAGGCCCTTTCCGCACGGTACGGGCCCGGGGAGCCCCTTCCCGAACTGCTCGCCGGAGCGGACGCCGCCACCCACCTCGCCGCCTCCGCGGGCCACACCGTCCTGAACGGCATCACCGGCTCGATCGGCCTCGCCCCCACCCTCGCCGCCCTGGAGGCGGGTCGCACCCTCGCGCTCGCCAACAAGGAGTCGCTCATCGTCGGCGGCCCCCTGGTGAAGGCGCTGGCCGCGCCGGGCCAGATCATCCCCGTCGACTCCGAGCACGCCGCCCTGTTCCAGGCGCTCGCCTCAGGAACCAGGGCCGACGTACGCAAGCTCGTCGTCACCGCCTCGGGCGGCCCCTTCAGAGGACGTACGAAGGCCGAGCTGGCCGACGTGGGGCCCGAGGACGCCCTCGCGCACCCCACCTGGGCCATGGGCCCGGTCATCACCGTCAACTCCGCGACCCTCGTCAACAAGGGCCTCGAAGTCATCGAGGCGCACCTCCTCTACGACATTCCCTTCGACCGCATTGAGGTCGTCGTGCACCCGCAGTCGTATGTCCACTCGATGGTGGAGTTCACGGACGGTTCGACGATGGCGCAGGCGACGCCCCCCGACATGCGCGGGCCGATCGCCATCGGTCTGGGCTGGCCGCAGCGCGTCCCCGACGCCGCGCCCGCCTTCGACTGGTCGAAGGCGTCGAGCTGGGAGTTCTTCCCGCTCGACAACGACGCGTTTCCGTCGGTGGGGCTCGCCCGGCACGTCGGGGAGCTCGCGGGCACGGCCCCCGCGGTGTTCAATGCGGCCAACGAAGAATGCGTGGACGCGTTCCTGAACGGCACACTGCCGTTCAACGGCATCATGGAGACCGTCACGGAGGTCGTCGCCGAGCACGGCACCCCCCGTACGGGAACCTCGCTCACCGTCGCGGACGTCCTCGAAGCGGAGACCTGGGCCCGCGCCCGGGCCCGCGAACTGACAGCAAAGACAGCAGCTCGGACGACAGCCAAGACAACGGCGGAGGCTCGTGCATGACGACCCTGATGATGATCCTCGGCATAGTCGTCTTCGCGGTCGGCCTGCTCTTCTCGATCGCCTGGCACGAGCTGGGGCATCTCTCCACGGCCAAGCTGTTCGGCATCCGCGTGCCGCAGTACATGGTCGGCTTCGGCCCGACGATCTTCTCGCGCAAGAAGGGCGACACGGAGTACGGGATCAAGGCGATCCCGCTCGGCGGCTACATCCGCATGATCGGGATGTTCCCGCCCGGCCCCGACGGCCGTATCGAGGCCCGCTCGACCTCCCCGTGGCGCGGCATGATCGAGGACGCCAGGGCGCAGTCCTTCGAGGAACTCCAGCCGGGCGACGAGAACCGCCTCTTCTACACGCGCAAGCCGTGGAAGCGCGTGATCGTGATGTTCGCCGGCCCCTTCATGAACCTGATCCTGGCCGTCGCGATCTTCCTCGGCGTGATGATGACCTTCGGCATCCAGACCCAGACCACCACGGTCGGCAAGGTCTCCGACTGCGTCATCGAGCAGAGCGAGTCCCGCTCCGAGTGCCAGAAGAGCGACACGGCCGCGCCCGCCAGGGCCGCCGGGCTCAAGGGCGGTGACAAGATCCTCGCGTTCGACGGCGAGAAGATCACCGACTGGTCCGCCCTTGAGTCCAACATCCGCGCCAACCCCGGCAAGGACGTCACCCTGACCGTCGAGCGGGACGGCAAGCAGCTCGACCTCTCCGCCCACCTCATCCGCAACCAGGTCAGCAAGAGCGACGGCCAGGGCGGCTACGTCGAGGGCAAGTACGTGTACGCAGGCTTCCTCGGTTTCACGCCCGCCTCCGGCATCGTCCAGCAGTCCTTCGGACAGTCCGTGCACCGCATGGGCGACATGATGCAGAACGGCGTCGAGTCGCTGATCAACCTGCCGTCCAAGGTGCCCGCCCTGTGGGACGCGGCCTTCGGCGACGGCCCGCGCGAGGCGGACTCACCGATGGGCGTGATCGGCGCGGCCCGCGTCGGCGGCGAGGTCTTCACGCTGGACATCCCGGCGGAGAACCAGATCGCGATGATGCTGTTCCTCGTCGCGGGCTTCAACCTCTCCCTGTTCCTCTTCAACATGCTCCCGCTGCTGCCGCTCGACGGCGGGCACATCGCGGGCGCCCTGTGGGAGTCGCTGCGGCGCAACGCGGCGAAGGTGCTGCGCCGCCCGGACCCCGGCCCCTTCGACGTGGCGAAGCTGATGCCCGTCGCGTACGTGGTGGCCGGCATCTTCATCTGCTTCACGCTCCTGGTACTGATCGCGGACGTGGTCAACCCGGTCAGAATCTCCTAGCCACCCGGAGTTCGCGGCGGCCGGACACGCTGTGTGTCCGGCCGCCCTCCATCGGGTGGTCCCGCTCAGGGAATGTGCTTCCGCCTTCGGGGGTGCCGTAATCTCGATGACTGGAGCCCGTCAGCTTTCGGGACCGACCGAATCCTTACCTTGGGGTTGCACAGCAGATGACCGCGATTTCACTCGGCATGCCGGACGTTCCGACCAGGCTCGCCGAGCGCCGCAAGAGCCGGAAGATCCAGGTCGGAACCGTGGCGGTGGGTGGAGACGCACCCGTCTCGGTCCAGTCGATGACGACCACGCGCACGTCGGACATCGGCGCCACGCTTCAGCAGATCGCCGAACTGACCGCGTCCGGCTGCCAGATCGTGCGGGTGGCGTGCCCCACCCAGGACGACGCCGACGCGCTCGCCACCATCGCGAGCAAGTCGCAGATCCCGGTCATCGCCGACATCCACTTCCAGCCGAAGTACGTCTTCGCGGCGATCGACGCCGGCTGCGCGGCGGTGCGGGTGAACCCCGGGAACATCAAGCAGTTCGACGACCAGGTCAAGGAGATCGCGCGGGCCGCGAAGGACCGCGGCACCCCGATCCGCATCGGCGTCAACGCCGGCTCCCTCGACAGCCGCCTGCTCAAGAAGTACGGCAAGGCGACGCCCGAGGCGCTGGTCGAGTCCGCGCTCTGGGAGGCGTCGCTCTTCGAGGAGCACGACTTCCGGGACATCAAGATCTCGGTCAAGCACAACGACCCGGTGGTCATGGTCAACGCCTACCGCCAGCTCGCCGCCGCCTGCGACTACCCGCTGCACCTCGGTGTGACCGAGGCGGGCCCCGCCTTCCAGGGCACGATCAAGTCGGCGGTCGCCTTCGGGGCGCTGCTCAGCGAGGGCATCGGTGACACCATCCGGGTCTCCCTCTCGGCCCCGCCGGTCGAGGAGATCAAGGTCGGGATGCAGATCCTGGAGTCGCTGAACCTCAAGCAGCGCCGCCTGGAGATCGTCTCCTGCCCGTCCTGCGGGCGCGCGCAGGTCGACGTCTACAAGCTGGCGGAGGAGGTCACGGCGGGCCTTGAGGGCATGGAGGTCCCGCTCCGTGTCGCCGTCATGGGCTGCGTCGTGAACGGCCCCGGCGAGGCCCGCGAAGCGGACCTCGGCGTCGCCTCCGGCAACGGCAAGGGGCAGATCTTCGTCAAGGGCGAGGTCATCAAGACGGTCCCGGAGTCGAAGATCGTGGAGACGCTCATCGAAGAGGCGATGAAGATCGCCGAGCAGATGGAGGCCGACGGGATCCCCTCCGGGGAGCCGTCGGTGTCGGTGGCGGGCTGACGTCGTCCTGTCCCGTCCCTGAGGGCTCCGCCCCCGGACCCCCGTTGCGCAGTTCCCCGCGCCCCTGCAAGGGGCGCGGGGAACTGCGCAGTCTTTTCAGCCCGTCCGGCGTCTGAGGACGAGCGCGGAGCGCGATCGCGGGGGGTCCGGGGGCGGAGCCCTCAGGGACGGGGAGGGTAAGGGCGGCGGGGGCGAAGAGAACCCCACCCACCCCCACCGGGCGGCACGCCACATATTCGCCAGGTACAGTGCGGAGACCAGCAGACCTGATGGTGAAGGCCCCGCACGTGTTGACGCAGACGACCACCAGGGTCCTCGAACCGAGTGACCTGGACGCCGCGCTCGCCGTCCTCGACCGCGAGCCGGTGGCGAACGCCTTCGTGACCTCCCGCGTACAGGTCGCCGGCCTCGACCCCTGGCGCCTGGGCGGCGAGATGTGGGGCTGGTACGAGGACGGCATGCTCACGTCCCTCTGCTACGCGGGCGCCAACCTCGTCCCGATCTGCGCCACCCCCCGCGCCGTACGCGCCTTCGCGGACCGCGCCCGCAGAGCGGGCCGCCGTTGCTCCTCCATCGTCGGCCCCTCCGAGGCCACGGGCCAGCTCTGGCGCCTCCTCGAACCGAACTGGGGTCCCGCCCGCGAGGTCAGGCCGCACCAGCCCCTGATGGTCGCCGACCGGCTCCCCGCCGACATCCCCCCGGACCCGTACGTCCGTCGCATCCGCAAGGACGAGATGGAGACGATCATGCCGGCGTGCGTGGCGATGTTCACGGAGGAGGTCGGCGTCTCCCCGCTCGCGGGCGACGGAGGCCTGCTCTACCAGGCGCGGGTCGCCGAACTCGTCGGCTCCGGGCGCTCGTTCGCCCGCGTCGACCGCGACGGCCGGGTCGTCTTCAAGGCGGAGATCGGCGCGGCGACCACCCGGGCCTGCCAGATCCAGGGTGTCTGGGTCGCCCCCGAGTACCGCGGCCAGGGCTACGCGGCCCCCGGCATGGCGGCGGTTCTGCGCTACGCCCTCGCGGACGTGGCCCCCCTGGTCAGCCTCTACGTCAACGACTACAACACAGCGGCCCGAGCCACCTACCGCAGAACCGGTTTCCAGGAGATAGGCGCGTTCATGAGCGTCCTGTTCTGAGACGGCCGTCCGGCCGCCACCCGACAGGCAGCCCCCGCCCGGCCCACGCGGTGGAGACGCCCCAGGTAGTCTCCGCACATGCTGCGCTTCCCCGGTCAGCCCGGTCAGGGCCCCCTCACACCCGACGACATCGTCATCGGCCCCCTGGACCTGGCAACCCGCATCGACGAGGCGCTGAACGTCCAGGCCGTGGCCTTCGGGCTCGGCGCGGACGAGATCGCCGTACGACGCCAGATCGTGCTCCGGCACCTCACCTTCCCCGGCGCCCGCGCACTCGGCGCGACCACCGCCGACGGACGGCTCGCCGGCTTCGTCTACGGCATGCCCAACGACCGCGCGCACTGGTGGTCCACCGTCGTCGAGCCCTATCTGCGCGGGCGGGGACACGACGGCTGGCTGGACGACTCCTTCGTGATCACCGAACTGCACGTCCACCCGGACTTCCAGAACCGCGGGGTCGGCCGCGCCCTGATCACCACGATCACGGACAGCGCCGCCGAACCGCGCTCGATCCTCTCCGCCATCGACACGGAGAGCCCGGCCCGCGGGCTGTACCGCTCGCTCGGCTACGAGGACCTGGTCGTACGGGTCCTGTTCCCCAGCGCGCCCAAGCCGTACGTGGTGATGGGCGCCCCGCTGCCCCTCAGACGCCGCTGACGGACCCCGCGCCCGTCGCGTCCCCGCCCCCGCTGCAGCCGAAACGGATTTCCGGCGACGGCGGGCACCCGGCTAACCTCCAAGCACCACCCTTACGCAGCAGGAGTCGAGAACCATGGCCCAGGTCCAGCGCATGTCCCGTTTGATGGTCAAGACACTGCGTGACGACCCGGCGGACGCCGAGGTGCTCAGCCACAAGCTCCTGGTGCGCGCCGGCTACGTACGCCGGACCGCCGCCGGCCTGTGGTCCTGGCTGCCGCTGGGCAAGAAGGTGCTGGCCAACGTGGAGCGGGTCGTCCGCGAGGAGATGGACGCCATCGGCGCCCAGGAGGTCACCCTGCCCGCCCTGCTGCCGAAGGAGCCCTACGAGGCGACCGGCCGCTGGGAGGAGTACGGCCCCGAGCTGTTCCGCCTGAAGGACCGCAGGGGCGGCGAATACCTCCTCGGCCCGACCCACGAGGAGATCTTCACCCTCCTGGTCAAGGACCAGTGCTCGTCCTACAAGGACCTGCCCGTGATCCTCTACCAGATCCAGAACAAGTACCGCGACGAGGCCCGCCCCCGCGCCGGCATCCTGCGCGGCCGCGAGTTCCTGATGAAGGACTCGTACTCCTTCGACACGGAGGACGAGGGCCTCGCCGAGTCGTACGCCCTGCACCGCGCGGCGTACCAGAAGATCTTCGCGCGCCTCGGTCTGGACTACCGCATCTGCGCGGCCACCGCGGGCGCCATGGGCGGTTCCAAGTCCGAGGAGTTCCTCGCCCCGGCCGCGGCCGGCGAGGACACCTTCGCCGACTGCCCGAACTGCGACTACGCCGCCAACACCGAGGCGGTCACCTACGCGCTGCGGCCCGTCGACGCCGCCGGGGTCCCCGCCCTGGAGGAGATCCCCACCCCCGACACCCCGACCATCGAGACGCTCGCCGCGTACCTGGAGGTCCCCGCCTCCGCCACGCTGAAGAACCTGCTGGTCAAGGTGGCCGGCGAGATCGTGGCCTTCGGCGTGCCCGGCGACCGCGAGGTCGACCTGGACAAGGTGGAGGCGCACTTCGCCCCCGCCCCCGTCGAACTGGTCACGGCCGAGGACTTCACGGGCCGCGACGACCTCGTACGCGGGTACGTCGGCCCGCAGGGCCTGGAGAAGGTCCGCTACCTCGCCGACCCGCGCGTCGCCCCCGGCACCGCCTGGATCACCGGCGCCAACCAGGACGGCGTGCACGCGAAGAACGTCGTCGCGGGCCGTGACTTCGAGGTCGACGAGTACGTGGACGTGGTGGTCGTGCGCGAGGGCGACCCCTGCCCCGCCTGCGGCACCGGCCTCACGCTGGACCGCGCCATCGAGATCGGCCACATCTTCCAGCTCGGCCGCAAGTACGCCGACGCCCTCCAGCTCGACGTGCTCGGCAAGCAGGGCAAGCCGGTCCGCGTGACCATGGGCTCGTACGGCATCGGTGTCTCGCGCGCCGTCGCGGCACTTGCCGAGCAGCACGCCGACGAGCAGGGCCTGGTCTGGCCCGCCGAGATCGCCCCGGCCGACGTCCATGTCGTCGCGGCGGGCAAGGCCCTCCAGACCGAGCTGGCGCTCGACGTCTCCGAGAAGCTGGGCGCGGCGGGCGTACGGGTGCTCGTGGACGACCGCGCGGGCGTGTCGCCCGGTGTGAAGTTCACGGACGCCGAACTCATCGGCGTACCGAAGATCCTGGTGGCCGGCCGGCGTTCGGCCGAGGGCGTCCTGGAGCTGAAGGACCGCCGCACCGGCGAGCGCGAGGAGCTGACCGTGGACGAGGCGATCGCCCGCCTCACGGCGAAGTAGTCCGCACGGCGGGGCCGTCCCCGAACGGGCGGCCCCCCTGGGCCTACAACCAGGCCGCGAACTCCAGCAGCAGCTCGGCGTCCCGCGGCCGGCCCACCCGCCGGGCCCGTACGCCCGACTCCACGGCGCGGAACAGGGTCCAGCCGCGCAGCCGTTCCTGGTCCACGTCCAGGGACTCCGCGAGCCGCTTGATCCGCCGACGGGTGGTGGAGCCGCCGGACGGCGAGGCGATCAGGTCCTCGACCCGGTCACGGACCAGCCGGGCCAGGTCGAAGGCGCACTCGCCGACCACGGGATCGGGGCCGACGGCCAGCCAGGGACTGCGTTCGCCGGCCAGGACCTTGCTCTGGCGGAAGGTGCCGTGCAGCAGGTGCGCCCGCGGCGGCGACGCCAGCAGTTCCTCACGGGCCGCGAGGGCCGCGTCGACCAGCTCCGCCGCCTCCGGGCCGGCGCCCGCCCGCATCGCCACGGCCTGCCGTCCCGTCCGCTCGGCCACCGTCTCGAAGACATGGTCCGAGGGCGGCTCGACCCACAGCCGGCGCAGCGTCCCGGCCGCCTCCAGCATCGACCTGGCCTCCGGCAGCGACCGCACCGACACATCGGGATGCAGCCGTTCGAGGAGCAGTACGCCCTCGGTGCCGGCCGGCTCCAGGAGGCGTACCGCGCCCAGGCCGTCCCAGTGCGCCAGCGCGGCCCGCTCGCTCTCCGGGCGGGCCCGGTCCGGCGCCAGTTTGAGGACAGCGGGGGTGCCGTCCTCAAGCCGCACCAGGATCACCAGACTGCCGCGCCCGCCGGGAACCTGTACACGCTCCACGGTCGCCCCGCGTAGCGCGACCGCCCGCTCGGCCGCCTCGGGCAGCTTCGCCAGCCAGCCGTCACCACCCGGTGCCGCCTCGCCGAGCGCCTTGACCAGACGCCCCGGCGGTTCGAAAGCCATGCGCGAGTAGTTCCCTTCCCGGTACGGGGGTCCTTCTGAGGCTGTCCCGCTGTGCGTTACGAGGTCGGTGTCGCCGACGCGGTGGCGGTGGCCGACCGCTCGGCGAGACCAGGGAAGGCTACGCTCTCGCCGCGCCAGCGCACCGCCCGCACCGCTGCGTCCCGCAGGGCCTGCGCCGCGGCCTGCCGGCGGTCGCCCTCGGCGGCCCGGACGAGGTCGGAGTACACCCCGGCCACCCGGTCCTCCAGTTCGGCGGCGAGCCGCAGAGCGGACTCCGCGTCCGCGACCGCGAAGGGCAGCGCGTAGGCCGCTGCCGCCGGTCCGGGCTTGCCGCCCAGGTCGCGCACCGCGCGGGCCAGCTCGTCCCGGCGAGCCCGGTGCGCGTCGTAGGCGGCCCGCGCCTCGGTCCGCCGTTCCTCACCGAGGCGGGCGCCCACGACTCCGTAGCCGTACACGGCGGCGTGCTCGGCGGCGAGCGCGGCCTGCGCGGCCGTCAGCTCCGACGCCTTCGCGGCTGCCTTCGCCCGTGCTCCGGTAGCTCCAGTCCTGCCGGAACCGCTCACTTCTTGTCCTCCGTCAGCAAGAACGCGTGCCCCGCACCGGCCGCCGCCACCGAGGCGAGCAGCCGGGCCAGCTCTCCCGGCACCTCCGCCAGGGCCTTCATCCGCCGGTCCGCCAACGCGCGCTCGGCCGCGGCGAGTTCGCCGCGGGCGCCCTTCTCGGTCGCCGGCACCGCGGGGGAGGGGGAGGCGGCGCTGGAAGGGGTGGGTGAAGCGCTCACGGAAGCGTCGGCGGAAGGTTTCGCCCGCTTGCCGCCCTCGAACGCCTCGGCGTGCCGTACGACCTCCGCCAGCAGCGGTGACAGCCGGGCGCTCAGCGTGGGATGCGCGGCGAGCACGGCCTCGTACCGCCGCGCGAGTTGTTCGCTGTCGCGGGCCGCACGCGCGCGTGCCCGCGCGGCGGCGGACGAGCTCCCGCTGGTGGTCCCGGTAGCGGAGTCGGAGTCGGAGCAGCCGGCGAGCAGCACGGCGCCCGCTCCGGCGGCCCCGGCGAGCAGGCTCCTTCGGCGCGGCCCCGGGGAGGTGCGCGACGGCAGGGTGAACGGCACGGCAGACGTCCTCGTCAGGGCTCGTACGAACGAAATGGGCGGCAGGCCCTTGATCACGGTACCCGCGTACCGCCCCCGGGCCCACCAGCGGCGCCGCCCTCCCGCCGGGCGGGACACGGTGGACGGCAACACCCCTTGGGACCGGATACCCTTTGACCTGACACGCGACCTACCCACAACAGCACACGCGGCCGAGGAGTCACCCGGATGAGCACCACCCAGAGCGAGAGGCTGCGAGAGCTCCTGGAACCGCTCGTCAGCTCCCAGGGACTCGACCTCGAAGAGATCGAAGTGGACTCGGTGGGCCGTAAGCGTGTATTGCGTGTCGTCGTCGACTCGGACGAAGGAGCCGACCTCGACGCGATCGCCGATGTGAGCCGCGTGCTCTCGGCGAAGCTCGACGAGACCGACGCCATGGGCCAGGGCGAGTACACCCTTGAGGTGGGAACCCCCGGCGCCGAGCGCGAGCTGAGGGAACACCGTCACTACGTACGTGCCACCGGCCGACTCGCGAAGTTCCAGTTGAAGGACGGCGACGAGCTGGTCGCCCGGATCATCACGGTCGACGAGGAGGGCGTGGACGCGGAGGTGCCCGGCGTGAAGGGGCGCAAGCCCACCGCCAGGAGGCTCGCCTTCGAGGACATCGCCAAGGCGCGCGTCCAGGTCGAGTTCAACCGCAAGGACAAGAAGGACGAGAAGGACGAGCAGGATATGGAAGAGGAGGAGGCGTAGCCGTGGACATCGACATGAGTGCCCTGCGGGGCCTGGTGCGGGAGAAGGAGATCTCCTTCGACCTGCTGGTCGAAGCGATCGAGTCGGCCCTCCTCATCGCCTACCACCGCACCGAGGGAAGCCGCCGTCACGCGCGCGTGAAGCTCGACCGGGAGACCGGCCATGTGACCGTGTGGGCGAAAGAGGACCCGGACGACCTGGAGGAGGGGCAGGAGGCCCGCGAGTTCGACGACACCCCGTCGGACTTCGGCCGGATCGCCGCCACCACCGCCAAGCAGGTCATCCTGCAGCGTCTGCGGGACGCGGAGGACGACGCGACGCTCGGCGAGTACGCGGGCCGCGAGGGCGACATCGTCACCGGTGTCGTCCAGCAGGGCCGCGACCCGAAGAACGTGCTCGTCGACATCGGCAAGCTGGAGGCCATCCTGCCGGTGCAGGAGCAGGTCCCCGGTGAGGCGTACCAGCACGGCATGCGGCTGCGGTCGTACGTCGTACGGGTGGCGAAGGGTGTCCGCGGCCCGTCCGTGACGCTCTCCCGCACGCACCCGAACCTGGTCAAGAAGCTCTTCGCGCTTGAGGTGCCGGAGATCGCCGACGGGTCCGTCGAGATCGCCGCCATCGCCCGCGAGGCTGGCCACCGCACGAAGATCGCCGTCCGGTCCACCCGGTCGGGGCTGAATGCCAAGGGCGCCTGTATCGGCCCCATGGGCGGCCGGGTGCGCAACGTGATGGCCGAGCTGAACGGCGAGAAGATCGACATCGTCGACTGGTCGGACGACCCCGCGGACATGGTGGGCAACGCGCTCTCCCCGGCCCGGGTCTCCAAGGTCGAGGTCGTCGACCTCGCGGCCCGGTCCGCGCGGGTGACCGTGCCCGACTACCAGCTGTCGCTGGCGATCGGCAAGGAGGGCCAGAACGCCCGCCTCGCCGCCCGGCTGACCGGCTGGCGCATCGACATCCGCCCGGACACCGAGCAGACCGGTGAAGAAGGCGGTGACCGGCCCGACGACCGGCGCGAATACCGGCGTGACGATCGCCGCGACGATCGCCGCGACGACCGGCGTGACGACCGGCGGGACGGCCGGTCCGGGGAATGACCCGGGAATAGGTCCAAGCCGCGGGTGGTTTGGATCACAGCGGTTTCACGACAGATTTACGCGCGGCAACTGTTCGATACTTGCCCCAAAGGGGTGAGGTCGGTGCAGGGAGGTAGACTTGACAATGTCTGGCCGGACGCAAGCCCGAGCATGCCCTGAACGCACCTGTGTGGGGTGCCGGGAGCGAGCGGCCAAGACCGATCTGCTGCGTGCTGTGGCGGCCGAGGGCGAATGCGTCCCCGATCCTCGCGGTACGCTGCCCGGCCGGGGTGCGTATGTACACCCCGCCCTGGTCTGTCTGGACCTGGCGGTCCGCCGCCGGGCGTTCCCACGGGCGCTGCGTGCCCCGGGTCAGCTCGACACAAAGGCGTTGCGCCTGCACGTCGAGCGGCAGACAGTTGCTGAGCAGGCAACACCGTAAGGAAGAGCCGTACGGATCCCCGTGCGGCCCTGGTACCCCGCGAGTTGGAAGTAGGTCGAGATTGCGATGAGCACTCGATGAGCACGCGATGAGTACGCCCATGAAGTAGCGACGGTCCGGACGCAACCCGGACCTAAAAGGAGCGAAGTGGCTAAGGTCCGGGTATACGAACTCGCCAAGGAGTTCGGGGTGGAGAGCAAGGTCGTCATGGCCAAGCTCCAAGAACTCGGTGAATTCGTCCGTTCGGCGTCCTCGACGATCGAGGCGCCCGTAGTACGCAAACTGACCGACGCCCTCCAGCAGGGCAACGGCGGCGGCAAGCCCGCCCCGCGCAAGGCCGCGCCCTCACCGGCGCAGGCCGCCCGTCCGGGGCCGGCCGCCCCGCGTCCGCCGGCCCCGAAGCCGGCCGCCGCGGAGAAGCCCGCGGACACCACGGCCCCGGCGGCTCCCGCCGCCCCGGCCTCCGGTACGCGTCCGACGCCGGGCCCCAAGCCCGCGCCGAAGGCCGTCCCGGTGTCCCCGGCTCCGGCCGCCCCCGAGTTCACGGCGCCGCCCGCGGCTCCGGTGACTCCCGCCCCCGCCTCCGCTCCGGCCGCGAACCCGCGTCCGAGCGGTGCACGTCCCGGCGCCCCGAAGCCCGGTGTCCGTCCGGCAGGCCCCGCACAGGGCGGCCAGGGCGGCCAGAGTGGTCCCGGTCAGGGCCGTGGCGAGCGTTCCGACCGTTCCGACCGCGGTGACCGCGGTGACCGTCAGGGCGCCCCGCGTCCCGGCGGCCAGGGCACGCGTCCCGGCGGCCGTCCCGCCGGCCCGCGTCCCGGCAACAACCCGTTCACCTCCGGTGGCTCCACCGGCATGGCACGTCCGCAGACGCCCCGTCCGGGCGGCGCACGTCCCGGCCCCGGCGGACCCGGTGGTTCCGGTGCTCCGGGCGGCGCTCCGCGTCCCCAGGGCGCGGGCCAGGACCGTGGTCCCCGTCCGCAGGGCGGTCCCGGCGGCGCTCCGCGTCCCGGTGGCGGTCCCGGCGGTGCCCGTCCGACCCCGGGCGGCATGCCTCGTCCGCAGGGCGGTCCCGGTGGCGCTCCGCGTCCCGGTGGCGGTCCCGGCGGAAACCGTCCCAACCCCGGCATGATGCCGCAGCGTCCGGCTGCCGGCCCGCGTCCCGGCGGCGGTGGCCCCGGTGGCCGCGGTCCCGGCGCCGGCGGTGGCCGTCCCGGTGGCGGTGGCGGCGGCGGTCGTCCCGGTGGCGGCGGCTTCGCCGGCCGTCCGGCCGGTCCCGGTGGCGGCGGTGGCGGTTTCGCCGGCCGTCCCGGTGGTCCCGGTGGCGGTGGCGGCGGTTTCGCCGGCCGCCCGGGTGGTCCCGGTGGTGGCGGCGGTGGCCGTCCCGGCTTCGGCGGTCGTCCCGGTGGTCCGGGTGCCCGTGGTGGCACACAGGGCGCCTTCGGTCGTCCCGGTGGTCCCGCGCGTCGCGGTCGCAAGTCGAAGCGGCAGAGGCGCCAGGAGTACGAGGCCATGCAGGCCCCGTCGGTCGGCGGCGTCATGCTGCCTCGCGGCAACGGACAGTCCGTCCGCCTGTCGCGCGGTGCCTCGCTCACCGACTTCGCCGAGAAGATCGGCGCCAACCCGGCGTCGCTCGTCGGCGTGATGATGAACCTCGGCGAGATGGTCACTGCCACGCAGTCCGTCTCCGACGAGACGCTGAAGCTCCTCGCGGACGAGATGAACTTCGTCCTTGAGATCGTCAGCCCCGAGGAGGAGGACCGGGAGCTTCTTGAGTCCTTCGACATCGAGTTCGGTGAGGACGAGGGTGGCGAGGAGTTCCTCGTCGCGCGTCCGCCGGTCGTGACCGTCATGGGTCACGTCGACCACGGTAAGACCCGCCTTCTCGACACCATCCGCAAGACGAACGTCGTCGCGGGCGAGGCCGGTGGCATCACCCAGCACATCGGTGCCTACCAGGTCGCGACCGTCGTCAACGAAGAAGAGCGTCGCATCACCTTCATCGACACCCCGGGTCACGAGGCGTTCACCGCCATGCGTGCGCGTGGTGCGAAGTCGACCGACATCGCGATCCTCGTGGTGGCGGCCAACGACGGTGTGATGCCCCAGACGATCGAGGCGCTGAACCACGCCAAGGCGGCCGGTGTGCCGATCGTGGTCGCGGTCAACAAGATCGACGTCGAGGGCGCGGACCCGACCAAGGTGCGCGGTCAGCTCACCGAGTTCGGGCTGGTGGCCGAGGAGTACGGCGGCGACACGATGTTCGTCGACATCTCCGCCAAGCAGGGCCTCAACATCGAGAGCCTGCTGGAGGCCGTGGTCCTCACCGCGGACGCCTCGCTCGACCTGCGGGCCAACCCGGAGCAGGACGCGCAGGGTATTGCGATCGAGTCCCACCTGGACAAGGGCCGCGGCGCCGTCGCGACCGTCCTGGTCCAGCGAGGCACCCTGCGGGTCGGCGACACCATGGTGGTCGGCGACGCGTACGGCCGTGTCCGCGCGATGCTCGACGACAAGGGCGAGAACCTGGAAGAGGCGGGTCCCTCGACTCCGGTCCTCGTCCTCGGTCTCACCAACGTCCCGGGCGCCGGCGACAACTTCCTCGTCGTCGACGAGGACCGCACGGCCCGCCAGATCGCCGAGAAGCGCGCGGCGCGTGAGCGCAACGCCAACTTCGCCCGGCGCGGAGTCCGGTTCTCCCTGGAGAACCTGGACGAGGCGCTCAAGGCCGGTCTGGTGCAGGAACTCAACCTCATCATCAAGGGCGACGCGTCCGGTTCGGTGGAGGCTCTTGAGTCCTCGCTGCTCCAGCTCGACGTCGGTGAAGAGGTCGACATCCGTGTCCTGCACCGCGGTGTGGGTGCGGTCACCGAGTCGGACATCGACCTGGCGACCGGATCCGACGCCATCGTCATCGGCTTCAACGTCCGCGCCGCGGGCCGCGCGGCACAGATGGCGGAGCGCGAGGGCGTCGACGTCCGCTACTACTCGGTGATCTACCAGGCCATCGAGGAGATCGAAGCGGCCCTCAAGGGCATGCTCAAGCCGGAGTACGAAGAGGTCGAGCTCGGTACGGCGGAGATCCGCGAGGTCTTCCGCTCGTCCAAGCTGGGCAACATCGCCGGTGTGCTTGTTCGCTCCGGCGAGGTCAAGCGCAACACCAAGGCGCGGTTGCTGCGCGATGGCAAGGTCATCGCGGAGAGCCTCAACATCTCCGGTCTGCGTCGCTTCAAGGACGATGTCACCGAGATCCGCGAAGGGTTCGAGGGCGGTATCAACCTCGGCAACTTCAACGACATCAAGATCGACGACGTCATCGCGACGTACGAGATGCGGGAGAAGCCGCGCGCGTAGCGTCTGCGGCTTGGCTTGACCGTGTGGGGTCGGTTCACGGGAACTCGTTCCTGTGGGCTGACCCCCACGGGGTTTTCCGCCCCGTCCCGTCACGTACTCGGGGGCGCGGCATCCGAACCCCCGGTCCTCAAACGCCGGACGGGCTGGATCTCCAGCCCGTCCGGCGTTTGAGGACGAGCGCGCAGCGCGATGAGGGGGCGAAAACCCCGTCGAGCGGCACCGGAGGTTCGGGGTACCGTTCAAGTGCCCCGGCAAGAAGCTTGGCCGGGCCACCTACCCCGACCCGGCGGGACATCCGGACACACATGTACGTGGGGACTCTGTCCTTCGATCTCCTCCTCGGCGACGTACGGTCGCTGAAGGAGAAACGCTCCGTCGTCCGCCCGATCGTGGCCGAACTCATCCGCAAGTACGCGGTGAGCGCGGCGGAGGTGGAGCACATGGACCTCCACCGCAGGGCCGTCATCGGACTCGCGGTGGTCTCCGGGGACACCGGTCACCTGACCGACGTACTCGACCGGTGCGAGCGCCTGGTCGCCGGGCGCCCCGAGGTGGAGCTGCTGTCGGTGCGACGGCGGCTGCACGGCGAAGACGACGAATGAGCGTGCGGCGACAAGGATCGCCCGTACACGGATCAGCAGATAAGAGGGAGACGTACCAGTGGCCGACAACGCGCGGGCGAAGAGGCTGGCGGACCTCATCCGAGAGGTGGTTGCCAAGAAGCTCCAGCGTGGGATCAAGGACCCGCGGCTCGGTACGCATGTGACCATCACGGACACCAGGGTCACCGGGGACCTCCGCGAGGCGACCGTCTTCTACACGGTGTACGGGGACGACCAGCAGCGCGCGGAAGCCGCCGCGGGCCTGGAGAGCGCCAAGGGCGTGCTCCGCTCGGCGGTCGGCGCGGCGGCGGGTGTGAAGTTCACGCCGACGCTCACCTTCGTCGCGGACGCCCTGCCGGACACCGCCAAGACCATCGAGGACCTCCTCGACAAGGCACGGGCCAAGGACGCGGAGGTGCGCGAGGTCTCGGCCGGCGCCACCTTCGCCGGTGACGCCGACCCGTACAAGAAGCCGGACGAGGACGAGGACGAGGACGAGGACGCGTCCGACGACGCGTCCGACGGCGACGAGACGGGCGGCGACGCCGCCAAATGACGCAGCAGCAGAAGACGCCCGACGGCCTTGTCATCGTGGACAAGCCGTCGGGCTTCACTTCGCACGACGTGGTCGCCAAGATGCGCGGGATCGCCAGGACCCGCCGCGTCGGACACGCGGGCACCCTCGACCCCATGGCGACGGGTGTGCTCGTCCTCGGCGTCGAGAAGGCGACCAAGCTCCTCGGGCACCTCGCGCTGACCGAGAAGGAGTACCTCGGCACCATTCGGCTCGGGCAGAACACGCTGACCGACGACGCCGAGGGCGACCTCACCTCGTCGGCCGACACATCCCAGGTGACCCGGGACGCCATCGACGCCGGGATCGCCAAGCTCAGCGGCGACATCATGCAGGTGCCGTCCAAGGTCAGCGCCATCAAGATCAACGGCGTGCGCTCGTACAAGCGGGCGCGCGAGGGCGAGGACTTCGAGATCCCGGCCCGCCCGGTGCGGATCTCGTCCTTCGCCGTGTACGACGTCCGGGGCTCCGTGGCCGAGGACGGCACGCCTGTCCTCGACCTGATCGTCTCGGTGGTGTGCTCGTCCGGTACGTACATCCGTGCGCTCGCCCGTGACCTGGGCGCGGACCTGGGTGTCGGCGGTCATCTGACGGCGCTGCGGCGCACGCGCGTGGGCCCGTACAAGCTCGACACGGCGCGGACTCTCGACCAGCTCCAGGAGGAGCTGTCCGTGATGCCGGTGGCGGAGGCCGCCGCGACCGCGTTCCCCCGCTGGGACGTGGACACCAAGCGCGCGCAGCTGTTGACGAACGGTGTGCGGCTGGAGATGCCCGAGGAGTACACCGGGGCCGGGGCCGTCGGGGTGTTCGACCCCGAGGGACGGTTCCTGGCGCTGGTGGAGGAGCAGAAGGGCAAGGCCAAGAGCCTCGCGGTCTTCGTCTGACCGGTCTTCGTCTGACCGGTCTTCGTCGTGGAGCGGCGTTCACGGGGTGTCCTGTGGGCGCCGCTCCACTGTCCCCCTCGGTTCCCCCATCCCAGGGTGTATCCATCCAGCCCCGCCCATTCACCCGTCCGGCCAGGCGCTCGGAGTGAACCGGGGGAGCGGAAGGGGGCTTGTTCGGCCCGGGATCTGTCGCGGCCGATCATCGCGCGCCTACCGTCGGAAATCGAAGCGTCGAAAGCACGGTACGGCGCGCGCGGCGGGGAGGTTCGAGCATGACCCGGGAGACCTCGGTGACGGCTGAGGCGGATGGCGGAATCCACCGGGACGTCGCCCTCACAGCGCCCGACAGGACAGGGCAGCCCGCTGTCCGGTCCGGTGAAGCTGCGGACCCGTCCCTGGTGCGAATCCTGGATCAGGCCGGCCGGCCGCGCGGTACCGGCTTCGTCGCGGACCACCACGGCACGGTCGTCACCAGTCACGAGGCGGTGGACGGCCTCCCCCGCCTCGTCCTGTACGCGCCCGCCGGAGACCGCACCTGCCAGGTCCCGGCCGCTTCGGTCACCGCGCTCCCGGCCCTCGGCCTCGCCCTCGTCCACTGCGACGGACTGGGCGGCCTCGCCCCCCTCCCGATCACCGTCCGCAGCTCCGTGGAGACCGGCACGTACGTCCGTATCGCCGCGGGCGGCTGGCGGGAAGCCCGCGTACTGGGCTCTTCCGCCGTGACGTACACGGCGACCGACCGCTCCCATCTCCTCGATTCCGCACTGGAGCTGGCGATCGGTACGGCAGGCAGCGACGCGCTGCGGCTCGGCGGCGGGGCGGCCGGAGGGCCGGTGGTCGACGCGGCCACCGGTGCGGTGGTCGCCGTCCTGGGCACGGCGCTCCACTCCGACCGACGGGTCGGCGGCTTCGCGGTACCACTGTCCGCGGGCCGCACGCCTTCGGGCGGCCCGCTCGCCGACCTGCTGGCCCGTAACGCCGCGACGGTGCCCGCCCATGGGGACGACCTCAACGTGGCGGGCGTCCTGGAACTGACGGCCACCGTCGAGTCCCCGGCGGGCTCCGGCGGAGGCCTGTCCGTCGAACGGGCGGCGGTGGTGCGGGAGTTCACGGCGTTCAGCGAAGGCGCCTGGCAGCCGTCCGCCGGCTCGTACGGTGTTCTCGCGCTGGTCGGTGCTCCGGGGAGCGGTCGCACGACGGAGCTGGCGGGCCTGGCCGCCCGGCGCAACCAGGGCGCGGAACCGGCTCCGACCCTGTGGCTGCGCGGAGCCGATCTGCGGGACACCGACGTGTCGGTGGCCGACGCGGCCCGGCGGACGCTGGAGCGGGCGGGGCGGATCGTGACCTCGCCCCTCGGCCCCCGGCCGGAGCCCACGGACAGGGACGACAAGGGAGACGGAGCGCCAGGCGGCCGAGGCGGGCTCGGAGACATCCGGCCCGAGCGGCTGGCCCGCCTCGCCGCAGATGCCGGGCGGCCCCTTCTGCTCCTTCTCGACAGCCCCGAGGAGATGCCCCCGGGCCTCGCCCACCGGTTGCCGCGGTGGGCAACCGGTACCGCTGACTGGCTGCGGGAACACGGAGTGCGTCTCGTGGTGGCCTGCCGGGACGAGTACTGGGAGTGGGCGGGGACCCGGTTCCCGCCCGAGCTGCTGTACGGGGCCCGGTGGAGCGGAGGCGAGGCATCCGCGGAACTGCCCGCCTGCGTACGCCTCGGAGATCTGGAGGAGGACGAGGCACGCGAGGCCCGGGCGCGGTACGGGATCCCGGAGGGGGCACTGGACGGGGCAGACGCACGGCATCCGCTGACGCTGCGGCTGCTGTCGGAGGTGCGGGCCGCGCTGTCCGGAGGCCCGCCCGGGAAGGCGAAGCGGGACGAGGTCTTCGCCGCGTACCTCGATCTGATGTGTCTGCGGGTGGCCGTGCGGCTCGCGGCGGCCAACGGGCTGCGCGGGACAGCGGTGCGGCGCCTCGCGGCCCGCGTCTCCGGGCAGGTGCACGTGGCGGCACGGCGGTGTCTGGGCCCGGGGGAGGGGGAGCTGGACCGGGCGGCGTTCGAGACCCTGTTCCCGTGGGGTCCCGTGCCCGACCGGCGGCTCGGCGGCTGCACCGGGTGGGCCTCCGCCGTGCTCACCGAGGGCCTGCTCGTGCCGGCCGGGGACGGCTACCGCTTCGCGCACGAGGAGTTCGCCGACTGGATCCAGGGCACGCACCTCGACCTGGACGCCGTGTTCGGGGCTTTGGCGCCCCGCCGCGGCTCCGCGCGCGGTCCGAGCGGGCCCGAGGCCCTCGACCTCCCTCGCCACCGCCTCGCCCCCGTGCTCCAGGCCCTCCTTCTCGTGCCGCGTCAACAGGGAGACGATCACCTCACCCTCCGCCTGCGCGAACTGCTCCGTGCCCTCGACGGCGCGGTGGACGACGCGGACGCCGATGCCTGGCGGCCCACCCGGCTGCTCCGTGGCGTACTGCTCCGGGTGCCCGACGCGACCCCGTACCTCGGAGTGCTGCGGCACCTCGCCGAGCACGTGGTCAGGTGGCGGGCCGAAGGGCGGTCCGTGCCGGCGGAGTTCGGCCCCGGCTTCTGGCGAAGGCTGCCCCTGCCGCGGGCGCACCGCTTCGATCTGCTGAGGCGGCTCGTCGTGGCGGACGGGGCGCCGCCCGCCACCGAACCGCGTTACCTGGACGCCGTGTCCGAACTCCTCGTGGCCGACCCGGCCGGGGTGCAACCGCACCTCACCCACTGGTTCGACGACGACCGTCCGCTGCCCGCGACCCCCGACGCCACCGTGGCGACCGCCGCGCAGGTCCTGCTGCACACCCACCGTCGTCGCGCTCCGGACGACCTGACCGAGGCCCTGGTCGACAGCGGGCACGCGCGCGCGGAGGAACTGCTGGACGTGCTCGCCGAGGAGGAGCCGTCCGCGCTCTGCCGCGCGGTCGACCGCTGGGTGCACGATGCGCGCCCGGCCCGGCGGGCAGCGGCGGCGGCCTACGCGCTGCGGACCGCCGCGCACGTACGCGCCGAGGCCGACCGGGAGCTGCTGCGCCGGACCGCTCTCGCGCTGCTGGCCCGCCCCGGCGACTGCACGCTGCACGGTGACGCCCTGGCCCTGCTGGTCCGCGATCCGCACACCAGGGCCCGCCATCTGCCGCAGGCCCTCGCCCGCTTCCGGGCCCGCGACCCGCGGCTGCCCGCGAGCGTGCTGGTCGCCGCGCTGGCGACGCACCCCGATCCGGTGCTCGCCGCGTTCCATGACCGCCTGCGCGAACCGGACGACGGCACGGCGCTGCGCACGCTCGCCGAGGTCACGACGCCGTCGCTGGCCCGCCGCGTCGCCGCCCTCGTACGCGAGGTCGTGGAGCGGCGTCCGGAGACGGCCGCGCAGGTGGCCGTGTACGTCGACCGGCGCCTGGAGCAGGGCCCCGACCCCGGCGCGGTGCTGTACCCCCTCGCCGCCGGCCTGCTCGACGGTGGCGGGCCACTGCTGCGGGCGGCGCTCGCCGAGGTGTTCGCGGCGCCCGGCACGCCCGCGTCCCGCCCGTTGCGGCGCGAGTTCCTGGACCTCCTGTTGACGCGCGAAGACGACCCGATGGTGCTGGACGCGCTGGTACGGGCCGCCGCGGAGGGAGCGGCCCGGAGCGACGAGGAGCACATCCGCGCCCTGGTCCACACCGTGGGCGTCCTGCTCGTACGCACCCCGGACGGCGCCACCCGTTTCGACCGCGCCCTCGTCGATCTCGGCCGCCGGATCCCCGGCTTCGCCGTGCTCATGACCCGCTGGCTGGCCGCCGCGCCCGAGGAGTGGTCCACCGTGGTGGGACCGAGCACGGGCCGCGTGATCGAGGACCTGGCGGGGGTGCGGGTCCCGGTATGACCCCCAGGTCGTCCCCGCCGCTGTCACGTGCCACCGGTCACAGGGCCCATGCCGATGCGGGTCCACAGGACGCGGCATGGCACCCTTAGAGCTGCGTATGAGGCAGACACGGACACAGGTTCGACGAGGAGCGGTCACAGTGCAGCGCTGGCGTGGCTTGGAGGACATCCCCCAGGACTGGGGGCGCAGCATCGTCACCATCGGCTCGTACGACGGGGTCCACCGCGGACACCAGCTGATCATCAGCCATACCGTCGAGCGGGCGCGTGAACTGGGCGTTCCGTCCGTCGTGGTCACGTTCGACCCGCACCCGAGCGAGGTCGTCCGTCCCGGCAGCCACCCGCCCCTGCTCGCGCCGCACCACCGCCGCGCCGAGCTGATGGCAGAACTGGGTGTGGACGCGTTGCTCATCCTGCCCTTCACGACCGAGTTCTCGAAGCTGTCGCCCGCCGAGTTCGTGGTGAAGGTCCTCGTCGACAAGCTGCAGGCGAAGGCCGTTGTCGAGGGCCCCAACTTCCGCTTCGGCCACAAAGCCGCCGGCAATGTCGCCTTCCTCGCCGAGCAGGGCAAGACGTACGACTTCGAGGTCGACGTGGTGGATCTGTACGTGACCGGCGAAGCGGGCGGTGGTGAGCCGTTCTCCTCGACGCTCACCCGGCGGCTGGTCGCCGAGGGCGAGGTCGAGGGGGCCCGCGAGATCCTGGGCCGCCCGCACCGCGTCGAGGGCGTTGTGGTCCGTGGCGCCCAGCGCGGCCGTGAACTGGGCTTCCCCACCGCCAACGTGGAGACGCTCCCGCACACCGCGATCCCCGCGGACGGGGTGTACGCGGGGTGGCTGCACGCGCAGGGCGAAGCGATGCCGGCGGCGATCTCCGTCGGGACGAATCCGCAGTTCGACGGGACCGAGCGCACGGTCGAGGCGTACGCCATCGATCGCGTGGGGCTCGATCTGTACGGTCTGCATGTCGCCGTCGACTTCCTGGCCTTCGTGCGGGGGATGGCGAAGTTCGATTCCATCGAGGGGTTGCTGGAAGCGATCGCGGATGACGTGAAGCGGTCTCGGGTACTTGTCGAGGCCTACGACGGGGCTTGATCGGTCCGCCGGCCGGCTGACGGTCCGCTGCGGCCGGTCGCGCGCACGCGGCGGGGCCGCACATGTCACAGCCCCGCGTCCCTAGGGGGACGCGGCACGCGCCCAGTGGCAGGCCACCTGGGAGGTGGCGGTGCCGTTGAGCAGCGGTAGGTCCTTTGTGCGGCATGCGGTCGCCACCCCCGCGCGCTCCGCCTCGCCGTTCGCCAGGATCTGGCAGCGGGCGTGGAAGCGGCAGCCGGTGGGGATGCGGGACGGGTCCGGGGGCTCGCCGGTCAGCACGATCGGGTCGCCGGGGGCCTCGGGCAGCACGGACAACAAGGCCTGCGTGTACGGGTGCTGAGGTGCCCTCAGCACATCCTCCACCGCTCCGGTCTCGATGATCCGGCCCAGGTACATCACCGCGACCCGGTCCGCGATGTTCCACGCGAGACCGAGGTCGTGGGTCACCACCAGTGCGGACAGGCCGAGTTCGGCGCGCAGTCGCAGCAGCAGGGCCAGGATCTCACCGCGTACCGACGCGTCCAGGGAGGCCACCGGCTCGTCCGCGACGATGAGTTCGGGCTCCAGGACGAGCGCGCCCGCGATGACGACACGCTGGCGCTGGCCGCCCGACAGCTCGTGCGGGTAGCGGAGGAAGAATCGGTCGGGCGGTCGAAGTCCGGCCCGGGAGAGAGCTCTTGCGACCGCCTCGCGCTCGTCGCCCGGGTACGCGTGGATGCGCAGCCCCTCCGCGACCGCGTCATACACCGTGTGCCGGGGGTTGAGCGAGCCGCTCGGGTCCTGGAGGACCAGTTGGACCCGCTTGCGGTACGCCTTGAGGGCCCGCGAGGAGTAGTCGAGCGGCCGGCCCGCGAAGGTGACCCGGCCCGCTGTCGGCGGGACCAGTCCGAGGAGCGAACGAGCCAGCGTCGTCTTGCCGCAGCCCGACTCGCCGACCAGCGCGACGATCTCACCGGGACGGATGTCGAGATCCACCCCGTCGACGGCATGGGCCCGAGCGGCGTCGCCCCGCCGCGCCGGAAAGCTGACCCGCAGCCCCTCGGCGCTCAGGAGGGAAGCGGAGGGGACCGGGGCCGCGGCGGGGACCGACCGGGGCGTCGTCGTCATGGGGTGTGCCTCGCCTCTTCCGCTACGGCAGCCCCCGCGGAACCCGCAGGCCCCGCAGGACCCGCCGTGCCCACGTGCACGCAAGCCGCCCAGCGGTCCGACGCGGCAGGGCGCAGGAGCTGGTCCTGCGCGGCGCACGAGTCCAGTGCCACCGCGCATCGGGGGTGGAACGCGCAGCCGGGTGGCAGCGCGGACGGATCGGGCGGGTCCCCGGGCAGGCCGCGCGGCGCGAACCGCGACCCGGCGTCCCCGATGCGCGGGAAGGCGGCCGAGAGCGCCTGCCCGTACGGGTGCCGGGCGTCCTCGTACACCTGCCGGGCGGGCCCTTCCTCGACCACCCGGCCCGCGTACATCACCGCGAGCCGGTCGCAGGTGTCGGACAGGACCGCGAGGTCGTGGCTGATCATGAGGAGGCCCAGCTCCTGCTCGGAGACGAGTTGCTGGATGAGGCGCAGGATCTGCGCCTGGATCATCACGTCGAGCGCGGTGGTCGGTTCGTCGGCGACGACCAACCGGGGATCGCAGGCCAGGGCCATGGCGATCATCACGCGCTGCCGCTGACCGCCGGACAGTTCGTGCGGGTACGCGGACGCCCGCGCCGCCGGGAGACCCACCTGCTCCAGCAGCTCGCCGGTCCGCTTCCGCGCGCCCGCCGCGCCGGCCTTCCGGTGCAGCAGGATCGGCTCGGCGATCTGGTCCCCCACGCGGTGCACGGCGTTGAGCGAGTGCATCGCGCCCTGGAAGACGATCGAGGCCCCGGCCCAGCGGACCGCCCGTACCCGACCCCACTTCATGGTCAGTACGTCCTCGCCGTCGAGGAGGATCTCGCCGCTCACCCGGGCCCCGGCCGGCAGCAGCCGCAGCAGCGCGAGCGCCAGCGTGGACTTGCCGCAGCCGGACTCGCCCGCGACGCCGACCTTCTGCCCGGCGTCCACGGTGAGGTTCACACCGCGCACGGCGGCCACCCCGCCGGCGTACGTCACCTCCAGGTTCCGTACGTCCAACAAGGGTTGCGTGGTCGACGTGCTCAACGGGCCACCCCCAGCTTGGGATTGAGGACGGACTCCACGGCGCGCCCGCACAGGGTGAAGGCGAGGGCCACGACGGCGATCGCGATGCCCGGCGGTACGAGGTACCACCACTTCCCGGCGCTCACCGCACCCGCCTCGCGCGCGTCCTGGAGCAGACCGCCCCAGGAGACGACCGTCGGGTCGCCGAGACCGAGGAAGGCCAGCGTCGCCTCGGCGAGGATCGCGGAGGAGATGATCAGGGTCGTCTGCGCCAGCACCAGCGGCATGACATTGGGCAGTACGTGACGGGACATGACGTGCCAGTGGCCGCCGCCCAGGGCCTTCGCGCGTTCGATGTACGGCCTGGACTCGACGGCGAGGGTCTGCGCACGCACCAGCCGGGCCGTCGTCGGCCACGTCGTGACACCGATCGCCAGGATGATCGTGCCGAGCGAGCGGGACATCACGGTCGCGAGCGCGATCGCGAGCACCAGCGTCGGCATGACCAGGAACCAGTCCGTGATCCGCATCACCACCGTCGCGAACCAGCCGCGGAAGTGACCGGCGGTGATACCGATGAGCGCGCCGATGGCGACCGAGAGGACGGCCGCGAGCAGACCCACGAGCAGTGACACCCGCGAGCCCCACACCACCAGGCCGAGCAGGCTGCGCCCGAACTGGTCGGTGCCGAGCGGGAATTCGAGGCTCGGGCTCTCCATGGGCCGCCCGGGCGCGCCCGTCACACTCTGCACGTCGGAGCCGACGGTCAGCGGTGCGGTCAGCGCGACCAGAGCGAAGAGCGCGAGCGCGGCCAGGCCGAGGAGACCGGAGCGGTGGGTGCGGTACCGCTGCCAGAAGCGGACGGCGGAAGCGCGCCGCCGCTGCCGGGCGAGGGCGCGGGGACCGGCCTTCGCGGGGACCGGCCGGGAGACCAGCGGTTCACCCGGGTCCGCCATCGGCTCGTCCGGGTCCGTCGTCGTCATCGGCCCACCCTGGGATCGAGCAGCGGATAGATCAGATCGGCGAGCGTGTTCATCACGATCACCGCGGCGGCGAAGACGAAGAACAGCCCCTGCACCAGGGGCAGATCGGGCACGCTCAGCGCCTGGTAGAAGAGCCCGCCGAGGCCGGGCCAGGAGAAGACCGTCTCGACGAGGATCACACCCGCGACGGTCCGGCCGAGGTTGATGAAGACCAGCGTCATCGTCGGCAGCAGCGCGTTCGGCACCGCGTGGCGGCGGCGCACGGAATCGTCCCGCAGGCCCTTGGCCCGCGCGGTCGTCAGATAGTCGCTGCCCATCTCGTCGAGCAGCGCCGAGCGGGTGACCAGCAGCGTCTGCCCGTACTCGACCGCCACCAGCGTCACCACGGGGAGAACGAGGTGATGGGCGACGTCGAGGACGTAACCGAAGCCCTCCTCCTGGCCGGACTCCATGCCGCCCGTCGGGAAGAGGCCCGGAATCGGCCCGATCCCGACCGAGAAGACGATGATCAGCAGCAGCCCCAGCCAGAACGACGGGATCGAGTAGAGGATCAGCGCGAGCCCGGTGTTGAGGCGGTCGCCGAGGCCGCCGTTGCGCCACGCGGCCCGGGTGCCGAGGAGGACGCCGATCGCCGTGTAGAGGACGAACGACGTTCCCGTGAGCAGCAGCGTGTTCGGCAGGGCCTCGCTGATCTTGTCCATGACCGGCGCCCGGAACTGGTACGAGGTGCCGAGATCGCCGGTCAGCGCCTTGCCGCAGTAGTCGGTGAACTGCTGCCACAACGGCAGATCGAGCCCGAACTCCCGTCGATACGCGCCCAGTTGCTCGGCCGACACCTGGCGCCCGCCCGTCATGAACTTCACCGGGTCGCCGGGGATCAGCCGGAAGAGGAAGAAGCTGGTGACGAGGACGGCGAGCAGGGAGACGGCCGCGCCGCCCAGCTTGCCGGCCACGTACCGCGGATAGGCGGTGCCGCGTACCCGTGGTCCGCGGGCCGCCGGCGGACCGGCCTCGGCCGGACCGCCGGTCTTCCAGGCCGGCGAGGGTGTCGCTTCAGCGGTCATGGACGGCCTTCACTGTTGGGCCACTCCCGGTTGTCCCGGCTCGACGGGGGCTATTCGCGGTCCTCGGCGGTGGCGCGGCGGCGCATCGCGAAGAACGCCCCGAGACCCGCGAGGATCATGACGCCCGCGACGATGCCGATGATGACGCCTGTCTGGTCGGAGTCGTCGGAGGACTCGCTGGCGGCGGCCGGAGTGGCCGACCACCAGCTCCAGTAGCCGTCCTGGCCGTAGATGTTGCCCGCGGCCTCGGGCATCTTGGTGATCGACGCGATCTGGTCCGTGCGATAGGCCTCGACCGCGTTCGGGTACGCCATGACGTTCATGTACCCGGTGTCGTACAGCCGCGACTCCATCCGCTTGACGATTTCCGCCCTCTTGGTGGCGTCGTACTCGGCGAGCTGCTGGTCGTACAGCTCGTCGTACTTCTTGTCGCAGATGAAGTTGTCGGTCGCGCCGATGTCCTTGGGCGTCGCCGGGAGCGCCGCACAGGTGTGGATGGAGAGGACGAAGTCGGGGTCGGGGTTGACGGACCAGCCGTCGAAGGCGAGGTCGTACTCGCCCGCGAGCCAGGGATCGCTCACGTTGTCCCGGCAGTCGAGCGAGACGCCGATGCCGAGCTTGCCCCACCACTCCTGCAGATACTTCCCGACCGCCTTGTCCTGCGGATCCGTGGCGTGGCAGAGGACGCGGTAGGTGATCGGCTCGCCGTTCTTGCCGACGCGCTTGCCGTCACCGTTCTTCTCGTAGCCCGCCTCGTCGAGCAGCCGCGCGGCCTCGGCAGGGTCGTACGAGATCTGCTGGCCGTCCGCCGGTTTCCAGAAGTACGTGGAGAAGCGCGGCGGGATGTAGCCCTCGCCCTCCACCGCGTGGCCCTGGAAGACCTTGTCGATGACGGTCTTGCGGTCCACCGCCGTGAACAGCGCCCGGCGGACCCGCGGGTTCTTCAGTGACTCATGGCCGTCGCCGAACTTCTTGCCGTCCCTGGCACGTGCGCCCGGGTTGGTGGCGAGCGCGTAGAAACGGCGGCCCGGGGCGTCGTTGACGGTGACGTCCTGCTGGCTCTTCAGGGCCGCGGCCTGCGCGGGCGTCAGCCCGGAGACGAAGGACACCTCGCCCTTCTGCAGCGCCGCGACCGCCGCGTCCCCGTCCTTGTAGTACTTGAAGACCAGCTCGTCGAACTTCGGAGCCCCGCGCCAGTACGACTTGTTGGGCTTCAGCCGTACGTAGCTGTCGGCCTTGTAGGCCGTGAGGACGAACGGGCCGTTGCCGACGACGGGGAACTTCTTGTCGTTGTTGAACTCGGAGAAGTCGTCGACCTTCTCCCACACGTGCTTCGGCACGATCGGCACGTCCAGCGCGGCCATCGTGGCCTGCGGCTTCTTCAGTTCGATGACCAGTTCGGTGGGGCTCGGCGCGGTGACCTTCCTGAAGTTCGCGACGAAACTGCCGTTCGCGGTGGCCGCACCCTCGTCGGTCATCATCGTGTTGAACGTCCACGCCGCGTCCTCGGCGGTCGCCTGCTTCCCGTCCGACCACGAGGAGTTGTCGCGGATCGTGTAGGTCCAGGTGAGCTTGTCGGCCGAGGGCTCCCACTTGGTGGCGAGCCCCGGGACGGCGTGGTTGTCCTTCGGGTCGTAGTTGGTCAGGTACTCGTACATGAGCCGGTGGACGCTCGTACTGACCAGCCGCGCCGCCAGGAACGGGCTCAGCGAGTCGACGCTCTGCGCCACCGCGACCGTGAGGACCTGTTTGTCGTCCTTCGCCTCGGCCTGCTGGGTCACCGGTCCGAGCGGCGTCACCTGACCGACGGTGAGAGTGAGGGCGCCGGCCCCGGCGACCGCGAAGAGCCGGAGGACAGCGCCCCGTAGGGGGCGCGGGGCTGTGCCGTTCGAGGCTCCGCCGCGTGCGCGCGACCAGCCACGACGCACCTGCGGCTGCTGCACCGGCCTGACGGCGGAGACGGCGGAGAACTCCGTGCCGAACTGGTCATGTGTGTCCATGGCTCGCTGACCTCACGTCGTCACTCGCGGCCGGGTCGATGTGAGTGTCTATCAGCGCTGGTCGGCATGCGTCAACGGCCCGTGAACCCCGTGTGGCCTGCGGAAATAACGAGTTGACCCGGATGTCACGGTCATTGGTCCAGACCGGTGAAGGGTGCCTGGTGGGAGGCTGGCGGTGCGAAACGGGGCTGGTACGGCGGTGATGTGGCACCGCCGCGCGAGGGGCGTCCCGGGCACGCCGAGGGCCCGCGCCGTGGGTCTACGGGGCGGGCCCTGAGCTTGGATCGACGGCCGAGTATTGGACCGTACGGGTGGGCTGTGCGAGCGGTTACTGGTGGGGCGGCGGGGGCGGCGGGGTCTGGGGTTGGCCCTGGCCCTGGCCCTGAGCGTCCTGATCGCCTTGCGCTGCCTGCGGGGGTTGGGGTTGGGGCGGAGACTGGGGCTGGGGCTGATAGGGCGCACCCGGCTGGAACTCCTGCCCCGGGGCGGGAGCGGGCGCGTTCGGGTTGAAGGGCTGGCCGGGTGCCGGCGCGGCCGGAGGCTGCTGGAAGGGCGCGCCCGGCTGACCCGGCTGCTGCCCGGGCTGGGGTTGCCAGCTCTGCGGAGCGGGGTAACCCGGCTGACCGGGCTGCTGCGGCGGGGCTCCGTGCGGCGGGTAGGGCTGGCCGGGGTGCGGCTGCCCCGGCTGGGGCTGCGGCTGCGGTTGCTGGTACGGCTGGGCCGGCTGTGCGGGCTGGCCCTGCTGAGGGAACTGCCCGGGATATTGGCCCGGCCCCGGCTGGCCCGGATACTGCTGCCCGGGTACGGGCTGCCCGGGTACGGGTTGCCCAGGCATGGGCTGGCCGGGCATGGGCTGGCCGGGGAACGGCGGAGCGGCGACCGGCGGCGGGTTGCCGTCCGACGTCCACAGGCCCTGTGACTGCTGGTGCCGCGCGATGTCCTCCGCGACCAGCGCCGAGAGGTTGAAGTACGCCTCGCGCACCTTCGGCCGCATCATGTCGAGATTGACCTCGGCGCCGGCCGCCAGGTGCTCGTCGAACGGAACGGTGATCACGCCCCGGCAGCGCGTCTCGAAGTGGCTGACGATGTCGTCCACCTTGATCATCTTGCCGGTCTCGCGCACCCCGGAGATGACGGTGAGGGACCGAGACACCAGATCCGCGTACCCGTGTGCCGAGAGCCAGTCCAGCGTCGTACTGGCGCTGCTGGCACCGTCGACGGACGGCGTGGAGATGATGATGAGCTGGTCGGCGAGGTCGAGCACGCCACGCATGGCGCTGTACAGCAGGCCCGTACCGGAGTCCGTGAGGATGATCGGGTACTGCCTGCCGAGCACGTCGATCGCGCGCCGGTAGTCCTCGTCGTTGAACGTCGTGGAGACGGCCGGGTCGACGTCGTTGGCGATGATCTCAAGACCCGACGGGGCCTGCGAGGTGAACCGCCTGATGTCCATGTACGAGTTGAGGTACGGGATCGCCTGGACGAGGTCACGGATGGTGGCCCCGGTCTCCCGGCGCACCCGGCGGCCGAGCGTACCGGCGTCCGGGTTGGCGTCGATGGCGAGGATCTTGTCCTGCCGCTCGGTGGCGAGTGTGGCGCCGAGGGCGGTCGTCGTGGTCGTCTTGCCCACGCCGCCCTTGAGGCTGATGACGGCGATGCGGTAGCACGACAGGACCGGCGTACGGATCAGGTCGAGCTTGCGCTGACGCTCGGCCTCCTCCTTCTTCCCGCCGAGCTTGAAACGGGAGGGCCCGGCCGTCGGCCGCCCGCTCTTCGCCTTCTGCTTCTTGTTGTTGAGCAGCCGGTCGGACGACAGCTCCACGGCCGCCGTGTAGCCGAGCGGCGCCCCCGGATTGGTGCGCTGCCGCTGATCGTGCTGCACGGGCTGCGGCCAGGCGGTACCGGTACGGGGATCGATGGGGGGCTGCTGCTCGGGCTGGCCCTGGGCCTGGGGCGGCTGGGTCTGGGGCTGAGGCTGGGGGGCGCTCTGCCTGTCGGCATCGGCGTTCGGCTGCGGCGGTACGGGCTGTTGGGGCTGGGCCTGTGGCTGGGGCTGCTGGTAGGGCTGGCCCTGCTGAGGGAACGGCTGCGCGATGGGCTGCTGGGGAGCCGGAGCCTGTGGGGCTTGCGGTGCCTGCGGCTGCGGGAAGCCGTAACCCCCCGGCTGGGCAGGCGAGTGAGGGACGCCCGGCTGCGGGAAGCCGTAACCGGGGGCCGGCGCGGGCGAGTTCGAAACAGCCGGATCGGGCTGGACGGGCTGGACGGGCTGAGCAGGTTGGACGGGCTGGGCCTGAGCGGCCACCCGGCGCGCGCGGCGTGCTTCCTCCAAGGCGCTGCGCAGGTCGTCCGCGGGCTGCGCGGGCTGCGCCGGCTGCTGGAGACCGTAGCCGTCCTGAGGCGCGGGGGCTGCGGGGGACTGCGCGGCGGCGGGTCCGGGCTGGGGGAAGCCGTAACCGCCCTGCGGTCCCGGACCCGCGACCGGTGCGGGACCCGGAACAGGAGCCTGAGCCGGAGGCGCGGGCGACACCCCGGGCTGCGGCTGCTGAGGTTGCTGCGGCTGCGGGAAGTCAGGGGCTGCCTGGGCCGCCGGGGGCGCTCCGGGAACGCTGTCCTGCGCCCCCGGAGTCGTACCCGGAGCGCTGAACTGCGGGAACCCGTACCCACTGGGCTGACCCGCGGACGCCGGGCCACTGGCGGCAGGCGTACTGGCGGCAGCGGGCGTACCGGGGGCAGCCGGCATACCGGGTGCGACAGGCCAGGCCGACGGGGAGGGCTGCGGCGCCTGCGGCTGGAACGGCTGTCCCTGGGGCGGAACGGACGGCTGGGCCGGAGCGTCCGCCCGCGGCTGCCCACCCTCACTCTCCGTCGAGGTGGGCCACTGCCCGGCGGGAGCGGGCGCGGCAGGCTGGTACGACGGCGGCAGCGGAGGCAGTCCGCCCTGCGGCAGCGGCGGCGGAGTCCACGAGGGAGGCGTGTCCTTGACGACGTCGGCCGCGTTCGGGGCCGGCTCCGCGACGGCGTCCTGAGGCTCGGCGTCGAAGGGCTCGGCGTCGAGGGGCTCGGCCCCACCCGTCGGCGGCGCGTCCTCCTGCTCGGCGTCCGTCACGGGCGCGGGATCATCGAAATCGCCGGAGTTCTGTGCGATGGCGTCAACCGGTCGCGGCTCGTCGTCGTCCGCGGACGTCTGTGCGGCCGGGGCCGGAGTTGAGGCCTCGTCCTGCCGCACCTCGTCCTCGTCCTCGTCCGTAGGAGGTGCCTCCTCGGCCCCTTCGTCCACCAGGTCGTCGTCCTCGGACTGATTCCCGAACGCGACCTGAACGACCTCCCCTTCGGCACTCTTCGGGACGTCCACATCGTCCGGGCCGGCGGATTCGGGCTCGGCCTCGGGCTCGGCAACTGTCTCGGCGTCGGGTACGCGCCCGGCCTCGGCCTGGGAACCGGCTGCGGCCCGCTCCGCGGCCTCCCGCTTCACGGCGCCGGGGGAGATCCGCAGAGTGGCGCCGCTCTCGATGTCACCACCGTCGCCCTCGGCGTCGTCGGGAGCCTGCGCGGCCTGAGGAGCGCCAACCGGAGGAACCGCCGCACCCGACGAAGACCAAGACTGCCGGCCCTGGCCCTGGCCCTGGCCTTGTCCATGCCCTGTTCCTTGCCCTGGCGCCTGGAAGTTCGGCAGGTTCGGAACGCCGGCAGGACCCCTGGCAGGAGTAACAGGAGTAACAGGAGCAATGGGAGGCGCGACCGGCTGACTGTAGGGAGTCCCGGAAGCGAAGGCAGGCACGCCCGGGAGCCGAGGGCCGAACGCAGGCGCGACCGGAGCCTGCCGGGCCACCGGCGCCGTGCCGGTCGTGCCGCCCGCGTCCCGCTCCGCCTTCTCTTCGTCGGCCTGCTTCGACACGTTCGACTCACCAGGTGCGTCCGGCTCGTCCGTCGTGTCCGCGGCCGGCGCGGCCGGAGAAGCTCCGTCCGAACTGCCTGACGCGTTCTGCGTGTACCAGGCAGGAGGGGCGTAGTCGATGGTGAACTCGCCCGTCGTCTCGACGGCGGACTCCGCGTCGGACTGGTCATCGCCGGGTGTGGCCCAGCCCCCGCGGATCCCGTCCCGATCGCTGTTCACAATTCCTCCTGGTGTGGTCGAGCACCCTCATGCGAGCTGGGGCGACCGTTCTCGTCGTCAGGGGCCTTTCGATGCGCCCCGGATCCCCCTGTGAAGCGGCGGTCCCGTCCACGGGTACTACTGCCGCGCCCACCCCAGCCTAATCACCACAACCACCCCCAGGGCAGGCCCGTCCACCCCTCCGGTCCCGCCCACTACGTCACAGCCTGCCCAGAAGTGGCGTACGAACGGCCTTGTACGGAAGGCAAAGTGGACAAAGGGCATTAAAGCGAGAAGGGCCGGCGGCATCCGTGCCACCGGCCCTTCTTTTCTGCTGCTGACGCTCCGCCGCTGACGCTCCGCTGCTGACGTTCCGCCGCTGTGCGGCTGTGCGCCGCTGTGCGGCTCCGCCGCCGTGCTACTCGGCCGCGGCCCCGCCGTCCTGAGGCGCCGGCTCCAGGTCGAACTCACCGTCACGCGCACCGAGCACGAAGGCCCGCCACTCGGCCTCCGTGTACCGCAGGACCGTGTCCGGATCGAGCGACGACCGCATGGCCACCGCGCCCTCGGGGAGATACGCGATCTCGACCCGCTCCTCATGCTCCTCGGTACCGGGCGCGCTCTGCCATTCGACCCCCGAGATGTCGAGGGCGTAGAGCTCGTCCTTCTCCCGCTCCTTGCGCGCCTTGACGTCCTTGTCCTCTGCCTCGGCCATGGCGAAGCGACCCCTTCCGACAAACGAACCGACAAACGAACCGACAAACGAACCGACAAACGAACCGACAAACGAACCGCTCGACGAACCCGACAAACGAACCCGACAAACGAATCCGACCTGCGAACGACTTCGCGTCACCCTACTGGGACCGGCCCTGGCCTCCCCGGACTCCGGGAACCCCGGTCGGAAGGGCCCTCACCCCCTGGTACGCTGTGTTACGGCCGTATGTGTACGCACCCCCGGACCGCCCCCTAGGGGCCCTGGAGGACGCGCTCAGCGGATCCCCGCCTCCCGAGTTACGGAAGCTCCCCTGAGAAGTGGACCAGGGGCACTCGGTGGCCACCAGAACACTACGAGGAGTACGCGTGCCGCTCGATGCCGCTACGAAGAAGCAGCTCATCACGGAGTTCGGTCAGAAGGAGGGCGACACCGGCTCTCCCGAGGTTCAGGTCGCGATGCTCTCGCGCCGTATCTCGGACCTGACCGAGCACCTCAAGACCCACAAGCACGACCACCACTCCCGTCGTGGTCTGCTGATCCTGGTCGGTCAGCGCCGTCGCCTGCTGCAGTACCTGGCGAAGAAGGACATCCAGCGCTTCCGTGCGCTGGTCGACCGCCTGGGCATCCGCCGCGGTGCGGCCGGCGGCGCCAAGTAGGACATCGTGAAGGGGGCGGTTCCCACGCAAGAGGGGGCCGCTCCCTTTGCTGTACGTGCGGAGTGTCACCACGCCTTTGTAGTGTGGTAGCACAACGCGATACGCAGGACACAGTGCGGCACCGCGACAGCGCACAGCGATGAGCCGCCGCCACGCCGCACGAGAAGCACCACACGTACGAGAAGCACCACACGCACCACACGAGGAGAAGCGCACCTCGCCGCCGCCGGTCCTCGGTAGTGGCCCCCGGGGGAATGTGAGCCCCGGGAGCTTCGATCGAAGACCGGCCCGCACAAGAAGGCGCGCTTCTCCGCAGAAGCGTCCCCCTGCCACACGGGCAGGCCGGGACGAAAGACGAAAAGTATCGGAGAAAACGCTAGTGGAGAACGAGACCCACTACGCCGAGGCCGTTATCGACAACGGAACCTTCGGCACCCGCACCATCCGCTTCGAGACGGGCCGCCTGGCCAAGCAGGCCGCCGGCTCCGCCGTGGCGTACCTGGACGACGACACCATGGTGCTGTCGGCCACCACCGCTTCCAAGAAGCCCAAGGACAACCTCGACTTCTTCCCCCTCACGGTGGACGTCGAGGAGCGGATGTACGCGGCCGGCAAGATCCCCGGCAGCTTCTTCCGCCGCGAGGGCCGGCCCTCCGAGGACGCGATCCTCACCTGCCGCCTCATCGACCGCCCGCTGCGCCCGTCCTTCAAGAAGGGCCTGCGCAACGAGATCCAGGTCGTCGCCACGATCATGGCGCTCAACCCCGACCACCTGTACGACGTCGTGGCGATCAACGCCGCCTCCGCGTCCACGCAGCTGGCCGGTCTGCCCTTCTCCGGCCCGATCGGCGGCGTCCGCGTCGCGCTGATCAACGGCCAGTGGGTCGCGTTCCCGACGCACACCGAGCTTGAGGACGCCGTCTTCGACATGGTCGTCGCCGGTCGCGTCCTGGAGGACGGCGACGTCGCGATCATGATGGTCGAGGCCGAGGCCACCGACAAGACGATCACGCTGATCGCGGGCGGCGCCGAGGCGCCCACCGAGGAGGTCGTCGCCGCCGGTCTGGACGCCGCGAAGCCCTTCATCAAGGTGCTCTGCAGGGCCCAGTCGGACCTCGCCGCGAAGGCCGCCAAGCCGACCGGCGAGTTCCCGGTCTTCCTCGACCACCAGGACGACGTCCTGGAGGCCCTGACGGCCGCGGTGAAGAGCGAGCTCTCCCAGGCGCTCACCATCGCGGGCAAGCAGGAGCGCGAGGCCGAGCTGGACCGCGTCAAGGAGATCGCCGCCGAGAAGCTGCTCCCGCAGTTCGAGGGCCGCGAGAAGGAGATCTCCGCCGCGTACCGCTCGCTCACCAAGGCCCTGGTCCGTGAGCGCGTCATCAAGGACAAGGTCCGCATCGACGGCCGCGGCGTCACGGACATCCGTACGCTCGCCGCCGAGGTCGAGGCCATCCCGCGCGTGCACGGCTCCGCCCTGTTCGAGCGTGGCGAGACCCAGATCCTGGGCGTCACCACCCTCAACATGCTCCGGATGGAGCAGCAGCTGGACACCCTTTCCCCGGTGACCCGCAAGCGGTACATGCACAACTACAACTTCCCGCCGTACTCGGTGAACGAGACCGGCCGCGTCGGCTCCCCCAAGCGCCGCGAGATCGGCCACGGCGCGCTCGCCGAGCGCGCGATCGTGCCGGTCCTGCCGACGCGCGAGGAGTTCCCCTACGCGATCCGTCAGGTGTCCGAGGCCCTCGGCTCCAACGGCTCGACGTCCATGGGCTCGGTCTGCGCCTCCACCATGTCGCTGCTGAACGCCGGTGTGCCCCTCAAGGCCCCCGTCGCCGGTATCGCCATGGGCCTGATCTCCCAGGAGATCAACGGCGAGACGCACTACGTCGCCCTCACCGACATCCTCGGTGCGGAGGACGCCTTCGGCGACATGGACTTCAAGGTCGCCGGCACCAAGGAGTTCGTGACCGCCCTCCAGCTGGACACCAAGCTGGACGGCATCCCGGCCTCCGTCCTGGCCGCGGCCCTCAAGCAGGCCCGTGACGCCCGCCTCCACATCCTCGACGTGATGATGGAAGCGATCGACACGCCGGACGAGATGTCCCCGAACGCCCCGCGGATCATCACGGTCAAGATCCCCGTGGACAAGATCGGTGAGGTCATCGGCCCGAAGGGCAAGATGATCAACCAGATCCAGGAGGACACCGGCGCCGACATCACGATCGAGGACGACGGCACCATCTACATCGGTGCCCAGCAGGGCTCGCAGGCCGAGGCCGCCCGCGCCACGATCAACGCGATCGCCAACCCGACCATGCCGGAGGTCGGCGAGCGCTACCTGGGCACCGTCGTGAAGACGACGACCTTCGGTGCGTTCGTGTCGCTGATGCCGGGCAAGGACGGACTGCTGCACATCTCGCAGATCCGCAAGCTCGCCGGCGGCAAGCGCGTGGAGAACGTCGAGGACGTCGTCGGCGTGGGCTCCAAGGTCCAGGTCGAGATCGCCGAGATCGACTCCCGCGGCAAGCTCTCCCTCATCCCCGTGATCGAGGGCGAGAGCGACGGCACTGCATCTGACAGCGGCTCCGCCGCGGGCGAGAAGAAGGACGACACCGACAAGTGACGTCGAGTAGCTCCACGGCGACGGCCCGCACCTCCTCGGAGGCGCGGGCCGTCGCCCGTACCCAAACCCTGATCAAGGGCGAGAACGGCATCGGTACGGTCCGCAAGACCACCCTTCCCGGGGGCCTGCGCGTCGTCACCGAGACCCTGCCCTCCGTGCGCTCCGCCACCTTCGGCATCTGGGCGCACGTCGGCTCGCGCGACGAGACGCCGGCTCTGAACGGCGCCACGCACTACCTCGAACACCTCCTCTTCAAGGGCACGGACAAGCGCAGCGCCCTGGACATCTCCTCCGCGATCGACGCGGTCGGCGGCGAGATGAACGCCTTCACGGCGAAGGAGTACACGTGCTACTACGCACGCGTGCTCGACACCGACCTGCCGCTCGCCATCGACGTGATCTGCGACATGCTCACCGGCTCGCTGATCCGCGAGGACGACGTGAACGTCGAGCGCGGCGCGATCCTCGAAGAGATCGCGATGACCGAGGACGACCCGGGCGACTGCGTGCACGACCTGTTCGCGCACACCATGCTCGGCGACACCCCGCTCGGCCGTCCGGTCCTCGGCACGGTCGACACGGTCAACGCCCTCACCGCGGACCGCATCCGGCGCTTCTACAAGAAGCACTACGACCCGACCCACCTCGTGGTCGCCGCCGCCGGCAACGTCGACCACAACAAGGTCGTACGCCAGGTCCGTGCCGCCTTCGAGAAGGCGGGCGCACTGGGGCAGCAGGCCGCCACTCCGATCGCCCCGCGCGACGGCTCCCGCACCATCCGTACCGCCGGACGCGTCGAGCTCCTCGGCCGCAAGACCGAGCAGGCCCACATCGTCCTCGGCATGCCGGGCCTGGCCCGCACCGACGAGCGCCGCTGGGCGCTCGGCGTCCTGAACACCGCACTGGGCGGCGGCATGTCCTCCCGCCTTTTCCAGGAAGTCAGGGAGAAGAGGGGCCTCGCCTACAGCGTGTACTCGTACACCTCGGGCTTCGCCGACTGCGGCCTCTTCGGCGTGTACGCGGGCTGCCGTCCGAGCCAGGTCCACGACGTGCTGAAGCTCTGCCGCGACGAACTCGACCAGGTCGCCGAGCACGGCCTGTCCGACGACGAGATCGGCCGGGCCATCGGCCAGCTCCGCGGCTCCACGGTCCTCGGCCTGGAGGACACGGGCGCGCTGATGAACCGTATCGGCAAGAGCGAGCTGTGCTGGGGCGAGCAGATGTCCGTCGACGACATGCTGACCCGGATCGCGTCGGTCACCCCGGACGACGTCCGGGAGGTCGCCGCCGAGATCCTGGGACAGCGGCCCTCGCTGTCGGTCATCGGCCCGCTGAAGGACAAGCAGGCGTCCCGTCTGCACGAAGCCGTCGCGTAGAGCGGCACAAGTCCTCGACCGGGATAAGTCCCCGACTAAGGAAACAAGAAGATGAGCAAGCTGCGCGTGGCGGTCCTCGGGGCCAAGGGGCGTATCGGATCAGAGGCGGTCCGGGCCGTCGAGGCCGCCGGGGACCTGGAGCTGGTGGCCGCCCTCGGGCGCGGGGACACACTGGAGACCCTGACCGACACGGGTGCCCAGGTCGTCGTCGAACTGACCACGCCCGACTCGGTCATGGACAACCTCGACTTCTGCGTCCGCCACGGCATCCACGCCGTGGTCGGTACGACGGGCTGGACCGACGAGCGCCTCGCACAGCTGACCACCTCGCTGGCCGCCGCACCGGGGACGGGCGTGCTCATCGCCCCGAACTTCTCCATCGGCGCGGTTCTCACCATGAAGTTCGCGGAGGTGGCCGCGCCGTACTTCGAGTCCGTCGAGGTCATCGAACTGCACCACCCGAACAAGGTGGACGCCCCCAGCGGCACCGCCACCCGCACCGCCCAGCTCATCGCCGCCGCCCGGCGGAAGGCGGGCAGCGCCCCGCAGCCCGACGCCACGGCGACGGGCCTGGACGGCGCCCGCGGCGCGGACGTCGACGGCGTCCCCGTGCACGCGGTCCGGCTGCGCGGCCTGCTGGCCCACCAGGAGGTGCTGCTCGGCGGCGAGGGCGAGACCCTCACGATCCGCCACGACTCCCTCCACCACAGCAGCTTCATGCCGGGCATCCTGCTCGGCGTACGCCGCGTCGTGGACACCCCGGGCCTCACCTTCGGCCTGGAACACTTCCTGGATCTGAAGTAACCGCCATGGCCGCGAAAATCACGTACGCCGTCACGGCCGCCGTCCTGGTCGTCTACTTCGTCCTGGTCGGCAGCCGCGGGGTGATGCTCCTGCAGCACGGCACGCTGCTCACCGTCACCTTCGGCGTCGCCGTCCTGATCCTGCCGGTGATCGGCGTCTGGTTCCTCTGGAAGAACACCCAGTTCGTGAAGCGCGCCAACCGGCTCGCCACCGAGCTCGACGCCGAGGGCGGGCTGCCCGTCGACGAGCTGGTGCGCACGCCGGCCGGCCGTATCGACCGCGACTCCGCAGACGAGGTCTTCGCCCGGCGCAAGGCCGAGACGGAGGACGCCCCCGACGACTGGCGCAGCTGGTTCCGCCTGGCGATCGCCTACCACGACGCCCGCGACACCCCGCGGGCCCGCAAGGCGATGCAGCACGCGATCGCCCTGCACGACGGCAAGCCCGTACGGACGGCCTGAACGGCGTGACGACGAAGGGGCCGGCCCGCATCAGCGGGCCGGCCCCTTCGTCGTCACGGTCGTAGTGATCGTGACGCTCAGGCGTGCTGCCGGTACTCGTCCGCCCAGACCTCGACACCGTCCGCGGCGCGGTCGAAGGCTTCGGGGCGCCCCAGGAAGTCCGCGTTGTGCGAGGTCAGCAGGGGGGTCGTCTCGTTGCCTGAGTGGCCGCCACGGACGAGGACGAGCGCCTGCCCCTGTACGGTCCGCGGGAGTCCGAGCCAGCGCACCGGCTGCTGCACGGTCCGTACGACCATGACATGCGCCCACGGTGTCGTACTCGTATGCAGGAAACGCACCCGGCGCAGTCCGGCGGCGCTCACCCACGCGCCCATCCGCAGCAGACGCAGGGCACCCGCGATGACCACCGCGGCGAGGCCCAGGCACACCGCGCCCCCGGACGCGTTACCGGCCGCGGCGATGATGACCGCCGCGAACAGCACGTACGAGGCGAGCAGCAGCACGAGCGCGGCCGCGCCGACCCGCCACGGGCCGGGCCGGTAGGGACGCCGCCACTGGTCGCGGTCGTCGAACGGCAGCGCGAGATCCTCGCCGGCCTCGTCGAAAGCGCGATCGGCGGTCAGAAAGGGCAGGGGCACGACTGATCCTCACTCAATCCACGCATGGACTATGCCCGGTGAGGCTACCTAGCCCGATCTCCGCCCACCACCCGCGGGGGTCCATGAGGGTGCTGCCCGGCCACGGGGCCCGTGGAGGAGGGTCAGCGGCGCGAGGACGCGTCGGACTGCTGCGTGTGCTCGGGCGAGACGTCGGCCGAAAGGGCGGGCAGCCCGATCAGCAGGGAGCCCACGAGGCCCGCGACCACGGTCAAACCTATGAGCCATCGGCCGACCAGCTCACCGGCGGAGGCACGCTGACGCGGCGGGGGAGTGACATTGCTGCGGAACTGGTCGGCTTCGGCGATGAAGGCGAACGGTACTGGCTCGCGCCGACGGAACATGGGGTGCGCTTCTCCTCAGAAGACTCGAACGAATCGTTGTCATCGATACAGACGAGCGAGTGCCCCAAAAGGTGCCATCTTTCACCGGATTCGCAGAAGTTCGCCGACCTGTGCCGCGGCACGGCGCCGAACGTCCGCTGTCGGTGCCGGGCCGTAGAGTGGTCGCCGCCCGAGCCAGTGATGGAAGGACCCTCCCCACCGTGACCGACACTCCCGCCGACGATCTCAAGCCCAGCTTCCGCAGCGATGTCACCGTCGAGCTGGTCAAGCACACCGCTTCCGACTCCGACGTGCTGTTCGCCGCCCGGGTCTCGACCCTCGGGGAGCAGTCCCTGGGTGAGCTGCAGAAGGACCCGGAGCGTTCGAAGGGCCTGATCAACTACCTGATGCGGGACCGGCACGGCAGCCCCTTCGAGCACAACTCGATGACGTTCCTCATCAGCGCCCCGATCTTCGTCTTCCGCGAGTTCATGCGGCACCGCGTGGGCTGGTCGTACAACGAGGAATCGGGCCGGTACAGGGAGCTGGAGCCGGTCTTCTACGTCCCGGGCGAGTCCCGCAAGCTGGTCCAGGAAGGCCGCCCCGGCAAGTACGTCTTCGTGGACGGCACCGAGGCCCAGCAGGAGCTGACGGGCCGCGTCATGGAGGACTCGTACCGCCAGGCGTACGGGGCGTACCAGGAGATGCTCGCCGCCGGTGTGGCCCGCGAGGTCGCCCGTGCGGTCCTCCCGGTGGGCCTGTTCTCCTCGATGTACGCGACGTGCAACGCGCGCTCCCTGATGCACTTCCTCGGCCTGCGCACCCAGCACGAGCTGGCCAGGGTCCCGTCCTTCCCGCAGCGGGAGATCGAGATGGTCGGCGAGAAGATGGAGGCGGAGTGGGCCCGGCTCATGCCCCTCACGTACGCCGCCTTCAACACGAACGGGCGCGTCGCGCCGTAACGCACCTCGACCACCCCGTCGGGCCCTCGGTCGGGCACATCTGTACGGGTCGGCCAGGCGAACCGTCCGTATTGCGGCATTTCGAGAAGTTCATCTAGCCTGATCAAACGGACCCGGCACTGCTTGAACCCCCGAGCAGGCAGTGCCGGGTTCTACTTTTGTCCTGACTTGTCGCCTCCCCCGAGGGCAGACCACACGTTGAGCAGCGAGTAGCGTGTTACCCATGGCTCCGACCTCCACTCCGCAGACCCCCTTCGGGCGGGTCCTCACTGCCATGGTCACGCCCTTCGCGGCGGACGGCGCACTCGATCTCGACGGCGCGCAGCGGCTCGCCACCCACCTGGTGGACGCAGGCAACGACGGCCTGATCGTCAACGGCACCACGGGCGAGTCCCCGACCACCAGCAACGCGGAGAAAGCGGATCTCGTACGAGCCGTAGTGGAGGCCGTCGGCGACCGCGCCCACGTCGTCGCGGGCGTCGGCACGAACGACACCCGCCACAGCATCGAGCTGGCCCGAGACGCCGAGAAGGCCGGCGCACACGGCCTGCTCACCGTGACGCCGTACTACAACAAGCCCCCGCAGGAGGGCCTGTACCAGCACTTCACCACGATCGCCGACGCCACCGGCCTGCCGGTGATGCTCTACGACATCCCCGGCCGCAGCGGTGTCCCGATCAACACCGAGACCCTGGTGCGCCTCGCCGAGCACCCGCGTATCGTCGCCAACAAGGACGCCAAGGGCGACCTCGGCCGCGCCAGCTGGGCCATCGCCAGCTGCGACCTCGCCTGGTACTCGGGCGACGACATGCTGAACCTGCCGCTGCTCTCCGTGGGCGCGGTCGGCTTCGTCTCCGTGGTCGGCCACATGGTCACTCCCGAGCTGCGGGCCATGATCGACGCGTACACGAGCGGCGACGTCCAGAAGGCCACCGAGATCCACCAGAAGCTGCTCCCCGTGTTCACCGGGATGTTCCGGACCCAGGGCGTCATGACCAGCAAGGCCGCACTCGCCCTGCGGGGCCTGCCCGCCGGACCGCTGCGACTGCCCATGGTCGGCCTGTCGCCCGAGGAGACCGCGCAACTCAAGATCGATCTTGCCGCCGGCGGGGTACAGCTCTAACCACAGACTTCACAACTGAATACGTACGACCACGCAGGCCGAGCGCCTGCTCCACCAGACAACTGCTAATGCACGAACGTCATGCGCGCCACGTGCCCTGCCAGGTACGTGGCGCGTGTGGTGAGGAGAGTCTTTTGAGTCATCCGCATCCGGAACTCCGCCTGCCGCCGAAGCTTCCCCAAGGAGGCCTCCGGGTCACCCCGCTCGGTGGCCTCGGTGAAATCGGCCGAAACATGACGGTCTTCGAGTACGACGGCCGCCTTCTGATCGTCGACTGTGGCGTGCTCTTCCCCGAGGAGGAGCAGCCCGGGATCGACCTGATCCTTCCGGACTTCAGTTCGATCAGGGATCGCCTCGACGACATCGAGGGCATCGTCCTCACGCACGGACACGAGGACCACATCGGCGGTGTCCCCTTTCTCCTCCGCGAGAAGCCGGACATCCCGCTCATCGGCTCCAAGCTGACCCTCGCTCTCATCGAGGCGAAGCTCCAGGAGCACCGCATCCGCCCATACACGCTTGAGGTCGCGGAGGGCCACCGGGAGCGCATCGGCCCCTTCGAGTGCGAGTTCGTGGCGGTCAACCACTCCATCCCGGACGCCCTTGCGGTGGCCATCCGCACCCCTGCGGGCATGGTCGTGCACACCGGCGACTTCAAGATGGACCAGCTCCCGCTGGACGGCCGCCTCACGGACCTGCACGCCTTCGCGCGGCTGAGCGAGGAAGGTATCGACCTCCTCCTCTCTGACTCCACGAACGCCGAGGTCCCGGGCTTCGTCCCGCCCGAGCGCGACATCTCGAACGTGCTGCGGCAGGTCTTCGCGAACGCCAGCAAGCGCATCATCGTGGCCAGCTTCGCGAGCCATGTACACCGCATCCAGCAGATCCTCGACGCCGCCCACGAGTACGGCCGCCGGGTCGCCTTCGTAGGCCGCTCGATGGTCCGCAACATGGGTATCGCGCGAGACCTCGGCTATCTGAAGGTTCCGCCCGGCCTGGTGGTGGACGTCAAGACACTGGACGACCTCCCGGACCACCAGATCGTCCTCGTCTGCACCGGCTCCCAGGGCGAGCCGATGGCGGCCCTGTCACGGATGGCCAACAGGGACCACCAGATCCGGATCGTCCAGGGTGACACCGTGATCCTGGCGTCGTCCCTCATCCCCGGCAACGAGAACGCGGTCTACCGCGTCATCAACGGCCTGACCCGCTGGGGCGCCAACGTCATCCACAAGGGCAACGCCAAGGTGCACGTCTCCGGCCACGCCTCCGCCGGCGAGCTCCTGTACTTCTACAACATCTGCAAGCCACGCAACCTGATGCCGGTCCACGGCGAATGGCGCCACCTGCGCGCCAACGCCGAGCTGGGCGCCCTCACCGGCGTCCCGCACGACCGGATCGTGATCGCCGAGGACGGCGTGGTCGTCGACCTCATCGAGGGCAAGGCCAGAATCTCCGGCAAGGTCCAGGCGGGTTACGTGTACGTCGACGGCCTCTCGGTCGGCGATGTCGGTGAGCCCACCCTCAAGGACCGCAAGATCCTCGGTGACGAGGGGATCATCTCGGTCTTCGTGGTGCTGGACACCAGCACGGGCAAGATCACCGGAGGGCCGCACATCCAGGCCCGCGGCTCGGGGATCGAGGACTCTGCCTTCAGCGCCGTCCTCCCGAAGGTCGTCGAAGTCCTGGAGAGGTCGGCCCAGGACGGCGTCGTCGAACCCCACCAGATGCAGCAGCTCATCCGCCGCACGCTGGGCAAATGGGTCTCGGACACCTACCGCCGCCGGCCGATGATCCTGCCGGTCGTGGTCGAGGTCTGAGCCACCTCGTAGCACGTACACCCGGAGCGGGGCACCTCGATTTGCATCGGGGCGCTCCGCTCCAGTACGTTTACGGCTCCGCCTGAAGGGGAACCCGACACAACTTGGTGTCAGGGACCTCCCGGAGAGCGGGAATTCCGACTCAGAACTTCTGATAAAGTCGGAATCGCCGGAAAGGGAAACGCGAAAGCGAAAACCTGGAAAGCACCGAGGAAATCGGAACCGGAAACGGTCTGATAGAGTCGGAAACGCAAGATCGAAGGGAAGCGCCCGGAGGAAAGCCCGAGAGGGTGAGTACAAAGGAAGCGTCCGTTCCTTGAGAACTCAACAGCGTGCCAAAAATCAACGCCAG